>CAWIHJ010000082.1:0-35600 GCA_963835795.1 uncultured Gammaproteobacteria bacterium
CTTGTAGTGCCGCAGGGTGTGCTGCACGCCGAGGAAATTCGAGCCGGCGCCAGCCTCGCGGTAGGCGTCGACGCGCGAGCTGATCGTCGTCGATCATCAGGCCCTCGACCATCCGCGCCAGCGCGCCGCACTGCTCGGCATCCATGACGAACTTCTCGTAACCGATGGTCAGGCCGCTTTCGAGCCACCCGGCGGCCTGGAAGATGAAGTTGGCGCCCGCCATGATCGCCGGGTTCATCGCGTTGGTCGATTCCATCATCGCCTGCGCGTCGGCGATCTTGGACGCGGTCAGGTGCCCGCCGCAGCGAAACGGCAGGCCCATGCGTCGACTGAGCTGGGATATCGCCAGGGTCGCCAGGCGTGGATTCGGGGGTGCCGAAGGTCGGCGCGCCCGGATTTCAGGTCCATGGTGGTCAGGAAACTGCCGTAAACCACCGGCGCACCCGGGCATACCAGTTGCGTCAGGGCGATACCGACCATGACTTCGGCGTGCGCCTGCGCGATTAACGCGGGCTGGGTCACCGGGCTCATCGCGCCACCCATGATGAACGGTGAGATCACGTTACCCTGGTTGGCCGCGGCGTAGGTGCGCAGCGCCGCGGTCATGGTGTTGTCGTACACCAGCGGCGAGTTGACATTGATATTGCCCTGGATCACCAGGTGATCGCGCATGAAGTCTTCGCCGAACACGATGCGCGCCATCGCCAGCGAATCCTCGGCGCGCTCGGGCGCGGTGACCGAACCCATGAAGGGTTTGTCGGAGTAACGCAGATGCGCGTACACCATGTCGAGGTGGCGCTTGTTAACCGGCGATATCGATGGGCTCGCAGATGGTGCCGCTCTGATGGTGCAGCCAGGGCGACAGGTAAGTCAGCTTGATGAAGTTTTGAAAGTCGGCGAGCGTGCCGTAGCGGCGGCCGCCTTCGAGATCGCTGACGAAGGGCGAGCCGTAGGCCGAACCGAAGATGAGGTTGTCGCCACCGAAGTCGATGCTGTGCGCCGGGTTGCGCGCGTGCATGGTGTAGGTTTTCGGGGCGCTGGCGCAAAGTGCGCGCACATGACCGCGATCGAAACGCAACAGTTCGCCGTCGACGCTGGCGCCGGCCTCCGTGAACAGCGCGAGCGCGACCGGATCGTCACGAATTTCGATGCCGATTTCACTCAGCAGCCATTCCGCGTGTTGTTCAAGCCCGACCAGTGCTTCCTCGTCGAGCAACTCGTAGGCGGGAATACGGCGCGTCAAAAAAGCCGGAGCCTGGCTGCGGTTGCGTTCGGCAGACTGGCTACTGCGTTGCCGACGTCGTATCTGAAGCGCGCGTCATCGACTAGCCTCAGGCGTGCGTACGCGATTTGCGCCGGATCGAAGAAGGGTGTTGCTTCGACCGTGGCGCTGCCGTTGAAGGCGTCGCTGACAACCTGCAGTCGGCTGCCCGGCTGGGCTGCCCGTGGCTGCAGGTGCACCAGCGCCAGTGACTTGTTGAGGCGGTGCGACCAGCAGGGGCTGTTGATCACGCCGACCTCCCTGCCATCGAGTTGCAAGGTTTCACCACCGGCGAGGGCATCGTCGTGATCGACGGCAATCCCGGCAGCGACGAAGCGTTCCTGTGCCCTCTGACGCCAGTACCGCTGTCGCGCCCGCGAAAATCACCCTTGTTGCGATGCACGGCGAAGCCGAGGCCGACTTCCCAGGGTGTATGCTCGGCGGTCATGTCGTAGCCAAAGAACAGCAGCGCGGCTTCGATGCGCACCTTGTCTAGCGCAGTGAAAGAGCAGGGCATGACCCCGAGATCGGCGCCATGACCGAGAATCTGGTCCCACAGGTCGCCGATGACTGCCGAGCTTGCGAAAATTTCGTAACCCCGCTCGCCCGAGTAGCCGGTGCGCGACAGGCGACAGGGATGGCCAAATAATTCAGTCGACTGATGATGGAAATATGCCATCGCGCCGAGGTCGAGCAGGCAGTGGGCATCGAGCAATGGCAGCGCCTGCGGTCCCTGCAGGGAAATGTTGTGCAAGTCATCGTCCAGTTCGAGATCAACGTTCAGGCCAGCCGCCGATTCCTGCAGGCGCTCCATGCTTTCGCCGGAGCCATGACAGTGCATCCATTCGTCGCCGCCGTTGTTGGCAATGATGGCATCGTCGCAAACCGTACCCTGCTCGGTGAGGATCGCGCCGTAGGCGGACTGACCCGCGGCCACGCGGGTCATGTCGCGGGTGATCACGTGATCGACCACGCGCGCGGCGTCGGGACCGCGTACGAATACCTTTTTTAACGGCGACATGTCGAACAGTCCGGCCGCCTCGCGGATCGCGTCGTGTTCGTCGTTGGGATTACTGTGGTAACTCCAGGCGGTGCCCATGCCGTTCCAGTCTTCGAGTCCAGATCCCAGGTCGCGATGACGGGACGCCAGTGCCGAAGTGCGCGAAAGTTCGCTCATGCCTTGCCTCCGTGGTGATTTCAGGTCATTTATTGTTTAACTGAATGAGTCAGTCGATTGATGTCGGATAGCTATCATATGCTTGAAAATAATGAATATCTAATCAAAAGAATTGACCTTAACGTCTAAATTTATTAAACAGTAATAATGCGATTCAAAGCCTATGACAACCTGCGCAGCTTCGTCGTCGTAGCGCGCCACATGAACATGGGCGCCGCCGCGCGTGAATTGAACCTGAGCAAGGGCGCAGTCAGTTACCAGGTGCGCCAACTCGAGGCCGAGCTCGGCTTCGCGGTATTTTCGCGCGCAAAACGCAGCCTGGCGCTTACCCGGCAGGGGCAGGACCTGTTGCAACTTTGCAGTCGCCTGTTCGATGGTGTCGAACGCGGCATTTCCGAGTTGCGCCGTACTGGACAGGAACGCATTACCATCGGCATGGCCACTTATTTTGCGTCGCGCTGGTTGTCGCCACGTTTGATGCGCTTCATTACTGCACACGACGACATCGGTTTACGCATTCAACCTCTCGTCGACCTGACGGATTTACGCCGTGATGAACTCGATCTCGCCGTGCGCTGGGGTAAAGGTGGCTGGCACGAAACCGATCACGAAATCGAAATGATCTTCCCATGCCCGGCATTGCTGCAGCTGTAGCGCCGAGACCGGCAGGCGCATCGAGTCCGCAGGGTTGCAAGCGGTGCTGGCCAGTCAGACCCTGCTGCACGATCGCGATGGCAGCGACGCCTGGATGGACTGGTTCGCGGCCGCTGGCATCGAGTGGACGGGGCCTCCGACAACCTGGTGATTCCGGATCCCAATGTGCGCGTGCAGGCGGTGATCGACGGACAGGGTATCGCGCTATACGATCGACTGGTGGATGATGAAGTGGCAGCCGGCCGCCTGTACCAGTACCGCGAGGTCAGCCTCGACGATTACGGCTATTACCTGGTTTATCCGCGCGCCGTGCGAGGCTGACTCGGCGATCCGAATTTTTCGTGACTGGATTATGCGCGAGGCGAAAATCGGTTAGAATAGCGGTTGATCAATTTGCGGAACGCCGACCTATGACAGATCCATTATTCTGCTGCCATCTATGGTCAGGCCGAGTCCGTCCGACTCCACGCCCGAGGCGCCTTTTTTTGGTGCCAGCACCTTCATGCGCCGGCCCTTCCGGCGCGATCTCGCCGGCATCGATATCGCGATACTGGGCGTGCCCTTCGACCTGGCGGTGTGCAATCGACCCGGCACGCGCTTCGGGCCCGCCGCCATCCGCCGTGCCAGCCGCGATATGGCAAGCTGGGAGAAGCAGTATCCGTGGGGCTTCAATCCCTTCAAGCGCCTGCAGGTGGTCGATTACGGCGATGTCATCTACCGCTACGGCGATGCCGCTGCGATGGTCGCGCAAACGCAGGCCTGCGTCGCCGATATTTTACGCCAGGGAGCGCAAACCCTGTGCCTCGGCGGCGATCATTTCGTTTCACTGCCGATTCTGCGCGAAGTAGCCGCACGGCACGGACCGGTGTCGCTGGTGCACTTCGACGCCCACACCGATACCGAACGTAACGATAATCCCTACGACCACGGCTGCATGTTCTATCGTGCGGTGGAAGAAGGCCTGGTCGAGCCGACGCGTTCGTGCAAATCGGTATTCGCACCGACTACAACCGGGAACTGGATCGCTTCAGCGTACTCGATGCACCCTGGGTGCATCGCCACGGTATCGAGCAAACGGTCGAGCGCATCAAGCAGTGCGTCGGCACCATCCAGCCTACCTGACCTTCGATATCGACGCGCTGGATCCAGCCTTCGCCCCCGGCACCGGCACCCCGGTACCCGGTGGACTGAACTCCAACCAGGCGCTCGAGATCCTGCGGGCGCTGCGCGGGGTCAATTTTATCGGCATGGACGTGGTCGAAGTGGCGCCGGATTACGACCCCAGTGAAATCACCGCATTGATTGCCGCGCAGTTGGCGCTCGAATACCTGTGTCTGCGCGCCAGTGCCGTACCCGTGGGAGACTCGACCAATGCGTAAATCCCGCAAGCAATACACCGACGCCAATCGCGTGGCCTGGAACGAAGCCGCGGCGCGCCATGCCGCGCACAATAACGCAGCAGCTGTTCGCCGCGGTCGAGGATCCGGCTTACGTGAGTTTCAGCGGCGAAATACTGGCGACTCTGCAAGCGATCGATGTGCGTGATAAACACATTATTCAACTGGGTTGTAACAACGCTCGTGAAACCCTGTCGTTGCGCAACATGGGGGCGACGCGTTGTGTCGGTGTCGATGCCGCCGCCGAGTTTCTGGCCCATGGGCGTGAGCTGATTCGCATCGCCGGCGCTGAAGATCAGGTCGAGTTGGTCGAGTCCGATGTTTATGACATTGCCGCAGGAATTCGCAGCGGCGTTTGACCTGGTGCTGGTAACCATCGGCGTGATCAGCTGGATGCCTGACCTGCAAGCCTTTTTCGAAGTCGCCCGCGGCTTGCTGAAGCCGGGTGGGCAACTGGTCATGGAAGAAATGCACCCGGTGCTGTTTATGTACGAAGAAGATCCGCAGAGCGGTGTGTCGAAGCCGCGCTATTCCTATTTCGGCGACCAGGTATGGGAAGAGACCTCGGGCCTCGATTACTACGGGCACGAAGTCTATGAATCGCGCGCCGAATTACAGCTTCATGCATCGACTCGACGAAATCCTGATGGCCGGCGTCGATTGGGATCTGCGGCTGCGACGCTTTACCGAACTGGACTATGACATTTCGAATTTTTGCTCCGACCTGGAAAACAGCGAGGTCAAGCCACCGCTAGGCTTCGTTATGGTGATGAGCCGGGAGGCATAAACCCGCTT
This sequence comes from uncultured Gammaproteobacteria bacterium, assembly GCA_963835795.1. GTDB lineage: Bacteria > Pseudomonadota > Gammaproteobacteria. The sequence goes on from CAWIHJ010000082.1 coordinate 5,285, forward strand.
TACGCCTGGTCGAATTCGGCCCACAGGGGCTGATGGTCGGAGCCCGCGGCCTGTTCGTCGATCCAGCAGGCGCGGGCACAGCGCCGCCAGGTCCGGGCTAACCAGGCAGTAATCGAGCAGCGCGCTTTCAACCGGACCGCGCTTTGACGGATTCGAATGCCAGCTCAGTACCTTGCGCCCCGGGTTGTGCCGCGCCCACAGATCGGTGAGCAGCGTCGCGCCTTCTGACCGGTTGCGCTGCACAGCAATCGATACTCGGCGCTGTCGGGTTCCAGGTTGAAATCGCCGAGCACGATCGCGCCGGCCGGCATTGGCGGCTCGTCCATGCCGACACACCAGTCACGCTCGGCGAATTCGCCGTTGGGGCCGGTCCAGGCGCCGCCGCTTGCGGCGCCTCGCACAGCAGTTCGAGCAGGCTTGATAGCCTGTAGCAGTCGCTCCTCGGCCGATACCGAACCGAAGATGCAGGTTGTAGATTCGTAGCCACCCGAGCGGCGTCTCGATGATGCCTTCGAGCACGCCCATCTGCATGTTGAATTCACCGTCGATGCGAATGCGTGGTAGTCGGAAAGTAGCGTTTGCTGTGAATCGGCCAGCGGCTGAGCAGCATCTGTCCGTGTTGTCGGCGGCGGTTGAGAATGCTGCCGTCGGCCTGGACGCTCGCTGCAGTCGATATCGAAGGCCGCGTCGTAGACCCAGTAGTAATCGGGCAGCAAGGCGGCGATGTCTTCCGGTTGCGACGGACTTTGCGGGCTGTCGTAGTATCGTTCGACTTCCTGCAGCGCAATGATATCGGCCCCGCGGACTGTGTCGACAATGCGTTCGCAGGTCGTAGCGGTCGTCCTTGCCGATGGCGTAGTGGATGTTGTAACTGACAATTTTCATGGAGGTTTCGTCGCGCAATCGGTGCCTGCATGATAGCCACTTTTCGAGTGGCGTAAAGGTCTGCGAGGCGCACAGGTAAAGCTTTTTTATCCTGCTATAATCGGCTAGCATTTCCATCAGTAAATTCAAAGGCTTATCCATGAGCGATATTTACGCGACTCCCGCTTCCGACCTGTCACAGAGACCTCAGTCCGATCCCGTGCTGGTGGCAGCGTCGAGGATGCCATTAATGGCGATATCGAAGTCAACATGCTGGAAACGCTGGGTGAGGCCTGGAGGGGAATGAAGGGGTTCAAGCTCAAGTGTCATATCGCAACTGTACTCTGGTTTTTGATTTACATGCTCGCCGCGATGATCACGCTGCCGGTGACAATTGGCCTGGTCAGCCTCGGCGCGGACGAGAGATCCGCCACCATTATTGCCTGGCTGGTGCAGATCGTCGCAATCGCGGTAACCATGCCGATGATGGTCGGCATCACCATCATGGCTATAAGGCATTCGCAAGGCAGGTCAGTATCGGCTGGATCGATCTTCAACTACTTTCATCGCACGCCGGCGGCGATATGGTGGTATGTTCTGATGACCTTGATGGTCATGTTGGGGTACCTGCTGCTGATCCTGCCCGGTATTTACCTGTCGTTTGCCTACATGTTTTCATTGCCGCTGATGATCGAAAAAGACCTGAGCGCCTGGCGGGCGCTCGAAGTTTCGCGCAAGGCGGTGACGCGGATCTGGTTTCGCGCCACGGGATTTCTGATGTTGATCATTCTGGTGCTGATTCTGGGAATGATTCCGCTCGGCATACCGCTTATCTGGATCGTGCCCTGGATCACGCTGGCTTACGCGCTGGTCTATTTCAAGCTGTTTGGCGCCGAGGCCGGGACACTCGCAGGCTAGGCAATAAACGGCCGGGAACTTAACTTGCTGGACACACGTTATCGCGTCGAAATCCCGGGTGGCATTCACCTGGAAGCCCAGGTGGTTGGGCCGGTCACGCGCTGTTACGCCTTTCTCATCGACCTGGTGATCCGCGGCGTCGTTCTCGTGGTGCTGTCTCTGGCCTCGGTGTTCCTGGGCTTTTCCGGCATCGGTGGCGGTTTTTTCCTGATCTTCATGTTTGTCATCGAGTGGTTGTACCCGGTGTTGTTCGAAGTGCTTGCGCGCGGGCAGACTCCGGGCAAGAAGATGCTCGGCATCACCGTCGTCAATGACGACCTGAGCCCGGTAACGCTGGGCACTTCGCTGGTGCGCAACCTGTTGCGCACGGTCGATTTTCTGCCGCTGTTTTACCTGGCCGCACTGGTGACGATGCTGTCCAACCGCCGTTTTCAGCGGCTTGGCGATATGGCCGCCGGCACCCTGGTGGTGAGCATGTCGAAGTCGTCGCAAGCCGCCGTGCTGGAGGATATCCAGCCGCTGGCGCCGTCCATCGCGCTGTCGCGCGGCGAGCAGACTTCGATCGTCAATTTTCTGCAACGCAGTGCCCAGCTGTCAGCGCCGCGCCAGCAGGAACTGGCCGCGATTCTCGAAGGGATTACCCACGAGGCGGGTGAAGACGGCGTCGAGCGCTTGCACCGCAACGGCGCCTGGTACCTGGGAATGCGATGAAGCAGCACGAGTTTGAAGCCCGGTACGCGGAGCTGTGGCAGCGGATCGATGCGGCGCTGGAGAAACCGGCGCGACGGCGATCAGCGCAATTGCTGGCCAGAGCATTACCTCGACCTGTGCCAGCAGTTGGCGATCGCCAAGGAGCGCATGTACGACAGCGCGCTGATCGAGCGGCTGAATAACCGGGTGCTCATCCTGTACCGCGAACTGTATCGCTACCGCGCTGAAACCCGGCTCAATTTTTACGCCTTCGTCAAACGCGATTTTCCGCTGGCCATTTATCGCCACCGGTATTTTGTGCTGCTTGCTTTCCTGGTGATGGTGTTGCCCGGGCTGGTTGCCGGCGTCTGGACCTGGCTCGATGACGAGGCGATTTACAGTGTGCTCGACGCCAGCCAGGTGCGCCAGATGGAAGTGCTTTACGATCCCGCGGCGGAAAAGATCGGGCGCGAACGCCAGGCGGATACCGATATCTTCATGTTTGGCTTCTACATCCAGAACAATATCAGCGTTGCCTTCCGCTGTTTCGCCGGTGGTTTATTGCTCGGTATCGGCACGCTGTTTGTGCTGTTTTTCAATGGCATGTTCATGGGCAGCATTGCCGGTCACCTGACGCGGCTGGATTACGTGGATACCTTTTATCCGTTCGTGGTCGGGCACGGTTCCTTCGAATTGACCGCCATCGTGTTCAGCGGCGCGGCCGGGTTGCGGCTCGGATATTCCATTCTCCATCCCGGTCAATACAGCCGCCTGGACGCATTGCGCCAGGCCGGCCGCGAAGTGATACCGATGCTTTACGGTATCGTACTGATGCTGGTCATCGCCGCGTTCCTCGAAGCATTCTGGTCGTCCAGTAGCAGTTTGCCGATCGCGGTCAAGTACTCGGTTGGCGCGGTACTGTGGAGCCTGGTGTTGCTTTACTCCTGTTCCGGGCGGCGTTATGAATCTCGATAAACTGCAGGTCAACGCCTGCATCCGCACGGGATGGCAAGCCCTCGACCTCGGTTTGTTGATGGCGCTGCGCCTGGTGGCGGATCCTGTTTCTGGCCGGCCTGTTACCCATGTTGCCGCTCGCCATTGTGCTGCTGGTGATCTTCCGCGAAAACCCATTCTGGGCCTGGTTCCTGGTGTGGTGGCTGAAGCCCTTCTGGGAAAGGCTGCCGTTGTATATCGCCAGCCGCCTGTTGTTCGGCGAGACACCGGGTATCTGGTCAAGTCTGCGATCGCTTTCGCTCAAGGATTTCCTGCCCTGGCTGTTGTGGCGGCGTTTCTCGTTGCAACGGGCCTTCGATAATCCGGTGACGGTGCTCGAAGAGCTCAAGGGTGCGGCGCGCCGCCAACGCCTGCGGGTGTTGCACGGCAAGTACAGCGATGTGGCGGTGTCCAACCAGTTGATTGGTTTTTGTTGCGAATTGCTGCTGGCCTTTGGGCTGATCATCCTGTTCGAGTTTTTTGTGCCGGACTCACTCGATATCCATATTTACGACAGTTTCGCCGAGCTCGCGTTGACCGGCGAATGGATAATGACGCTCGCAGGTTTACTGGCCATGGCGCTGGTTATGCCGTATCACTGCATGGCGGGCTTTGCACTCTACCTGAATCGCCGCATCGAACTCGAGGCCTGGGATATCGAGATCAGTTTTCGTAACCTGGCCAACCGCCGCAAGGCGACAGTAACCCCGCTGCGGGGGAGCGCCGCCGCAATACTGCCGGCGCTGTTGCTGTTATTGACGATGGGATTTACGGCGTGGCCAGGGGATTCTGCCGCCACCGTAAACCACGATCGCGATTCGGCCGCCGCATTGATCGAGGAAGTGCTGCAGGGCAAGGATTTTGGCGAGGAGCGCACGGTGCGCAAATGGCGTTTCAAAGACTTCGAGGAAGACGCCGAGGATACCTTTCCCGAATGGATCATAGACGCGGTCAAGTGGCTGGAGAGTAACAAGGAGTGGTGGCAGAGCTTACCGGCGATCGCCTTCTGGCTGAAAATGCTGTTGGTGTTGTTATTCGGGATATTGTTGATCTACCTGTTGCGACGTTATCGCGGACCGCTGTCACGGCTCGGTCGCGCCCGCGCCAGGGAAGCGGCCCCCGAGATGCTGTTTGGTCTCGACGTGACGCCCGAGAGCCTGCCCGCGGACGTGCCGGCACAGGTGATGCAACTGTGGGAGCAGGGTGCCGGTCGTGAAGCCCTGAGCCTGCTGTACCGCGCGACCCTGTCGCGCCTGATCGACCGTTACCAGATCGCTTTTCGCGCCAGTCACACCGAGGCCGAATGTGCCGCGCTGGTACGCGCGCGCGGCGTCGATTCGCTGAGCGACTATTTCTGGCAGCTCACCCAGGTATGGCGCCGGCTCGCCTACGGCCATCGACTGCCTGTGGCTGACACCGTGCGCGAACTTTGCGCGGACTGGTACCGGGAGCTGCCCAATGAAAAATAGAGTATCGCCATTAATGGTACTCGGTGCGCTGTTGTTGGCGCTGGTGGGCTGGGGTCTGTATCACAGCATCGAATTTTACGACGAAGACGAAGCGTCGACCTGGAGCCTCGAAGCACTGCGTAACCCTTACCTTGCCGCGCAACAGTTTATGCAACGCAGCGGTATCGACGTCACCGATGTCGACAGCCTGGTCAAACTGGATCAACTCGATGGCCTCGGCACCCTGTTTTTCAGCGATTCCAACCAGGTACAGACACCGCGACAGTTGAGGCAGGTGATGGATTGGCTGGAGCAGGGCGGTAATGTCATTTACACCGCGAACGCGGTCGAGCACGACGATGATCTGCTGTTGCGGACTTTTGCCGTGACCGTGGCCTTTCGCGAACGTGAGGCGCGCAAAGATATCGAAACCCGGTCGCTCAGTGAGACCCTGCGCGACTACAATCGCCAGATCGAAGACGGCAAGTCGCGCGAGGAAATTGCCCAGTCCATGGGTAAGGCGGATGATTCGTTGACCCGCATACATTTTGCCGACGATATCGGTGAGCTCGAAATCGATTTCGATACCTCACGCGTACTGCAACACGAGACGTTTGACGATGCCGAGGCCAACACCGAGTACCAGCCGTTTAGCTGGTCGAACTCGGAATACGGCGTGCATATGATGCAATTCGAAGTGGGCACCGGGCTGTTGACCATCCTCTCCGATCCGAGTGTCTGGACATCCTACAGAATCGAAGAGCGTGATCACGCCTACCTGCTGTGGCTGCTGAGTTCGAAGGAGGGCAATTTTGCCATTCTGCGACTGGTGTTGCGTGATTCTTTCTGGACACTGATGCTGCACAATTCCAGCGAACTGTTGATTGCCGCGGGCTTACTGCTGTTGTTATGGATGTGGCGCAGCGGTTATCGATTTGGACGCCTGTTGCCGCGCGATATATCACGCCAGCGCGCGCTCGGGGATTATTTTTCGTCAGCGGCACACTACCTGTGGAAACGTCGTCAGGGTGAGCAGCTTTTGACGCCTTTGCGTCAATCGGTGATGCGTCGTGCCAGCCTGACCCTCGGTGAATTTTCCCGGGTCGATCCGCCACAGCAGTACCAATTGCTGGCCGAGCGCTGCGACATTGAAGTCGACGCGATCGCCCGCGCCTTCACCAACAACGATTTCAACGAGGCCAATTTTGTCGTCACGGTGCGACTTTTAAAACACATCGAGCAATCACTATGAACGAATCCACTGCAAGCAGCGCGGCGTCGATCGACGCACTGCGCCAACACGTCAACAGCCGCCTGATCGGTCAGGCCCAGATCGTCGATCAGGTGCTGATCGCGTTGCTCGCCGGCGGTCATGTTTTGATCGAAGGTGTGCCCGGTCTCGGCAAGACTCTGCTGGTGCAAACCCTCGCTGCCGGGATCGGTGGTCGTTTCAAACGCATTCAATTCACCCCGGATTTGATGCCCGGAGACGTTACCGGGCATGTCATGTTCGACATGGCGCAAAGCAAGTTCGTGCTCAAGCAGGGGCCGGTATTCACCAACTTGCTGCTCGCCGACGAAATTAACCGCGCGCCCGCCAAGACCCAGGCCGCCCTGCTCGAAGTCATGCAGGAGTACCAGGTCACGCTGGATGGTAAGTCGATGGAGGTGGGCAAGCCGTTCATGGTACTGGCGACGCAAAATCCAATCGAGCAGGAAGGTACTTATGCCTTGCCGGAAGCGGAACTGGATCGTTTCATCATCAAGATCAACATCGACTACCCCGCGGCCGCGGACGAGGTGCTGATCGCCACCCGCTACGCCCTGCAATCCTTTGGTGACGGTGCTGCCGAGGGTGGCCAGTTGCTCGATGTGATCGCCGCGCAACGCGAGTGCTCGTTGATTGCTGTGGATGACCAGGTAGCCGAGTATGCCGTCAGACTGGTACGTGCGACGCGTGAAACAACCCTGTTGCGCCACGGTGCCGGGCCACGCGCCAGCATCGCACTGTTGCGCTGCGCGCGGGCGCAGGCGATGTTGAACGGTGTCGATTACGTCACCCCTGACGATATCAAAACGATGGTATTGCCAGTATTGCGACACCGCGTGATTCTCGCGCCGGAAGTCGAAATCGACGGGCTCGGTGTCGATGCGGTTCTCGGCAACCTGCTGGACAAGGTCGACGCACCGCGCTCATGAGGCCTGCCCGCCGCCTGCTGCTGCTATTGCTTGCCGTCCTGCTGTGCGGTTTGCTGGCAGCGTTGGCGACGCTACTCGACTGGCCACAGCTTGCCGGTATCCGGTTGCTGTTCTGGGTAGCGCTTGGCGCGGTCGCATTGCTGGCATTGCTCGATGCAGGTACGCAGCGTCGACCCGCTTTCGAAGTCAGCCGTAATCTCGAGCCACACCTGGCGCTCGGAGTGAAGCAGCGCGTGGGCATTCGTCTGCGCAATCTCAGCGAGCGTCGGCAATCCTTGTGGCTAACCGATTTTCCGCCGTCGCAACTGCAACTGGAAGGTCTGCCCCTGCAACTCGACATCGAGCCAGACGCCCAGGTCGATTTACGTTACCGGGTAACGCCCTTGCAGCGAGGTCCAGCGGAGTTTGGTCGCATCGGTTGCCGGGTCGATTCGAACTGGGGTCTGTGGGAAAAAAATTACTATTACGGCGAGACGCAACAAACCCGCGTTTATCCGAACTACAAGCCATTGTTCCGCTCTTCGTTTGTCGGCAGCGATCAGCTATACGCCGATCTCGGCATGCAACTGCGCCAGCGGCGTGGCGAAGGCACCGATTTTCATCAATTGCGTGATTTTCGCATCGGCGATTCGCTGCGCCAGATCGACTGGCGAGCGACCGCGCGATTTCGCAAACCGATTTCACGCGAGTACCAGGAAGAGCGCGATCAACAGGTGGTGTTCCTGCTCGATTGCGGGCGCCGCATGCGGGCTCGCGATGGTGATCTCAGCCATTTCGACCACGCCCTCAACGCGTTGTTGATCTCGGCGTTTGTCGCACTGCGCCAGGGTGACAGTGTCGGGCTGCTGAGTTTTGCCGGCGCCGCGCGCTGGGTAGCGCCGCAGAAGGGGCGTTTCCAGATCAGTCGCCTGCTGGACCAGATCTATGACCTGGATAGCGCACCGGTAACCAGCGACTTTCTCGAAGTGGCGCAGCAATTGATGACGCGCCAGCCCCGGCGTTCCCTGATCGTGCTGATCTCGTCGCTGGAACCCCAGGACAATGACGACCTGGCAAAGGCCGCCCGCCTGTTGTCGCGGCATCACCTGGTGATGGTCGCTTCCATGCGTCAACAGGTGCTCACCGATACGCTGGTGAGCGAAGTGGTATCGATCGACGATGCGCTCAAGTATTGTGGGGTCAGCGACCATTTGCAACAGCAGGCGGCGATGTACGCGCAACTGCGCAGCGACAACATCATCGTCGCCGACACGGCGCCCGCCACCATGCACGCTACGCTGATCAACGAGTACATGGCGCTGAAGCGCAGCGGCGTCTTCTGATCGATTGATGCAGGTCAAATGCACCACAATCGGCCTGCTTTATATTTATCGCTCGATTTGTAGAGACAGCGTTTCCCGCTAGGATAAGCAAAGGCCGACATGTTTGACTCACTAAAACACTGGTTTGACTCGCTGGGCAAACAGAGTCACTTATTTGAACACGCCGACGATGAAATTCTGCACGCCGCGCTGGCCTCGGTGCTATACCACCTGATCAGTGTCGACCATCACGTCGATGAACGCGAAAAGCGTGAGTTTGGACGAATTCTGCAGCAGGAATTTGATCTCGAAGACGATCAGGTCGAGCAGCTTTACCAGGCAGCACGCGGTAGCACCGGTGACGTGCACGGCGATCTGCATACCATCAGTTTTTACCTGAAACGCAACCCGGCAGTACGCATGACCTTTATGCGCAAGTTACTGCAACTGATCGATATCGAGGGCGTACATCCGCAGGAACTGGATGTTTTCTACGTTGCGCTGCACGATTTATTCCCCGAAGTGAAGGACTTGCACGAAGCCGAGCCCTGAGTTTTCGAACCGGCCCGGGTACTCAGACGAAATCGTGTGGCTCGTCCGCCTGCAGCCGCTTGCTCAGCACCACCACCGGGTCGAGGTCGAAGCCGATGGCCTGGTAGAAAGCGATCATGCCCTGGTTGCCTTGGCGCACCATGAGTTCGAGTTTCGGGCAACCGAGTTCGAGCAGCCTGTTTTCGGTGTGAGAAACCAGTTGCGCGGCGTATCCGCGGCGGCGAAACGAAGGGTGTACTGCGAGAAAGTAAATCCAGCCGCGATGACCGTCGTAGCCGGCCATGCAGCTTGCCATCAGTTGCCCGTCGACCCGCCCGGTGAAAAACAGTTCGGGCGAATCTGCAGTCTTGCGTTCGATATCGGTGAGTGGGTTATTCCACGGCACGATCAATTCGCAGGCTTGCCACAGGGCTATCATGTCGTCCTGGTCACTGGCGCGATAGGTACCGATGCTGAAGTCGTGAGAAGCATTTTGTGTCATATCGACGTATCCGATTATCGGCCCTGGATCTGGTCGGTTAGCGCAGCTCGGTTTCGATAAAGAAAAATTCGAAATCGTTGGCGTTGATCACGTTGTGCTCGACCCCTGCCTCGCGGAAATAGGACTCGCCCGCGCGTAACTCGGCGGTGCGCTCACCTTCACTGCTTTGCAACAACAGCTGGCCATCCATACCCGGCACCACGACATAGTCATAGGCGTGCCGATGCCAGCCGGTTTCGGCGCCCGGCGCAAAGCGCCACTCGGTAACGATGACGCGGTCGTTATCGATTTGCTGGCTTGCAACCGCTTTGGGTCGGTTATCTGTCATGCTGTGCCTCCAGTTGTCGTTGTTTGGCAGGTATGTATTAGTTCAACATCAAAGGCTAACGCTACCTTCGTTGTGTATGTCGCGCAAGCGGTCGGCCGAGAGTTGTTGTAGCGACTGCGTAACCCAGGCGGCGCCGTCAAAAGCGCCAGCGGGTTTCGCAATGAAATTATCCGGACAGACGATGCACAACAGTTCAGCGGCGGTCGCGGCGCGGTATCCGGTCAGCGAATCTTCCAGCGCGATGGCGCGATCGGGAGTTGTTCGCAGTGCCCGCATGGCGGCGAGATAAGGATCGGGGTAGGGCTTGGAGCGCGCTACTTCGCTACCGGAGATCAATAATGAAAAATACTGATCCAGCGCAAACTTGTGCAGGCAGGTTTCGATGGATTCGCGCCGCGAGGCCGAAACCACTGCCAGTTCAAAACGGCTGGAGCAATCCCTCACTAGCGCTTCCACTCCGGGTTTTGCCTGCAGTTCGCTGGCGATGATTTTGTCGTAGTAGTCCTTTTTAATGCTGCGCAGTTGTTGCACGTCGATATCGAGCTGCCGGCTTTCCACCCAGCGCTGGGTGGAGGCCTCGGCGCTGTGCCATTGAATCCAGTCTTGCATGCCCAGATTGATGCCGAACTGGTCGAAGGCATGCCGATAGGCGCGATATTGCAGGGGCTCGGAGTCGACCAGCAGACCGTCGAGGTCGAACAACACGCACTCAAGCATTCGCCTGGTGCCATGCCAGCCATGCTGTGATTTCGTCACGGTGAGCAGCGTCGTGTTCGGCCATCAGCGACGGCATGTCGCACATGGCCACCGGGCCGACTCCCTGTTGAGTTCCCTTGCGCAACCACTGATCCGCGCTCAGCGCGCGTAGTTGGCTGAGGTTGGCGTCGCGCGTCTGGCGAAAGGCGGCGATGCCTGCCGACCAGGATCGCTCCCTGTAATCACCCTCGCGGGCGATGCGCGCACCTTCGAAATCGGGTAGCTCCGGGGAAACTTCCTGATGCAGGCGACGGATGCGTTCGGCGAAACCCTGTTGTTCAAGGTCAGCCAGGTGCCAGAGGTGTTCGATCGGGCTGAAACTATCGTCGGCTCCGCGGGTGACGCGTTGTTGCGGGGTTAATTTGGCAAAGGCGGATTCCAGGTAATCCGGCATGCTGGCCAGTTCGGCCAGAAAATCACGTTGCTGGTGCTGGTTGAGCCGCATGTATTTCATCTTTCTTTCCTCGAAGGCCATGGTCAGGGTGTGTGCCAAAACCACCAGAACGAATTCAATCTTCGTCGTTGAGCTCGACGTCGACGATGTAGTCGCCGCGCAACCAGTTTCGGCCAAGCAGCAGACGGTAACGCATATGCGTACGATCGTTCAAGGTTACCAACACGGTTTTGCTGGTATTGTTCCAGTTCAGGGTCAGCGGAACGGCGTAGCGACGTTCCGATCCCTCGGAAGTTTTCACCACAATTTCTTTGGCCACGTGCGATGCAATGCGCAGCGACTGCCCCTGCTGGTTCACCAGGTTGAAGGAGATCGGTTTACCCCTGGGGTTTACGCCCGGATCTATTTTTACGTCCTCGGCATGGATGCTCGACGTTTGCGCGCCGGTATCGACGCGGGCCCTGATTTGCAATTTCTGCGCTCCGATTTCGATAATTTCAGTCGCGCCAATGATTTGCTTGTGGCTGTCGGCCAGGGTATTGGAGGCACACAGCAATGCTGCGATTAGTATCCATGTATACCGATCCCTCGAGGTTTTGCTCTGGCGAATCTTACCCGGCATAGCGGCGGGATTAGCCAGCGGGGTCACGTTTGCGTCGCGCACGCCTTGCCAGCATGTTGAGCGCTTCGACACCAATCGAAAACGCCATCGCGGCGTAGATATAGCCCTTGGGCAGATGCGCGCCAAAACCCTCGGCGATCAGCGTGGTGCCGATCAGCAACAGGAAGCCGAGCGCGAGCATCACCACCGTCGGGTTGTCATTGATGAAATTGGCCAGCGGATTGGCGGCCAGCATCATCGCGCCAACCGAGATGATAACCGCCACCATCATGATCGGAATGTGTTCGGTCATGCCGACCGCGGTAATGATACTGTCGATAGAAAACACGACATCCAGCAGCAGGATTTGTGCCACCATCACCGCCAGACTGGTGCCGACGACCGCTGGATTGATAACATCGGGGCCAGGATCGGGGTCGACCTTGTGGTGAATTTCGCGGGTCGCTTTCCACACCAGGAACAGGCCCCCGGCAATCAGGATCATGTCACGCCAGGAAAACGCCTGCGCGAACAGCTCGAAAACCGGCTCGGTCAGGCGCACGATCAGCGCCACCGTGCCGAGCAGCGCGAGGCGCATCAGCAGCGCGCCGGCGATACCGATACGGCGCGCACGCGCGCGTTGCTCCGGCGGCAGCTTGTTCGACAGTATCGAGATGAAAATCAGGTTGTCGATACCGAGCACGACTTCCATCGCGGTCAATGCCGCCAGCGCGGCCCAGGCGGCCGGGTCGGTGGCTAGGCTCAGAAGGTAGTCCGTCATAGCTCGTGGGTGATCAGTTCAGAGATTGCGCCACAGTATACTGGCTTGCGAGTAGATCGCTATTTGATTACGCGCTTATGACCGAAAGCGGTCGTGCGGGATTTTGAAATCTGTTATTGGTCGACGGCAAACTGTGGGATGAGTGCCTCGGCAAACAAATTGGCAGCGAGCGACATGGTGTCGGTACCGCGCGAGATAATAGCGATGGGGTAGTGAATTTCCTGTTTCAGCGGAACTGCGACCACACCACCGAGGGCTGTCGCAATCCTGGCAGAAAAAGGATCGACCAGCGTGGGTAGCCCGGTGCTCCTGGCAATAGCGGAAATCGCCAGATCGGAGCGCGCGAGAATGCGGGTATTCTTGCGCAACGCCTGCATCAGTGCTTCGTTTTCAAATTCCTGGTCCATGTAACCCGGGTACAGCATGACGAACTCCTCATCGACAACGCGTTGCAAATCCAGCGGCTGTTTCAAGCTCGCCATGGGATGCGTCTCGGGTAGCAGGCACAGGTAAGGTACCTGCGTCTGGTAGAGGATGTGTATGCCTTCATACTGCTGCGTCGGGCAGATCACGCCGAGATCGATCTGCTGCAACAACACCGCATCGACGATCGCCGGGGTATTCTGCACCGAGATGTCAAAATGCAGATCGAGTCGCTCGCTGCGCACTGCCTGGATCGCCTCCGGAATCGCCGCAAAGGCGAAGATTGGAATCACGCCGAGCGCAACGGTTTCATCGCGGGTGGTGCGAATCGCCTCGGCGGTATCGCGCAGTTTGTCCATGCCGACAAACATGCTTTCCACGGTTTGCTGGAAGCGGCGGGCTTCGATGGTCGACACCAGTCCGTGCCCGGTGCGGGTAAACAGCTTGAAGCCGAGAGACTCTTCGAGGTCGGTAATCAGGCGGCTGACGCTCGGCTGGGAGATGTGCAATTGCTTCGCCGCACCGGTGATCGAGCCACGGCGCATGGTTGCGCGAAACGCTTCGAGCTGACGCAGATTCATCGGTTTTTGTGCGTTAAACTGGTATAGGTTTTATGAATGCACATGGGAAATAATTGTATTTGTTCTATATGGGGATAACAAGATAGACTTGCGCGTTATGAAACAACAATAACTGGATTGCCGCAGTACCAGCCTGATGGGAAATAAAATTTTTAGCTTGTCCGACGCGCGTAAATACGCCCGCCGCCGCATGCCACGCATGACCTTCGATTACATCGACGGCAGTGCGGGTGACGAACGCGCCTGTGCGCTCAACGTGGAAATGCTCGAGGCGATTCGCATGTTGCCGCGCGTGCTGCTGAATGTTGAAAATCGCAGCCTGCAAAAAGACCTTTTCGATGACAGCTGGCAACTACCCTTCGGCATTGCGCCCATGGGCATGTGCAACCTGACCTGGCCCGGGGCAGACGCGATGCTGGCGCGTGCCGCACGGCAATACGGCATGCCGGTGGTGTTGTCGACCATGGCCTCGAGCAGCATCGAAGTCACCGCCGAGCGCGCCGGGGATCACGCCTGGTTTCAACTCTATGTCGGTGAATCGGAAGAAGTGGGTTTTCACCTGGTCGAGCGCGCCGCCGCGGCCGGTTACCGCAACCTGATTCTCACCGTCGATGTGCCCGAGATCGGTTTCGCGTCCGCGCGAGAAGCGCAACGGCTTCCAGTCGCCGGTGCATATCGGGCCAAAACAGTTTTTTGATTTTGCGCTGCATCCCGAGTGGTCGCTGCGCACCCTGGCCAGCGGCGTGCCCACGCTCGCCAACGTCAACGTTGCCGGGGGCAAGAAGTTCAAGCGTAACGAGGCGCGCGGCAAGGTCGACTGGGCCTTTCTGGACCGCCTGCGGGCACGCTGGCAAGGCAAGTTGATCGTCAAGGGTGTGCTCGGTTGTGAAGACGCGCTGCGCATTCGTGACGCCGGCGTAGACGCGGTCTACGTCTCCAATCACGGTGGCCGTCAACTCGACAGTGCACCGGCCGCCATTCAGATGTTGCCACTGATTCGTGATGCGCTTAGGGCCGGATTACCCGCTGCTGTTCGACAGCGGCGTGCGTAACGGTGAAGCGGTGATCAAGGCGCTGGCGCTGGGTGCCGACTTCGTCTTTATCGGTCGGCCTTTTCTATACGCCATGGGCGCCGACGGCTATGCCGGGCTGCAACAGATGATCGAGCTGATCCGCAGCCAGGTGGACATCAGCCTGGCGCAACTCGGTTGTACCGACATCAACGACATCGATGGCCGCTATATTCTGGGGGGTTCCGCGTCGGTGGAATAACGTTTTGATGAAAATTCGCGGTGGACAAATATTGGCGCGCGCCTTGCAGGAAAAAGGTGTCGAGCAGGTATTTACGCTCAGCGGCGGTTTTTGCAATCCGGCGCTGGAAGGTTTCATGGAATGCGGAATTTCGGTGATCAACGCGCCCAGCGAACAGGTTGCCGGCCACCTCGCCGATGCGCATACGCGCATCACGCGCAAACCCGCGGTGTGCCTGGTCGGTCCGGAAGGATTTGCCGCCGCCGTGTCGGCGATGATGGAAGCCTGGGGCGAGCGTTCACCGGTTATCTTTGTGACCGGTTCGAGCACGCTGAAACGCCAGGGCAGTGGCGGCTTCAAGGAAATCGATGACGTGGCCATCGCCGCACCCTTGACCAAGTACAGCGTGTCGATCACCGATGGCGAACGCATTTCCGAATTTGTCGACCGTGCCTGGAAGATCGCCCTGAGCGGTTATCCGGGTGCGGTGCACCTGAGCCTGCCGGTGGACATCATGTTCAGTTCCTTCGACGAAGAACGCGATGCGCGACGAGCGACCTTTCGATCGCAGCGCTGGCGGCGTGGCGCGGGCCTGGCCCTGTCCCGCGGATCTCGAACGGGCGCTCGACAGGATTCGTTCGGCGAGCAAGCCAATTATCATTGGCGGGCATGGGGTCTGGTGGTCCGGCGCGGAGGCGGCACTCGAGCAATGTGCCCGGCGCCTGAATATCCCGGTGTTCAACGTGCCTTACCATCAGAAGCTGTTGTCCGAGGCCTGCGATGTCTACATGGGGCTGGCCGACGTGCACCAGTACCACCCGTCGAAGCCGGCGATCGAGGAATCCGATGTGGTCATCATGGTCGGCGCGCGCCTCGACAACCAGATGAATTTCGGCAACCCGCCGTTGTTTCCGGCATCCACCCATTTGCTCTGCGTGAACGGTTCGCGGAGGAAATCGAGATGAATCGCGCTGCGGACCAGGCCTTGCTGAGCGATCCGGGCGCGTTTTTCGCGGCATTAGGCGATATCGATCCGCTGGCTGACGACTGGCTTGCGATCAATCGTGCGCGGCGCGCTGACTGGGTTGAACGCATGGTGGATGACATTCCGCAGCTGGCTGATGGCCGCATCCACCCGTTGCAACTGGCGCTCGACGTACAGGGCGCAATGAACGACGGTGACTGGTTGGTGATCGACGGTGGCAACACGCATTTCTGGTCCGAGATTTCGGTCAATATCGCCGGTTGGCGTGGGCTCGAACTCGGCAACATCCTGCATCCGGGTACCTTCAGCATGCTCGGGGTCGGTGTGCCGTTTGCGAGCGTCGCCAAACTGAACCATCCCGACAAAAACGTGGTCGTCATCAGCGGCGATGGCGCCTTTCTTTCGGGTGGCTCGAGCATCGAAGCGGCTTTCCAGGAAAAACTGCCGATCGTGGTAGTCATCGACAACAACGGCGGGCTCGATTGCATTTCGCAACAACAGGAGCGCCTGTTTGCCAACCAGCAGCATTTCGCCACCGATTTTCGTGATATTCCATTTCACAGCATGTTCGAGGGTCTCGGCGGTCACGGTGAACTGGTTGTGCAGCGCGATGACATCATCCCCGCGGTGAAACGTGCGATCGCCAGCGGCAAGACAGCCTGCGTCAACGTTAAAACCGTGGGGCATATCAGTCCTATTGTGTTGGCCACAACGAGCAAACGCGACAAAGCGTCGATAGAGTAATCATGGTAACTGTATCCTCCCATATTCTCGATTCGGTGCGCGGCAAATCCGCCGCCGGCATTCGTTGCCAGTTGAACCAGTTGTCGACCGTTGCGCAACCTCGCGTGGTGTTCGACGTGATCGCAGATTCTGAGGGGCGCATATCCGAAACGGTCAGCGTCGGCGACGATCAGCTCGGCAAGGAATACGAGTTGGTCATCTATGCCGCCGAATATTTCCAGGCGGCAGCGGTGGTGCCGGTGGTGGTGATCCGCTTCGTCATCGATGACGCGCAAAAACGCTACCACATGCCGGTCATGCTGGCGCCGCATTCCTATTCCACCTGGTGGTCGGGCTAACCCGCATGTTTCGTCCAGCATGACAGCCCCGGTATTACAGGTCTCCCGCCGTCAACGCGCGACGCCTTACACTTCGCGGGTCGAAGCCCTCGGCGTATCCGGTTTCTCGGTAGTAAATCACATCATCCTGCCCAAGGGATTCGGCAAAACGATCGCCGAAGACTACTGGCATCTGAAAACCCACGTGCAGCTGTGGGATGTCGGTTGCCAGCGCCAGATCCAGTTGCAGGGGCCGGATGCCGCCTACCTGACGCAGTGGATGACGCCGCGCGATCTACGCAAGGCGCGCGTCGGGCAATGTCTCTACGCGCCCTTGATCGACGCCAATGCCGGTATGCTTAACGACCCGATCATTCTCAAGCTGGCCGAAGATCGCTACTGGTTATCGATTGCGGATGCGGACATATTACTCTGGGCGCTGGGACTTGCCGAGGGCCGGGGACTCGATGTCGAGGTCAGCGAAGCCGATGTCTGGCCGCTGTCGATCCAGGGGCCGAAAGCGGACGATCTGGCGGTGCGCCTGTTCGGCGAGAGCATTCGCTCGCTGCCATTCTTCGATTTCAAAATCTTTAGCTTCGAAGGCAATGAAATCATCGTCGCCCGCAGCGGATTCAGCAAGCAGGGCGGATTTGAAATGTACCCGCAGGGATTCGCGTTGGCCGGCGCCCTGTGGGATGCCCTGTGGCAGGCGGGTGAGGATTTCGAAATTTCTCCCGGTTACCCGAACCTGATCGAACGCGTCGAAGGTGGATTGTTATCTTACGGCAATGAAATGACCCGCGCGGAAAACCCGCTGGAGTGTGGCCTGGCGCGTTACTGCAAGCTCGATGGCTCGATTGATTTCATCGGCCGGGAGGCGTTGCTGGCGATTGCCGAGAGCGGGCCCGCGCGCCTGATTCGGGGTGTCATCTTCGATGGCGATGCCTGTCCACCCTGTCAGCACCCCTGGTCGTTGACGGTCGATGGGCGCCAGGTCGGCTACATCACCACGGCAATCTGGTCGCCTCGATTCGAAAAAAATGTCGCCCTCGGCATGCTCGACCGGGGATTCTGGGAATCGCAAAGCGCGCTGACGGTGCACTCGCCAGACGGTCTCGAACGGCGTGGTATTATCAGCGATCTGCCGATGCGCGACTGAAACACACCGATGAGCAACATCAAGTCCATGAAGCTCTACACGCACGTAGAGCGCATTGCCAACGAACTGGCCGAGCTCGGGCATGGTCCGGAAGATCCGTTAACCGTGCTGGAGTTGAGCGCTTTCGACCAACTGCATTATCACGGCACCGAGGCGCTCGACGACGCGCTGCGGCTGATCGGTGCTGCGCCAGGTCAGCACTGGCTGGAAATTGGCTCGGGTATCGGCGGCCCGGCGCGCTACCTGGCGCATCGCGGCGGCATTCGGGTAACCGCGCTGGAACTGCAGCCGGACCAGAACGATCTCGCCCAACGCCTGAGCAAGCGCTGTGGCATCGACGCCGCGGTCGATCATCTCTGCGGTAATTTTCTCGAGCACGATTTTGGCGGCCAGACCTTCGATGCGGTGGTGAGCTGGCTTGCGTTGTATCACATTCCCGAGCGGGCGTTACTGCTACAGCGCTGCCATGCCTTGTTGCAACCGGGCGGACACTTTTACACCGACGATTTGTACGGCATCGGAGACATCGATGCGGCACAGCGCGCCGGGCTGGAACGCGATCTCTACGCCATTACGCTGCCGGATATCGATCAGTATTGCCGCGACCTGGAACACGCGGGCTTCGAAATAGAACACTGTGTCGACCAGACCGCAGACTGGGTCGAGTTTACCCATGCGCGCCTGGCGGCCTATCGTGCCGAGCGCGAGCGTCACCAGCGCGTCCACGGCGCCGCCACGGTACAGGCGCTCGACGATTTTTACAGCGCGGTCGATTACCACTTCCAGTCGGGTAAGCTGGGTGGATTGCGGCTTTGCGCCAAACGCCGGGAGTAAGCTGATGAGCGACTGGAAGACCGCCTATCGATCGTTTTATTACGCAAACGCCGAAGCGCCTGAGGATATCGAGCTCGATGCAGGCAGGACCGCCTTGCTGGTGATCGATATCCAGAATACTTACCTGGAAGTCGATAGCGATGCGCAGGAAGCCGCGCGCTGGGAACCGTTTCGCGCGAGAATGAACGACACGGTTATTCCCAATACCGCCAGGTTGGTTGCCGACTGCCGGGCGCGGGGTGTCGAGGTGATTTTCGCGCGCATCGCCTGCTTGAAGGACGATGGGCGTGACCGCTCGCTGAGCCAGAAAAAACCCGGCTTCAACTACCTGCTGTTACCGAAGGATCGCGAAGACAGCCAGATCGTGCCGGAACTGACCCCGATTGACGACGAAATCGTGGTGCTCAAAACCACCGACAGCGCGCTGACCGGCACCAATCTGCGCCTGCTGTTGCGCAACATGGAAATCAGCGACGTGGTGGTTGCCGGAATCTTTACCGACCAGTGCGTGAGCTCCACGGTGCGCAGCCTCGCCGATGAAAGTTTCGGCGTGGTGGTGGTCGAGGATTGCTGTGCGGCCGCGACCGACGAACTGCACCTGAATGAACTGAAATCGATCAATATGATTTATTGTCACGTGGTGCAGTCCGAAGACCTGGACGGTTTCTTCGGCTAACCCATTCCCGCGATGACAGATTCACCCTCCGATCAGTGCGTCAACCCGGCCGTTTTCACCAATTACTATGAAGCGCCGCCCTCTGATCCGGCTGGTGCGGAAATCTGGTGTTACAGCGAACGCCTGTGTTATTCGCCCGGCGATACCGTTGCTTTTCACGTATCGACCACCGCGCCCACCTACGGCCTCGAAATCGCGCGCGATGCGGTCGAACTGGAAATCCTGTACCGCCGCGATGGCTTGCCCGGACAGCGCCACGCTACGCCGCCGGATGCTTCGGTCGTCGGCTGCGGCTGGCCGGTCAGCTTCGAATTCAAAATTCCCGCAGACTGGCGCTCGGGTGGCTATCGGGTAACTTGTCGCATCGATACCGACGCGGGTGTTGTCGAGCAGCATCACCTGTTGCTGTTGCGTTCCACTGCGAGCAATCGTGGAAAGCGCCTGTTGCTGGTGTCGTCTACCGGTACCTGGTGTGCCTACAACAACTGGGGTGGCAGCAATCATTACGAGGGCATCGGCGGGCCAGCTGCCAATCAATTCTCGCCAATCCTGTCACTGCAACGACCACTGCCACGCGGCTTCGTGGTGCTTCCCGGGGATGCGCCACGCGCGGCGCTTGCGGCTGCGCCTGCTGATGGTGACGCGGTGAGTTACCCGCACATGGAATGGGCCTATGCCAACGGCTACAGCAAGAAGTACGCCTCGGCCGGCTGGGCGTCCTACGAACGTCTCTTTGTTCGCTGGGCCGAGGCGGCGGGTTATGAACTCGATATTGTCTCGCAGTACGATCTGCAACTGAACCCGCAGGTCATCGACGGCTACCGCTGCATGGTGTTCATCGGCCACGATGAATACTGGAGTTGGGAAATGCGCGATTGTGTCGATGCCTGGGTAGAGGCCGGTGGCAGAGTCGCGCGCTTCGCCGGCAACTTCATGTGGCAGACCCGACTCGAAGCCGATGGGCAGCGGCAGGTGTGTTACAAGTCGCGTGCCTGGGATGAAGACCCGGCCGGCGCCACTGAGCGCATTACCACCAGTTGGGAACTGCCGCAGATCAATCGACCCGGTGCACTGACGTTTGGCCTGAATGCCATCCGCGGTGTGTACGTGGGCTGGGGTGGATGTGTCGCCTTCGGCAGCGGCGGTTTTCCGCTATACCGGCCGGAACACTGGGCTTTCGACGGTACCGGCCTCGGCTACGGTGATGTGCTCGGCGCGCAAAGCCGGGTGTTTGCTTACGAGGTCGACGGGCTGGACTACGAAATTCGTGATGGCTTGCCGTATCCGGCGCCAACCGAGCAGGTGCCCGATGGCCTCGAGATCCTCGCCCTCGGTCTCGCCTCCAACCAGGAAGTGGCGCGCGGGGTCGATCCCGCAACCCTGTTTCTCGGCAGTGAAGATTGCGAGTTACATGCGCGCATCCTCTACGGCGAGGTCACGCCGCAGACCCTGGCGCTGGCCGGGCGCGGTTCGGGCATGATCGTTTCCTTTAAAAAGGGCCAGGGTGAAGTGTTTCACGCGGGCAGCGTCGAGTGGGTGGCCGGCTTGCTGCGCCACGATGCGCAGGTCGAACGCGTTACCCGTAATGTCCTGAACAGGTTTTTATCCGCCCGAAGCTAGCTTTTTAATTGGCGAAACTGGTCGTGTAACTGCACCAATAGTAGTTGTGAGGTTCCAGGTCAGGGCTGATGCTCAAGGCGAGCGCGATGGACCGGATGGTCGGGTAAAAATTGGACTTATTAAGAACTTCAAAAACTTGCTAAGCTGCAGGGATTCATAGTTTCATCCATGGGCGATACGCGCAAGATCCTGCGAGGAAGTCAACAACATGTCATCGCAACCCCCACTCGAACAGCCCTATCCACGACCGCTTTCCGGCGCGCCCGTCAGCGAATTGCCGAGTGCGCGCATCCCGTCCAGGGCGCCGTTGCGCGGTCATTGTGTCGAACTCGTAGCCCAGGATGCCAGCCAGCATGCGGCTGACCTGTACGCGGCCGGACACGAATCGGAACAGGCGCTCAGGACCTGGGACTACCTGGCCTATGGTCCCTGGGCGTCGCCCGATGAATACCGCGCAACCCTGCGCTCGCAGTCGGCCAGCTTCGACACGATTTTCTACGCGATTCGCCCGCTCGATTCCGAGCAATTTCTGGGGCAGAGCAGTTATCTCGATATCAATCCGCTGATGGGTGTGATCGAGATCGGCCACATCTGGTTCGGCCCGCAGCTGCAGCGCACGCGTGCGGCGACTGAAGCCCTGTACCTGATGATTCGCCATGCGCTGGATGACCTCGGTTACCGTCGCATGCACTGGCGCTGCAATTCGCTGAACGAAAAATCGCGCCAGGCCGCGCGTCGCCTCGGCTTTCGCTTTGAGGGGATTTTTTACAACCACATGATCTTCAAGGGCAGGAATCGCGATACCGCCTGGTATTCGATTCTCGACGACGAGTGGCCGGAAGTAAGTGGTATTCTCGAAAGCTGGTTGCAGGATGATAATTTCGACGCGCAAGGCCAGGCGCGTCATTCTCTTTTCACGATGATGTCCGAACGCACACCCAGCCAGCGAGGAATTTCCAATGGCGAATGAATCCGTCACCAGCAAAGCTTCGGTATGTCCGCTGGACTGTCCCGACACCTGTTCACTGCAGGTTACTGTTGAAGAAGGCAAGATCAGCAAGGTGCGTGGTTCGCGCGCCAATCCCTACACCGCGGGCGCGATTTGTGACAAGGTGGCAAAGTATTACCCGGAATTTGTCCACGGCCCCTTGCGCCTGCGCACACCGCTGCAGCGCCGTGGTGCGCCCGGCAGCGACTCTTTTGAGCCGATCACCTGGGACGACGCATTGGCATTGATTGCCGAGCGAACGCAACAGGCCATCGCCGAACATGGTGCGCAAACCGTCCTGCCCTTCAACTATGCCGGACCGCATGGGCAACTGGCGGTGGCTTCGATGGATCGACGCTTTTTCCACCGACTGGGTGCGAGCCTGCTCGATCGCGGGCCGCTGTGTGGTGGGGTGCGGGGCGCGGCGTATACCAGTCTGTTCGGTAACGCCCCCGGCATGCCGCCGGAACAAGCTGCCGATGCCGATCTGATCGCGGTGTGGGGCAACAACGTCACGGTGTCCAACCTGCACCTGGCGCGCGTGATCAAGCAGGCGCGCGAGCAGGGCGCGCGGCTCATCGTCGTCGATCCGAAGCGCACGCGAATTGCCGAGCAGGCGCATTTGTACCTGCAGATCGAACCGGGCACCGACGTCGTGCTGGCGCTCGCGATTGCCGCCGAAATCGAAAAGCGTAAACAGCTGAACCAGGCCTTTATCGATGAATGGGTGTTGGGGTTCGAGCCGTTCATGATCGAGGCGCGGCGCCACAGCCTCGAGCAGGCCGCGCAAATCTGCAAGGTGCCGCTGGCTGCGATCATTGAACTGGTCGACTGGTACTGCGACGCAGACAAGTTGGCAGTATCGGTTGGCAATGGTATCGAACGCGGCAGGAGCGGGGGTTCGGGGCTGCGTGCGATCATGTCCATTTCGGCCTTGCTGGGCCAGTTTGGACGCCGCGGCTGCGGCGTCATTGCCAAGCCGGGATTTGCCTTTCCGACGACGCCGCGCGCCTTGCAACGCGACGACCTGGTGCCCGCGGGAACGCGCACGCTGAACATCGTCGACATCGGCCGGCACCTGTTACACGATGACATCGACCCACCGATACGCGCCGCGTTCATCTACAATCACAACCCGCTCGCCACGCATCCGGATCAGAATCGTATGCTGCGCGCACTCAGTCGTGACGAAATCTTCAAGGTGGGCATCGACGTGGTGATGACCGACAGCATGCGCTATTGCGACCTGGTGTTACCGGCCGCCTCGCATTTCGAATTCGACGACATCTATACCGCCTATGGCCACGCCTACCTGCAGCGCGCCGAGCCGGTCATTCCGAGCGTCGGCGATTCTTTGCCCAACACCGAAATTTTTCGTCGCCTGGCGAAGGCCTTCGGCTTTGACGATGCGATGTTCGACGACAGCGACGTCGACTTGATGGATGCCGCGCTCGATGCCGATGATCCGCGTCTGCAGGGTTTTCGGCCGAGCCAGATTCCACTGGATCGCGCGTTGTTGATGGGTAATGCGCAACAGCAGGAATTGATCATGTGTGCCGGCGTTACCCCGGCCACCGAGTCCGGGCGCATCGAGCTCTTCAGCGAGGATCTGCGAAACGCGTTTCGGTTACGGCGTGCCGCGCTATGAAGCGGTACCGCGCAATCACCCGTTTACCCTGATCTCGCCATCGTCATCGAAACGTACCAATGCCACTTTCGGTGGTGATCCGGCGAGTCGCGGCCCCGAGATTGTCGAAGTCCATCCAGCCGATGCCAAAGCCTGTGGAATCAGCATCGATCAACTGGTCGAAGTCGGCAACGACCGCGGCCGGGTCGTGCTGCAGGCAAAGATTACCGATGCGGTGGCGCCCGGCGTGCTGTATTCACCCAAGGGCAGCTGGTTGGCCAGCAGCACCAGCGGGCAGACGGTGAATGCATTGATCGATGCCGATATGAAGACCGACATCGTCGATGGCGCCTGCTACAACGAGACCTTCGTGACGCTGACGCCTGCGGGGTAACCGATGGATCATCTCAGCGCTGCGATGCAGCGGATTATTCGCAACTACAATGCCGGCTCGGTTGCCACGGTGAATGCGAACGGCACGCCGTCGGTATCGCCCAAGGCAACCTTCGTCATCGTCGACGATCGCTGCATCGCCTACGGTAATATCCGCTCGCCGGGGACCAGCGCCAATCTGCGAGCGCGCCCCGCGGTGGAAGTCAACTTCATCGATGTGCTGGCGCGGCTTGCGGTCAGGGTGCGCGGTCGCGCAACTCTGCTGGCTTGCGATGCGCCCGATGCGGCGCCTTTGCTGCCGCATTTCGAAACTCTGTGGGCGCCCTACATCGAGCAGATGAGCGAATTCGTGCGCATCGATATCGAGCAGGCACAATTGATCACTTCGCCCGCCTATGATCTCGGAATTAGGCGTGAAGAATTGATGCAAACCAATCTTGGAAAACTCTCGGCGCTCGCCGAACAAGGGACAGAAACCGAATGACTATTTCCGTAACACGCATGGCACCCGAAGATCGCGCCGACTGGGAGCCGCTCTATTACGGTTACGCAAAATTCTACAGGGTCGAAATGAACCAGACGATTCTCGATACCGTGTGGAGCTGGATTCACGACGACGCGAATGCGTTCTTCGGTTTAATAGCACGCGATGCGAACGGCAAGGCGCTCGGCATGATGCACTGCCGGCAGATGCCGTCACCGCTGCGCGGTGCGCAGGTCGGCTTTCTCGATGACCTGTTCGTCGAACCCGAAGCGCGCGGGCAGGGCGTGGTCGAAGCGCTTTACGCGGGACTTAACCAGCTTGGGCAGGAGCAGGGCTGGCCCTTTATCCGCTGGATAACCGCCGAAAACAACTACCGCGGCCGCGCCGTTTACGACAGGCTGTCCGATAAAACACATTGGGTCACTTACCAGAAAGCCGTCGTGTAGCCGCGCGATTGCTTTCTGCGCGGAATCGATCGAAACTGCGTTTTCCTGACCCATGCATCGCGGGAGAGCGAGTTGAACCATCTGCAACCACCAGGCCACGCGCAACTGGCCGCTCGGCAACAGCGGCTATGGCAGCAACAGTGTCGCTATGTGTCTGAATATTCCGCTTTTTACCAGGATTTGTGGCAGGGTGTAGAACCGTCCACGAAGCTGCTGGAGCTGGCGCAGTTACCGCTGACGACGAAGCAGGAACTGCGTGAATCGCAAGCGGCCACACCACCTTTTGGCGATTACCTGGCTTCCGGGCGTGGCAGCGTAAACCGGCTGCACCGCACCTCGGGTACCAGCGGCCAGGCCATGAACCTGGCCCTGTCGCAGCGTGATTGCGAAATTACTGCAAGCGTCGGTGGCCGCGCGCAAGCGCTGGCGGGTTTGACCGCGCAACACACAGTGGTGCATTGTCTGAACTACCAGATGTGGATGGGCGGTGTCAGTGACCACCTGACGCTGGAACAAACCGGCGCGATGGTGGTACCTTTCGGAGTTGGTTCCAGCGAGCTGCTGATCGACACCATCCGCCAGATCGGTATCGATGCGATTTCCTGCACTCCGTCTTATCCGGCCGTGCTGGAACGAACCCTGCTCGAGCATTATCCCGGGCTCGATCCGCGCGACCTCGGCCTCAGGCTGGGCCTGTTCGGTGGCGAACCGGGTCTCGACGATCCGCAGTTGCGCAAGCGATTGCGCGATACCTGGGGAATGGAACCGCGCAACGCCAACTATGGCGTATCCGATGTGTTATCGAACTTTGCCGCGCAGTGCGCCCACGATACGCGCTTGCACTTTGTCGCCGCCGACGTGCTTTACGCCGAACTGATTGATCCCGAGAACGGATCGCCGCTCTCGCTCGAAGCCGGTGTCGAAGGCGAACTGGTGCTCACCCACCTGGAGCGCGAGTGCCAGCCGCTGGTGCGTTTTCGAACCGGTGACATCATCGCCGTGGACAGTACGGAGCCTTGTGTGTGCGGTTTCGAGGGCCTGCGTTTTCGCGTGATCGGGCGCAGCGACGACATGGTGGTGGTGCGCGGCATCAACCTTTTCCCGTCGATGGTGGCCAGCGTCATCAATGGTTTCGATGCACTGTCCGGAAATTATCGAATCCAGCTTGATACCCCGCCACCCTACGATCAATTGCCGTTGACGGTGGAACTCGCCACGGATGAATTGGACAGCGGAATCGAGCTGGCGCTGGAAGTAGCGATCAAAAAATCACTGGGCGCCAGCGCTCGCGTAACCCTGCAGCCGGCGGGCAGTTTTGAATTGACCGAGGGCAAGACAGCCCGCGTGCTGAGGAGTTACCAGTGATGACAGACAGCTATGAAACCGTGACCAGCGAGCTGGACGACGCTGGTATTCGCACCCTGCTACTGAATCGGCCGCAGCGCCTCAACGCGATGAATCGCCAGTTGCTGCGCGATGTGACCCAGGCCTTCGATGACGCCAACGCCGATGACGCCACGCGCGTGATCCTGTTCTCGGGCGCGGGCACGGCGTTTTGTGCGGGCGATGACCGCCACGAACACCAGCATCCGGCTAGCGCGGCTGAGGCACAAGCCTTCGTCGAACTGATCCAGGGTGCCACGCGGGCGATCGTGCTTGGCGCCAAGCCGGTGGTCGGCGCCATCAATGGCTGGGCGGTCGGTGGCGGTTTCGAGTGGGCAATCAACTGCGACTTTGCCATCTGGGCACAGAGCGCCAGGGGCTTTTTCCCCGAGGTTTCACTGAACCTGTTCGTCACCGGTCGGGTGACGAACAGGTTCGTGAAACCTCAAACCCCTGGCGCTCTGTGCCAGATGGCAAAGTCGCAGTTGATTGCCCACTCGAAACCGCCACCGACCGCCCAGCCATTGATGGCGCCGACCACCGCTTCGGCGCCAAGCACGATCGCCCGCGTGGCACCCTGGATCAGTTGGACGAAGGCTTGTGCCTCAGCGCCGCGCTAGCCGGATGCTGGTGTTCGTGGCGGTCATCGCCGCACAAAACGCCGTGCCCGCGCCCGAGGAACAGGATCACGCGCGTGGCGTCATCGGCGTTGGCGTCATCGAAGGCAGCAACTGGCGATTCATCGCGTTTAGGCGCTGCGGCCGATTCAGTAGCAGGGTGCGAATACCAGCGTCGTCCAGCTCGCTGGTCACGGTTTCATAGCTGTTTGTCATCACTGGTAACTCCTCAGCACGCGGCTGTCTTGCCCTCGGTCAATTCAAAACTGCCCGCCGGCTGCAGGGTTACGCGAGCGCTGGCGCCCAGTGATTTTTTGATCGCTACTTCCAGCGCCAGCTCGACTCCGCTGTCCCATTGGCGAGTCCACCGTCAACGGCAATTGGTCTCGTAGGGTGGCGGGGTATCAAGCTGGATTCGATAATTTCCGGACAGTGCATCGAAACCATTGATGACGCTGGCCACCATCGACGGAAAAGGTTGATGCCGCGCACCACCACCATGTCGTCGCTGCGCCCGATCACGCGAAAACGCGGGCCTCGAAACCGCACACACAAGGCTCCGTCTTGTCCACGGCGATGATGTCACCGGTTCGAAAACGCACCAGCAGCTGGCACTCGCGCTCCAGGTGGGTGAGCACCAGTTCGCCTTCGACACCCGCTTCGAGCGAGAGCGGCGATCCGTTCTCGGGATCAATCGGTCGCCATTGAGAAGCCGCGTCGGCGGCGACAAAGTGCAAGCGCGTATCGTGGGCGCGCTGCGCGGCAAAGTTCGATAACACATCGGATACGCCATAGTTGGCGTTGCGCGGTTCCATCCCCCAGGTATCGCGCAATCGCTTGCGCAACTGCGGATCGTCGAGACCCGGTTCGCCACCGAACAGGCCGGCCGAGGCCGAGGTGCCGCGCGGATCGACCGGGATAATGGTCCGAGCAGGTTCGTTCCGAGCACGGCCCAGCTACGGAGTGCAGGAAATCGCATCGATACCGATCAGGCGGATGGTGTCGATCAGCAGCTCGCTGGAACCGACTCCGAAAGGTACCGCCCATCGCACCTGCAGCGTCAGGTGGTCACTGACACCGCCCATCCACATCTGGTAGTTCAGACAATGCACCACTGTGTGTTGCGCGGTCAACCCACCAGCGCTTGCGCGCGGCCACCGACCTTGCAGTAATTTCGCAATACGCTGCGACAGGCCACGCCGCTGGTACCGAGGTGCGGTGCAGCCGGTTACTGCTCCACGCCCCGAGGTAATCACCAAAAGGTGGTGTGGCCGCTTGCGATTCACGATTCCTGCTTCGTCGTCAGCGGTCACTGCGCCAGCTCGGCACGCTTCCGGTGGACGGTTTTCACCCTGCCACAAATGCCTGGTAAAAAGCGGAATATTCAGACACATAGCGACACTGTTGCTGCCATAGCCGCTGTTACCGAGCGGCCAGTTGCGATGGCCTGGTGGGTGCAGATGGTTCAACTCGCTCTCCCGCGATGCATGGGTCAGGAAAACGCAGTTTCGGATCGTTTTTCCGCGCGAGAGCAATCGCGCGGCTACACGACGCTTTCGGTAAGTGACCCAATGTGTTTTTATCGGACAGCCTGTCGTAAACGGCGCGGCCACGGTGGTTTTGGCGGTTATCCAGCGGATAAAGGGCCAGCCCTGCTCCGTGCCCAAGCTGGTTATGTCCCGCGTAAAGCGCTCCCAGAGACCACGCCCTGCCGCGCGCTTCGGGTTCGACGAACAGGTCATCGAGAAAGCCGACCTGCGCACCGCGCAGCGGTGCGGCGCTGTCCCCGGCCGTGCGTGGTGCCGAGCGCCTTCCGAGTTCGCATCGCGTGCTATTAAACCGAAGAACACATTGCGCGTCGTCGTGAATCCAGCTCCACGGTATCGAGGATCGTACCTGGTTCATTTTCGACCCTGTAGAATTTTGCGTAACCGTAATAGAGCGGCTCCCACTCGGCGCGATCTTCGGGTGCCAGCGTGTTACGGAAATAGTCATTGCGGCGGCTTCTGTCCCTTGTTCCGCAAGACGCCGAGAGCTTTCCAAGATTCGTTTGCATCGATTCTTCACGCCTCGTCCGAGATGGTAGGCGGGCGAAGTGATCAATTGTGCCTGCTACGATATCGATGCGCACGAATTCGCTCATCTGCTCGATGTAGGGCGCCCACAGAGCTTCGAAATGCGGCAGCAAGGGCGCCGTGGGCGCGTCGCAAGCCAGCCGCAGAGTTGCGCGACCGCGCCCCTGACCGCGGCCGGGCGCGTCGATGAAGTTGACTCCACCGCGGGGCGCGCTCGAAGATTGGCGCGCGTCCCCGGCGAGCGGGACTTACCGTAGGCGATGCAGCGATCGTCCGACGATGACGAAGGTTGCCTTGGGCGATACCGACGGCGTGCGAGCTTCGCCGTCCACCGTCGCAACCGAGCCGGCATTGTAGTTGCGAATGACTGTGCATCGCAGCGCTGGATGATCCATCGGTTACCCCGCAGGCGTCAGCGTCACGAAGGTCTCGTTGTAGCAGGCGCCATCGACGATGTCGGTCTTCATATCGGCATCGATCAATGCATTCACCGTCTGCCCGCTGGTGCTGCTGGCCAACCGGCTGCCTTGGGTGAATCTCACGCCGGGCGCCACCGCGGTCACATCTTCCTGCAGTACGACCGGGCCGAGTCGTGCCGACTTCGACCAGTTGATCGGTGCTGATTCCACAGGCTTTGGCATCGGCTGGATGGACTTCGACAACCTCGGCACGACTCGGCCGGATCACCACGAAAGTGGCATTGGTACGTTTCGAGGACGACGGCGAGATCAGGGTAAACGGGTGGTTGCGCGGTACCGCTTCATGGCGCGGCGCGCGTAACCGAAACGCTTTTCGAGTCCCTCGCTGAAGACGAGATCGCCCGACTCGGTGGCCGGGGTAACGCCGGCACACATGATCAATTCCTGCTGTTGCGCATTACCCATCAACAACGCGCGATCCAGCAGTTGGCTCGGCCGAAAACCCTGCAGACGCGGATCATCGGCATCGAGCGCGGCATCCATCAAGTCGACGTCGCTGTCGTCGAACATCGCATCGTCAAAGCCGAAGGCCTTCGCCAGGCGGCGAAAAATTTCGGTGTTGGGCAATGAATCGCAGACACTCGGAATGACCGCTCGGCGCGTCAGGGTGGGCATAGGCGGAGTATAGATGTCGTCGAATTCGAAATGCGAGGCGGCCGGTCGGAGCGCGTTGCGGCAATAGCGCATGCTGTCGGTCATCACCACGTCGATGCCCACCTTGGAAACTGAGTGCGCGCAGCAGCATCTCTCAATGCGATCGTGGCGGAGCGGTTGTGATTGTAGATGAACGCGGTCTCGTCGGTGCAGGTCGATGTCATCGTGTAACAGGTGCCGGCCGATGTCGACGATGTTCAGCGTGCGCGTTCCCGCACACCAGGTCGTCGCGCTGCAAGGTGCGCGGCGTCGTCGGAAAGGCTCGCTGGCAATG
>CAWIHJ010000083.1:0-70775 GCA_963835795.1 uncultured Gammaproteobacteria bacterium
TTTATTTGGTCATCCGCCTATCGAAATCGTCGAGATGACCCAATACTCGATCAGCTGGTTAAAACAGCGGATGGGACAACTATGTGTCGAAGGGCAAGGAGGTACCTGGGACTGGCGCAAAGTATCGAACATTTCGATCGTAAAATCGTCAGCCGCATTTCACAACTGGATTCCAACACAAAGGGAAAAAATCAGGCAGATATTCGACGATGGATCTGGAAAGTTGACCACTGCTGAAATCTGCCAGCAACTAGCCCGCATTATCCGGCTGTTTCAGGACAACTCCCCGTTGATCAAGGCGCCGACACCGCTGTCGGTGAGCAGTTCCAGCAGTACCGGATGCTTGATACCGCCGCTTGATGATGGGGCAGGTAGCAACTCCACCCTTCACCGCATCCAGCGCACACCGCACCTTGGGCAACATGCCGCTGTGAATCACACCGCTGACAATCAGGCGCTCGGTTTCCGCCGCGCTCAGTCCGGTCAACAAATTGCCATCGGGATCGAGCACACCCGGGGTCGGTCAGTAACAACAGTTTTTCCGCGCCCCACACCTGCGCCAGTTCACCCGCCACTAGGTCGGCATTGATGTTGTAGGAAGCACCGTCGACGCCGACACAATCGGCGCGATCACTGGGATAAAATCGTCGTTGTCGAGCATGGTCACCACGCGCGGGTCGATGGATTCGACCTCGCCCACCTGGCCGAGGTCATATTTGCGCGTCGCCACCGCTAAGCTTCATCTTGCGCGCGGTGATCAGGCCACCGTCCTTGCCCATGCACGGCCGCCGTGCGAATTTATCAGCGACACGATCTGCTTGTTCACGAGACCGCCGAGCACCATTTCGACAACATCCATCGTTTCCGCGTCGGTTACGCGCATGCCATCGACGAAGCGGGATTTCTTACCGATCCGCGCAAGCAACTCACCGATCTGGGGACCGCCACCGTGAACGACGATCGGGTATACCAACGAGCTTCATGAGGACAATGTCGCGTGCGAACCCGCTCTGCAGTGCTTCGTCGACCATTGCGTTACCGCCATATTTGATCACGACGCTCTTCTGATAGCGCTGGATATACGGCAGCGCCTCGGTGAGGATTCGGCAACGTTACTTTTCTTGATACTCTACGTTGACGGGCTTAGAATAAGCGCCAGTACAGCGCTCGGCAATTAATTGATAAGCTGTTTTGCGACTTCTCGAACTTGCCGGCCAGCGCAACGCGCGCCCACCTCCGCGCCAGTACGATTTCCAGTCGGTTGGCATCGGATTGAAACTGCTGCCGCCATCGGCAACAGGTTGGCGGCAATCATGTCGAGGTTCTTGCGTTCCAGCTTGTCCTTGGCGTACTTCTCGAGATCGCGTGTCTCGGCGGCAAAACCAACGCAGAAAGGCCGTGCGGCAAGCCGCGACCGCCACCAGGATGTCGATGTTGCGCCGACCAGCGACAGCGCCATCAGGGTCTTCCGACTTCTTGATCTTGTGCTCGGCCTCCTGCTGCAAGCGACAATTTAGCTACCGCGGTGCAGGCAATAAAAAGCATCGCGGTGCTCGACTTGCTGCATCACCGCATCGTGCATCTGCTGCGCAGACTCAACCGCGATCAGCTTCACCCGGCCGGTGGCGCGAGCGCTACCGGTCCGCTGACCAGCGTCACTGTCGCGCCTTCGGCAAGCGCCGCCGCGGCGAGCGCATAGCCCATCTTTCCCGAGCTGCGGTTGCTGAGATAGCGCACCGGATCGCATGGCTTCACGGGTTGGACCTGCGGTCAGCAGCACGCCCTCCAACGCCCTCGCCCGGTCTGGAATGCGTTCCACGTTGGCCAATAACTGTGCCGGTTCCCGCATTCGCCCTGGGCCGAGCATTGCCACAGGCCTGCTCACCCGCATCGGGACCCAACACCAGCAGTTGCTCGATATTGGCGGCGGTGGCCGGATTCGGCGGAACATTCGCGGTTCATTGCCGGCGCCACCGCCGGCTGGCGACTCGCCAGACACAGGGTTAGCAGCAGGTTGTCGGCGCAGCCGCGGTCATCTTGCCGAGGAAGGTGAAGCCGGCGCCACCAGCATCAGGTCGCACCAGCGTGCCAGTTCGATGTGATCCATGGCCGAATCCGCTTCTCGGGGCATTCGAACATAATCGAGGTAGACGCGGTGACCACTGAGCGCCTGGTAGGTGAGCGGTTGCACGAATTCACGCGCCGGCCGGCGTCATCACCACGCGCACCTCGGCGCCGGCCTTGACGACAGTCGGGACCCAAAGCCGCCGATTTATGAGCGGCGAGACGTCTGCTCGTCAGCAGCGGCATTTTGCTGATTTTCAGTTTGCAAGAACCGGCACAGATAACGTTGCCGATTTTGCCCATTCCGAAAGCCCGGAATCTGTGGAAAATCTTTGCCGCCGCCGGTCAGGCCCGGTTGCCCTGCGTTTGAAATTGGATTATGGGGCGCAATGACAACCGGTAAAAGGAATACCCATGTCCATTTTCAGATTGGCCGAGCGCCGGAACCACCCGCGAAAACTTATCCAGCGTGGTGCTACTGCGCTGTCCGATGCCGAACTCCTCGCCATCTTTCTCGGCAGCTGGCGTGGCGGGTGGTTCGACCTCGGCCGACAGATGCTGCAGGACTTCGGTTCGCTGCGCGCCATACTCGAAGCCGATGCGACCCGCTTTTGCCGCACCCGTGGTCTCGGCGTCGCGCGTTTTGCGTTGTTGCAGGCGGCGCTCGAAAATCGCGCAGCGCCACTTCGCCGAATCGCCGCAGCAGGATTGCCTGACCAGCCCGGCGCAAACCCGCCAGTACCTGACGCGCGCGCCTGCGCGATCGCAAACATGCTGTCCGCCTGCCTGATGCTCGATAACCGTCGCCGTCATTGCTTTTCGCGAACTGTTTCGCGGCACCATCGATGGCGCCAGCGTCTATCCGCGGGAAGTGGTCAAGCAGGCGCTCGCCGACAATGCGGCGGCGGTGATCCTCGCGCACACCCTACCGTCCGGCGTGTGCGGTGAAGCCGAGCCAGGCAGACATCCGTATCACCGAACGGCTGCGTAAAGCGTTGGGGTTAGTCGATGTCCGCGTACTCGACCACGTGATCGTCGGCGACGGCGTTACCTGCCTTTCCGAATAAGTGGGCCGAGGTTGCGAACCAGTCGGCGACCTGGTCCGCTTCAAGCGGTCGGCTGGTACTGCGCGTGGTCGCAGTTCATCTCCGCCAGCATCTCGTACACTGCCAGTGATTCGACGCCCTCGGCCACGACCTTCAGGTCGAGGGTGTGCGCGAGTTCGATGGGCGCGCACGATCCAACTGGTCATCCGGGTTGCTGGCTCATGTCGCGCACGAACTTGAGTTTCTCCACCGGCAGTTCCTTGAGGTATGTCAGCGAGTTGCCCGTGCCGAAGTCATCGATGGACAGCGACAGCCCCATCACACCGAGATGCGACAGTACGTCGATGACCTTCGCCGGATCCTGCAATGACCGCCCTTTGGTACTTTTAGAACCATCTGCGCCCGGCGCAGATCGTTATTGAAATTACCGAAGGGCAGATCATGCAGGATCCGGCGAAGGTCATCGACGTACTGTCGCATCTCGGTGTGATGGGGCTGTCGCTGTCCATCGACGACTTCGGCACCGGGCAAGCCTCGCTGACATACCTCAAGGAACTGCCGGTGGAGAAACTCAAGATCGACCAGTCGTTCGTGCGCGACATCACCAGCAATCCGGATGACCAGTTGATCGTGCGCGCTACCATCGAACTCGCGCACACCCTCGACCTGAAGGTCGTGGCCGAGGGCGTCGAATCGCTGGCGGTGTACGAGATGCTGGCGGAGATGAACTGCGACCACGCGCAGGGCTATTACATCAGCCGACCGCTCGAAGCGGACCAGGTCGCCGACTGGTTCGCGACCTCGGTCAAACCAGACCTTGTTCGGAAAGGCAGGTAACGCCGTCGCCGACGATCACGTGGTCGAGTACGCGGATATCGACTAACCCCAACGCTTTACGCAGCCGTTCGGTGATACGGATGTCTGCCTGGCTCGGCTCGCACACGCCGGACGGGTGGTTGTGCGCGAGGATCACCGCCGCCGCATTGTCGGCGAGCGCCTGCTTGACCACTTCCCGCGGATAGACGCTGGCGCCATCGATGGTGCCGCGAAACAGTTCGCGAAAAGCAATGACGCGATTACGGTTATCGAGCATCAGGCAGGCGAAGACTTCGTGTTTGCGATCGCGCAGGCGCGCGTGCAGGTACTGGCGGGTTTGCGCCGGGCTGGTCAGGCAATCCTCGCGCTGCAGCGATTCGGCGAAGTGGCGCTGCGCGATTTCGAGCGCCGCCTGCAACAACGCAAAACGCGCGACGCCGAGACCACGGGTGCGGCAAAAGCGGGTCGCATCGGCTTCGAGTATGGCGCGCAGCGAACCGAAGTCCTGCAGCATCTGTCGGCCGAGGTCGACCGCCGACAGGCCGGCCACGCCGGTGCCGAGAAAGATGGCCAGGAGTTCGGCATCGGACAGCGCAGTAGCGCCACGCTGGATGAGTTTTTCACGGGGTCGTTCGGCGCTCGGCCAATCTGAAATGGACATGGGTATTCCTTTACCGGTTGTCATTGCGCCCCAAGATAATCCAATTTCAAACGCAGGGCAACCAGCCTGACCGGCGGCGGCAAAGATTTCCAGGCACTAAATTTGGGCTTTCCGCAATCCGCCAGTAAAGCGTTATACTGTGCCGGCTATGCAAGCTCTGGAAAATCGCAAAATCCTGCTGGGCGTCACCGGCGGTATCGCCGCGTATAAATCGGCGGAACTGGTGCGGCTGTTCGTCAAGGCCGGCGCCGAGGTGCGCGTGGTGATGACGCCGGCCGCGCGTGAATTCGTGCAACCGCTCACCTACCAGGCGCTCAGCGGTCACCGCGTCTACCTCGACCTGTTCGATGCCGAAGCGGATTCGGCCATGGATCACATCGAGCTGGCACGCTGGTGCGACCTGATGCTGGTGGCACCGGCTTCGGCCGATTTCCTCGGCAAGATGACCGCCGGCTACGCCGACAACCTGCTGCTAACCCTGTGCCTGGCGAGTCGTCAGCCGGTGGCGGTGGCGCCTGCAATGAACCAGCAAATGTTCGCCAATGCCGCGACCGCCGCCAATATCGAGCAATTGCAGGGGCGTGGTGTGCTGGTGTGGGGTCCCGATGCGGGTGAGCAGGCCTGTGGCGATGTCGGCCCGGGGCGCATGCTGGAACCGGCACAGTTATTGGCCAACGTGGAAGCGCATTTCAAGCCGGGCAAATTGCAGGGCGTGGACGTGCTGCTGACCGCAGGTCCAACCCGTGAAGCCATCGATCCGGTGCGCTATCTCAGCAACCGCAGCTCGGGAAAGATGGGCTATGCGCTCGCCGCGGCGGCGCTTGCCGAAGGCGCGACAGTGACGCTGGTCAGCGGACCGGTAGCGCTCGCGCCACCGGCCGGGGTGAAGCTGATCGCGGTTGAGTCTGCGCAGCAGATGCACGATGCGGTGATGCAGCAAGTCGAGCACAGCGATGTTTTTATTGCCTGCGCCGCGGTAGCGGATTATCGCGTGCAGCAGGAGGCCGAGCACAAGATCAAGAAGTCGGAAGACACCCTGACGCTGTCGCTGGTGCGCAACATCGACATCCTGGCGGCGGTCAGCGCGCTTGCCGCACGGCCTTTCTGCGTTGGTTTTGCCGCTGAGACACGCGATCTCGAGAAGTACGCCAAGGACAAGCTGGAACGCAAGAACCTCGACATGATTGCCGCCAACCTGGTTGCCGATGGCGGCGGCGGTTTCGAATCCGATGCCAACCGACTGGAAGTCTACTGGCGCGGAGGTGGGCACAGCATTGCGCTGGCCGGCAAGTTCGAAGTCGCAAAACAGCTTATCGAATTAATTGCCGAGCGCTATACTGGCGCGCTTGTTCCTAAGCCCGTCAAAGCATGAGTGTAAATAAAAGTAGCGTTGCCGAGATCCTCATCGAGGCACTGCCGTATATCCAGGCCCTCGATCAGAAAACCGTGGTCATCAAGTTCGGTGGCAATGCGATGGTGGACGAAGCCCTGAAAAGCAGTTTTGCGCAGGACATCGTGTTGCTCAAGCAAGTCGGGGTGAATCCCGTCATCGTGCACGGTGGCGGCCCGCAAATCGGTAAGTTACTCGAACAGATCGGCAAGAAAAGCCGCTTTATCGAGGGTATGCGGGTCACCGATAACGAAACCATGGACGTCGTCGAAATGGTGCTCGGCGGGCAGGTGAACAAGCAAATCGTTTCGCTGATCAACCGCCACGGCGGACGTGCGGTGGGATTGACCGGCAAGGACGGTGGGCTGATCACCGCGCGCAAGATGAAACTGAATGGTAGCGACGCGGAATCCCATGACCTGGGCCAGGTGGGCGAGGTTGAATCCATCGACCCGCGCGTGGTGACCATGCTCGATAACGACGATTTTATTCCAGTGATTGCGCCGATTGGCGTCGGCGCCGACGGCGCTTCCTACAACATCAACGCCGACCTCGTGGCGGGTGAACTGGCGCAGGTGCTGGGCGCGGAAAAACTGTTGTTACTGACCAACACCCCGGGTGTGCTCGATCCCGATGGCAATTTGTTGACCGGACTGAGCGCGGCGGAAACCGAGCGCCTGATTGCCAGCGGTGTGATTCACGGCGGCATGTTGCCCAAGGTGCGGTGTGCGCTGGATGCGGTGAAGGGTGGAGTTGCTACCTGCCAGATCATCGACGGGCGTATCAAGCATTCGGTACTGCTGGAACTGCTCACCGACAGCGGTGTCGGCACCTTGATCAACGGGGAGTTGTCCTGAAACAGCCAGATAAATCGGTGAGAAATGCGGGCTAGTTGCTGGCAGATTTGAGCAGGCGGAAACGTTCCAGATCATCGTCGAATATCTGCCTGATTTTTTCCCTTTCGGTCGTCTTGGAATCCAGTTGTGAAATGCGGCTGACGATTTTACGATCGAAATGTTCGATCTTTTGCGCCAGTCCCCCAGGTACCTCCTTGCCCTTCGACACATAGTTGTCATCCGCTGTTTTAACCAGCTGATCGAGTTTTTCCTGGGTGGTCTCGACATTTTTCTGGATCAGGCGGATGACCGAATCGATGACTTCAAGACGGTTGTCACGCGCTTGTTCAAGTTCTTCTTCACTGCTGAAGGTGAGCAGCAGTACGCGATCTTTTTTGTCCTGAATCACTTTCAGGCGTGCCGCTTCGCGTTGCTCTTCCGCGAGCTTGGCATCGCTGGCCAATTCCTCATCGGTTTTGGCAGGAGCCTTGGTGGACAATACCACGCCCTTTGAATTTAACTGTTGGTGGCCTTTTTTATTTTGTTCCGGTGGCAAGCGGCTGCTGTAGTGCACGGAGCCATCTTCATCTACCCATTTGTACAGGGCTGTTGCGCCTGCCTGCGATGCGGGCAGGCACAGCAGTATCGCCAACAACAGGGCTGGCCATACCGATTTGCATGCGTGTACTTGTTCTAAACCAACGCGCACCGTAATAATTCTTCCTGGATTCCGCAGTAATTATAAGATCGTACACGTCATAATAGGACAATTACTCGCGATTTTCATTATTTAGCGGTTTAATTCGACGCCAGCAGGGAACCAATCGGGGCGCGCACTGCCTGCAGGTAGTGACCATCTCCCGGTGAGGTCACCAGCACGGCCACGCCGACGTTCTCTGCTTTCCAGTCGGGGTCAATGGCGATGCGATGCTGGTTCTCGACCATCAACCCCTGTGCACGGACTCATGTAGCGCACCACCTGCTGGTGATGCAGGACTTTACCCGAGTTCTCACCACGTTTGACATCGGTCGACAGGTTGTTTTCGTAGACCAGGTAGCGATGGTGAACCGCGCCGATGGTTTCGCGTTGCGCGGGTGATCGCAGGGTCACGATCAATTCGTTGTCGTCGCGTGATACCGTCATCTGCAGGTCCAGCGGCGCCGTTCGTTCGTTGGCCTGTTGAATTTGGTCAAGAATTTTGCCGGCGCCCCGGGTCTCCTTGCCGTTGACAAAAAATTCAGGTGTGTAAATCGTGCGCTGCAGGTTATTGGCGCCGAGAACACGTTGCCGTTTGGTGTAGTCGGCATTGGAGAAGCGATCTTTCCAGCCGAGGTAATCCCAGTAGTCGACGTGAAACGCGAGTGCCAGTACGTCAAGATCCCGCTGGGGTGTGGTGACCAGCTTCGACAGCCAGCGATCGGCAGGCGGACAGCTACTGCAGCCTTCCGAGGTATAGAGTTCGAGGACCGCCGTCTGGCGCGCGCCGCTGTTGACGACGATGGGGTCCGCGGCAAAGGCGGGCAGCGCAAGCAGGCTGGCCAGAATAAACAGTCGAATCATGATGCATCTCAAGCTTGTTGTAATAGCCTAATAGACCGATTTGCCGCGGTTCGAGTTCAGTCGATGCCGTAGCGCGATCGATAGGCTTCGATGGCCTGGCGCTCATCGAGATCGCCGCTGGCTTCGAGATACTCGAGAATGTGTTCGAGTTTTATGATGGACACCACCTGCAGGCCCTGCTGCTCCAGTTCCTGGATCGCAGAGACTTCCCCCTGCCCCTTTTCCTGGCGATCGAGTGCGATGGTGACCGCGGTGACCTGTGCGCCATGGGCTTCAATCAGCGCGATCGCTTCGCGGATGGCGGTACCGGCGGTGATCACATCGTCGATGATCATTACCCGGCCGCGCAGCTCGGCGCCGACGATATTACCACCCTCACCGTGATCCTTGGCTTCCTTGCGGTTGAATGCGTAGGGCAGGTCGCGTTGATGCAGCTGGAACAGGGCGCTGGCAGTGATCGCCGCCAGTGGAATGCCCTTGTAAGCGGGTCCGAAGAGCAGGTCGAATTCGATTCCCGAGTGTTCGATGGCGTCGGCATAGAATTCCGCCAGCGCCGCCAGATCGGCGCCCCGGTTGAAGATGCCGGCGTTAAAAAAGTAGGGGCTTATGCGTCCGGATTTGAGTTTGAATTCACCAAATTTGAGGGCGCCACGTTGCAGGCAATAGTCGACGAAGCGGGATTGGTAGTCGTGCATAAACGATTCGTATCGGGTGGCCGGGTCAAGTCATGTATCATATCGCCAGAATTTGATATTGGTAGCATAAAAATGCGCGTGATCTCAGTCAACACCAATGGTATCCGAGCGGCGGCGCGCAAGGGTTTTTTCGACTGGCTGCCCTACCAGCGTGCCGATTTCATCTGCGTGCAGGAAACCAAGGCACAGGTCGATCAGCTGGATCAGCCGCTGTTTCATCCCGCCCGCTATCATTGCAGTTATTTTGATGCGCTCAAAAAAGGCTATGCCGGAACCGCGATTTACAGCCTGCAGAAGCCATTGCAGGTGATTCGTGGCTTCGGTGAATCCGAATTCGACAACGAGGGTCGCTACCTCGAGTATCGGTACAAGAACCTGTCGGTCATTTCGCTCTACGCACCGTCAGGTTCATCGGGCGATCATCGGCAGGAATCAAAGTGGCGATTCATGGACAGTTTTTTGCTGCATCTGCAGGCGCTGCGCCGCAAACGCCGTGAGTTCATTATCTGTGGCGACTGGAATATCGCCCATCAGAATGTCGATTTGAAAAACTGGCGCTCCAATCAGAAAAATTCCGGGTTTTTGCCCGAGGAGCGCGCCTGGCTCTCCGACCTGTTCGAGCGTGTGGGCTTTGTCGACGCGTTCCGTGTCGTTGATCCGCGCCCCGAACAATACACCTGGTGGTCCAATCGCGGGCAATCCTGGGACAACAACGTGGGCTGGCGTATCGATTACCAGATCGTGACCCCGGGTCTGCGGGAACGTGTTCAGCGTGCGCGGATATACCGGGATCGGCGTTTCTCCGATCACGCGCCACTGATCATGGATTACGACATGGATCTCGAACAGCAGTGACGCCAGCAACCCATAGCTGGGGCGAGGCGCTCAGGTTAATCTTCGACCGGCGGGTCGTGGTCATGCTGTTTCTCGGATTTTCCGCCGGTATTCCGCTGTTGCTGATCTTTTCATCACTGGGCCTGTGGTTGCGCGAAGCGGGTATCGAGCGAGCCGCGGTGACTTACTTCAGCTGGGCTGCGCTGGCGTATTCCTTTAAATTTGTGTGGGCGCCGTTAGTGGATCAATTACCGCTGCCGGGATTGACGCGTTGGCTCGGCCGGCGCCGGGCCTGGATACTGCTGGCGCAGTGCGCCATCATCGTTTCCATTTTGCTGATGGCGTCAATCGATCCGTCAAAAGGTGATTCGAACCTCATCTGGATGGGCCTGGCTGCAGTATTGCTCGGCTTTTCGGCGGCCACCCAGGATATCGTCATTGACGCCTATCGAATTGAGTCGGCACAAGCCGAACTGCAGGCGATGATGTCGGCAACTTATATCGCCGGGTACCGAATCGGCATGCTTGCGGCGGGTGCCGGTTCGCTGTTCCTGGCGGACTGGTTCGGTACCCGTAGTGACGAATATCTCTACCAGGCCTGGCAATCGACTTACCAGCTCATGGCGCTGGCGATGCTGGTTGGCGTAGTCACCACGCTGGCTATTCGTGAGCCACGGCAATCCGAGGCCAGGGACTATCTGATCGGTAGTCGCGATTACGCTCGCTTCCTGTTGTTATTCGCACTGTCTGTCGTCGCCTTCATCAGCGTTTTCTTTCTCAGTAGCGGGATTGTCACCGAACTCAAATCGGTGCTCACGCAAAGTGGCGCGATGGCGATCCTGAGCGCGTTTGTAATTGAGGCTCTACGCCTTTCGCTGGCGCTGCTGGTCGCCTGGCAGGCGGCCTTGCTGCTGGTCAGGTTCAAGCTGGTTGACTACAGGCTGGTGGAGCAAACCTATTTGATGCCGGTGCGCGACTTCTTCAAGCGCTATGGTTGGTCGCTGGCGTGGATGTTATTGGCATTGATCGGGGTTTACCGGATCTCTGATATCGTTCTCGGTGTCATCTCCAATGTGTTTTACCAGGACCTCGGATTCAGCAAGACCGAGATTGCCACGGTGGTTAAAACCTTTGGCGTGTTGATGACCATCGTCGGTGGATTCATCGGCGGTTTGCTGGCATTTCGTTTCGGCGTTATTCGAATTCTGTTCCTGGGTGCGGTACTGTCCGCGGCGACCAACCTGTTGTTCATGCTGCTGGCCAATATCGGTTACGACATGACCTGGCTATACATTGTGATATCCGCGGACAACCTGTCTGCCGGTATTGCCAGCGCCGCATTCGTGGCGTTCCTGTCGAGCCTGACGAATATTTCGTTTACCGCGATGCAATTCGCTATCTTTACCTCATTGATGACCTTGCTGCCGAAGTTGCTGGGAGGTTACTCGGGCTCGATGGTCGATGCGATGGGCTACCCTGGTTTTTTCCTGCTCACGGCGATTCTGGGTGTGCCCGTGCTATTGCTCATCATTCTTACCGCGAGACGTTTTCAGATAGACGAGCAAACCCGTTGATTTATTTGTATAGTTTGGCGATTCAAAAATTGAACATTAGACATGACTAAATCCGAAACTCTGTTCCAGCAGGCCAACGCAGTTATCCCTGGTGGAGTCAATTCACCGGTGCGCGCATTTAACGGGGTCGGCGGTTCGCCACTTTTTATCGAGCGGGCCGAGGGCGCTTACCTGATCGACGTCGATGGCAATCGCTATATCGATTACGTCGGTTCCTGGGGGCCGATGATCTGTGGTCACGCGCATCCCGAAATAATTGCCGCGGTTACCGAGACGGTTGCCCGTGGCCTTTCCTTCGGCGCGCCCTGCGAGCTTGAAGTGGAACTGGCGCAACGTATTTGCGACATCATGCCCAGCATCGACCTGGTGCGCATGACCTGTTCGGGCACCGAGGCGACGATGAGCGCGATTCGCCTTGCGCGTGGATTTACCGGGCGCGACAAGATCATCAAGTTCGAAGGTTGTTATCACGGTCATGCCGACTCGTTGCTGGTCAAGGCCGGATCGGGCGCGTTGACGCTCGGTGTGCCCAGTTCGCCGGGGGTGCCCGCCGTGCTCGCCGATCTCACCGTGACCCTGGAATACAACAATATTGAACAGCTGCGCCAGGCATTTGCCGAAATTGGCGATCAGGTCGCCTGTATCATCGTCGAACCGGTTGCCGGCAACATGAATTGTGTGCCACCGGTGAGTGGGTTTTTGCAAAGTTTGCGTGAGTGTTGTGACGCTTCAGGCAGCCTGTTGATCTTCGACGAAGTCATGACCGGTTTCCGCGTCGGGCTCGAGGGCGCGCAGGCGCGTTACGGCATTGTCCCCGACCTGACCACGCTGGGTAAGGTCATTGGCGGGGGTATGCCGGTCGGCGCATTTGGTGGCAAGCGCGAAGTCATGCAACACATCGCGCCGCTCGGGCCGGTGTACCAGGCAGGCACCCTGTCCGGCAACCCGGTGGCCATGGCTGCGGGATTGAAGACCCTGGAAATTATTTCGCGCCCCGGATTTTTTGAAGCGCTGACCCAGACCACCACGCAACTGCTCGACGGTTTGCATGCCGCAGCGCAGGCCAACGAAATCGACTTGCGCAGTAACCAGGTCGGCGCCATGTTTGGCCTGTTTTTTACCGATCAGAGCGAAGTATCGAGCTTCAGCCAGGTCACCGCCTGCGATTCCAAACGATTTCAGCGGTTTTTCCACGAAATGCTGAGCCGCGGCGTTAACCTCGCACCGTCGGCCTACGAGGCCGGCTTTGTCAGCTCGATGCACACAGCGACGGAAATCGAGGAAACCATCATGGCCGCCGCTGCGAGTTTCGCGGAACTGAAATAGCGGCTAGCGGGCTAAAGTCCCAGCATTCCTTTTTTCAAACCCTTGTCGGCCGGCTGGTTTCCGAGCCAGATTTCAAGCAGAGCATTGCGGAAATCTTCACCCGCAATCACGCCCAGTTCTTGCTGATTTTTACTGACGCGGGTGCCGATACCGGGCTGGTAGTCGAAGCCATACTGATCGCGGGCAACCGCGCTGCTGTCAAATAATCGGTAAAACTGCGCGATGCGCGCCTCCAGCATTTGCAGCGATGCCTGCGACTGGTTTTTTTCGAAACCCTCGCGCCAGCTTTCCAGCAGTTTTTCCTGCGCGACTTCCTTGTAAACGAAATCAAGCTGAATGCGCAACGGTCCTGGCTTCGATAGTATTTCCCCGATGTCACTGGATTTCGCCGGCAGGTACAGGGAGCCGACGTACACATCGACCCAGAATTTTTCGCGCAGCCCGAAGCCGTTCAGCACCAGGGTCTCACCAGTATCGGTGTTGATTTCATCCATGATGAACACGCCGGATAATTCGGCTGCGCCAGCCATCGTGCTGAACATGGACAGCCAGCCGACAAGCAACAGTGACTTCATAGGCATACCCTCCGGGGAACAACGAGGACAGTATACTTTCAAAATTTGGGGACAGTATACTTTTGAGTCAATTCAAGCGCAGCATACTATGTCAGACATAAAGTATACT
The DNA here is from genome assembly GCA_963835795.1 of uncultured Gammaproteobacteria bacterium. Classification (GTDB taxonomy): domain Bacteria; phylum Pseudomonadota; class Gammaproteobacteria. The sequence goes on from CAWIHJ010000083.1 coordinate 13,488, forward strand.
GTCCCCCCGGAATTCGTCGGTGCGGGCAATTATCGGGCTAACCGTCGCTGGCTTCGGGCTTGATGTACTGGATGATGCCGAGCCGGATCAGTTCGGCGTGCAGGATCGCGGCACGGTCGCCACATTCGGGAATTTCGAGCAAGCGTTGCTTGAGCGACATGTCGAGCGGTAACAGGTACATGAGTTGATACAGGATTTCACAAAAACCCTGGTTGTCACTGCGGATGCGGCCCGCCTGGGCGCTGATGTGTTCCAGCAGTTCAAGCATGTAGTGGTACTGCTCCGGAATATCCGGGTTGGCGTCGTCTTCGAGAATATTAATCTCGGCCAGGATCAGGCCATCGGCCTGGGTGCGCGTCGACAGAATTTCGAAACGATGCACGCCAAGCACGGTTACGCCGAGCAGGCCGTCGGCACGGTGTTCCCAGTCGCTGATGGTAGCGGTGGTTCCGACCGAGTAGATATCGGTGTCGCCCCCGGTCTCTTCGCCCCGATGAATCAACACTACGCCAAACGAGCTGTTCTCGCGCATGCAGTTGGCGATCATGTCGAGGTAGCGCGGTTCAAAGATTTTGAGGCCGAGGTTGTTGGCCGGTAGCAAAACCGTTTTCAGGGGAAATAACGGAATCTCGTTCATAATGCTGTACTGAAATCAGTTACCCCATCGCGGCGACAAATCATTGTCGATACCCAGTTGATCGAGTATACGCGCGACGATGAAATCGACCAGCTCGGAAACTTCGCTGACGCCGTGGTAGAAACCAGGATTGGGTGGCAGGATAACGACGCCGAGGCGCGACAGTTTGAGCATGTTCTCCAGGTGTATGGCCGAAAACGGGGTTTCTCTCGGCACCAGGATCAGGGTTTTACGCTCCTTGATGATCACGTCTGCGGCGCGATGAATCAGATTTTCACTGCTGCCGACGGCGATGGATGCCAGGCTGCCCATGGTGCAGGGACAAACCACCATCGCGTCGGCAACCGAGGAACCACTGGCCGGCGGTGCGGTCCACTGATCGCGTGAATAGACGTCGATCAGCGCAGGATCTGCGTCGAAATAATCGGCGAAACTCTGGCGCATTTTTTGCGGCGAGCCGGTTAGCTTCAGTTGGGTTTCCATGCCCATTACGATTTGTCCGGGCTGCGAGGTAATGAACTGAACCGGGATGTTTTGGCGCAACAGGATTTCAAACAGGCGCAGGGTATATTCCGCGCCCGAGGCGCCGGTCATCGCCAGGGTGACTCGTTGAGGCTTCATTTGTCGGTGACAGCCAGGTCGGCCGCTACCAGTTTATCGGTGGCCTGCGATAGTCGGGTGATCAGGTTTTCCAGGAAAATTCGATAGTAGCGTACCTGGGTTTCGGTGGATGCCTGGTCAAGCAGCGATGCGCTGACACTCATCAACGACACGTCGGTACGCGCCCTGATGGTGGCATTGCGGGGCTGGCGCGTGAGGAAGGAAATTTCACCAAAGCAATCGCCCTGCTTCATCAAGCCGACCACCTTGTCGTTCTTGATCACTTCGACGCCGCCCTTGGCGACGATGTAAAACGCGGTTTCGGGTTCGCCTTCGGTGATGATTACTTCACCCCTGTTGAACTCTTTCCATTCGCTGGCGTTTACCACTTCGGTAATCTGGTCGTCACTGAACTCCTTGAAAAACGCGAGGTAACGCAGGGTTTTCCACTTTTCCTGCATATCGATGCGATCGCCCACGCCACGCAGATTGCCGATCGCCTGGCTCAGGTCCCGGGCAAATGACAGGGCGGTATCGTAGCGGTCATAGATGATCTTTTGCATCGACTTTTCGACGATTGCGGCGATGTTCTCCGCGACGTCGGGATTGATTTCACGAATCGGTTCGGGATCGAGATTGCTGATCTTGTAAATCAGCGACTCCAGGCTGTTGGCCTTGTAAGGCGTGCGTCGTGCCAGCAGGGCATACATAACCGCGCCCAGCGAGTAAATATCCGATTGCGCCACCAGGCGTTTTTCCTCGGACAGTTGCTCCGGGGGCATGTACATTGGCGACCCCTGTACCTCGGTATCGTGACCATCGAAGCCAACATCGACGTGGGCGATGCTGAAATCCATGATTTTAACCTCGCCATCGTCGCTCAGCATGATGTTGCTTGGCTTCAGATCGCGATGGATGATGCCCTGGCGGTGCACGTAGTCGAGGCCTTTGGCGCACTGGTAAATCACATCAACCACCTGCTTCGCATTCAACGTGCGCCCACCGGTGACGTACTCCTGCAAGGTCGTGCCATCGACGAATTCCATGACGATGTAATTGAGGTCTTCTTCCTGCCCGGCGTCGAAAACACTGATCACCGAGGGGTGTTGCATGCGCCCGGCACTGTACACCTCGGCAAAAAACAGCTCGCGCATTTTCTGAATCGCGGCATCGTCCATATCGCCTCGGCGTGTGCGCTACCTTGATTGCCACGGTGCGTTGCACAAAGGGATCGAAAGCTTCGTATACCACGCCCATGGCACCCTGGCCAATACGGCGTTTGATCTCGTATTTGGCGATCTTGGTTGGTCGTGGATACTTTTTCGACATACCCGGGCTCAGGCCTGCAAGGCCTGGATCAGGCGCTGGTGTATGTTGTCGAAACCGCCGTTGCTCATGATTACGATTTGATCTCCTGGCTGACTGTTATGCGACAGTTCTTCGATGATTTGCTGGGTATCGTCTTTCACGTCTATTATTGTAGACGCTGTGGCCGCCATTTTAGCCAAATCCCATCGCAAGTCAGGGTTTTTACACAATAAAACCAGGTCCGCTGCCGCCAGTGACTCGGCGAGCTGATTTCCGTGAACTCCCATCTTCATGGTGTTCGAACGAATATCGAGCACCGCGATCAATCGCCCGCTGGTGTTACCCTTGAGCGCATCCAGCGTCAACGCGATTGCCGTCGGATGATGGGCGAAGTCATCGACGATGCGAATACCGTTGATTTCGGCAATGATTTCCTGGCGCCGCTTGACGCCGGTGTAGCGGCTCATGGTGTCGATCGCCGTTTCCAGCGCGACCCCGGCGTGGCGGGCCGCGATGATCGCGGCACTGGCATTTTGGGCATTGAACTGACCCTGCTGCGCCAGCGTCAGCGCATAGTGGCGATCCTGGTGATGCAGGTTGTTGTCGCCGTCGAGGTAGAAATCGGCAGCCGGGTCGCGCACAGAAAAGCCGCTCAGTTCACTCCAGCAGCCCATTTCGAGCATGCTGCCTAGCGCTTCGTCATCCTGGTTGTGAATAATCAGCGCGCTTGCCGGCAAGGTGCGCACGAGGTGATGAAACTGGCGCTTGATCGCCGCCAGGTCGTCGAAGATATCGGCGTGATCAAATTCCAGGTTATTGAGGATCAGCGTGCGCGGATGGTAATGGATAAACTTGGAGCGTTTATCAAACAGTGCCGAATCGTATTCATCGGCCTCGATCACGAAAAAAGGATCGCTGCCGAGTTTCGCGGTGCGCGAAAAGTTCTGGCTGACCCCGCCGATCAGGTAACCCGGATCGAGACCCGCGTCCTCGAGAATCCAGGCCAGCATGCTGCTGGTGGTGGTCTTGCCGTGGGTGCCGGCCACGGCCAATACCCAGCGTTTACGCAAGATTGATTCGTACAGCCACTGCGGGCCGGAGGTATAGGGCAGCCCCAGTTCGAGGATTTTTTCGAATTGCGGATTGCCGCGCGTGATCGCGTTGCCAATGACGTAGACATCGCAATCCTCGGGGAGTGTCGCGGCCGCGTAGCCCTCGTCGAGTTCGATACCGATTCGCTCCAGTTGGGTGCTCATCGGCGGATAGACGTTAGCGTCCGAGCCGCTTACCTGGATAGCTGATTCGCGCGCCAGTTGCGCGAGGCCCGCCATGAAGGTGCCGCAGATGCCGAGAATGTATATTTTCAAAGGAAAAGCCAGTAGAAGGTAATGTGATAAATAACAAAGTAGCCGAACGCTATGATAGCCGAAAGTTGCGTTGAAATTTCAAAGGAACGCTTGAAAATCAACGACAGCACGGCCAGGTTCCAGATTTGAATGCCGTAAATGAAGTAAGTCAGCAGACTGTTTTCGACGACACCGCTGTCGCTGACAATCCGGTAAATCGGTATGGTGAACAGGGTGAACACGACCGTAATACCGAGCAGGGCGGCAAAAGTCTGCTGTAGCCGGTTCGGCAAGGCGCTTCAGGCGCAGCAGTGTATAACTGATCAACCCCAGCATCAGCAGCTCTAGCAGTATCTGCAGGCATACCGTGAGGTAGCTGCGTTCCTCGCCCACCAGAAACAGGCCGAGCATGAAGTAGACAAAACCGGTCAACAGCATGGGGAAAGGGTTGGCCGGCAGGCGCGCGGGACTCGAAAGCAGCAGGCACATGAGCAGGTAGTGCTTGAGGCTGAATAGCCATTGACCGATGATGTGTTGCATGGCGGACATCATAGCCGGTTCAAAACTCAACACAATAAGACCGGAAAATGAATGAGTAAAAAATGTCCTTTGGTTATAATCACGCCTTTTGGCCTGCCTACTTATGAGCGAAAATCCCGCTACTGACATAACCAGCTTTCAGGGTCTGATCCAGACCTTGCAGAACTACTGGTCCGAACAGGGCTGTGTCATTCTGCAGCCGCTGGATATGGAGGTGGGTGCCGGTACCTTTCATCCGGCGACCTTCATTCGCGCGATCGGCCCCGAACCCTGGCGTGCCGCCTACGTGCAGCCGAGCCGTCGGCCGACGGATGGACGCTATGGTGAAAATCCGAACCGTCTGCAGCACTACTTCCAGTTCCAGGTGTTGCTGAAGCCCTCACCCGATAATTTCCAGGAACTTTACCTTGGTTCGCTGCAGGCGCTCGGCTTTGACATGCTGGTACACGATATTCGCTTCGTCGAGGATGACTGGGAGTCGCCAACCCTGGGTGCCTGGGGGCTGGGCTGGGAAGTCTGGTTGAACGGCATGGAAGTCACCCAGTTCACCTATTTCCAGCAGGTCGGCGGGCTGGAATGCCAGCCGGTCTCGGGCGAAATCACCTATGGACTCGAACGCCTGGCGATGTATTTGCAGGGCGTCGACAACCTCTACGACCTGGTGTGGGCGACGGGGCCGCAGGGGACGCTGACCTACGGCGATATCTATCATCAAAATGAAGTCGAACAATCGACCTACAATTTCGAACTGGCCGATACCGATGCGTTGTTTCACTGGTTTGACGTGTGCGAAAGCCAGTGTCGCCTGCTGGTTGATCGGCAACTGCCGCTGCCCGCCTACGAGCAGGTAATGAAGGCATCGCATGCCTTCAACCTGCTCGATGCGCGCCATGCGATTTCGGTGACCGAACGGCAACGCTTTATTTTACGCGTGCGCAGCCTGTCGCGTGCCGTGGCCGAGGCTTATTATGCGTCGCGCGAAGCGCTGGGATTTCCGCTGATCCGTAAGGAGAGCCTTGATGAGTAGTCAGTGCCTGATCGAAGTCGGTACCGAGGAATTACCGCCGCGCGCGCTGCGCACGCTGGCGCAGGATTTTGCCCGCCTGGTGCAACAGGGATTGGTCGATGTCGAACTCGGGCCCGACGCGGTGGAAGTGTTCGCGACACCGCGGCGACTGGCCATGTTGCTCAAGGACCTGTGCGTTACAACAAACCGACCGCGAGATCGAAAAACGTGGCCCGGCGCTCGCTGCCGCTTTCGATGCGGAGGGTAATCCGTCGAAGGCAGCTAGTGGTTTTGCGCGCTCCTGTGGTGTCGAGGTCGATGCGCTCGAACGGCGCGAAACTGAAAAGGGGAGCTGGTTGTACTACCGGGCGAGCACGGCGGGCCAGAGCCTGCAGGCGTTGTTGCCCGGTATCGTGCAGTCGGCGCTCGCGGCTCTGCCGATTCCAAAGCGCATGCGTTGGGGTGAGCGCAGCGACCAGTTTGTGCGCCCGGTCAAGTGGCTGGTGCTGATGGTGGATGGCGACGTCGTCGATACTGAAATCTTTCGGTTTGCGCAGTGGCAATATGCAGTTACGGACATCGTTTTCATGCACCGGGTCGGCTCGAGATCAGCGATGCCGGCGATTACGAGCAGTTACTGCTGTCGCAGGGCATGGTCATCGCCAGTTTCGAAAAGCGGCGCAACAACATCCGCAAGCTGGTGGAGCAGGCAGCCTTGCGCCTCGGCGGCGAAGCCCATATCGAGGACGCCCTGCTCGACGAAGTGGCGGGACTGGTTGAGTACCCGGTGGTGGTCTGCGGTAGTTTCGATGCCGCTTTCCTGGATCTGCCGGCAGAAGTGCTGGTCACTACCATGCAGGAAAATCAAAAGTATTTCGCACTGTTCGACCCGGACGGTGGGCTGTTGCCGCATTTCATATCCATTGCCAATATCGATAGCCGCAAGCCCGAGGTTGTCGTCAGTGGTAATGAACGCGTGATAAGGCCACGCTTTGCGGATGCCGAGTTCTTCTTTTCGCAGGATCGCAAGCAGGGGCTTGCGCAGATGCGCGCGCGCCTCGATACGGTTGTGTTCCAGGAAAAACTCGGCAGTCTCGGCGATAAAACCCGGCGCCTGGGGCGCCTGGCCGTGCACATCGCCGGGCAGTTGGGCGCCGATGCGACGCAGGTCGCGCGCGCGGCCGATTTATGCAAGGCCGACCTGATGAGTGACATGGTCGGTGAATTTCCCAAACTGCAGGGAATCATCGGCCGTTACTATGGCGTCCTGCAGCAGGAGGACGAAGTCGTCTGCGCTGCGATCGAACAGCACTACTGGCCGCGCTATTCCGGGGATCGCCTGCCGCCAGGCCCGGTGTCACAAGCGGTTGCGTTGGCCGACCGGCTCGACAGTCTGCTGGGCATCTTTGCCATCGGTCAAAAACCCGGCGGTGACAAGGATCCATTTGCGTTGCGCCGTGCTGCGCTGGCGGTGCTGCGCATCATCGTCGAAAACCGCATTTCACTGGATGTTCGCGAACTGTGCCGCGTTGCGGCGGATGGGTTTCCCGCGGAACTCGGCGCTCGGGACGCGGTAGATGCGGTAATTGACTTTATCTTCGATCGCCAGCGGTCGTATTACCAGGAACTGGATATCCGCAATGACGTCGTCGATGCGGTGGCACACGATCGTCCGGGGCTGCTCTATGATTGCGACCTGCGCATTCGCGCGGTGCAGGAATTCCAGGGCCATGAGGCCGCGACGGCGCTCGCCGCAGCGAATAAACGCATCACCAATATATTGAAAAAACAGGCGCAAGCTACCTCCCGGGTAGACAGTAAGCTGCTGCAGGAGCCCGCGGAACAACTGCTGTACGAACAGCTTGCAACGCTTGGCCAGGAGGTCGCGGACCTGTTCGCGAAAGCGCAATACCGTGAAGGCCTGCTACAGTTAGCCCAGTTGCGCCCGGCAGTCGACCGTTTTTTCGACGAAGTGATGGTGATGAGTGAAGACCCGGCGCTGCAAAACAACCGGCTTGCACTGCTCGATGAACTGTTGCAAAGTTTCACCCGTGTGGCGGATTTTTCGCGCATTCAGCCTTAAGTGATCGCTTTCCGAGGAGGAGTTTGACAGTTGGCCAAGATGGTAATCCTTGATCGGGATGGTGTGATAAACCATCGGCAAGACGACGATGTGACCACGGTTGAAGGATGGGATCCGATATCGGGTAGCATCGAGGCGATCAATCGTCTCAAGAAAGCGGGCTACCTGGTGACTATTGCGTCGAACAATGCGGGAATTGCGCAGGGGCTATACAGTGAAGAGGACCTGCAAATGATGCATGAAAAGATGCAGGCCATGCTGTCAACCCGGGGAGCCAGCGTAGACGGCATTTTTTACTGCCCGCACGGTCCCGAAGCAAATTGTATCTGCCGTAAACCCAAACCGGGACTGCTGTTCCAGATTGCCAAACAATTCGACATCGATTTGTCGAAAACGCCGCTGGTAGGTGATGACATCAGCGATATTCGGGCCGCCAAGATGGCCAGTGCAAAACCGGTGCTGGTGCGTACCGGCAACGGCGAGTACACCATGCAGCATTTCCCGGAAGCGCTCGATGTTCCGGTTTACGACGACCTCGCTCATTTCGTTCGTGAAACCTTGCGCCGCCGCACGCAACGCCCGTGATCAATTCCCTGTACAAGTTCTGGCTGGTCATTCGCTCGACGCTGTTCTGGATTCTTTTTATACCGGGCATGTTGATTTGCGCCACGCTCGCGTCGATTTTCTTTTTCACGCCACTGTGGTTTCGCATGGGCATTGTAAAAATCTGGATCGGCTGGTCGCTCGCCTGCCTGCGCCTCACCTGCGGTCTCAAGTACACCGTTGAAGGTAAGGAAAATATTCCGGACAACGGTTTCATCGTCATGAGCAAGCACAGTTCGACCTGGGAGACCATTGCGATCCAGCGGTTCTTCCGGCCGATGGTGTGGGTGGTGAAACGCGAGCTTACCTGGATTCCATTCTTTGGCTGGGCGCTCAAGGCGATGAATGCGATTGCACTGAATCGTGGCACCGGACGCAAGGCGATAAACCAGTTGATCGACGACAGCCAGAAGCACATGGATCGTGGGCGCATTCTGATGCTGTTTCCCGAAGGTACTCGCGTGTTGCCCATGCAGAGCAAGCCTTTCAAGATCGGCGGCGCCATCGTCTCGCAGCGCACCGGTTATGCTGTATTGCCGATTGCCCATAACGCCGGAGAATTCTGGCCCCGGCACAGCTGGATCAAGTGGCCGGGTAAAATCCGCGTGGTTATCGGCCCGCCGATCGAACCCGAGGGCAGGAAACCGGAGCTGATCATCGCCGAGGTTGCGGACTGGATAAACCGTGAGTGCGAGCGCATTAGTGACAAGCAGCAACTGCGACGAATTGGTGTTATTGCGCCAACCGACCCGCAATAAGGGGGCGATTATTTTTGCCCTCATCAAATCCTGTGCTGCGCAACATTGCGCCGGGGCGAGCGATTTTTGTTACAGGGCGTATCGGCATTTTCCTGCTGTTGTGTGCCGGGTACAGTGTCGCCCAGGCCGAATGGACCGGGGTGGCCATCGAAATAGGTGATCTGCAAGCGGACTGGGAATTTTCCGACGGCAGGCGTGAAGCAAAGAGTAACTCCCTCAGCCTGCAAATCGAGGAACGTACTAGTAACGGCCTGGCCGTTGGCGCTGAAATTGGCTACCACAGCTTGCGGCTTGATAGCGCGCGAGGCGGGGAGTCGACAAAATTCGAGGTACAGAACATCGGTATCTACCTGCGCCAGGATTTCCCGCTCAGCGAAACGGTTACGCTGGAAGGGTTGCTCGGCTACGGCTACTTCACCGGCGATGAAAATAGCGAGGATGATCGCGCCGAAGTCGACTGGAACGAGGTCAGTTTTGAACTGGGCGTGGCTTTTCGCTTCGGCAACTGGAGAATCACACCTTTCGCCAGTTACACGGCCCTCGATGGTGATACCAGTGGCGTGGAAGACGGTGGTGGATTCGAGCTGGAGGACCCCATCAATTCGGGGGTGCGTTTTGATATCTTCGTGGAAAGCACCGCTTACATCAGCATCAAAGTGCAGGCGGGTAGCCAGGCCGGCGGGTATTTGAGCTTCGTGCGGCGCTACCGATAAGTTCGCGCGAGTTCAGGCGCTTTCGAGGTAACGCGCTTTGCTCGCATTGTAGATGTCCACCAGCTGGTCAATTTTTTCCTGCTCGTATTCGCGCAGCCCGCTCATCACCATCTTCTTTTGTCCTTTGCCGACCCGTTCACCGTTACAGCAAAGATCGTAGTTGAGGACGACGTCACCGCGCTTGCCATAGAGCCGGACAAAGTTATCGGTTAATTTCAGCTCGACCGATTCGATGTCCAGCGTGTCCAGCGAGATGCGCATGTGATCGTAAATCACCAGCGGTCGCTCGGTGTTGATCATGACGTTGTTTTCCTGCATCAGCGGAACCAGCACGTGGGGGAAGGTGTGCCCCGAGAAGGCGACGTAATTGCGCGTCAGGGAATCGATCAATATCGGATTGTGCGAGTGCGCGCCGTCGCTGGAGACGTCGAGATATTTTTTGTCGTTCTCGTCGTAGATTGAAATTTCGCGCGCATTGACGTCGGGCAGAATCAGCGTCACATCGTCGCCGACCATGCCGGAAAACGAAAACCCCATGGTCTGGCGCAGGCCGAAGTGATGGATGATCACCGAGAACAGCAAATCACCGGGTACACAGAAGCGCTTGGAGTCGACGTCGTGAATCGTGTTGAAGTCACCTGCGACCAATTTGGCAAAATCGCTTGCCTGTTTGCGCGTGAATGAGAGCCTGGAACCCTCAAGGTGACAGTAGTTTTCTAGATCCATTCTTTTTCTCGGGTTAACTTGGGGGTGCCCAGGGTGTTATCTTACAGCATTTTTCAGAAGGGGAAGCAATCGGTGCACATGCAGGTCTTGAAATTCAGTCGGGAGCCAGGGGTTCATGCTCGGATTTAGCGGACTTGCGCTGCGACGTTCGACGACCCTGTTGTTCGAAGCGGTTGATCTGAATATTTATCCCGGGCAAAAGCTTGGCATAACGGGCGCCAATGGCTGTGGTAAGTCGTCACTGTTTGCGATGCTGCGTGGCGAGCTCAGCGTGGATCAGGGTGAGTATTCCTTACCGGCCGACTGGGCCGTGGCTTCAGTCGCCCAGGAGACCGAACTCAGCGAGCGCATCGCGGTCGAGCATGTCATCGATGGCGATGAAGAGCTTCGCCAGGTGGAGGCGCGGCTGGAGCTGGCCGAGAGCAATGCCGATGCGATGCAGATCGCGACCTGCCACGAGCGCTTGCAGGAAATCGATGGTTACCAGTCCACCAGCCGGGCGGCGCGTCTGCTGGCAGGTCTCGGATTCAGCGAGGCGGACATTCGCCGGCCCCTGAATCACTTTTCCGGTGGCTGGATCATGCGCCTCAACCTGGCGCGTGCGTTGATGTGCCGCTCCGATCTGCTGTTGCTCGACGAGCCCACCAATCACCTCGACCTGGATGCGGTGATCTGGCTGGAGCAGTGGTTGCGGCGCTACCCGGGTACGCTGTTATTGATTTCGCACGATCGCGATTTTCTGGATGCCGTGGTGAACTGCATCGCTCACATCGAGAATCAGCACATCGACCTGTATCGCGGCAACTATTCCGCTTTTGAAGTGCAGCGTGCCGAACGGCTGGCGCAACAGCAGGCCGCGCATGTCAAACAGCAGCAGTCCATTGCCCACATGCAGAGTTACATCGACCGGTTTCGCGTGCAGGCGAACAAGGCGCGCCAGGCGCAAAGTCGTATCAAGGCGCTGGAACGTATGCAATTGATCGCACCCGCGCACATTGATTCACCCTTTCACTTCGAGTTTCGTGCTCCGCGCTCGATGCCGACGTCGCTGCTCAAGCTGGACCAGGTCAGCACGGGTTACGCTGACAAGACGATATTGGACAAGATCGATTTTTCGTTGATACCGGGGCAGCGGATCGGCCTGCTTGGCCTGAACGGCGCCGGTAAAACCACGTTCATCAAGTTGCTGGCCGACGAGTTGCCGGCATTTGCCGGGCAGGTCACGCGCGCTCGCGAACTGCAAATTGGTTACTTTGCGCAACACCAGGTGGAGCAACTGGATCTCGAGGCGAATGCCTTACTGACGCTGCAGCGTCTCGATGCAAAACTCAGCGAGCGCGAAGTTCGCGCTTACCTCGGAGGATTCAACTTCAGGGGCGAGAAAGTGTTGCAACCAGTCAAAACCTTTTCCGGTGGGCAGAAGGCGCGCCTGGTGCTGGCCTTGCTCATCTGGCAGCGGCCTAACCTGTTGTTGCTGGACGAACCCACCAATCACCTTGACCTGGAAATGCGCCTGGCGTTGAACCAGGCGCTGCAGGGGTTCGAGGGCAGCGTTATCCTGGTATCGCACGATCGACACCTGCTGCGCAGCGTGTGCGATGAACTGTGGCTGGTGGACGCCGGTCGCTTGCAGTCGTTCGATGGCGATCTCGACGATTATCCGACCTGGCTAGCCCGGCGAAAATCGTCACCGGACGATGCCCCGCTCGCCGCAGCTAAACCGGTTGATCGGCGCGAACTCAAGGCACAGCAAAGTCGTCTGCGTAAGATTGAAACCGAAATGGCCCGATTGACGGCTACCTGTGCCAGCCTGGCGCAGCAGCTCGGCGAGCAGTCGATTTATGAAGCGGCCAATCGCGAGCAGCTGAACGCTAGTCTGGCCGAGCAGGCGCAAGCCAGCGAGCGCCTCGCGCAAGTCGAAGAAGAGTGGTTACAGCTCAGCGAGGCGATCGAAGACCAGGCCTGATTACTACTCGCCTTGATGCCATGTGTGGGCTAGGCGTCGTTGCAGTCGCAGACGATCTGGCCGAGCGTCTTCAGCGCGTTGACGTTGGCTTCGGTCCACGGAAAGCCGCAGTTGATGCGCATGTAATTGCGATAGCGGCGCGTTGCCGAGAACAGTATGCCGGGAGTGATGCCGATGTTGTGTTCCAGCGCCCGGTTGAATATGTCGATGCAATCACAACCATCCGGCATCTCCACCCACAAAACGCTGCCGCCGTGCGGGTGTGAAATGCGCGTTGCCTTGGGAAAATTGCGCGAAATCAGGTAGCGCCCTTTTTCCACCTGCTCGCGCATGGCCACGCGCAAGCGCACCAGGTGACGATCGTACTGACCGCTACTCAGGAATTCCGCCAGCGCGAGTTGATTGATCGACGAGGTCGCCGATGACCAGGCCTGTTTGTATTGCAGGAATTTTTTGCGGTAGCGCCCGGGAATGGCCCAGCCGACCCGATAGCCCGGCGCGAGCGACTTGGAAAATGATGAGCAACTCAACACCAGGTTGTTGAAGTCGTAAGACTTGGCAGGGCGCGGCGCCTTGTCACCAAAGTACACGCTGCCGTAGACATCGTCTTCGATCAGCGGGATGTCGTGCTCGGCCATCAGGTTCACCAGGTCGCGTTTCTTGTCTTCCGGCATCTGGCACCCCAGCGGGTTGCTCATGTTGGGCGATGCCAGCACCGCCTTGATGTCCATGGTGTCGAACGCTTCTTCGAGCGCCTCGAGGTCGAGCCCGGTGACCGGATCGGTGTCGATCTCGACCGCCAGCATGCCCATTTGTTCGATCATGCGCAGCACCGCGAAGTAGGTCGGCGATTCGACCGCGATGATGTCGCCGCGCTTGGCCACGGTGCGCAGGCTGATCGACAGCGCCTCGGTGGCGCCCGAGGTGATGATGATGTCGTTGGCGCTGACGCGAGTGTGCGTCTGCGCATAGAGATTGGCAATTTGTTCGCGCAGCTTGCGATCGCCGGGCGGGAATAGATAATCCATGCTCTTTTGCGGGTAACGGCTTATAATGCTGCGCGTTGCGCGCGTCAGCGATTTGACCGGCATGAATTCCATCGATGGACTGGAGATGCCAAACGGCGTGATGCGCGGATTGTTGGCGTTGCGGAAGACTTCTTCGAACAGTTCGCCGAAGCGCACTCGCCGCGCCTGGCATGGCGCCGATGGTGATTTGTCGATGTCGTTGATCTGGCTGGCGAGATCGTTGACGTAAAATCCGGATTGCGGCTTGGCAGTCAGCACACCCTGGTCTTCGAGATTGACGTAGGACTGGGTAATCGTGGCGATGCTGACACCGAGCTGGGTGCTCAGCTTGCGCAGCGAAGGCGCCTTGTCACCGGGCTTCAGGTCGCCTTTTTCGATCAGCTCGTTGATGTATCTCGATACCTGGTCGTACTTGAAGGTCTCTGCGCGTGCAACTGTCATGGTGTCAGGCCAACTGTTCTGTAGTGGTTTTCAAAAAATTGTAACTGTTATTGTAACAGTTTCGTCCCTAATATTGCATCATTGCCAGTGCGACAGGAATCCTGTCCCGGCGACGAGTTGAAACCCCCTCCTCCTCCTCAGGTTTTGACTATGTTAGCCCACCCCAAAAGGGTGGGCTTTTTTTTGGCTTGTGGGCTGCTGCGCTTGCATAGGCACGAGATATATTCTGGCCGAAATGCTCATTTAGGTTTACTAAACTCCGCTTCCGATGCGGGAAAAATCTCTAGCCTGAGCGGCGCTCGCGACGCCCACAAGCCAAAAAACTTTCAGGGGATTGGGAGTGTTCAGGAATTGGCTCATTCAGGTTTACTAAACTCCGCTTCCGGCCAGAGTTTTTCTCGCCCCTATGCTGCGCTCGCGACGCCCACAAGCCAAAAAATGGTTCAGGGGATTGGGAGGGCTCGGGATTTTTTATCTGTAAAGCTAACAAAACTCCGCTTTCGTCCGAGGGATTATCTCGCCCCTAAGCGGCGCTCGAGTGCAGGGAGGCACGAGTGCCGGATGCGCCGGGAGCGCAATCCGGCCTGCGACGCCCACAAGCCAAAAACTTTCAACTAGCTCGGGGTGTTCAGTGTGAGCAATATCCGGCTGAATATGTTGAATGCATGCGAAACTGATTTGCGGTGGGTGGGGCAATGCTTAGAATTGGGCCAGCTTTGGAGATCCCAGGCATCGAATAACATTTACCAATGGACTGGAGTTGTAACAGGAGACTGAAACGTGATTGCTCAATCCGCATTAATGCAAACCGATCCGCTGATTGCCGAGGCGCTCGCCAATGAGCGCGTGCGTCAACAGACGCACATCGAATTGATCGCCTCGGAAAATATTGTGAGTGCGGCGGTGCTCGAAGCGCTGGGGCACGAGATGACCAACAAGACGCTCGAAGGATACCCGGGAAATCGCTTCCACGGCGGTGGCGAGTTTGTCGACGTGGTCGAGCAGGCGGCGATCGATCGCGCCTGTGAACTGTTTGGCGCGAGTTACGCCAACGTGCAACCGCACTCGGGTACGCAAGCCAACCAGGCGGTTTTCTTTACGCTGCTGAAGCCGGGCGACCGGGTACTGAGCCTCGATCTGGCCGCGGGCGGGCACCTGAGTCACGGCGCCAAACCCAATCTCTCGGGCCGCTGGTTTGACGCGCACCACTATGGCGTGGAGCGCGACAGTGGGTTGATGAATTATGACGAGATCGAAAAGCAGGCGGAAGCGGTGAAACCGCGCCTGTTGATCGCCGGTGGATCGGCCTATCCCCATCGCATCGATTTTGCGCGCATGGCTTTGATTGCGAAGCGCGTCGAGGCGATATTTCTGGTCGACATGGCGCACGTGGCAGGGCTGGTCGCGGCGGGTGTTTACGATTCGCCCATGGAACATGCCGATTTCGTCACCTGTACCACGACGAAAACCCTGCGTGGCCCGCGCGGTGGATTAATTCTGACGCGTAACGAAGACTACGGCAGGAAGCTGCAGTCCTCCATTTTCCCGGGCGTGCAGGGTAGCCTGCATTCGAATGTACTGGCGGCCAAGGCGGTGTGCCTCGGCGAAGCCCTGCAACCCGAGTTCAAACAATATGGGGCACAGGTGGTAAAGAATGCCAGGGCACTCGCGCGCGTACTGCTCGAGCGCGGTATCAAGCTGGTCGGCGGTGGTACCGACTCGCACATGTTGTTGCTCGACCTGTCGCCGCTGGGAATCCTCGGGCGTGATGCGGAACAGGCGCTCGCCGCCGCCAACATCACCTCCAACAAGAACCCGATACCCTTCGATCAGCCACGTCCCGCCGACTGGGCCGGGTTGCGCCTGGGTGTGGCCGCCGCGACCACGCGCGGTTTCGACGAAGCGGCGATGGTAAAACTGGGGAGCTGTATCGCCGATCTCATCCTCGGCGCGAGTGAAGGGCGGCTTGACACGGTCGCCGCCAGCGCAGGCCCGTCGTTGCCGGGCTGTGCGACGAGTTTCCGATACAGGGCTAGACGGAATATTACGTCAGTCTGGCCGGTGAATTGCTGTGATGCTACCGGGGTGTTGCGTTGACCGGTTGAATCCGCGCACCTTAGCTGCCGTTCGGTATTGGTGACCACATGGCTTGAATCGGCACTACTCGGACGTCGATCTACCACTCGAAATAACTATGCGCAGCTCCAGAAATATGTAAATCATCGCTCAGGTTCGAATATCGCACTATTTCAATAACCTCGAACTCGCTCTCCGGTTGATCTGGATCACCATCAGTACCCTTAATAGGTTTAGGGTTGATTATGGTAAAATTGGCGTGTTTTTGTTATGAGCAATCAAAGAAAACTGTATTTGTTAGCCGCCTGTTTTGCGGGTGTTCTGATGCTGATGAACACCTCGATGGTGCAGGCCGTGACTCCCCCTTGCGGCACAACCTTGACCGAAAAACACCACGCTCGACGCTGACATGAACTGTCCCTCGACAACACTGTGGTTAGAAGAAGGAAATGGCGTAACCCTCGATAAGGAGCCCATCGACACTGCAAAAAGCGTTTTGAAATCAGTTAAAAAGCTCGAGAAAGATAAATCGATCAAGCATCACAAAAAGTCAAAAAAGTTCATGAAAAAGGCTAGAAAGCATCTTCAGAAAGCGATTAACTTACTTGCAATGAACAATAGTGTAGACGGTGATGTCGAGATCAATGGGGGCGATTGCCGATCTTCGCAAGGTCAAGAAAAGAAGAGCAAAGTAAATAAATTAATCAAGGAACTTGAGGGCGACTTCCCCGTCGGTGCTACTCCTGACGTCACGATTGATCAGCCACAGTTAGCGCGTTCATTTCTGCTGGGTAGTGAAGTGCGGTTTTCAGCCACTGTGTCCGACCCTGATGGCGACATCATCGGTAACAATATGATTGTGTGGTCGTCAAACAGGGATGGCGAAATAGGCCGAGGTACTCAGCTTTCAACTATGACACTGTCTCAGGGGCTCCATTCGATAAGTGTTAGCGCAGAAGATGGCAAGGGGAACCGGGGCACCGACACGGTCAGTATTGCGCTATCGCCGCAAATTCTGCCTAAATTTGAAAACCTGGTACTGGGCAAAATTAGAAACGCCAGAACGAAACAATTAATTGAGTCCACCGATGCCCATGATGTTGTTCACATCGAACTAAAGGCTGAAGGAAACAATGCAGTTTATGACAGCCTTGGCCTGGAGATTATTGATCAGCAATTGATTTCGGATGGACGCCTCGTATTTCAGACAGCACAGGTCAATTACCCATTTACTATAAAAGTTATCGCCCATGCAGAGGGCTACCTTTCCTCCAGCAGGATCATCGCACTGAAACAGTCGGGTAAGGTAGATTTTGAACTGCTGTTGAACGAACAGGATAATCCTGTTGAGGGCGCCAGTGTAAAAACCGACCGCAGTGGTGTGGTAAACAATAGTGGCGTGTTACAGCGGGATATCACTGTTAACACAGCCAGTAATGCTAACTTTCCGGGTTCCGTAAAGCTTACGCTTGCCAAAGACACCCGGATAACCGATGAAAACAATCAACCACTGTCGGGTGGCCTTGTAGTACAGGCAACCTACTTCAGCAGCCTGAGTACCGAAACACTACAAACCTTTCCCGGTGGCCTGGTATTCGACAGGACAACCGTGGAGAGCGTTACCGATATAGATTGGCAGGCAGCCTGTGGGGACAGAACAGGGCTGGTTTATTTCAGGTGGTTTTGCGGCGATAAATATCGTCGACGAAAACGGCCGTAGGGGCATGCAATTTGACCAGCCTGTCGATATTGTCATGCAAACGCCAAAAGACCTGTTGCACCCCGGGACCAACCAGCCAATTCAATTAGGTGATGATTTACCGTTATGGAGTTATAACGACGCAACAGCTGAATGGAAATATCATGGCCTCGGCATCGTCGAAGCGAATGCTGTCGATACACAGGTGTTTGACGTTAGACTCTCGACCCAGCATCTGTCCTGGTTTAATGTGGATTTCCCCTCCTATGGTCCGGGTCCCGGAGAACAGGGTGATGCGGGTGATGCAGAACCCGGTGGAGACGATGTTCCTGACGGTCCTGACGGCCCAGGCGAGCCAGGCGATGAAACCGATCCACAAAATGGAGGCCTGGGCTGTTACATTGACGTCTTTATCAACGGCGTAAATATTGAGTTCATCGATGTTCATCTCGATGTAGAGCGGGTCGGTGGCGGTTATGCGCAGACCTTCGATCTCGGTCTGGAGCGAGACACGAGGCTGCTCAATATGCCAGCGGATGATGCGTTTTCCTTTAAGGCCTGGTTTATAGATCATAGCGGCGCAAAAATCACATCCAATACGGTCATCATTAACGATGTCTGCGGGAATGACGATGTCATTCTTGAACTGAGTTATCTGGATGCGCCAGATCCCGCACAGTTAAAAGTCATTGTTGAAGAAGCCACCGGCAGTTGTCATAACCCGACCACTCAAGCAGTACAAACCTGGGTGGAAGTTACCTCCGTCTCGACCGAGATTGAAGATGATGAAATGACCAATGAAAACGGTGAAGTCAATTTTCTGTTCACCTTAGCCGCCAGTGAATCATTTAATATTCGTGCCTATAACCCGAGACTGGTTGAATTTGAAACACAGACCATTGAACTTGCTTCAGGCAGCGAAAATAAGGTTTCTTTTCGGTTTGAGAGTTGTACCACACCGCTTGCCGGGCTGGAATCAATCGATATTCAACCTGCCGATGCGGAAATGCTGGTGGGAAACTATCTGTTGCATATCGCAACTGGACACTATGATGATGGCTCCACCCTTGATGTTAGCAAGGCTGCTGTATGGTCTTCGTCCGACGTGAGTATTGCCAACGTAAGCAACCGTGCTGGAACCGAAGGTTTGGTAAATGCCTATACGCCTGGAAGTGTCACGGTATCTGCGAGCCTGGGGGATATAGTCGGCGATACCTCGATTAGCGTGGTGCAAGAGCCGATTACCATTTTCCTGCAAAGCATCCAGATTAACCCGCAAAATACCCGGCTGACCGAGGGGCAAACACGTCAGTTCAGCGCAGTGGGATATTATGATAATGGCAATTTCCTCGACATTACCGACAAGGTGACCTGGGATTCTTCGGCAACGGATGTTGCGACAATTTCAAACATCAAGGAAGCAGCAGGGACTGGTTTCAGCGGATTCAGCCGGAAATAAATAATCTCGGCAACGATGGAAGGGATAAGCGCCGAGACAAACTTAGCGGTTAGCGTACGGCTGCCGGCCAAACAACGGTGGTTTACCGTCGCTGCAAACTTTTACGGCAGCTTTGGTATAAAGGCTGATGGCACCCTGTGGGGATGGGGTACCAATCCTTTTGGCTACCTGGGTGAAGGATCATCCCGAGCTTTCAATGCACCCGTCCAGATTGGGACAGACAACGACTGGGCCCAGGTCAATACCGACGGCTCTAATACCCTGGCGGTAAAACAGGATGGCAGCCTGTGGGGATGGGGGATTAATGATTGCCGTCAACTTGGCGAGAGTACTCCGTATATCGTATACGAACCTGTGCGGCTCGGTAACGATGAACGACTGGCCTACACAAAACGTCGGCGATCATTTAAATCTTATTCCTGCCAGGTTCTATAAAAGTGGTATGGCGGTGATCAAACCCGATGGAACGCTGTGGGTGTGGGGATGTATTGGTGGAGGGCTCACATCACCTGACAGGTAGGCACCAACAATGACTGGGTCGCGGTTCATGGCGATGATGCCAGTTTTCATGCCATAAAGAGCAATGGCGAAATCTGGAAGGTTACCGAATTTCTTGGTGGAGGGTTATATTCATCGCAACTGTATGCGGGTAATGACTGGTCAACGCAACATCATAACCAGCAGTTTCCCGATTGCAGTAAAGACCGACGGTAGCATGTGGACGAAGGGCTGCGGTCCACGTGGAAACGGTACGTTGGATTGTAGTTTTTCGGTAGAACCGCACTTTCTCTGGAAGCCACAGGTTGGCCCAACGCGAAGGCCCTTTCAACATGAGCTATGTGCAGAATCAGGTTTTAGCCATTAAAGATGATGGCAGTCTCTGGGCCTGGGGTTACAATCTGGTCGGTCAGCTTGGTATAGGCATCGATTTCATTGGAATTCATGAAGAACCAATGCGCGTCGGCGAAGAAAATGACTGGTTGTATGTGTCTGCCGGTTTTGTACGGCCTCTGGCGATAAAAAATGATGGTACCCTGTGGGGCTGGGGTGAGGGTGGCATGGTGGGTGACGGTAGCGACGCGACACGTTATTCGCCTGTCGAGATTACAACCAGTGAACCACCGGTAGGACCGGCGTTATTGAGTATAGCCGTGACACCCGAGACCGCGAGTATACCCGTCGGTGCGGCGCAGGATTTTGCCGCGGTGGGTAGCTATGACGACAATTCAACACAATTGATTACTGATCAGGTAGTGTGGTCGTCGACTGACTATGAAATTGCCAGTATCTATAACACCGGAATTTTCATGGGAAAGGCATCAGCACTTAAAGTTGGCAGCGTTACTATCACCGCGGCGCTGGGTGATGCAATACCCGGTACGGCAACCTTGAATGTAGTCGGCAAGAGCCTGGTCTCGATCACCCTGACACCGATAAATGTGACCCTGGAATCTGGTCAGTCCCAGCAATTTACTGCCACCGGACATTATAATGATAATAGTTCGGAAGTCATTACTGCCTCGGCCGAATGGGAGGGGATTTACGATGGCGCGGTACCGATAGTAATCGTGGGTAATACCGGTGGTGGCAAAGGAATGGTGACTGGTGTAGCACCGGGTGAGGCTACCATTAGGGCAACGCTGGCTGGTGTTACTGGTGAAATCGTTGTTACCGTGACTATACCGTAATAATTGGCAGCGCCTAGCCAGCAGTATAAAACTGCTATAAAACGGGTCGGTCAACATAACTATCTGATAACAATGAACTTTACTCAAATGTAATCAAGTTATCATCGATTAAATTTTTTTTCATGGCCTGAATGAGCCATATAAGACGTAATCGGCTCCCTTATTGGAGATTGTTTAGAATTTAGTGTTAATGTGAAAAGTCCATACCCATCTGATCACAGATCCAGTTCATCCTCACAAGCACTGCTTAAATGACTCCTTCGGATCGAGACCTGCTGACTAATATTCTGATAGTTGAACGGCAGCTCAGGGTTGCGGATTCAATTGGTCATTGCAACACGCTAATCTCATTACGATGAGAAGGAGTGTTGTGCATGAAATACAGACAGAGGATTTACTACACCGAGACTGACAAGGCTCTGATGTGGGATCGTTGGCAAAAAGGCGAATCACTACAGACCATTGCTCAGCTTTTTAATCGAAATCATTCATCGATAGCAGGCGTCTTATCGAGAACGGGTGGAATAAGGCCACCTAAACGCACTCGTTCTGAGTTTGTACTCAGCCTGGCAGAACGTGAAGAGATCTCTCGGGGTATTGTCGCTGGTCTATTCTATCCGTTCAATCGCAGTAAAGCTGAGTCGATCACCTTCCACGGTGAGCCGTGAGATCAATCGCAATGGTGGCCTACGATATTATCGGGCAAACGAAGCTGATCAAGCTGCCTGGGATAGAGCGCATACGCCCCAAGACCTGTAAACTGGTGCAGAATCGGGCATTAGCCCGTATCGTAGCAATCAAGCTTAAGAAGCTCTGGTCACCCGCTCAAATCTCAGGTTGGCTAAAGTTAATGTATCCCAATGATGAGAACTTTCAGGTGTCACACGAAACGATCTATCGCAGTTTATTCATCCAGGCCCGTGGCGCCTTGAAGAAAGAACTGGTGGCGCATCTCAGACGAACGCGCGTCATGCGTCGTTCACGCCATCATACGCAGAAAACGGGTGACCACGGCAGGATCACCAATACGATCTCGATCAGTGAACGGCCCGCGTCGGTAGAGGATCGGGCTGTGCCTGGTCACTGGGAAGGTGATCTGATCTCTGGCAGTAACAACAGCCACATGGCGACATTGGTTGAACGCCATACGCGCTATGTAATGTTGGTTAAGCTCAACGGCAAGGACACAGAAACGGTGATTAACGCGCTCATCAAACAAGCCCATAAGCTACCGGGTGAACTCTACAAATCACTGACCTGGGATCGAGGTAAGGAAATGGCAGATCACCAACGCTTCACATTAGCGACGGACATTGATGTTTACTTCTGCGATCCACAAAACCCCTGGCAAAGAGGATCTAACGAAAACACAAACGGTCTACTCAGACAATACTTCCCCAAAGGGAACAGACCTGTCGCTTCACTCGCAAGCCAAACTCAATGCGGTTGCAAGACAACTTAACGAACGACCTAGAAAAACGTTAGACTTCCACACACCGGCTGAACGGTTTAACCAATGTGTTGCGTCGACCGGTTGAATCCGCAGTCGTGAGGAGCCGATCACTTTCTGATACCTAACGGCAGCAAAGGGCACGAAGCGGCAGTTATCTGATTGAAAACGAACGGCGGCTTCCGGTTAGCAGTCATCCAGATTACCAACGAAATCGTCTCCGATCGGCACACTGCGGACACTCATAAAAGACTCTATAATATGTTATCGAGTCAATTACCTTTTAATTTGGCTGTTATAAGGCATGAAGTAAATCCCAAGTGAGCAAGAAAATATGGCGAAGGCTCTGAGTCTTAAAAAGAGGACGAAGGGATTAAAATTTAATAATCCCTCCGTCCCCTTTTTTTGCAGTCGGTATAATGTCAATGGTTCTTAGATTGTTGGTCAGGCATCATAATGACAGATAACACAAGCTACTCTCGCCGTAACCTCTGGAATCACCATCCCCCGTTGCCGATTCCGGATACGCCGGTATTCCATTGGCCGCCGCGCGTGGTTGACGCATTAAAATGGATGACAAATCGGTGGGTTGAACATTTCAGTGAGTATGTTGTTCCTCGCCGTAGCTGTGTTGGTGTTTCAGTTTGCAGCAATACCGCTCGACACCATGGCGAGCCTGAAGCCGGGGTGGATTTTTCATGTCTGGTTAAGAAACGTGTTCCTCTTGCTGCTGTTTGCAGGCGGTCTGCATTTCTGGCTGTTTACCGTCTCGGGTCAGGGCAAACGCTTCAAATATGACGCCGAGCCCCTGAAGCGAAACAGCAAACGTTTTAGTTTCAGAAATCAGGTCTACGACAATCTGTTCTGGACTCTGACCAGCGGCGTAAGTGCGATGACGTTCTTTGAGGTGCTCTATTGGTGGGCCGCCGCCAATGATGTCGCACCGGTGATGACTTTTGCCGGCGCAGAGATATGGTTTGTTGTCTGGATATTCGCATTGCCTATCGTCGGCTCAACGCATTTCTATTGGATACATCGCTTTCTGCACTGGCCACCGCTTTACCGCAAGGTTCATATACTACATCACCGATCGACCAATATTGGGCCATGGTCAGGTATCTCAATGCACCCGGTTGAAAGTGTGTTGTACATGTCAGATCTACTGATTCATTTTATAGTACCCACACACCCCGTAATCTTTCTGTTGCATCTTTATGTCAAAGGCATTGGCCCAGCGTTTACCCATTCAGGTTTTGAAATGGTGGCTGTGGGTAACACCCGACTGGTGGGAGCAGGTGACTTTCACCATCAGCTCCATCATCGTTTCTTTGAGTGCAACTATGGAACAGCCGATACGCCCTGGGACCGCTGGTTCGGTTCTTTTCATGATGGAACTGCCGAGGCCACTCAGCGGGTACGCGAGTACCAGCAGAAAAAACGCGGTCGAGTAAAACCCTAGACCGCGGTCGAAGGGGCTGAAGTGGCCGCGCCTCGAACTCGGCACCCGAGTACAGGGTAGACTTGGCTACTTTCGTCGGGACCAAGCCTGACAACTTTCTAAGGAAGCACTATTAGGGGTTGTTCGATCTCTACGGGCGGGTCGATTGGGAGCATGTTACCGGGGGGGAGGTCAATCATATGAAACAAAAGTGCAGATTTATTTATTGATGCCATCAATTATATTTGACACCTTTTACAGAACTAGAACGGTAAATGAAATCGCAATATAACAAGCAAATGCAGTCGGACTTCGGCGAGGCGTAGATGCTGAGTGTCTGCTCAGGGCACCTAGCGGAAGCCCAACTTCCCCTGGCGAAGGTCAGCTTTCTCGTAAGCTGCCATTCGATTCACCAACCAGAACTTCTGCAAACGCACCAATATAGATACTTATGCCCGTTCTCGACCATACTGGTAAAGCTGTCAGGTATCTGTCAGTGAGAGCGGGACATGCACCCGCTGACTACGAATATTGTGCCCAAACATGCGATGTTCACCGCTTTGGATTCGAGTCAGCGAGTGCGCTTGAGATCGATAACGAATACTCAGGGCTCGCCGTAGCACCGGCTCACCTATATTGGTTTCGAAGATCTCAGGCTGCATGCCCCACCCATGCAATTTAACATATTGGGGAGTTGTCATGAATGAGCAAGAATCGGTTGTTTATAGTGTCTATGTCGGTATTGATTGGGCGGATTCGAAGCACGATGTTTGCATTTGCCCGAGCGATTCAGATGCACGAGAGTTCGATGTTATTCTTCACCACCCCGAGGCGATCGACGCCTGGGTAAAAGAGTTGTACCAACAATATGGCGGTCCCATCGCGATAGCGCTAGAACTGAGTAAAGGGCCGATTGTCTCGGCCTTGCAGAAGTATGATTTTATCGACCTTTTTCCCGTTAACCCGAGCACACTGGCGAAGTATCGGGAGGCGTTCCAGCCGAGTAAGGCCAAGGACGACCCGACCGACGCGGAGCTTGCGGTGGATATGTTGCTGCGCCACCCAGAGCACTTCAAGGTGCTCAAACCCCAGAGCACTGAGATGCGTACTCTGGCGACGATGGTGGAACAGCGCAGGCGCCTGGTCAACGACCAGGGCCGGATCACCAACCGGCTGCGCAGTGCGCTGAAACAGTACTATCCGCAGGTGCTGGAGTGGTTTGAGCACATTGATACGCCCTTATTCTGTGCCTTTGTGAAACGCTGGCCGACGCTGACGCAAGCCAGGCGTGCGCGTGCCAACACGCTCAAGCAATTCTTCCACGAACATCACATGTACCGTGAAGATGTGGTCGAACGCCGTCGCAAAGCGATCAAAGCGGCAAGTCCACTCACCCTGGATGAAGCGGTGATCGTCCCTTATCGGATGCAGGTTCTGGTCCTGGTTGAGCAGCTGGAGTTAATGTTCAAGGCCATCGATCAGTTCGATGATGAAATCGCGAAGCTGGCTTCACAGCATCCCGACTATGCCTTATTCCAGCCACTGCCGGGAGCAGGCCCGTCACTCACACCCCGGTTGATGGTTGCTTTCGGTGAGCAGCGAGAGCGCTTTTCCAGTGCAGCCGATGTCCAGAAGCTCTCGGGTATTGCACCGGTAACTGAACGCAGTGGGCAGAAGCACTGGGTGCATTGGCGATTACAGTGCCCGACATTTATGCGTCAGACTTTCGTCGAATGGGCAGCGCAAACGATCAACAAATCCTACTGGGCCGGGGCGTATTATCGGCAACAGCGTGACAAAGGATCAACCTACCAGGCTGCGGTCAGGTCGTTAGCGTTTAAATGGATACGGATTCTTTACCGTTGCTGGCAGACAGGTGTTGCATACGATGAATCCCGATATCTGAAAGCCCTGGAGCGACGCGGGTCACCCCTGGTCAAAAGGCAAGAAATGCTTGAATCAGCTTGACTGAATACCTCAGGGCGTGAAGCAGACGATCAAAAAGCTGCGGTGAGCGGCAAAATCCGACCCGATTCGGACTCCCAGTACACAAAGGTAGGCGGCAGTCTTCGGCGTTGGACACTAAAAAGTTTGTATTTAAATTGTGCTTTTGGCGCGAAAGAATTCAATCGAGTTCTTCGATCGCCTCAGCTTATTAAGGCTGCACTACTTGAGTAGTCCAGTCAAATGCTCACGCCCGGTTTCTAGAAACCGTTTCTGCCAAAAGGCACAATATCTCATACATTAGAGTCGCACCCACCAGCGAGGTGTTACCACTGGGATCAAACGGAGGAGCGACTTCGACCACATCACCACCGATTAGATTGAGACCGCCCAGACCCCTGAGCAGAGCCTGTGCTTCGATGGTAGTAATGCCTCCGATTTCAGGTGTACCCGTTCCTGGCGCATACACCGGGTCGAGGCCGTCAACGTCAAACGATATATAAGTGGGGCCATCGCCAACGATATGACGAGCCTCTTCAATTACCGCTTTAACGCCTATCTCAGTAAATTCCTCCATGAAAACCACCCGCATACCCTGCTCGATAGAGTATTCCCAGCCTTCCGTGGTGTTCTGAGCGCCGCGAATTCCAATCTGGATCGTTCTGCTGGCATCTAGCAAGCCATCTTCATGTGCACGACGAAACGGTGTTCCATGCATGAACTTGGACCCCTGAAATTCATCCCAAGTATCCGTGTGGGCGTCAATATGGACCAGGCCAACAGGCCCGTCCTTGGCAATGGCTTTCATGATGGGGTAGGTAACGGAATGATCACCACCGGCGCTAAGCGGTAGCGCCCCTGCGGCATGAACACGGGCATAGAAAGCCTCGATATCTCGCACTACCGCTTCATGATCGAACAGTGCCTGAAACGGCACGTCGCCAATATCGGCAATCTTGCATAACTTATAGGGATCGGTTTTAGTGACATGATGAATAGACCGCATCAGGCTCGACTGATTTCGTATCTCCCGTGGCCCGTGCCGCGCACCGGGCCTGTTCGTTACGGCACCATCGTATGGGACACCTATCAAGGCGATATCGAGTCCTTGCGGATCAGGCTGATAGGGAACCCGCATGAATGTGGGCAGGCCCGAGTAACGTGGAAGCGAATTTTCTTCGTTTTTAGTCATCATGTCTCGATCGCACCTCTCTAACCTGGTTTGTTGCAGCCATTAACCTGCATGGAGAATTTGACTAGGATCGATTATCCCGATAGGCAGGAATTTCTACGGGTCCATCGTAATAAGGTAGCTTATCGACTCGAGGCGAATACTCACCATTCGCAGAAACGTGACGAACATGGTCAGCAATCTCTTCCATGCTGGCAAACCATACATTGCCCTTCTCCAGCATATACTTAATCAGGCCTTCAACGGCCCGAAGCCTGGCGAGCCGTCCGGTAACAAACGGATGCCAGACAGCAACCCACAATCCGCCATATTCCCACGCGGCATCAAATTCGTCGCGAAAACCGACAATAGCCTCCGATGGCGCCTTTATCGGCATCATGAAATCAATGTCGCTCATATGGACATAGGGCGGCCAATCGTCCAGGCCCCAATAGGATGGGAGCTCAACCAGATCGCCTTTTGCCGATTTGATTAGATACGGAATGTCATCCGCCATTAGTGATGCGTCGTAGGTGAAGCCTTCATCGAGCAACAAATTCAGCGTGCTTTCAGAAAACTTGTAAAGTGGCGCCCGATATCCACGGGGGCGCTGACCGGTATGACGCTCAATGACCTCAATACTTTTTTGCAGCCAATATTTTTCCTCATCGACTGGACGTTCATTGGGGTGCTCATGCAGATAACCGTGATGGCCGACTTCATGGCCGGCCTTGACGATGGCGTCCACCGTGTCGGGATACTGTTCAATACACCATGCCGGAATGTAGAAAGACTGTTTCAGGCCATATCGCTCGTACAGATCCAGTATTCTGTGGACACCGACCTTTGGGCCATACTGCAATTCGGAGATGGCTGCAACACGGCGATAGGAGTCCGTCGGATGCGACAGGTGCAGAAAACTGTCCGCATCCATGTCAAAGGTAAACGCAACCGCACATTTGGCCCCGTTTGGCCATGGAACAGGATTATTGATCATAACTTTTCTCCGTAAGATGCATGTGTCATGGCATGACACTCCCGCCGTTTACACCAATTCCCTGCCCCGTGATATAGGCACCGCCAACGCCACACAGGAATGTCACCATGTACGCGATCTCTTTCGGTTTGCCAAATCGCTTCAGCGGAATATCCAGTTCCTTTTGCCGCCATTCCGGCGTCATGTTGTCGGCATCCAGCATGGCCGTATCTATCGGCCCGGGGCACAAGGCATTTACATTGATTGACGGGGAAAATTCATAAGCCCAGGACTTCACCAGCCCCATCACCCCGTGCTTTGAAGCAACATAGGGAGAAAACGTTTCGCGCCCGTAATATCCCATGTCGGATGAGGTCAGAATGACACGTCCGCTTCCTGTTCTGGACATGCAACGAAGTGCCTCTCGCCCCACCAGGAAAGCCCCGCGCAAATTAACCGCGATCACCCGATCAAATTCCTCGACAGGAGTATCCAGCAACGGGCGCTCGTGAATGATCCCGGCGCAATGCACTAAAAAGTCAAGCGGCCGACTTTCGGGGAAACATTCCCTGAAAACGGCAAGTACAGATTCCTCATCGGAAACATCACATGTCATCTGCCTGGCTGAACCACCTGCCTCGGTGATCGCGTCGATGGTTTCTGTGCAGTCTAAAAGGTCAACAACTGTGACATCGGCGCCTTCGGCTGCCAGTGATTCGGCACAAGCCCTGCCGATACCGCGGCTCGCCCCCGTCACCAACGCATTTTTCCCCAGGAACGTCATACCAGGACCTCGCCACGGTCCACCATGATTGCCTGTCCAACTATATTTGAAGAAGCACTGGATGCTAAAAACAGGTAGGTGGACTGCATATCTTCGGGTTCCATCAGCCCTGCCATGATCTGCGCAGCGGTGATTTCATCCAGCAAGTCCTGCTCGGTACGCCCTGTGCGTTTGGCCATATTCTTCAGCGACAGCATGGAGGCATCCGTTCTGACCCAGCCCGGACAAACACCATTCACCCGAATACCCCTGGGGGCAAGTTCCCGGGCCATGGACCGCATGAAACCAAGGTTGGCATGCTTGGTACTACAATAGGCTGAAAATTCAGGTACTGCGGTTCGGCTCCAGATTGAACAGGTGAATATCATCGCGGAGCCCCGGGGCATCCTCGGTGCCGCATGGCGTGTTACATAGAAAGTGCCCATCATGTTGATATCAACGATACGCCGGAATGATTGTTCAACCGCGTCATCGTCATCAAGCACCGGGGTTATTCGCTCAAGGCCTGCATTATTAACCAGAACGTCAATCTGACGGAGACAAGCAAGTTCTGTTTTAACCGCCGCCACATCCGTAATATCGCATTGTATGGCTTGCACGGATGCGCCGGTTTCATTCGCAAGGTTTTTTGCCGAATTATGCACGGCATCATCTTCGGCCAGAAGGATAACTTCTGCGCCGGCATTCGCAAATCCCTGCGCGATTCCATAACCGATGCCACGACTGCCACCGGTCACAAGAACCTTCTTGCCACTGAAATCGTAGTGAATTGTCCCCACGGCGGACTCAAGCCTCAACATCTGGGCGCTGGGAGCGCATGAGAGACATAATGTGGCGCTCGGATTCGAGATAACCATCCGTATCAAGCACCTCCTCCTTGGACCCGATACGCTGTCCTTTCTTGAACGCAACTGGACCATCTTCGAGAACGGTACCGGGATGACGGGAAAAGAACACAATTCGATCCCCCAGAAACAGGGCTTCTTCAATATCATGGGTCACCATGACAACGGTGGTATCCGATGATTCGAGGATCGAGATCATCAATTCCTGCATGTTCCAGCGAGTTTCCGCATCCAGCGCGCCAAAGGGTTCATCCATCAACAATACACTGGGCTTGTTTGCGAGCGTCCGGGCGATGGCGACACGCTGTTTCATGCCCCCGGACAACTGGCTGGGATAAGCATCCTTGAACTTGGTCAGACGGACAAGATCAATGAAATAGGAAGCAAGCTCTTTGCGCTCTTTAACCGGAACGCCGTTGCACTTCATGCCGTACTCGACATTTTTCTGCACCGTCATCCAGTCAAACGAGGTGTAGTTCTGAAACACCATGCCGCGATGCCGGTCCGGGCCTTCGATAAGCACATCATCAAGCAGCATACGACCTGAAGAGGGTGTTTCCAGTCCCGCTATCATTCTGAGAACCGTAGATTTACCACAGCCTGACGGGCCCAGTAAAACGCAATACTCGTTTCGCCTGACGACAAAACTGACGTCGGAGATCGCGTGGATTTCCTGCCCGTCCGCAAGGGTGAACACCTTGCCCACATTTTCGACGATCAGTTTGGCAGAGTCGTTAGCCTGTTGGGAATTATTCATTACACCGCTCTCCTCATCGTCCTTGATTGTAGAGATAGCCGAAGAGTCCACGATGCATCCAACGGAACAACAGATCGAACAGCAGCCCCAGCAGACCGATTACCAGAATACCCGCCATGATTTCATCCGTGTGCAGGAAACGACGCGCCCGCATCATCATCGCACCAATACCACTGGTAGAGGCCACGATTTCCGCAATGACCAGATAGGTCCAACTGACGGCCAGCATCTGGCGCATGGCGACCACGACATTTGGCAGGACGGCGGGCACGATCACCGTCCACAACACCTGTTTCTGGGATGCCCCGAGTGTTAAAGACGTTTCGATCAGTTCGATACGAACCTGCCGGGTGTAATCCATCACCAGGGTTATAAGAAAAAACACTACGCCGATAAATAACAATGCCAGCTTCGGTCCCTCGCCCGTTCCAAGCCACATCAGCAAGATCGGGATGAATGCGGGTGCGGGCAAATATCGCCAGGCGGAAACAAAGGGATTAAAAAATGATTCAACTGACGCGAACGTTCCCATTAAAATGCCAAGGGGCACTGCTACCAGGCATGCCCCGGTAAAGCTACCCACCACGCGAAGTACACTGACGCCGATATCACCAGGGAATTTCCCCCCCAGTAACAAATCATACAAGGTTCCAAGTACCTTCTCCGGCGGCGGCACCAGCAAGACGTTGACGCCTTCGAAGACCACCGCCAACTCCCAGGCCGCGAAGAAAATTACCCAGACCGATATTCCCAACAGGATGCTAAGCTTGCGGGAAACGGGCTTTCGCATTGTCACCCGCAGGGGTGGCCGGTTCGTTTTAATTGACATTAGAAATGCTCCAACCCATTTGGCTTACCGTCTATTCATATAGTCACTGCACTGTGCCTGAGGCCAGGGATCAAAACAAATAGCGATAAGTCAAAGGCTAGTGGGGACATACAGCTGTCCCCACCCTCTTTGGAACTAGTTCGCAGAAATCGATTGTCGATAGCCACTCTTTACGAGATCGCCGACCAGGGAACAGTCAACGGCACCCGAGGCGTCGACCTTTTCGTCCATCAGCCCAAGCTTGATCCACCATTCATTGATAAGGGACACAACATCGACCATGCTGCCATTCCTTAATCCAAACGGTGGCTCACCATCCAGCGCACCACAGACACGGGCCGCTTCATCAAAGTCGTACATGTAGATGCCACCTTCAAAAAACTTGCCATTTGTGCCAATTACATATCCGATATCTTCGACTGGCCACTGAAGAAATTCAGCCAATAGCTTATTAACTTCAGCTGTATTGTCATGCCAGTATTGAACGGAATCCCAGCGTGCCTTCAACACATCCAGGGCTGTCTGACGACGTTTCTTGATAAAGTTCTTATTCATGTAAATTACATCCATGAATATGCCGGTCTTAAGCATCGCCGCATCAGCCGTATGAATGGCACTGTGCGCACCCTCGCGGTTTGCGAGGACCTTTGATATCCAGGGCTCGTATAGATAGGCGGCGGCAAGATCCCCTGACATCATCGGACCAACAGCCTCATCTGAATTCAGGTTAACCCATTCGACTTCATCTGGCGCAACATTGATGCTGTCGAGCATCAGGCCCATCAACAAGTGGCCGATATAGGCTTGCGGAGCGGCTACTTTCTGGCCTTTGATATTTTCAGCCGTCACGCCGGGCGAAAAAATAATGTGGTCTACTCCATAGGAGGGATTCGTGAAAGCGACATTAACCACGTCGGTACCACGTTGGGCTATCAACGGTGTGTAATCGCCTGTGCACATGTAAACGTCGATCTGACCGGATGCGATCGCCAGGTGGCCGCCAATGGGGTCTTCAAATAACGTGAAGTTGTATTCCAGGTCAGGAGAGAGGCCTTTTTCTTCCGCAACCTTCAACATGGCGTATCCTGGCCAGGATACACATATGCCAACATTAACTTTTTCCGCGGCATTGGCACCGAATGATGTCAATGACGAAAGAACCAGACCAAGCACGATTACTGGTACATAACGTTTAATTTTCATTTCTGCGCTCCTCAATTTATAGACAAATACGGCAGGTGGGGTTTGGATTTGTCATTGTTTGGTAAATTTATGTTACAGTTGCAGTTGATTTTAGTCAATAAATATCTTTAGTCACTAAAAGTTATAATATCGATGGGATATTGGGATTAATTTACAAATGCAGGGTAATTGAGCACATTAAATGGCAGGACTGAGAAAGAAACAAAAAGCAGAGCGACAGCGTCGAATTCTCGAAGCGGCCAGGCAGAGATTCAAAGTGGACGATTATCGGGACGTTAAAATTGAGGCGATTGCCGAGGATGCAGATCTGTCTGCGATGACTATTTTTAACTACTATGGTTCGAAAGGCGGCTTATTATTGGCCCTGGTAGCTGAGAGCGACCGTCATCTCATTAAAAAAATTAACGCAATTCTGGAAGCGGATAGTCGCGATGCGATTTCTGTAATTACCGACTTCTCACTAACCATATTCGACCATGCATTTTCCTATCTCGACCGTCATATCTGGGGGCATGTGCTGGCAACCTCGATAAAAGAGGGTAGCTCGGCTTTTGGCCGCGGGCTGGCGGAACTGGAACATGAACTGATAGATCTGCTGGCGAAGATTATCGATCAACTAAAGAAACGGAAGCTAATCGATGCCCGTTGCGACTCCCAGACCGCTGCGGCAGTCATCTACAGTGTTCATAATGCTCGGTTCATCGAATATGCTTCAAATCTGAATATTCCACGCGAAGAAATTGACGCCATTGTAAAGAACGATCTTAAATTTTTATTGGAACGCATGGCCTAGGCCGCAACGAACGAATCGGGTCGTAACCTTCCTTCCAAAATTTGGCCACTAACGACGACTAAGGGCACTTTGCTGCCACCCATTCTGAATCTCTCAGCGTCTGCTTTGCTGAGCTTGAGGGGAAAGGGTTGAGGGGACAGTATACCTATTTCACTGATGCTCTATGCAAACTGAATGGCTATTGAAACAGGTATACTGTCCCTTTTTTTCCTTAGAAGTGAAAGTTTTTACCAGTTCGTAAAATACGAAATAAAAACCGATTATTTATATCGCGAATATTCCTTTACTTGCTGCTGGCGCAAAGCATCCAGGTCCTTCTTCCGCTTTGTTGCCATGCTTTTGCAGTATACAAAAATGGCCCCGGCTACAATGGTGACCGCATATCGAATTAATGCCGGGACATCAAATGCCCAGACACTGATCAGTATGACCAGCACCAGCATCGCAAACATGCCGAACACTCTTTCATTGAGCTGGTTTATCGTCCAGTTGTGACTGCGCTCGAAACCTTTGGCATGTGCGAGTTTACTCTGCGCTGCCCTGGCCTGGGTGATTGCAATTCCCAGTTCTGCATTCGAATTATCACTCATGGTGCTCTCCACAATAGTCGAGACGTAGGGAAACCAAGGAAAACACACTCTACGATAAACATCAATTACTCGTTTTTCGTTAGCGGCCCGATTTATTTTTCCATTTTCCCCATGGATCGTCGTCTTCCTCATCAGGGCGGCTTGTTGATTCCGGCAGCTCATGATCTTCCTTCGCAATGTGATCGTTTTCCGGATGACTATTTGCCGGCTCATTGGAAGGCTTGTCTTGTTGAGTGTTAGCGCGCTTGCCCGGGCGATGGCCCGCTTCCAGATCCCAT
The DNA here is from genome assembly GCA_963835795.1 of uncultured Gammaproteobacteria bacterium. Classification (GTDB taxonomy): domain Bacteria; phylum Pseudomonadota; class Gammaproteobacteria. Next base: position 47,223 of record CAWIHJ010000083.1, read on the forward strand.
GCCGCCGCTTTTTCTACACGCTCCTCACTCAATTGTTCAGCCTCTTCAAGGCTCAATTCAGCAGGTGCGCCCGGCGTTTGATCATCCGGGACAATCCGATCCCTGGGCGGTAGTGCAGACTGTTCTGACGATGCCCTGGGCAAGCTTTTAAACTGGTACATGTAGAAAGCCTCGACCTTTTCACGCGCCCAGTCAGTTTTCTTGAGAAACTTCACGCTGGATTCAATGCTCGGATTGTTCTTGAAACAATTGATGTTTAAATAGGCAAACAGAATCTGAAAACCATAGTGATCTACTATTTCGGTCACCAATTTTTTTAAGCCAACCCCATTCAAAGGGTTGCTCCTGTAATTGATCTCGGTGTTCATGCTAGTGTCCGGTAGGCAGTACAACGCGTCATTATACCTGTCAGGGCACAGACAAAATATAGAACAATCGGGGACTGACCACGTTTCGCATGAGCCAGGATATAAGCGCTAAACCTCTTAATGTGCAAAGCGTGGCCTGTCCTCATCGAAGCTCCTTGTGTCTATGCGATCATGGCATTTTCGTAAGATCCCGGCTCTGCGGCCGGGATGACCGAAGCTGAGCAGGTCGGCATTGGCAGGGACAGACACTCTCTGGCATTTATCTGGGTGTGGTGTATTGCTTGGTGCTTTGTTCACTCTAATTTGATGTGGTAAAATCCGCGAATGGACCCGTTCCTACTCATTTTCCTCATGTACGCTCTGGTATGGTTTCTGGTATCACAATTTTATAAAAGTCGCTTCTCCGAACCGTATTCGCCAGGCTCACCGATCGACTGGTTAATTTATAAAGAGGCGCCTGGATGGACAATCAGGCTGGCGCTCTATTTGAAATATGCTGCTGTTTGTACCGCCTGGTTTATCGTTTTAGATCTGGCTCGTTACGTGCTGGGGTTTCAAGATAGCTATCTCGCGCAAATTTTTATCTTGATTGTTACTTGCAAACTCACGATTGAGTTCATACTACTGCCTGAGCATGAAGAGCATAACGAACACCTAAACATTCGCTACACAAATGCAATCATCGGGGTCAAAAAAAGCTCGAGGATTCGTCGTACCTCCGAAGTGCGCGCTCTGGCAGATTGGTTAGGAGTTACGCAGGGTAAGGCTGCAAATTAACGTTTCGATGAACGCCGCCTGGAATTCGGTAGTCCAAATACCCCGGCTAAACCATCGCTCTGCACACCTGCGGACCAACAATCCCTGGAATTAAATCTGGATTTATCCGGTGTACTCAATTGAACCGCACTCATTCCTGATAGCAATACACTGAATTTGTGATCAGCCCCAATGGACGGGCAGGTTGATGTTGTTGAAGGTGTCAGGCTCGTTTCGCGTGGAAGTCCCTCACCAGCCCACTCTCCGGCAGTCCGGCGTTGTGGTCTTGTAATCATGGCGCCTTCGTAAGATCCTGGCTCGGAGGCCGGGATGACGGAGGCTAAGTGTGTCAGAATCTTTTCGCGTGGTAGTCCTTCACCAGTTGGCGCCCCAGTGCCATCATGTGCACCTGGTCGGGGCCGTCGGCGAGGCGAATCTGGCGCGCGTAGTTGAACAGTTCGGCGAGCGGAAAGTCTGCCGTCAATCCCGCCGCGCCGTGGATTTGCATGGCGCGATCGATCACCGTCTGCGCCATCGACGGCGCCACGATCTTGATCGCCGCGACCAGGTCGCGCGCCGCCTTGCCGCCCTCGCGATCGATCTTGTCGGCCGCTTTCAGCGTCAGCAGCCGGGCCTGTTCGATCTCGCACCAGGAGCGCGCGATGTCTTCGCGCACCGATTGATGTTCGCTGAGCTTGCGGCCGAAAGTGCTGCGCTGCTCGACGCGCGCCAGCATCAGCTCGAGCGCTCTTTGCGCGCCGCCGATCAGGCGCATGCAGTGGTGAATCCGGCCGGGCCCGAGGCGGCCCTGGGCAATTTCGAAACCGCGCCCTTCGCCGAGCAACAGGTTGCTGGCCGGAACCCGCGCCTGGTCAAAGCGCAGCTCCGCTTCGCCAAAGGGCGCGTCGTCGTAGCCGAGCGTGGTCAGGTGGCGAACAACACTGACGCCCGGCGTGTTCATCGGCACCAGGATCATCGATTGCTGTGCGTGGCGGTCCGGATTGTCGGGGTCGGTCTTGCCCATCACGATCAACAATTCGCAGGAGTCACGCATCGCGCCGGTGGTAAACCATTTGCTGCCATCGACGACGTAGTCGTCGCCATCGCGCGTGATCGAGCAGCGGATGTTGGTGGCGTCGGAAGAAGCCACGTCGGGTTCGGTCATTGCGAAAGCCGAACGCATGCTTGCCTTCCAGCAAGGGTGTCAGCCAGCGGCTGCGCTGTTCGTCGCTGCCGTAGCGCAACAGCGTTTCCATGTTGCCGGTGTCCGGCGCGTTGCAGTTGAACACTTCTGCGGCCCACCAGTTTGCCCCATGATTTCCGCCAGCGGCGCATACTCAAGGTTGCTGAGACCAGCGCCGGCTTCGTGCTCCGACAGGAAAAGGTTCCACAAACCCTCGGCACGAGCGCGCGCCTTTAGTGCTTCCATCAGCGGCGGAGTGGACCAGCGACTGGATGCGCTCGCGACCTGTTCACGATAAAGCGCCTCTGCGGGCAGCAGGTGTTCATCCATGAATGCCTGAAGTTGGCTGCAGAGCCGCTTGACCTTGTTACTCGATTCAAAATTCACGATTGCCCCTTTCGCCGGAACTGAAAAATCGGGGGACAGTATACCTGTTTCCCGAATCAGCTCATGGTCCGATAGGATTTCCGGGGAAACAGGTATACTGTCCCCCGATTTTACCGTTGGAATATCCAGGCATTGAATACCCAGACCCTGCGCAGTGAGCGCGCCGCCTTCGGCATTTCGATCACCGTCCTTGGCGGACTGTGCTTCTCGATCCAGGATGCCGGCATCAAGTGGTTATCCGCCGAGGTCGCGGTGCTGCAAATACTGTTTATCCGCAGCCTGTTCGGACTGGTTTTTCTGAGCGCGAGCACGACCCTGTCCGGTGAAGCGATTTCGTTCCGCGTGCATCGACCCTGGTTGCTGGCGCTGCGCTCGGGTCTCAATATACTGTCCTGGGTGTTGTTCTTCACCAGCCTGAAGTATTTGCCGCTGGCGACCGCGGTGGCGCTGTTTTTCTCCTTCCCGCTGTTTCTCGCGATTATCTCGGTGCCGCTGCTGGGTGAAAAGGTCGGCATACGCCGGGTGCTCGCCATAATCGTCGGCTTTGTCGGCGTGCTGTTGATCACCAACCCGGCCGACGGATTGTCGATGCCCGCGCTGATGATGCTCGGCGCCGCACTCGGCTGGGCGCTGGTCGCCAGCCTGACGCGCATTCTTGGCGAGCGTGAAAATACCACGACGATTCTGTTCTACACCTTGCTGGGTTTCGCCGTGCTGCTGGCTGTTCCGCAATACTTGTCGTGGAGCTCGCCGAGCCTCGAGCAATACCTGCTGATCTTCGGCGTCGCCTTCTTCGGCGTCATCGCGCAGTTTGCGGTCACCAAGGCCTATGCCATCGCTTCGCCATCGTTGATCGCGCCCTTCGAATACACCGCGCTGATCTGGTCGGCGCTGCTCGGTTACCTGATCTGGAACGACGTGCCGAATGCCTTAGCGATCTGTGGTGCGCTGCTGATCATCGGCAGCGGTATCTACATCATTCATCGGGAAGCGCTGAATGCGGCCGAGCAAACACCCAAACCGCCGCGAATTTGACCGACTTCGATCACAGCATGCTCTTGATGTCGGCGGCAAAGGTCGGGAAAGCGTACATTTCATCCGCCAGTTGATCGGCGGTGATGCCATGACGCATCGCCAGCGCAAACAGGTGGATCAGTTCTTCGCCGTGATGTCCCACCAGCTGGGCGCCGAGAATGCGCCGCGAGCCGTTTTCCACCAGGATTTTTGACCAGGCGACGGTTTCCGCGTAGAAGCGCGCGGAAAACCAGTCCGTCATGTCCGAGGTCGTGACCGCAAAATCGAGCCCATCGCGCTCGGCTTCGGCCTGGGTCAAACCGACGCTGGACAGGGCTGGCACCGTGTAGACCGCGCTCGGCACAATCGAATAATCGGGGCGATGCGTGGCGCCGTCGACGATGTTTTGCCCGACGATACGCCCCTCGTAGGTGGCCAGTGGCGACAACTGAGCCGAATGTACCAGTGCATCACCGGCAACCCAGACCGACGGATTGCTCACCGAGCGCAGGTAATCGTCGACTTCGATGCGAATCCCGTCGTAACTAATGTTGGCGGCTTCCAGGTTAAGGTCAGCAACATTGGCGATACGCCCGGTACCGTTGACCACGCGCTCGGCAAACAATAGTCTGGCGCTCTCCGTTATGCACAAAAGTTACCTGCAGCTTGTCCGCTACGACTTCAATGGATTCGACTTCCACGCCGGTGCGAATCTCGATGCCGAGGCGTTCGCTCTCGCGCTGCACGGCAGCTACCGCATCCTGGTCGAGGCGCGGCAACAACTGCGGCATGGCTTCGAGTATCGTCACCCGGGCGCCGGCGCGGGCATAGACGTGGCTGAACTCCATGGCGATCACGCCCCCGCCGATGAACACCACTTCCGCGGGCAACTCGCGCTCGCTGAGCACTTCATCCGATGTGATCAAATGTTCCGCCCCTGGAATAGTCAGCGGGCGAGTTATCGAACCGGTGGCGATGACGATGTGCTCCGCTTCGATGCGTTCACCGTTTACTTCCACGGCATTTTCGCCCACGAAGCGTGCCTGGCCCTTGAATACTTCGCCGCGGCCGCGCGCGGTTTGTTCCATGGCGCCTGGAATGGAATCGATCAGGTCGTTTTTACGGTCGATCAATTTACCCCAGTCGAGGCGCGCTTTACCCACCTCGATGCCGTGCTGTGGTGCGAGTTCGATGTCGTGCAACGCCTGTGCTGCGGCAACCAGTACCTTTTTCGGGGTACAGCCGCGATTCGGACAGGTGCCGCCAAACTCATCAGACTCGACAAAAGCAATCGATTTACCCGCGGCATGCGCGATCTGGGATACGCCGAAACCGGCATTTCCGGCGCCAATGATCAGAATATCGAATTTTTGTGACATGGTTCCGTTCTCCGCCTTGAATTATTGACCATATGGTCATAAACTGGTTAAAAATAAAGCTGCGAGGCAGCTGATTTGATAAATATAGCAATTAATGACCGATCGGTCAATAACTAATTGAGCGACCAGGAACGATTGATATGGCAAGGCCGAGAGAATTTGACGAGCACCAGGTGATCGAGAATCTGATGAAGGTCTTCTGGAACAAGGGATATGAAGCCACTACCCTGCAGGATCTGGTGAAGGCATCGGGACTTTTAAAGGGAAGCCTGTACGGCGCCTTTGGCGACAAGCAGGCGATTTACCTCGCGGCCCTCAAGCACTACGATCGCACGCGCATCCAGGCCGGGATCGACATGCTCGGCGGAGAGGGTAGCGCGCGCCATAAGATCGCGCGCCTGTTTGACAGCGTCATCGAATCGACCAAACGCGACGTGTTTGCCGGCGGTTGCCTGCTGTGTAACGCCAGCCTGGAAAAGGCGGTGACTGACCGCGAGGTTAAAAACGAGGTGCGCAACACGATTCGCCGACTCAAGCTTGCCATCATGGAAGCGCTGATCGCCGATGGCGTCAACGACGATCGAGCCACTTCGCTCGGCTCCTTCATCGTCAGCGCGTATTTTGGAACGCGGGTGCTGGCCAAGGGCGGTGCGCCTGCGGCGATGATGGGTGATACCCGCGATCACTGCCTGCAAATGCTGTCTTGATTCAACTACTGTTTGGTATTGTCATACAATAAATCCAGTAATATGCTAATGCAGCGCTAAAAACTAGATTTTTCATCAATTTTGTATACAATTTCGATTTTTTGAATGCGTATTTCAACATGCAGCAAAAGCGGCGCGATCGCCAGCCAACCCGGCTGACGCCCATTACCAGTCCCGATGAAACCCTACGCAGCCGCGTGCAACGCGAACTGCGCAGCGCCATTCTCGATGGCCGCTACGCCGCGGGCCAAAAGCTGGTGGAGCGCGAACTCTGCGAGTTAACCGGCGCCAGTCGATCTATTTTGCGCGAGGCACTGGTTGGACTGGAGATGAGTGGTCTGGTCGAAAGTGAATCCTATCGTGGCTATCGCGTCACGCTGCTCAGCGTGCGCAAGATCTGTGAAATTTTCGAACTGCGCAGTTCGTTGGAAACCCAGGCCGCCGAACTGTTTGCCGAACGTGCGAGCGTTGCCGAGCTGCGTGAACTGCAGGCACTGCTGGCGAATCTCGAAGACTGTGTCGCGCGCGAAGATGTGGTTGGCATGCGCCAGCTCAAGGAAAGTTATTACGAGCTGCTGTTCAGCGGCTGTCGCAACGAAGAAATACGGCGTGCCCTCAGTAATATTATCGATCGGGTGCACTACCTGCGTGGTCAGTTGATGTCCAATCCCGAACGACGCCAGGTGTCGCTCGAAGAAATGCGCCGCCTGACCGCTGCACTGGTCGCGCGCGATCGGCTTGGCGCGCGTGCCGCAAGCCTGGCTCACCTCGCGGCGGCGCGCGACACGCTGCTGGAATCCATGGCGGCAGAAACCAGTCAAACCGACGCCGGGGTGGTGCTATGAACGTGGATTCGCCAGTGGCAAAGACTGCGCCGGATGGTACCCGCTATACACTGCGAGGCCCGGCCAATGCGCCGGTCGTGGCGCTCATTCACGGGCTGGGATTGAATCGACAGATCTGGTCAAGCTTCGAAGCCGCGCTCGAATCGCGTTACCGGGTGTTGAGTTACGATCTCTACGGTCATGGCGAAAGCGTGGCCGCGCCGCAGAAACCGAGTGTGACCCTGTATTCAGAGCAGCTGATCGGATTGCTCGATGAGCTGCAGATAGAAGCCTGCGTGGCGACGGGTTTTTCGCTCGGCGGCATGATTAATCGGCGCATGGCAATCGACCACCCCGAGCGGGTATGCGCACTGGTGATTCTCAATTCGCCGCATGAACGCGGTGACGCAGCCCAGGCGCTGGTCGAGCAACGCGCGCTGGACTCGGCCGCCGGTGGGCCCGGCGCCACGCTCGACGCCACCATCGAGCGCTGGTTTACGCCCGAATTTCGTGCGGCACAGGCTGACTATATCCAGCAGGTGCGCGGCTGGGTGCTGGCGAATGATGCGCACGAATACGCGCTGGCGCGCGAGGTGCTCGCCTTTGGCGTCATTGAACTGATTCGGCCGCAGCCAGCGATTGAAAAACCGACGCTGGTGATGACCTGTGAAAACGACAGCGGCAGCACGCCGGCAATGAGCCAGGCGATCGCCAGTGAAATCGCCGGATCCGAGGTCATCATCGTGCCGCATTTGAAGCACATGGGGCTTGCGGAAAACCCCGGCTTCTTCGTCCACGCACTGATCGAGTTTCTTGACTCGGTGGCGGATCTTTAAGCAATGGGTGAGGTGATGACAAAGATGTCGGGCGGGCAGGCCGCCGTCGCCGCGCTGCAGGCGGAGCAGGTGGAACTGGTATTCGGATTGATCGGTTCGGCGACCATGGAATTGTTCGATGCACTCTACGATGCCAGCGATATCCGCTTCATCGGCATTCACGACGAGCGCACCGGCACTCATATGGCCGATGGGTATGCACGCGCCAGCGGGCGTGCCGGCGTGGTGCTGGCAGGGCAGAACGGGCCGGGCGCCACCAACCTGGTCACCGGCCTGGCTCAGGCTTACGCGGCGTTTTCACCGGTCGTGTCGATCGCGGGTTCGCTGTCCTCGGCGCACGTCTATCGCGATGCCTTTCAGGAAGTCGATCAACAAGCCCTGTTCAAACCGATCACCAAGAAGACCTGGACGGTGACCCAGACCGCGCGCGTGCCGGAAATGTTCCGCGAGGCGTTTCGCACTGCGCTGACGCCACGCTGCGGGCCGGTACAACTCAATTTGCCGCGCGACGTGCTCTCCGAGGTCAGCGAATTCGAGCCCATGCAGCAGCCGCAGCACTATCGCTCACAGGACTTGCCCGGCGCGAGTAGCGACAGCATCCGCCAGGCCGCCGAATTGTTGCGCGGCGCGAAGAAGCCGGTCATTGTCACCGGCGGTGGCATCAAGAACAGTCGTGGCCACGCCGATGTGCTGGCGCTTGCCGAGGCACTGAACGCGCCGGTCATTCTGTCGCCAGGGCACGGTGACGCGCTCCCCTTCGAGCACCCGTTGAATGCCGGTCAGATGGGGCCCCGCGGCAATGTCGTCGCCTCGCGGCTGGCGCGTGAAGCCGACGTCATCCTCGCGCTCGGCACGCGTCTCGGTTTCAATTCGACGTTTTATTCCTACGACAACATCAACCGCGATGCGCAGATCATCCAGGTCGAGCTCGAGCCGACGGCGCTGGGTCGATACTTTCCGATCACGCTCGGCATCTGGGCGGATGCACGCAGCGCGGCGCGCCAGCTCACCGGTGAACTCGGCGTACTCGACGCCCGCGCCGAGGCCGCGGCCTGGACTGCGGCTTATATAGAAGAGCGCCAGCAGTATTTGCAGCAACGCGATGCCACTGCCGATACCAGCAGTCAACCGATTCAGCCGTCCGGCCTGTATCACGAATTGCGCAAGGCGCTGCCGCAGTCAGCGATGATGACGATGGATGCCGGCACCCTGTGCCTGCAGGCCACCGATGCGCTGAACTACTGGCAACCGCCCAGCCTGTTTACGCCGCTGGACTTCGGCCTGGTCGGCTTTTCCTTTGCCTGCGGCCTGGGTGTCAAGCTGGCGCAACCCGAGCGCCCGGTGATCAGCCTGATGGGTGACGGTGGGTTTGGTATGACCGTCTCGGAGCTCTCGACTGCCGTCGATCACGGGATCAACACCGTCACGCTGGTGATGAACAATCAATGCTGGGGCGCGGAAAAAGCCTATCAGCGAGATTTCTTCGGCGAGCGCTACATCGGCGCCAATGTCAGCAGTCCCCCCTATGACAAGCTGGCGGAACTTTATGGTGCCGCCGGTTACAAGGTGGAGCGGCTCGAGGAAGTTGGTGAGGCGGTGCAGGCTGCACTCGATTGCGGCAAGCCCGCGGTGGTCGATATCGCGGTCGACCCCAAAGCGCTGTACAGCTTTCGCCGCGATTCATTCAAGCACCGGGGAGGCTGATCGGTGATGCATACTTCCAACAAGGCAAGGTTCGGCCAGCTCGTTGCACGCAACTGGAATGCTGACAGAGAATTGGTAGCAGACAGGGCAGCCCTGCCTGGATTAACATAAAGCGCCTGGGCGCAAACGCAAGATTGGGCAAAGGCCTGAACAACGAGGAACTCACACAATGAAATTTCACCTGGCAATCAACCTGGAACGCATGAACGACGGCATCGACATGAAGGACGTCGCGCGCCACACACTGGAAATGGTGCAAATGGCCGATCAGGCCGGCTTTAAAATCGTCTGGGCCGCGGAACACCACGCGCTGGAGATGACCATCGCGCCAAATCCTTTCCAGATTCTCACCTGGTGGGCCAACCACACCGACAACATTCGCCTCGGTACCGCGGTCGCGGTCGCCGCCTACTGGCACCCGATCAACCTCGCCGGCGAGGCTGCGTTCACCGATTTGATCAGCGGCGGGCGGCTTGAATTCGGTATCGGTTCGGGCGCCTACCAGCGCGAGTTTGATCGCATGCACCACGGGCTTAAGCAATCCGATGCCTACAGGTACATGCAGGAAATGCTGCCGGCACTGAAAGCCCTGTGGGCGGGCGACTACGAGCACAATGGTGAGTTCTGGACCTTTCCGACGTCGACCTCGGTACCCAAGCCGGTGCAGCAACCGCATCCGCCGATCTGGGTTGCCGCGCGCTCGCCGATCACCTTCGATTACGCGATCAAGAATGACTGCCACGTCATGTCATGGCCGTTGACCCGCCCGTTTGCCGAAGCGGAGCTGTACAAGTCGCAGCTGGACGAGGCGATTGCTGCGAATCCGGGTTGTAGCCGCCCGACTTTCGCGATGATGCGTCACACCAGCCTGTACGAGGATGACACCGGTCGCGATGCGGCGATTCGTGCGATCCAGGGCGTGCTGGGGCAGTTTGAAAACCTGTTCCGTAACCTGGGTGACGTGAAAAACGGGTTTCCGAAGCAGATACCACTGGAAGAGTTGACCGACCGCGAACAATACAATGCGGACATGCTGGAAGAGAACCTGATGTTTGGCTCACCCGACGCGGTGATCAAAAAACTGAAAATGTACGAAGCGCTCGGCGTCGATGAATTCATCTATTACGCCAGCATGGGACTCGGGCATGAACAACAGAAGCGCTCACTCGAACTGTTTTGCCAGGAAGTGATGCCAGCCTTCGATTAGCCTGGATGCACCAGTCGGACCCGTAGCACGGGTCAAACCACTACTGGAATTCCGCAGGACTTGCGGTCATGCGGGATTCCAGCGTTTAGAAGCCTTGCATAGCCGGTATCATAACGGCGGCGCCTACGCCGATTATGAAAAGCACGGGCATCGACCATCCTAGAATCTGCACACCGAGCGAGTTGGCGCAGGGCGCAGGGCCAAAGTTGTTATTGCCTTCGGTACCCGGAAAGAAAATCAGGTAGATGGTGAGTAGCAGATTGACAATAGGTACGAACATCAGCAGAAACCACCAACCGCTGCGGTTCAGGTCATTCAGGCGACGCTTGGCAAACAGCACCGAAACCACCAGGGCCGCGATGTAGACGATACCGAGTAAGACCATGGATAAAATGGATCCGGCGCCTTCGCCACCGAGCATGGCTGACAGGCCGACCAGCGGAACCATGACCACCATCAGCAACATGCTGATGCCGATGCCATAGGCGAGGTAGCGTAAACGGCCAATGCGACCAGTGGCGGAGAATATACTCGGCGTATACACTTCATTTTGCTCCTGAGCGAGTTCTGCATCAGGAGCGCTATATGGATTCGCGTCTTCCATCGTAGATGTTGCGTTCATAGGTTTTCCCCTTTCAAAAGAGCCGGTTACGCCGACTAACTTGACTGAATATAGGCCAAAATCCGTGTTTCGCAGGAATTCTTCCCGCAGGTGGGGTGTTGTGGCGGCTATCCGTCGAATGCGGGGCGGCTATTGGCAGTTGCCCACCCCGGGAGTAACATCTCGATTTTACATCCTGGCAGGGCGACAAATTGCCAGGCTGTTAAGCAGGTAATAGCGAGGTGTTTGAAATCATGAGTACCCCCGGCGCAAAAATACTGCCCATCAGCTGCAGTGAGGAAGAATGGGAACAGCGTGTGCAACTCGCGGCCTGTTACCGAGCCTTTGTCCACTTCGGTTGGACCGATCTGATCTTCACGCACCTGAGCGCCCGCGTTCCGGGCGAGCCGGGGCACTACCTGATCAATCCCTACGGTTTGATGTTTCATGAAGTCTGCGCCAGTAACCTGATCAAGGTGGATTTCGACGGCAACGTCGTTGCCGGTGATTACCCCTTCAACGCGGCGGGTCACGCGATCCATACCGCGATGCTGAAGGCGCGCCCCGATATCAATGTCGCCTTGCATTCGCATACGCGCGCGGGCATGGCGGTGTCCTGTATGGACTGCGGGCTGTTGCCGCTGACCCAGCAATCCAACGAGATTCGTGATTTGCTGTGCTACCACGACTATGGCATTGCGCGTACTAATGACGACGAATGCCAGCGGCTGGGGGCGGACATGGCGGATAACTGGATCATGGTGATGCGTAATCACGGTTTGCTCACTGTCGGACGCAGCGTGGCCGAGGCGTTTTATTACCTGTACTCGGTGGAAAGCGCCTGCAAGGTGCAGGTCGATGTGCTGGCCTGCCAGCAGGGCTTTGTCACCCCGGATCCCGACGTGGTAGACGAGCAGGCGTGTCACGGCAAACAGCACAGCATCGAACCGCAGGAATTCGTCACCATGGCCTGGGATGCCGTACTGCGCCTGATGGATGCCAAAGATCCTTCTTTCCGTAGCTGATTCCGTCTGTTGGGAAGCCTTGTTACACGAGCCGACGCCTGACTGACATGCGCGGTCGCCGGGTCCTGATCGCCAGTTGTGGCGCACACCTGATTCAGGATGGCCTGGTGGCGTTGCAGTATGTCCTGCTGCCCATTCTGGCGCAGGCTTTCGGCTTGAGTTACACCCAGGTCGGTTTTCTGCGCGCGGTGAGCAGCAGCGCGATGACCCTGCTGGAAATACCCGCCGGCGTGCTGGCGGAGCGATTCAGTGAAATCCGTTTACTGATCTTCGGTCTGCTATGCGCAGGTCTCGGCTATCTTGGCGTGGCGTTTGCTGTCGATTTTTACCTGATCGTGCTCGGCTTTTTAATCACTGGCTGTGGCGCCGCGTTCCAGCATTCGTTGGCATCGGCACTGATATCCCGATCCTTTGATGACGTCGCGCGGCGTCGTTCGCTCGGAATTTACAACGCCTTTGGCGATGTTGGGAAACTGGCCTTTACCGGTATCTTCAGCCTCGCCATCGGTATGGGTATTGCGTGGGACCTGGTGGTCGCCGCACTGTCCCTGGTCACCCTGGTGTTTGCCGTAGTGCTCGTGGTTTTCGTGCGCCAGTCTCCGCCGGCTGCCGTTGCCGAAAGCCGCGAAGACGATTCCGGCGGCGATGGGAAATGGGGCATCAAGCACCCGCGCCGCTTTGGCTGGCTTTGCTTCACGGTATTTCTGGACACGCTGACCCAGTCGGTTTTTCTGATCTTTATCGCCTTCCTGCTGTTACAAAAGGGCAGCGTCGATACCATCGCTTCGCTGTCGGTGGTACTCGTGCTTTGTGGTGGCATGATCGGCAAGTTTGTCAGCGGCTTTCTGGCCGTGCGTTACGGTGACCGCAGTGCCTTTCGCATTCTGCAGGTGATGACGATACTGGGCCTGGTGATCCTGTTGTTTCTGCCGGAACTGGCGATTCTGATTTTGCTGCCATTTGTCGGGGTGGCGGTGCAGGGATCGTCGACGGTCACCTATGGGGCACTTTCGGATTTCGTGCATCGCCAGCGCCAGGCGCGCGGCTACGCCCTCATTTACGCCTTGTCGGGGTTGTCTGCGGTCTTCGGGCCAATCGTTTTCGGTATGCTGGCGGATCTTTACGGAGTCGACGTTTCGCTGTTTGTGCTGGCCCTGTTGACCAGCCTGACGCTGTTGAGTGGCCAGGTGTTGCAGAAATCGCCTCCGCTGGTTGCGAGCGCAGTGCAGCCGAAATAAACAGGCCGAAACAAACAGAGATTAGTGATCATCGGTTGCGGGTGGTGCATCCCCCAGCAGGTAACGCGGACCGCTGCCGAGGGTCGCGGCCGCGTCATTGGCGTTGTACAACGAGCATCGATTCAACGACAGGCAACCGCAACCGATGCAGCCGCCGAGGCGGTCGCGCAGGTTTTGCAGGTCGGCGATGCGCTGCTCGAGCTGTTGTCCCCAGCGCCTGGACAGGCGCTCCCAGTCCCGGCGGGTCGGGTTGCGTTGCGCGGGCAGGCTATCGAAGGCACTGCCAATTTCAGCGAGGCTAAGCCCGAGCGTCTGCGCGACGCGAATGATAGCAATGCGGCGCAAGGTCGCGCGATGATAGCGACGGTGGTTGCCGCTGATGCGCTGCGAGCTGATCAACCCACGCGCTTCGTAGAAGCGCAATGCCGAGGTAGCGACGCCGCTACGCCTGGCGGTTTCACCGATTGAGAGTAGCTGGCTGGTCTTTTTAGTGGTTGATTTCATCGTCGAAAACTCGTGTCGAAATTACGCTTGACTTAAAGTTAAGTTTAACTTTTATACTGCGTGGATATTTTTTGCAAGAGGTGGGTGCCATGGCTTCCGTAATGAAACAAACCGAGTCCGGCGAACGTAACTGGCAGCGCCTGCTGCCGCTTGACGAACTGGCTTTAAAGCCAGTCAGGATGTTGCGTGTCGACGGACGTCAGCTTGCCGTTTTCAATACGCATGATGGTGTCAGGGTCTGCGACAATCGCTGCCCGCACGAGGGCTATCCGCTGTCCGAGGGCAGCCTGTCGGGTGATTGCATCCTGACCTGTAACTGGCACAACTGGAAATTCAATCTCGACACCGGGGAAAACCTGTTCGGTGGCGATCGGCTGCGCACTTACCCGGTGGAAATTCGTGGCGACGAGATCTGGGTAGACTTGACCGAAAGACCTTATGCCGAGCGCTACGCAAGCATATGCAACAGCTTGCACGATGCCTTCGACGATTACAGCTACGATCGCATCGCACGCGAGATTGCGCGCCTGATGCGTCTCGGCGCCGACCCCTTCGACGTGTTGCGCCTGTCCATCGACTGGTCCTGGCAAAAGTTTGAGTTTGGCTGGACCCACGCCTATGCCGGCATGGCGGACTGGATAACCTTATATCATGAGCACAATAACAGCCGCGAACTCAGCCTGGTGTGCCTCGTCGAGAGTGTTACCCATGTGGCTTACGACGTGCTGCGCGAAAAGGATTACCCCTATGCCGATACCATCGCCGAGTTCGACGAAGACGGTTTTGTCGAATTCATCGAGCAGGAAAACGAGGCGGCGGCGATAGCCGCGATTCGCGGCGGCATTCACGCCGGTCTCGAGTTTGCCGATTTCGAATCGGCGTTGACGCGCGCGGCGCTGTTGCACTACAGCGATTTCGGACATTCGCTGATATACGTCACCAAGACCGCGACCCTCGTCGAGCAGTTGGGGAATTCGGTACTGGAACCCTTACTGTTGTCGCTGGTGCGCGGCTTCGTCTATGCCTCGCGCGAAGATCGCATTCCGGAATTTCGCGCCTATGCCGTGCAACTGGAAAAATGGGGTAAACACAAGCAACAGGCGGCCAATGCTGCGCAGTGGCGCAACAAGGGCATCAACAAATCGCTGCAGGCAACGGTAGCCTGTAGCGGCCAGCCGGTCGAGGATATCTACCACGGCTTGCTGCTGGCGAACGCAGCCAACCTGCTCAACTTCGATATCCAGCAGCAGGAGAAAGTACGCGTACCGGTCTCCGGCAATGTCGGCTGGCTGGACTTTACCCATGGACTGACCTTTGCCAATGCAGCGCGGCGGCAATGTAGCCGCTTTCCGCAACTGTGGCCGCAAGCGTTATTGCAAATGGCCTGCTTCAATGGTCGCAATGCCGCGTTCACCACGGATCACATCGATGTCGAGTGCTGGTGTCCGGGTGATGCCGCGGAGCAATTGCAATCGCTGCTGGATCGGGTCATGGATCACGGCCAGGCCGAGCACATCGTATCGGTACATCTGTTGAAGACAGCGCTGTCGGTGCGCGAGGAAATTGCCGAACTCGAAGCCGATGATGCGCGCCTGTTGGTCGCCGCGTTGACGCGCTTCTTCGATACGCCGATCAAGCGGCGCCAGGCTCGGCGCACGGCCCACCAGTCATTGCAGTTCGTCGCGCGCGAGTAACGCTTACTCATCCAGGCGTTCGCGTAACTCTGCGACTTCAGCCTCCAGCGCGCTCAGGCGATTCTCCAGTTGCGCAAGTGAGGTTTGCGTCGTTTCCCGTTCAGGGCGCGCTTCGGTCGCTTGCTGCAGGTGTGCCTCGACGTCGATTTCACCACCCAGCAAATGCATGTATTCGGAATCCTTGCGCCCCGGGGTGCGCGGTAATTTGACTACCAGCGCATCGCCTGGATGTTCGATCAGGGTGGTGAGTGCATCCACCACGGCATTGTTATCGGCAAACTCGTGCAGGCGCCCGCTGCGCGCACGCAATTCACCCGGCGTTTGCGGGCCGCGCAACAACAGCAGGCAGATGATGGCGAATTGCGCGCTATCGAACTGCAGCTCGCTGTAGGAGGAATTGCACAGGCGCTGGGTGTATTTCTCCACCCCGCGTTTGAAATTTTCCTCGACCCGCAGCAAGTGTTGTTGTTCCAGCGCGCGCACCGTGTGCTGAACGACCCCCGGGGCCAGCGACATCACCGGATCGCGGGCCGATTTCTGATTACAGGCATTGGTCAGGGCATTCAGGGTCAGCGGGTATTGTTCGGGCGTAGTGACGGATTTCTCCATCAGACTACCGAGAATACGGCATTCGTTGGTGGACAAATTCAACGGCAACATGGCGATCTCACGGTGATAGTGTCGAAGTCATAATAGTAGCCGCAAATGCTTCAGTCTGCCCTGTTTAGCGTCAGCCGGTGCGTTGCCTGGTAAGGCTTGATTAGAACCGAGCTGGAAACACTGGTAGCATTGGGCGACTCCAATGCGGAAATCCGGGAGGAACGCGATGAAATCGTTATTGCGCACAACCTGTCTCGCCGTGACGCTGCTGTTGAGCACTCAACAAACGGCTCTCGCCGATCAAAACGATCAGCGGCTCGATGCGCTGTTCCAGACCCTGCAAACCAGCCACGACAACGATGAGTTGAGTGAAGTCGAGGCGACTATCTGGGAGATCTGGTACGACAGCGGTGAGCCCGATATCGATGCCCTGATGCTGGAAGGGGCCGCGCTCGCCAGCGCCGGTAATCTGGATGCGGCAGAAGCGACCTATGCGCGCATCATCACCCTGGCGCCGGGTTTTTCCGAAGGCTGGAATCGACGCGCCACGATGCGCTTTTACCAACGGGATTACGAAGGCTCACTGGCCGACATCGAGCAGACGCTGAAGCTCGAACCCCGGCATTTCGGCGCCGTCTGGGGGCTTGGCATGATCCTCGGCCTGCAGCGGGATTACCAACGCGCGATTCTGGCCTTCGAGAAATTGCTTGAGATCAAACCCAATTCGCTGGACGCGCGCCCGCGCATCGAATTGCTCAAAGAGGCGATGGCGAAGGACGCCGTGTAGCCGCGGCGTAGCCGACTTACAATTGGCTCTTGTTCAGCAGTGATTTGTCCTGTTCATCGATAATCTGCTGTGCCTTGCTGACCGAGTGCTTGACCGCCGTACCCAGATCTGAACTTTGATCGGCGCGGATGAAGCGAACGCGTTTTGTTTCCCCATCCACTTCGCCACTGATGAATCCCGCCGTGCGAAACTTGCCGTCTTCATTGACTGGAGCGGCCTCGATTGAGAAACCCTTGTAGGCAATCGGTGCGGAAGCTTCGGGCTGTCCGTCGCCGACCGCGTCGCCTAACAGCGATTTGAAGAATTTGCCGAGCGCCATAGTGTTGTCCCGTAGTATCTGCGAGCCGGTATCATAACAAAGCTGGAAATTACTGCATATGCCTGTGCCTGGGCTGGTGACTGCGCCATCGTCAAGGGAGCCACTGGCGGGAGGATTGACCATGTCGGTCTTGAGTGTTGATCCCGGTCAAGCAGACAGGTCGCTGCCGGCGAGACGCATGACTTCGGTATTGATGCGGCCATCGGCGAACAGTTCGAGGCGCCGGTAACCCGGCGCGAGATCGTCCAGCGCAAAAGTCTTGCTGCCGGGCTTGAATTGCATACAGGTCGACGGCGTCGACATCCACTCGATACCATCGATGTGATGATGCGCCTGCTGGTGCACGTGACCCCACAACACCGCGCGCACACCGGCGTGCGCTTTGACGGTTTCGATAAATCGCTGTGGTTGTTGCAATGCCAGTTGATCCATCCATTCGCTGCCGCTTGGCAGGGGATGGTGGTGCAGGCACACCAGTGCGTGCCGTTCCGGCTGTGCGCGCAGGCACGCGTCTAGCAACTCGAGCTGCGAGTCGGCCAGGCAACCGCCGGTTTCTCCGGCAATCGTGGAATCGAGCAGCAGGATCAACCAGTTGCCCACGAGCACCTGTTTCGCCGCGGATATCCAGTCGCCGTGCAGCTGTTCGCGCATCAGCGCGGGGTTGTCGTGATTGCCCGGCAACCAGTAAAGCGGTCGCTGCAGGGCCTCGAAGCGTTGCGCGAGGTACTCATAGGATGCCGCCGATTCATCCTGTGACAGGTCACCGGTGGCGAGTAACAGGTCCAGATCACGATTGTCCCGAAGCGCCGCACTGCACACCGCTTCGAAACTGTCGCGCGTATTCATGCCGCGCAGGGAATCGTTGGCATGCGCCAGGATGTGGAGGTCGGTGAACTGGAGCAGGCGCACCACCGCAGGGTCAGCCGGGATCAGGCTGTGGGTCTGTATGTCGTTGCGCAGAGGTGAAGTTTTGGGCATGGCAACCTGTAAAAAATCCGGGATGTTTTTTTCGCCAGCCAGGCCAGTCCTGTCGGCGCTGCTGAAGATAGCAACAATATGGGACAGGAACAAACTCCCTGGTCGCGTCAACTGTCTGCAGCGAGACGACAGCGGTGAAGTTGGGGACAAGCCGGGCGATATCGCTATAATCCCCCGAAACCAGGCGGGCGGGGTCACAAGGTCCCGGGCCCGGGTAAGAATCGAAGGGTAATAAACGCGAATGACCAGCACCGACAGCAAATTTCGATTTATCCCGTTTCGACGGCAGGACATTGTCGAAATGTGCCTGCAAGATGCCCGGCTGGCGCCGCAGGAGCAGGAATTCCGGCAGCTTGCGCACATGCTGGCGCAGATTTATCACTTTGAGTTTCACCGCGTCGTCGATGCGTTGAAAAATGCCTACGCCGAACTCGATCCCGACCGCGATACCCGCTCCGTCGATATCGTGGCCAGGGGCGAACAGCCTGCTTTCGTCGACTTGCTTGCAGGATTGCTGGAAAAGGCCAACTACGAACGTATCAGCGAAGCCGAACTGAACCAGGCACTGAACGAATCCTCGTTGTTCAAGATTCGCCTGCAGGTCGATTTTTCCGACTTTGCCGAGGTATTGCTGTTCGCACGCGGACAATCGCTGCGCAGAGAGACGCTACCGACCTGGTTTGGACTGCGCTCGCGGCGCATCGAATTCATCAATTACGAGCGCGTCGTCGTCTACCTGAGGATTCGCGATGACTATCAAAATACGGTCATAGAAAACAGCCATAACCGCGCCGGGGCGACCTTGTTGCGTTTGTTCCGCAACGTGCCGCGCGCCGATCTGGAAATGCTGTTCCCGAATACCCAGGTGCGCATGCGCATGATCGATAAACTGTTTATCGGCGTGCCCGCGTTGATCAGTGGCGGAATCGTGCTGACCACCAAGCTCGGGGCGTCGTTGCTGGTATTGGGATCCCTGTTTGGCTACTGGCTTGGTGTGCACGACCAGCCAACCGAACTGGACCAGGCGCGGGTAGTGGTGCTGTTGACGGGTGCCGCGGCGCTCGCCGGATACCTGTGGAAGCAGTTCAGCAACTTCAAAAACCGCAAGATTCGCTTCATGCAGGCGTTGACGCAGAACCTGTACTTCAAAAATCTCGATAACAATGCGGGCGTGTTTCATCGCCTGACCAATGATGCCGAGGAAGAAGAGGCGAAGGAAGCGTTGCTGGCCTACTACTTCCTGCTGGCCAGTCCCGAGGCGCTGGAACGCGCCGAGCTGGATCGGCAGATCGAACAGTGGTTTCGCACGCAGTGGAACTGTGAGCTTGATTTCGAGATCGACGATGCCTTGCAAAAGCTACTGTCACTGGGGTTGGTCGAGGTATTGGATGGTAAGTTGCAGGCCGTCGAAATCGATCGCAGCATCCGCCTGCTGGACCAGCGTTGGGACAATTATTTCGTCCCCGAAAAGTGATTTAAGTTACCATTGTGGCCATTGATTTTTAAACGCAAGCCTATGTACATACGGGTTGACACAAAATGGTGAGCTTTCGCTGCAGGATTGCGATAACCTGCGCGCGTTTGCCATCGTTCTCGATGCCCCCGACGTCTCGCTGACACCCCTGGTCGAAATCGCCACTGCTGTGGAAGACAATCATTACTGGCTTGGCGTCGACGCCGTGGAGGAACTCTCGGCGCGAAAGCATGACCAACAATGGGTGCAGGATTTTCGTGCGATGCTGGCGAGTGTCGCGCCCTACGGCTATTACGACAAGGCGACTAACCGGGTGAAGGCCCATGTGGAAATTGCGAATGTTTAGAGGGTGCATGGTGGCACTGGGTCTGCTGATACTGTCGGGTTGTGCCAGCCTGATCAGTTCGGCGACTTCGAAGATGGCCGACAACATTTCCCTGGCAATCCAGAACCAGGACGACCCGGCAACGGTGCGCGACGGTGCCCCGGCCTACCTGTTGATGATCGATGGCTTGATCGAGGGCGACCCGGAAAACGAGAATTTGCTGCTGGCGGGATCAAAGCTATACGGATCCTATACCTCGGCGTTTGTCGATGACCCCACGCGGGCACAGCGCCTGGCTGGGAAATCACTCGATTATGCGCGGCGTGCGCTGTGCCTCGATCTCGATCAACTGTGCCAGGCGAGCGCGCAAAAACTGGACCTGTTTAACGCAAGCCTCGCCGCCACTTCGCATGGCGATCTCAAGCTGATGTATGCCTGGGCCGTGGCCTGGGCCGGCTGGGTGCAGATCAATTCCTCGGACTGGAACGCGATCGCCGATCTCCCCAAGGTAACCGCGCTGTTCGAACGCTGCCTGGTGCTGGACGAAACCTGGGACAAAGGTGGCGCGCATTTATATCTGGGTGTGATCAAGTCGCTGGTGCCGCCTGCGCTCGGCGGCAAGCCCGAGCTTGCGCGCGCCCATTTCGAACGCGCGCAGAACCTGTCCGGTGGTGAAAACCTGATGGTTAACGTACTGATGGCCCGGCATTACGCCAGACTGGTCTATGATCAGGCACTGCACGATCAATTGCTGCACGAGGTGCAGGAGGCGCGGGTCGACTACCCGGGTTTCACGTTGATCAATACGCTGGCCAAATCCGAGGCGGAACAGTTACTCGCGGAATCCGCCAATTTTTTCTGAACCAAACTTTACTGCCCGTTGCGGATCAAACTGGCATATTCGGAACCTGATAGTAATGAAAAAAGCATTCAACATAATTTCAGTCACCCTCATCGCACTGCTGTGTAGCGCCGGGGTGGCTGCCCAGACCCTGAAGTTCGCCACCATCGCGCCGGCGGGCACTACCTGGATGAATGAAATGGAGGCGGGTGCCGACAGGGTCAAGCAACGTACTGGCGGCCGGGTCGAGCTGAAATTTTATCCCGGTGGCGTAATGGGCAACGATCAGAGCGTGCACCGCAAGATCAAGATCGGCCAGTTACACGGTGGTGCCTTCACCCAGAGCGGCCTGGCGCAAGTCAATTCCAGCATCCAGGCGATGGGTTTGCCGATGATGTTTCGCAGCCTGGATGAAGTCGATTACGTGCGTGAACGCATGGATCCGGTGTTGAAGCGGGAAATGGAATCGTCTGGATTCATCTTGCTGGGTATTTCCGATGGTGGCTTTGCCCGCATCCTGTCGAAGCAGCCGATGCAGGACCTGGCGGCACTGCGCGCCAGCAAGGTCTGGGTTCCCGAGGGTGACCAGGTGGCGCTCACCGCGTTCCGCGCGCTCGGGATTACACCGATTTCGCTGCCGATTGCCGACGTGTTTACCGGCTTGCAAACCGGCCTGATCGAAACCGTACCGGTCAATCCGACCTCGGCGATCGCTTTTCAGTGGCATTCGAGTACCGCTTACATGACCGATGTGCCGATCACCTTTCTGATCGGATTACTGGTCGTCACGAAAAAGGAGTTCGACAAGCTCAAGGCCGAGGACCAGGCTGTCCTGCGCGAGGAAATGGGTGCCGTGTTCAAACGCCTCGATAAACTCAATCGTGATCGATAACGAAGCGGCCAGGGCGGCCCTGCAGCAGCAGGGAATAAAATTCGTCGAACCCAATTCCGGGGAAATCGAACGCTGGCGCGAGATCTCGAGCCAGCGCGGTAGATGAGATGGTCAAGGCCGGGGTGATCTCGGCCGACATCGTCGCGCAGGTCAGGGGCCACTTGCAGCAATATCGCAGCCAGCAGTAACACGTGCGCCGCTTGATCGACAGGCTGCATCGCGCCGAAGATGGCCTGTTGGCGCTGTTGCTCGCCGTCATGATCGTGCTGGCCGGCACGCAAATCCTGATGCGCAACCTGTTCGATTCGGGCTTTGTCTGGATCGATCCGCTGCTGCGCGTACTGGTGCTGTGGTTCGGCCTGATCGGCGCTACCGTCGCGACGCGCCACAACAAGCACATTCGCATCGATCTGTTATCGACACTATTTCAAGCGCAATAGCTCACGCCTGATCGAGGTCGTGGTCGGCCAGATCAGCGCCTGGACCTGCCTGGTGATCGCCTGGTTTGGGCTCGACTGGATTCGGCTCGACTATGAAGAAGGGGTGGAACCGCTTTGCCGGAATTCCGGCCTGGACGCATCGAGATCATCGTGCCGCTGGCGTTCGCGCTGATCGGCCTGCGTTACCTGTTGATTTCGCTGCACGCAGCCCGCCGCTATTGCCTGCATCGCAAGGTGGCAGCAAGGCGCGCCGCATGAGTTTCGCCGCCCCCATCCTGTTGCTGCTGGCGATTTTTCGCACGCCGTTGTTTGTCGTTATTGCACTCAGCGCCATGCTCGGCTTTTACAGCCAGGAAGTGCCGCTGTCGGTGATCAGCATCGAGATCTACCGGCTGGCGGAAATGCCGGTGCTGATGGCGATTCCGCTGTTTACTTTCGCCGGCTACCTGCTCGGCGAGGGCCAGGCATCGACGCGCCTGGTCAATCTGACCAACAGCCTGCTCGGCTGGATGCCGGGCGGCCTGGCCATCGTCGCGATTTTTGCCTGCGCATTGTTTACCGCGTTTACCGGCGCCTCCGGGATTACCATCGTCGCGCTCGGCGGCTTGTTGTATCCGGCGCTGAAACAGGCCGGGTACCTGGATAATTTCAATCTCGGCCTGTTGACCAGTTCGGGCAGCCTCGGGCTGTTGTTCGCACCGTCGTTGCCGCTGATCCTGTACGGTGTGGTCGCCCAGCAGATGGACCTCGATCAGCCGGTCAGCATCAGCGACCTGTTTCTCGCCGGTATTCTGCCGGGCATGCTGATGCTGGTGATGTTGTCGATTTACGCGATGTTACAGCCGCGCGATAGGACGCAGCGCGAAAGTTTTGACACGAAAAAAGCGCTCGCCGCCATCCGCGCCGCGAAGTGGGATATTCCGTTACCGTTCCTGGTGCTGGGTGGCATTTACGGCGGCTACTTCGCGGTGTCGGAGGCCGCGGCGGTTACCGCGATTTACGTGCTGGTGGTCGAGGTGTTGATCATCCGCGAGATCAAGTTCGGCGAACTACCCAAAATCATGCGCGAAGCGATGATGCTGGTCGGCGGCATCATGATCATCATCGGCGTGTCGCTGGCTTCGACCAATTACCTGATCGACGCCGAGGTGCCGACGCGCATGTTCGCTTTCATCCAGTCGCACATCGACGAAAAGCTGACCTTCCTGATCCTGCTCAACCTGTTCCTGCTGGTGCTCGGCATGATGCTGGATATCTTCTCGGCGATCGTCATCATCGTGCCCATCATTCTGCCGATCGCGGTGGGTTACGGCATCCACCCGGTACACCTCGGCATCATCTTTCTCGCCAACATGCAGCTGGGTTACTTCACCCCGCCGGTGGGCATGAACCTGTTCATCGCCAGCTACCGCTTCGACAAACCGGTGATGACTCTCTACGTCGCCACCATTCCGTTCTTCCTGGTGCTGC
>CAWIHJ010000084.1:0-24603 GCA_963835795.1 uncultured Gammaproteobacteria bacterium
TTGATGGGCACGCTTGAGGCGGAGCAGTGGATTCTGATGGCGGCGTTAATGATTAGCTCTTTGCTCAACATCGCTTATCTTTTACCCATCCCTTTTCATGCATTTTTCTCCGGGGACCAGACCAGCTTTTCTCGAGCCGGGATAAAAGAAGCTCCGCTCCCATCATTAATTGCCTTGAGTATTACTACGCTGGGCTGCCTGGTTCTTTTTGTATATCCGCAACCCTTATATGAACTGGCCAAGGCCATTTTCGCCACATAGGGATTAACTTATGGAAAATGAAAAACAACATCTGTTTGATAATCCCAATAATGTAAAACGTGTTTTATATGGTCTCTATGGGTGTTGCGTGCTGCTTTTTGCGCTGGACTTTGTGATCCATCGTCACGTCCTGCATAGCTGGGAAAATCTTTGGGGTTTTTACCCTGTTTACGGTTTTGTCGGCTGCGTTATCCTGGTGCTAGTCGCTAAATGGATGCGTACTTTTCTGATGCGTTCGGAAGACTACTATGACGAAGGCAAAGCAGACATAAATGGAAAGCAGGGTGCAGATTCAGGTGGCCACGATGTGGATGCTTGAAGTTCCTCCTTTCCTGCCTTTCTTTATCGGCGCACTGATTGCCGCAGTCACCCGTGGAACTTTGCGCGGAGCGATCATGGTGGCAATACCCGTGGTGAGTGCGCTCCATCTGTGGATGGTACCCGAAGGCGTTCATTTACAGTTCGCTTTTTTCGATTATCAGCTCACCCCTTACCGGGTTGACAAGCTCAGCCTGATGTTCGGCTATGTATTTCACATAGCCGCGTTTATTGCCATTATTTACTCCCTGCATGTGCGTGACACCGTGCAACAAGTGGCTGCTTTAATGTATGCCGGCAGTGGTCTTGGCGCCGTTTTCGCCGGCGATTTATTGACTTTGTTTGTGTTCTGGGAATTCCTCGCGTTTACCTCGGTATTTCTTATCTGGGCGCGCAGAACCAGGCGTTCTTATGAAGCCGGAATGCGTTATCTTATTATTCAGGTGTTATCAGGCGTTATTCTTCTGATAGGCGCGCTGTTTTATGCCGCCGAAAACGGTACTTTAGAATTCGGATTTATCGGCTTAAACGGTATTGCCGGATGGCTAATCTTTATCGCCTTTGGCATCAAGTGCGCCTTTCCCTTTGCTCACAACTGGCTCACCGATGCATACCCTGAAGCCACTGTCACGGGCACGGTTATTCTCAGCGCGTTTACCACCAAGGTTGCCGTCTATTCGTTAGCTCGTGCATATCCTGGGACCGAGCTTCTGGTTTATATCGGGGCGGCCATGACCTGCTTCCCGATCTTCTTTGCCGTAATCGAAAATGACCTGCGCCGGGTGTTGGCCTATAGCCTGATCAACCAGGTGGGATTTATGGTTGTCGGAGTCGGTATTGGCACAGCGCTCGCAATCAATGGCGCCGTTTCACATGCGTTTAACGATGTCATCTTTAAGGGCCTGCTGTTCATGTCTATGGGAGCAGTACTGCATATGACCGGGCGCATGAACGGCTCCGACCTGGGCGGACTATACAAAACGATGCCCAAGACCACGGTGTTGTGCATCGTCGGGGCAGCCTCTATTTCGGCCTTCCCATTATTCAGCGGTTTCGTGAGTAAATCGATGGTAATGTCCGCGGCCCTGGAAAATGGTTATGACTGGATATGGTTAATGCTGTTATTTGCCTCCGCGGGTGTTTTTCATCATGCGGGTATTAAGATCCCCTATTTTGCTTTCTTCGCTCATGACTCGGGTATTCGGGCGAGTGATCCACCCAACAATATGTTACTGGCGATGTTGATCGCAGCGATTTTGTGCATCGGAATTGGTGTCTATCCCGCCGCACTATACTCCCTGCTGCCCTACGACACTGGTTATAACCCCTACGATGCGACTCACGTGTTAGCACAGACCCAGCTGTTGTTTTTCTCGGCGCTAGCCTTCGTCTGGCTCAACCTCAGAGGCATGTATCCCCCTGAACTACACTCTACCAACCTCGACGTGGAGTGGTTTTATCGCCGGTCTTTTCCGGTTGCGATACAAAGCCTGTTCGCGGCGACATGGAATCTGGACGGTTGCTTTACGCCGGGCCTTTGTTGCAGAGGCTGCACCAAAGTCTGGACTATCTTTCTGGAATTTACCAGGTGCCCAGCGGCCTGCTTACAAGCGCTCGTCCTGCTGGCAGCATGGCGATGTGGGTAGCGATATTTCTTGCTGGCTATTTATTTCTTAGTTTTATTGATTAAACATTTCTGAGTCAGACTATATTATTGCCCGACTCAATCGAAGCGGCCGCCGCTCCCCTGTGGGTGCAGCATCATCGGCGCTCTGTCCATCTCAAGATTTTCATCGGCGTCCGGATTTACCACCAGGGTACTCATCTCCGCAGCCGCATTGGCGGCAGGGCTCATGGCATTTGGATTTTGACCTTGAAACGAGCAGTGGAAAATAATGACCCAATAACTCGTTGCTACCCCCAATGGCCAGGCTGCATTCCCGTTGCTGCTGACCTCGGCGCTGGCTCCGCTGATTCGCCTGTCCTGCATCAGGATGCTGTATATTGCGCTGCCATCGTGTTGAGCGGCGTTGGCATGCTTGTCGATTTACTCTCAGTTCCAGATTCAGTCCCAGGTCGTAAAGCAGGCCGTTTCAGTCGAAACGCGCCTGGTTCAGTTCCAGCCACTGCAGCGCGATGATGGTCGCCGACGAGCGAATTTTCCCCTCGCGCACCCAGGCAAAGGCCGTTTCCGCGTCAACTACCATCACGCGAATGTCTTCATTTTCATCGTCGAGTCCGTGAATACCGCCCACTCCGTCACTATCGATCAGTCCGCAATAGGATGTGCAGAGTTCGCTGACAGCGCCGGGGCTCACGTGGTAGTGGCTGATCAGTTCAAGTTGACGAATCCGGCAACCCGCCTCTTCCTCGGCCTCGCGTACCGCGACCTCTTGCGTGGATTCCCCCGGCTCGATGACACCGGCCACCGATTCGATCAACCACGGACCGCCCGCGTCATCGATGGCACCGACGCGAAACTGCTCGATCAAAACCACTTTGCGCCGCAAAGGGTCATAGGGTAATACCGCGACCACGGAACCGCGTTCGAACACCTCGCGCGTAAACACCGGGCTCTCACCACCGGCAAACAGTTCGTGGCTGATACTGTATTCATCCAGTTTGAAGTACTTTTCGAACAAGGTCAGGTGCTTGACCATTTTCCACTGGTAGTTCATCCGTGTTTCGCTGTCATCAGTGCTTCCACCTGCCGCAAGTCGGCCTCGGTGTCGATTCCTGGCCCGGGCAACTCGCGGGCGATTTCGGTATGAATACTGTAGCCGTTGCAAAGTGCGCGCAACTGTTCCAGTGATTCAGCCAGCTCAAGCCCGGCGGGTTCGAGCTGGCTGAAGGTTTCGATAAAACCGACGCGGTAGGCATACAGCCCGATGTGACCGCAGTAGCGGGTCAGCGTGGCATTGCGGTCATAGGGGATGAGCGAGCGGCTGAAATACAGCGCGCGACCGCGCTGGTCGTGCACCAGCTTGACCAGGTTGGGATCACGGGCGTGTTCACTATCGATTTCCTTGTGCAGGGTTGCCATGTCGCAACCGCTGGCAACCAGATTCTCGGCTACCTGGACCAGGTTGGCAGCGGGCATCAGCGGTTCGTCACCCTGCAGATTAACGACGATGTCCTGATCGCCCCAGCCCGACTCCCGCGCGACTTCAAGAATGCGATCGGTGCCGCTACGATGCGCGCTGGAGGTCATGCAGGCGCGCCCACCAAAGGCTTCAACCCGTTCGTAAATACGTTGATCGTCGGTGGCGACAATGACTTCGCTGGCATTGGCCAGCAACCCTGCCCGGTAGACCCACTCGATCATCGGCTTGCCGTGGATCTCGCGCAGCGGCTTGCCGGGCAGGCGCTGCGACGCAAACCGCGCCGGGATAACGATACGGAAATCGACCATGGGTTAACGTAGCGCCTCTACCTCTTCGAGGCTGAGTTCGCGTGCCTCTTCGGGCAACATCACCGGAATGCCGTCGCGAATCGGATAGGCCAGCCGGGCGGCGAGCGACAGCAACTCCTGTTGCTTGCTATCGTAAATCAGCGGGCCCTTGGTCACCGGATCGACGAGGATATCGAGTAAGTGTTTATCCATGATGACGACTCTCCAGCAATTGAATAATCTGTTCGCTGAGCTCGGTACCCAGTTCGATGTGCAAGGGCACCACCCAGACGTTGTCACGCGCGATGGCTTTCAGTTTGACCGCATCCTTATGCGTTACCAGGATCGGTAAATCCGGTTTCAGGTTCAACTCCTGGGCACTGAATTCGTAGTGATCGGGAAACTCGTGTTCGATGACATCGAGTCCCATTTGCACCAGGCTGGCAAAGAATATTTCCGGAAAGCCAATGCCCGCGAGGGCATGCACCTGCTTGCCGTGAAATTCGCTGATGTCGCGCTTACGCTCGGGTTGCACCAGGTTCCACACCTCGCCCAGCGATTCTACCACCTGGTCGCTGTCGCGGTTGATGGTAATGTCAACCTGTTGCAGGCGCTTGCGCGGTTCGCGCAACGGCCCTGCCGGCAGCATCAGGCCGTTACCCATCGCCATGAATCGACACACGGCAATTTCGATATCGCGTTTCAGCGCGTAGTGTTGCAATCCATCGTCCGACAGGATGACGTCGATTTCGGGAAACTGCTCGAGTATCCGGCGTGCTGCACCAACCCGGTCGGCGCCGACGCCGATGGGACAGCGGCAGATTTCGGAAATCATGTTGGCTTCATCGCCGACCGCAGGACTGGTAAGCCCGTCGCTCAATATCTGGATGGTCTGTTCATGTCCACTCTTGTAGCCGCGCGTGATGATGCCGATCTTGTAACCTCGTCCCTGCAGCAATTGATGCAGGGCGATGACCACCGGCGTCTTGCCGTTTCCGCCCAGCGTGATATTGCCAACGACGATCGTGGTTACCGGTAGCTTGTGGGATTTCAACAGGCCCAGCCGATAGGCATTTCGGCGCAGGCTGGCGACCAGGTAAAACAGTACGGAAACCGGCATCAACAGGACCGACAGCGGGTTCATCGACCACAGCCACCAACCCTGGCGTCGCTGGTCCGACTGGTTAATCCAGTTATGCATCAACGACTTGTTGAGCACCGATGAGCGAATGATGCGTGGCTTGTTACTCTGCGTGATACCGGGTTCGGCGCTGTCACGAAACTGCATCGAGTGCAGTTTTTCATAAACGCCGCCCTGCGCCAGGAGCTCGGCATGCGTCCCCTGCTCCAGTACCTTGCCCTGGTCCATGACGAGTATGTGATCAGCGTGTTCGATAGTCGATAAGCGATGCGCAATGACCAGCGTGGTGCGGTTCTCCATCAAGTGTTCCATGGCATGCTGGATGAAGCGTTCAGACTCGGTATCAAGCGCCGAGGTCGCCTCGTCGAGTATCAGGATCGGTGCGTCTTTCAGCAAAGCGCGGGCGATGGCAATGCGTTGACGCTGGCCACCCGACAGCAACACGCCACGTTCGCCGACTTCGGTGTCGAGTTGGTCGGGCATCTCGGCAATAAATTCCCAGGCATGCGCCTGCTTGGCGGCTTCGATGATCTGCTCTTCGGTTACCGACTCGGCAATACCATAGGCAATGTTATTGCGAATCGAGTCGTTGAACAGGCGCACATCCTGACCGACGTACGCCACCTGGCGCCGTAAGTCAGCAATGCGATAGTTATCCAGCCGCACGCCATCGACGCGCACTTCGCCGCTGTCGTATTCGTACAACCGCGGAATCAGGTTAACCAGGCTGGATTTTCCGCTTCCGGAACGCCCGACAATGGCGACCGTGGTTCCGGGTTCGACTTCGAAACTGACCTTGTCGAGCACACGCTGCTCACTGCGGCGATAACACAGCACCACGTCTTCGAAACTGATTCGCCCTTCGGCGCGTTCGAGCTCCAGCTTGCCTTCGTTGTGTTCGCTGTCGAGCCCAGTAAATCCGAACACGCTTTCGCCAGCGGCAATGCCCTTCTGGATGCTGGCATTGATCGACGACAGCACCCGCATCGGCGCCAGCAACATGGTCATGGCAAAAATGAAAGAAACGAAATCACCAGTGGAAATCACCGCGCGCATCGAATCCGAAGTGGCAAAGGCGACGATGAGGGCAAAGGCGACGGCGACAATCAACTGGATTAACGGCATGCTCACCGCCTGCACGATGGTCATTTTCAGGTGCAGTTTCAGATTGTTCGCATTGGCCGCGACAAACTTGTTGCGCTCGAAGTCGTCGCCGCCGAATATCTTCACTACGCGATTGGCGTCAACGACTTCCTGCGCGACCTGGGTAACACCCCCCATGGATTGCTGAATACTCTTGCTAATATCCCGAAATCTGCCGGATATGCGCACCACGATGAGAAACACGAGTGGTCCCGCCACCAGGAATATCGCGGTAAGTTGCCAGTTCAGCCAGATCATGTAACCCAGCAATACCATGATGCGCAAGGTATCCTGAATGAACACGGTCAAGGACGTCGATACCGACTTGGCAACTTGCTCCACGTCGTAGGAAAAGCGGGTAATGATGGCAGCCGTGGAGGATTGATCGTATTCGTCGCTGGTCAGCGTCAGCAACTTTTCAAACATCATGTTGCGCAGGGTGTTAATGACCTGGCGGCCGATATATGCCATGCAGTAGGTACGCATGAAAACGGCAAACATGCGGATGATGAAGATACCGACGATGGCGTACGGGATTAAGCGGATGACTGCCTGGTCACGATCGATGAAGCCCTCGTCCATCAACGGCTTCATCATGTAGGCAAACAAGGCATCCGACGCGGCGAAGATAACCATGCCGACCACGGCGATCGCGAAATAGCCCTTGTGTTCAAACGCCATCGCCAGCAGCGCTCGATACGCCTTCATGCCGGTCAGGTTTCCTTCAATGGTTTTCACTAATCGTTTCTCATCACCGATATTGCTGGCTATTCAATGGGTCGAGTGGTTGCAATGGATACCTGTGGCAAACCGAGCTGACCGATTACATCCATGGCAGTGACCAGCGACTGCACCGGCGAAGCGGCATCGGACTGTATCTCGATCGGCAGCTTGCCGTCGGCCATGCTGCGCTCCAGGGCTGCCTTGAGGGTTGCGCTCCTGTTGTTGGTAAGCTCGCGCGAGTTAACGAAAAAAGCGCCCTTGGCATCGATCAGCAGGGTAATTTTGCGCGACGACTCCGCGGCTTGTGTCTGGCTGGCCTCGGGCAGTTTGATCTTCAGTTGCGAGGTAGTATCGAAGGTGGTCGAAACCATGAAAAAAATCAACAACAGGAACACCACGTCGATCAACGGCGTCAGGTTAATGTTGGCATCCTCTTCGATGCTGCGGCTGTTAAACTTCATCGAATCACGCCAGCTGCTTGCGTTCGCCGTGCAGGAATTCGACCAGTTTCATCGCTTCCTGTTCCATCGCTACCACCAGTTCATCGATCTTACGCCGCAGGTGACGATGAAAAATCAGGCTGGGAATGGCAACCGTCAGGCCCGCAGCCGTGGTAATCAAGGCTTCCGATATGCCGCCGGCGAGCTGCGCCGGGTCGCCGACACCAATAACGGTAATCGCGGTAAACACGCGAATCATGCCGATAACCGTGCCGAGCAGTCCGAGCAAAGGCGTAATCGCCGAAATCGTGCCCAGCGTATTCATGAAGCGTTCCATTTCGTGCACCACGTGGCGACCGTTTTCCTCGATGCTCTCGCGAATCAGGTCGCGCGACAGATGCCGATTGATCAGTCCAGCCGCCAGTACCCGGCCCAGGGGTGAGCCGTTCTCGATTTCGCTGATGTGCTTTTCGGTTAGTGCGTCATTGTTGAGCAGGTTCCAGATACCGGTGAGCAGTTTTTCCGGGATGACCTTTTTCTGCCGCAAGGTCCACAACCTTTCGACAACAATGGCTACCGCAATGACCGAACACAACAGTATCGGAATCATTAACCAGCCTCCTGCCTGAACCAGTTCAAACACGCTTTCTTCCTCTGAAATAAATGCCGCACATCATACTGGCCAGCTAGCTTTTTACCATCGCCGCCAGAGGCGTCGCGGAGGTTTACGCTGGTTGTCAGCGCAGGCCCGTCGCGGCGGCTGGTAAATGCGGATTGCACCGTCTGCGATCACTGCGAAAAAGGCGTGGGCATGGTGCGGTAGCGCGCCAGACCGAGACCTCAGGAAAGCCCCAGCGATTGTTGCGGGCCAGCGTAAACACCACCGTGCGTCGCATGACACCCGGTCAATAAGACGCTGACTCGACGAGCTGTTGCTGCCGTGATGCGGTGCCAGCAGGATATCGGCAGCAAGCGTGTCGCCCCACGACTCGATCAATTCATTTTCCGCCATCGACTCAATGTCTCCGGGAAGCAACAAACGATGGTGACCGTTGACCAGCAAGATACAGGAACGATTATTGGTGCTGCGCGGAATCCACGCCGATATCGAGGAAACGAAACAGAACTCCGTCCCAACGCCACGGCGGAAAATCGTGGCAGGAGCGCACGCGGTGCGGCAGCAGAAACCGGGTCTGTAATTCCTGTGGGGTACCACTGAGCAACTGTGCCGGCTGGTAGTGACCGGTAAACGAGTGCAGGCCACCGCTGTGGTCCTGGTCCACGTGGCTGACGATCAGCAGATCAGGAGCCTCGATACCCAGGCGACGCATCACCGGTATCAGGACTTGATCGGCCGCACTGTAGGCCTGCTTGCGCCCCGGTCCAAAGTCATACACCAGGCTGTGATGGCGGGTGCGCAGTAACATCGAGCTGCCCATGCCAACATCGAGTACGCGCAGCTCGAATTCACCCTGTTCCAGCCGTGGCGGGAGCCAGCACAGCAGGCTGCCCAGGATCGCCAGCGCGACGATCCGGGTACCGGGCATTCGTGGCAACAGCACCAGCACCAGGGCGCCGAGTACCAGTAGCGCCAACAATGGCGGCAGGCTGGCGACGACGCGTGAATGCAAGCCGATCGACAACAGCAGATCCAGGTAAGCTACCAGGTAACCGAGCAATTGATCAGCTAAACCAAACAGCCAGGCTGCGCCCACCGAAGTGAGCGGCGATA
This sequence comes from uncultured Gammaproteobacteria bacterium, assembly GCA_963835795.1. Lineage (GTDB taxonomy): Bacteria > Pseudomonadota > Gammaproteobacteria. The sequence goes on from CAWIHJ010000084.1 coordinate 9,150, forward strand.
ACAGGCAGGCAAGCAGCACCAACGGCAGAATCAGGAAACTCAGGGCGGGAATCGCGACCAGGTTGGCCGGTAACCCGGCGACGTTGAGTTGACTGAATATCAGCACGCCAGGGGGTGCAAACAACAAGACGAAGAAGCACTGAATGAGGACCAGCTGCTGCCAGCCGCCGAGCGAGTGCGGCAGGCGGAACAACGCCAGGGCAATCACCAGCAAGGCGCCAAAACTCAACCACAACGAAGCCGAGCCCACGGCCAGCGGATCGATCAGCAAAATAACGATCAGCGCCACGGCCATCGATTGCAGCAAATTGATCTGCTGATTGACTTGCTGTCCCAGTAAAACCACGACGAGCATGATGAGCGCGCGTAAAGTCGGCAGACTGAAACCGGCTAGTGCCGCGTAGGCGAGCGCCGCCACCATCGCCAGCAGCGACGCAAAACCGCGGCGATTGATGCCTGAGCGATAACCACAGGCCCGCCAGCAGCCGCGCCCAAGCGTATAAAACAGCATCGCCACCATACCGATGTGCAGGCCGGAAATCGCCAGCAGGTGTGCAGTGCCGGTGGATTGCAACAGGTCGCGCACACGGCTGTCGATGTCACTGCGGTAACCCAGCGCCAGCGCCTTGATCAAACCGCGCTGGCGGCAATGCTCGCAGTCACGGTCGATGTTGGCGGCGAGACTGGCGCGAATTCGATCGAGATTGAATGGAGATGCCTCGCCGAGGCGTCGATTCAACTGTGAATTGACGACGTAGCCTGCGCCATCGACACCGAGCACAAATTGCCAGGCTTCGTAGTCAAAGCCGGCCGAATTGAGGCGTCCGCGCGGCTGCTTTAAACGCACCAGAAACTGCCAGTGTTCACCGGCGATCGGCAGCTGCGCGGTCTGGTACCAGTTCAGCCGCAGGCGCCGAGGCATCGGCGCCGGATATTTGTCTATGTGCACGCGCTCAAGCAGTAAGCTTATGCGTTCACCGTTGACCCGGGGCAAATCCGCAATTTCAGCCGTCAACAAGACAGTGCGGTTATCGAAATCGCTGTGCAGTCGCTGGGACAGGTGGTGATGCATCACCGTGGTGCACCATAAAAAACTGGCGCCCAGCAGACACAGCAAGCGGTAGCGCGGACAAAAGCGCGCAAGCAGCAGCAACAGCGGCAGATACGCTGACCAGAACGGATCCGGCAGCTGATTCCCGTAAAATGCGAGTAGCGCGCCAAATAACATGGCTAACGCGTATTGAGGCATGCGATCCCTGCCCTCGATTCCCTGTTATGTGATCCAACTCTTTGCAGAATATTGAATTAGTACTGATAATACAACGATCATGGCAAAGAAGTTACTGCGTAAATTTTTGCCACATCCTGACGTCATTATCCATAACCGCTGGATCAAATTACTCGGCCCGCGTCTACAGGATCCGTCGCTGTGGCACATCAATCGCCGCTCCTGCTCGCTGGCAGTAGCGCTGGGTGTTTTCTGTGCCTTTATTCCGGTGCCATTTCAGATGCTGATCGCGGCGCTTTTGGCTATCCTGATACGCGTCAATATCCTGGTTGCCGTACCGATGGTGTGGATAAGCAATCCGGTCACCATACCGCCGATATTCTATTTCTGCTACCTGATCGGCGTGCAAATCCTGGGCACCAAAGAACGCGGTTTCGACTTCGAACTCAGCTTCGACTGGCTGCTGAACGGGCTGTCGGACGTCTGGCAACCCTTCCTGCTCGGTTGCCTGGTAGTCGGCGTCGTTACCTCGCTGGCGATGGGCCTGCTGGTACGGATTCTGTGGCATCTGCACATTCTGAATCACATCAAGGAGCGCGCCGAGCGCCTGCACAATCGCCGTCGCGATAAGCAACAAAAACCGTGAATCCCGTCGTGATCATTCTGCTGACACTGACCAGTGTTGGCGCTGGCAGTGGATTATGCTTCTGGTTATTGCACAAGGCGGGCGACGCGCCAGGCTCGGCGTGGATACTCGAACACATCCTGTGTCCGATCATTCGCATCCTGGTCTTGCTGTTCGTCGTCAGCCTGGTCTACCCCGCCATCGATTCACAGACCGGCAGCGTGGAATTCTGGCAACGCCTGGGCGGCCAGCAGCAATTCAACGATCTGATCAACATCCTTTTCATTGCCGGTTTGTTGCTCGCCTTCGTACCGGTTGTGAGCCATCCGGTATTCGCCCTGCCGATACAGAGCATGCTGACCATAGCGCTGGTGTTTAGCTGGCAATACGCGGACCTGGGTGAGCATTTACAGTTGATCCCATCGCTGGTAACCCTGTTGAAGATCGTTGCCTACATGGGGCTTGCCTACTTCGTAACGCGCGAGTGCAGCATTGCGCTGTCGCGCTGGCTGGATCACACAATACGCCATCGAAGGCAGTATCCGCCTGGTGTCGGATGCGATCTACCTGGTGCTGCAAATCCCGGTCATGCTGATTTATTGCAGCTTCCTCAGGAACCAACTCCCCGGCTAGCCGGGTCTACGGTATGCATCGTGTCGTTCCGGTCCCCCGAGCCGGAAGTATCCCGTCATTCCGGCCCCCGAGCCGGAATTGCGGGAGGTGGCGTCGTTATAAGGTCGCTGCCTGCGCCGGTCCGACGCATCGGGCGGGAACGATCGGCAGGTATCCCGTCAAGTCTCGACGGCAAGCAGTCCATCCTGCATGCGCCACTGGTGCTGCATGTGCCCGGCAATTGCGAGGTCATGGGTGACCACCACCAGTGCGGTTTCGATCTTGCGGTTCAGGTCCAGCATCAATTCGAGCATTTGCGTGGCGGTTTGCTGATCGAGATTACCGGTAGGCTCATCGGCCAGCAGACAGTCCGGACGCGTCACCAGCGCGCGTGCCAGCGCCACCCGTTGACGTTCGCCGCCCGATAATTCGCCCGGCTTGTGATCCGCGCGCGGCTCGAGGCCGACCTGGGCCAGCCAGTCGCCCGCCTGCTGTTCGGCATTGGCAAATGTCTCACCGCGGATCAACAGCGGCATCGCGATATTTTCCAACGCAGTGAATTCCGGCAGCAGGTGATGAAACTGGTAGATAAAGCCGAGGCGCCGGTTGCGCAATTTACCGAGCTCGGCCTCGGAAAGGCGCGCCAGGCTCTGCCCGCCAACGAAGATCTCGCCACTAGTAACGTAATCGAGCCCGCCGAGCAAATGCATGAAGGTTGATTTTCCAGCACCGGAGGCGCCCAGGATGGCATGGCTTTCACCGGCAGCAACGCTGAAGTCGACGCCGCGTAACACTTCGACGTCGAGTTTCCCCTGGCGAAAACGCTTGTATACCGAGCGCGCTTCGATAACCGCGCTAGTTGTCGACTCGAGCTTACTCATAACGCAGTGCTTCGGCAGGCCGGGTGCGCGAGGCGCGCAACGCCGGGTAGAGCGTTGCAATGATCGAAATTCCAAACGACAGCAACGAAATCTTGATCACGTCTGACTGCTTCATTTCGGATGGCAGGTCGGTGATCGGATAGACACCACGCGGCAGGAACTGGGTCTGAAAAAACTGTTCCAGCGCCGGGATGATGGTGTCGATGTGCAGCGCGATGCCGATCCCGCTGGCGAGCCCCAGTAACATGCCGACCAGGCCGATGAGCGTGCCCTGCACCATGAATACCCACATGATCGATGTCGGCGACATACCGAGCGTGCGCAAGATGGCAATGTCCGATTGCTTGTCGGTGACCACCATCACCAGCGTCGACACGATATTGAATGCGGCGACGGCGACGATCAACGACAGGATGATGAACATGACGGTCTTTTCCGTGCGCACCGCCTTGAAATAATTGGCGTGGCGCAGGGTCCAGTCAGAAACCCAGTATTCCAGGCCGATGCTCTGTTTCAGCTCGTTCCTGACCAACGGCGCGCGATCCAGATCGTCGAGCTTGAGACGCACCCCGCTGACCCCGCCGTCGAGACGAAACAGGAGGCTGGCATCCTGGTAGTGAATCAGTGCGCTGCTGCGGTCGTATTCATAAACGCCAATTTCGAAAATTCCTACCACCCTGAAACGCCGCAAGCGCGGTAGAAAACCCAGTGGCGAGACGGTCGCCTGCGGGGTAATCATGGTAACGCGATCACCCGGCACCACGTCCAGGCTGTTGGCCAGACCACTGCCGAGGATAATGCCATATTCGCCGGCAACCAGGTCGCCTAGCGAACCAAATTTCATGTTCTGGTGAATTTGCGACACGCCTACTTCGTAGTCCGGATCGATACCACGAATCAATGCGCCGCTCACCGAAGACAGGTTGCTGATCATCGCTTCGGCTTCGGTATAAGGCGCCGCACCGATCACTTCCGGGTTCTGCAAAGTCTGTTCACGAAGTGCCTCCCATTCCTGCAAGGGACCGCGAAAACTGGTAATGGTGACATGCGACACCATGCCGAGAATGCGACCACGCAATTCCTTCTCGAAACCATTCATGACCGACAACACCACGATCAGCGCCATCACCCCGAGCGCGATGCCCAGCATCGAGATCATCGAGATGAAAGAGATAAAATGATTGCGCCGTTTGGCGCGCGTGTAACGCAGGCCAACGAATATTTCCAGGGGTAATTTCATGCGCGCGATTAAACCATGAATAGAGCCCTCTCACCACCGTGGTTTGCAGCGCGCGTAACGGAGTTGCATACACGCTTGTCAGGTCATCAGGGCATGCTATAGTTAGTGGAATTACCCCCAGGGAGATGAAAACATGCGTAGCGGATTTTACTTGCTGCTTCTCAGCGCCGGTATATTGATGCAGGTGGCGAACGCCGGCGACAAACTGACCATTCCCGGCCATGTCGCCGCGTCCGAAACACAGGTTTTGCCGAGGCGCGGAATCAGTATGGACAAGGTTCTGGAAAAGTTCGGCGAACCCGATAATCGTTTCGGCCCGGTTGGTGAACCCCCGATTACCGAGTGGGTGTATGGCAGTTTTCGAGTTTACTTCGAACACCATCTCGTGCTGCATGCAATCGATCTGAACACGATTATCATGCCCAAACAGTAATTGGGTATAGTTAGCGCACCTCATTAGGCGGTATACTTCGCCCGTCAAGCAAGTCTCGCAGGCTTGCATAAGAACTAACGGGATAATGCGGAGTTTCTGTCCATGAATACAAATCGATTTCTGAAAATCCTCGCCTCGCTGGGATTAGGTCTTTTATTTTCCAGTTTACAGGCAGCTGAAGTAAACATTGCCGCCGATATCGAAAGCGTCACCGTCAAGCACGGCGGCGCCGACGTCACCATCATGCGCAACCAGAACCAGAAGAATACGGTCAATCCGGCCTTCGCCATAACGTCGCGCAAATGCCCGCCGTTTTGCATCCAGCCGTCAACGCTGGCCCCCGGTGTCGAAACCATCGGTGAACTCGAGATGCTCGACTACCTGAAACGCATGAGTGCGGGTGATGACAGCATCGTCGTCATCGACTCACGCACCCCGGCCTGGGTCGCCAAGGGTACTATCCCGGGCGCCATCAACATTCCCTGGACCAGCCTCAGCCAGTCGCAGGGCGCCGACCCCATTTCCATCGGCGAAATCCTCGAGGAAACCTTCAATGCGCAGAATCTCGAAGGGCTTTGGGATTTCCGTAATGCGCGCACCCTGGTCATGTTCTGTAACGGCATGTGGTGCGGACAGTCGCCAAACAACATCAGGAGCTTGCTGGGTTACGGTTATCCTGCGCACAAGATCAAGTGGTACCGCGGCGGCATGCAGAACTGGGAAATCCTGGGGCTGACCACCGCCAAACCAGTCACGGAATAATCCGCAACCACCATCGGTGTCCCCATCATTGCTCGAAATTCCTGCGTCCAGCGACGCGCAGTCGCTGCGCGTGGGCCAGCTATACGGTAGCAGCCGCAGTCTCTTCATCAGCGAGCAGATCGCCGCGCACCCGGGCCTGTCGGTTGTCGTGTGTTGCGACATGGGCGATGCCGAGCAGCTGGAGCAGGAAATTCGCTTCTTCAGCGATGACGCGCCACAGGTATATCGTTTTCCCGATCTCGAAACCCTGCCCTACGACCAGTTTTCACCGCACCAGGACATAATTTCGGAACGCATTCGCTGCCTCGCCTCGATTAGCGCAGCGCGACGACGGCGTACTGATCCTGCCAGTCAGCACGCTGCTGCAGAAAATCGCACCGCGGAGTTTATTCATCAGCGCTCGTTCGATTCTGAAGTAGGTGATCAGCATCGATATGATGAGTTTGCGCGATAACCTGACCCGTTACGGTTATCGTGCCGTCGGCCAGGTGGAAGAGCACGGCGAATTCAGCGCGCGCGGTTCGATCCTCGACCTGTTTCCGATGGGTAGCACTATACCGTTTCGCATCGACTTCTTCGACGACGAGGTCGAGTCGATTCGCAGCTTCGATGCCGAGACGCAACGCTCGATCAAAAGAATCGACGCAGATCCGGCTGTTGCCTGCGCGGAATACCCGCTCGACGAGTCCGGAATCGAGCGCTTCAGGCTCAAGTTTCGCGAATCATTTGAAGTCGATCCGAACACCTGCCCGGTCTATGTCGACATTTCCGACGGCATCGCCTCCGCGGGCGTCGAGTATTACCTGCCGCTGTTCTTCGATGAACTGGCGAGCCTGTTCGACTATCTTCCGCGGATTGTCGCCTGCTGATCGACGATGCGGCAGCCGACCCATGCGGCGAGCTTCATCGAACAGATCCACCAGCGCTACGAATCGCGACGCTACAATCTCGAATGGCCACTGTTGCCGCCACCGGCGTTGTTCCTCGATGCGGACGAATTGCAGACGCGCCTGCAGCCGCTTGCCACGCCTGTTTTTTTCCGCCTTCAAGTTCGAAGAAAACAACGCACAATAGCTTCAACTGCGATTCCGACTCGATTCCCCAGTTGACATTGCAATCCAACGCCGAGGCGCCCGACAAGGTGTTGCGTGGATTTATCGAAAAACCGGTCTTTGAAAAGATTTTGTTCAGCGCCGAATCCGCCGGACGGCGCGAATTTTTGAACGAAATTCTGCGTCAATACTCCATCCATGCGAGCCCGGTGGATAGCTGGCAGGAGTTCCAACAGCGCGATGACGAGCGTTACTTCCTGATTGCATCGACCTTGCAGCAGGGCATGACGCTGACCCAGCACGGCTTTGCCGTGATCACCGAAAATCAACTGTTCGGCGAACGCGCGGTGCAGCGCCGACGGCGCAAGTACCGCAAGACCCGCGACTCCGAATCGACCATCCAGAGCCTGGCCGATTTGCAACTGGGGCACCGGTGGTGCACGAGGACCACGGTGTCGGACGCTACCAGGGTTTGAAAACCATTACCGTGGGCGGCATTGCGACCGAGTTTCTGTGCATCGAGTATGCCAATGAAGACAAGCTCTACGTACCGGTATCGTCGCTGCACCTGATCAGCCGTTACGCCGGCGCCAGCGAAGAGAATGCACCGCTACATCGCCTCGGCGGCGATCGCTGGCAACGCTCACGCAAGAAGGCCCAGCAAAAAATTCACGACATCGCGGTTGAATTGCTCGATATCCAGGCGCGGCGTGAAGCCATGCAGGGATTCGCGCACGAAGTTAGTGCTCGACGAGTATCAGCAATTCGCCAGCGAGTTCCCGTTCGAGGAAACCCCCGATCAGCAAACCGCGATCGAAGCGGTGATCGACGACATGCGTGTCGCAACGACCCATGGATCGGATCGTCTGCGGTGACGTCGGCTTCGGCAAAACCGAGGTGTGCATGCGCGCGGCGTTCATTGCGGCGAGTTCGGGCAGCCAGGTCGCGGTGCTGGTGCCCACTACCCTGCTCGCCCAACAGCACTATCAGAACTTTCTCGACCGCTTCGCCGACTGGCCGATTCGCATCGCCAGCCTGACCCGCTTTACCGCACAAGACCGAGCTCGACAAGACACTGGCCGAACTCGCCGCAGGCAAGGTCGATATCGTTATCGGCACGCACAAGTTGCTGTCGGACTCCATCAAGTATCAAAACCTGGGGCTGGTCATCATCGACGAGGAGCATCGTTTCGGCGTCCGCCACAAGGAAAAGCTGAAGGCGCTGCGCGCCAGCGTGGATTTGCTGACGATGACGGCGACGCCGATTCCGCGCACGCTCAACATGTCGCTGTCGGGCATGCGCGATCTGTCGATTATCGCCACACCGCCGATGCAACGACACGCGATCAAGACTTTCGTATCGCGCTGGAATACGGACAGCATCATCGAAGGCTGCCAGCGCGAACTCAAGCGCGGCGGGCAGATTTATTTCCTGCACAACGAAATCAAGACCATCGAAAAAACCGCGCACGAACTGCAGCAACTGCTGCCCGATGCGCGTATCGGCATCGTCCACGGACGCATGAAGGAAAAGGACCTGGAACAGGTCGATGCTGGATTTTTACCATCATCGCTGCAATTTGCTGGTGTGTACCACGATCATCGAAAGCGGTATCGACGTGCCCACCGCCAACACCATCTTCATCAATCGCGCCGACAAGCTCGGGCTCGCCCAGTTACACCAGATCAGGGGCCGCGTCGGTCGCTCGCATCACCGCGCCTACGCCTACCTGATCGTACCCTCGGAAACGGCGATGACCAGCGATGCAAAAAAACGCCTGCTGGCGATCGAATCGCTGGAAGACCTCGGCGTCGGCTTTACCCTGGCTACCCACGATCTGGAAATTCGCGGTGCGGGCGAGATTCTCGGTGACGGGCAAAGCGGCCAGATCACCGAAATCGGTTTCACGCTGTATGCCGAGTTGCTCGACCGCGCCGTGCAATCGTTGAAGTCGAACCTGCCCATCGACTTCGATCAACCGATCATGCGCGCCTCCGAAGTCGATTTTCACATTCCGGCGCTGATCCCCGAGGATTATCTCCCCGACATCCACCGGCGCCTGATCGAATACAAGCGAATCGCTTCGGCCAGGGATGAAAGCGATCTGCGCGATATGCAGATCGAACTCATCGATCGCTTCGGTTACTGCCGGATCGCTGAAGCACCTGTTCAGAATCACCCGCATCAAGTTGCAGACCGTGGCGCTGGGCGTCGACAAGATCGATATCGGTGAAAGCAGCGGCAAAATCGTCTTCAACAGCAAGCCCAACATCAACCCGATGAAAATCATCGAGATGATCCAGACCGACCCGCAACAGTATCGATTTGACGGGAAACAAACCTTGCGTATTCGCTGCCAAAGTGGTGAACTTGAGGATCGTTTCAGGCAGGTCGAAAACCTGCTCAAAAAGCTCACAACCGACTAGTTTTGATGATTTATCGCCTATTAAGCTTCCTGCTGTTCGCCAGCCTGATACCCACGATCAGCCTCGCTCAGTCCGCTGCCGCCAGCACGGATGAGCTCATCCCGCGTTACGACGTCGAAATCGTTGTCTTCAAGAACCTCAAGGTTCCCAAGGGACGAGAATTCATACTGCCGGTCAGCTCACCTGGCAAGACCGACAAGATGCTCGACATTTCCTCCGCGGCCAGCGTAGCCGCAGCCCGCGAGGCTGGTTACGAGCTGCTCGGAACCGACCAGCAGCGCCTGCTGGAAGTGGTCACTCGCCTGGTCGAGTCGTCGCGTTACCAATTGCTGTTGCACGCCGCGTGGCGCCAGCCTGGGCTCGAACTCGAGCAGGCGATGCCAGTGTGGATAAAGGGTGGGCGCATTTACGGCAACGAATACACCTCCATCGACAACAAGATCGAACTCTTCGGCAACAAGTCGAGCGCAGACCAGGCCGGTACGGACGAGCGGAAAACCTATTCGTTCGATGAGCAAAGTCTCGAGGCGCAGGAACTGCAGTTATCCGAACAGAAAAACCCGGTTCAACACAATGGTCTCTACGAACTCGAAGGCAAGATTACGATCGCCTTATCGCGCTACCTGCACACCTACGCCGATCTGGTTTTTCGGCGCCCACGCCTGTCGAGCGACGCGGAGTTAAGCAATGCGGCCACCGACGCCTATCTGCAGGCCAATGCGGCCGATACCCTGATCCTCAATAATCACCTGCTGCGCGAGCACCGCCGTATGCGCAGCAAAAACCTGCACTACCTCGACAGCCCGGAATTCGCCATGCTGATTCTGATCACCCCTTACGAAGTCGCCGAAGACTTCGTAGAGGCCCCCATCGAGGAAGATCCGAGCGAGCCTGCCGCAGCCGAATAGCGAAGCCGACTTTTGGCTGCTGGCTTGATTTCCAGGCGCAGGCCAGGCGAGCGATACCAGCGGCACAAGTACCAACTTATTCACTGGGATAACGCAAATAACAAAGGTAAAATATCGTATGAATCGAATCCCCCCTTTACAGATCGTCTGGTTGATCGCTTTGCTGTATGCCAGCCCTGTCTTACAAGCTGCTGAAACCAAATACGTCACCGACGAAGTCGAAATCATGATGCGTACCGGTACCAGTACCAACAACAGCATTGTGCGCGTATTGCGCAGTGGCGAATCCGTCACCCTGATAGAAGCCGACCAGACGTCACAGTATTCGTTGGTGGAAACCGAAGGTGGTAAACAGGGTTACGTGTTGTCCCGTTTCCTGCTGGATGAGCCGGTTGCCCGCCAACAACTTGCCACCCTGCGCGAGCGTCATGAACAGCAGCAACTGCGCGTCGATGAACAGGCGCAGGAACTCGCCCAGTTGTCGGCGGAGTTGCAACAGGAACGAAGCGATAACGAGGTACTCAAAAAAACGCTGCGCGCATCGGAGCAGGAACTCGCCCAGATTCGTGAAGCGGCACAGGATACGCTCAATATTCTTGAACAGAACAAACGCATGCAGACCGTTGTCGACGAGTTACGCAAGGAAAAAGCCGTCCTCAGCGAGGCCAATGCCGAGCTCAGTGACACGACCCAGATCGACTGGTTCGTGCGCGGCGCGGCGGTATCGCTAATCGCCTTTTTAATCGGCATCGTGGTAACCCGCATCCGCTGGCGCAAAAAAGATTCCTGGGGTTCCTATTAAAGCAAAAGGGGACAGTATACTTTTTCCATTGAGTTTCTAGCCGACGGCTATATCCGCGATGAAAAAGTATACTGTCCCCTTTTGCGCCCTTTGTCAGACTACAAATCAAGCGGATTATCGGGGTCTACTCCATGCATAAAGGGCTGGTGGCGCTCGAGCCCGGTCACCTGGTAGATCAAGCCGATCCATGAGCCGACCACCGCGCTGCCGGTATCGCGCCAGGTATTATTCAATTTCTTCATGACCAGGTGCTCGGGAAACACGGGCGGCGCTTCGTTTTTATCGCGGTGTTGCTGCAATCGCCACCGATATTCGCGCATCGTCGCAGCACAAAACTCGCTGAAATAATTTTCCGGCATCGGCGGATATGTTTCGATGTCGCCTTCGATGTAGAGACTCACGTCGCGCTTGTATTCCTTCAACAGCGAAATGGTGTCGTATTCGGGGTGCCCCTGGAAGAAAACCGTCCGAAAACCGTCTGCGCTGGTGGCGAGGTGAACACAACCGTCGTCACCGGTCACCAGCACCTTCAGACCGGCGCTGGCAAATTGTTCGGGATGAACGCTGTTCCAGCGTGAGTGCGGCACGTCGAATTCGCTGTTGACGTCGGCCACCAGCGGGTGCAGGTGATCGATCACCTGGTGACGGAACACGCCCCACTTCTTGCTGCGCTGTTTTTCGCGCGTCTGTGCATAGCGAAAATCGAGCACGGCGTGGGTCGCGAGACAGGAGCACAGGGTCGAGGTGACTGCCTCATGTGCCCAGTCGGCAACTTTGATGAGTTCCTCCCAGAACACTTCCTGCGATAAATCGGCGCCAATCACGTTGGCGCCGGTGATGATCAGCGCGTCGAGTCCCTGCGCCTTGATCTGATCGAAACTCTCATAGTAAGCGTCAATATGCGCCCTGGCGGTAGCATCGCGCGGTAAGGCATCCAGCGTAAACGGATGGATATAAAACTGTGCGATGGGGTTACTTTCACCAATCAGCCGCAGGAACTGGCGTTCGGTGGCCTCGAGTGCAGCATCCGGCATCATGTTCAGCAGGCCGATGTGTAATTCACGGATATCCTGGGCCCCGGCCGACTGCGGGTTGAGAACGCGTAATCCTTCCTGCTTCAGCTTGCCGAAGGATGGTAATTCGTTGTGCGCGACCAGTGGCATCCGTCAATCCCTCTCTATTGTCGTCCGATTGCGGTTTCCAGCAACTGCATGAAATCTGCGTCGTTCTCAACCCGGTCCACTTCGCCGGAAGTCACCGTGTAACCGAGCTTGGCGATCTCAGCGTAACGCGGCAACCTGGAATGGAACAGGCGCGGAAAGACCCAGCGGGCAAAATCGTCCGGATCGAGCTGCGATGCATACTCGAAACCGGTTTCCTCGAAATACATCTGCAAATGCTCCTGCAGGAAATCCGCTCGATAGTATAAGGGTTTGGGATCGGATACGGCCCGCTCGATCAGCCGCTGTTCCTGCTCCTTGTTGGTTACCTGGATGTAGAGAATCAGCGTATTGTCGACCAGGATGTCCATCACCCCGGGTTCGTCCAGCTCGCACAGGCTACCGCCGACGTCGTTGACAAAATGCGGATATCCGTAGATATCCACTGCCTTGTTGATGAAATGCGGGATATCGTACATCGCGTCAATTTCCGCCTGGCGGTAAATGGCCTGGCGCTCGATGAATTCGCCGATCTCGACACCACCACGCTCGGGGTCACCGAGCTTGCCGACAAAACTCAGCACCGGACCCAGGTCGTTTACGCGAATGTTGTTCTTGATGTAGATCCAGTCGTTGCGCAATAAATCCTTCAGAAACGGGATCTTGATCGCCTGGGTCTTGATCATGTCGATGATGTGTTCATCGAGATAGCGGGTGCCGATGCGATAGTCGCCCGAGTAATGAAACCAGTTGCTACCGCGCAACTTGGCCGACAGGTAGGATTTACCGACACCGGACATGCCCACCAGAGTGACTCTTTTGTTTTCCCAGGCACGGAATTCTTCAAGCGTGAATTTCAATTCAGGTTCCCCATAATCAAGCGCCAAGATTATGCATCAAGCGGAGTCGGGACGAAACCCGAAGTTATGCTTTACGCGTTGGCCGCACCGATTATAATCCACTTTTCTCCACGGTCGACGAACACGTGAATTCCGAGTTTGACTACATCATCATCGGTGCGGGATCGGCGGGCTGCGTGCTCGCCAATCGGCTCAGCGCCGATGGCCGATACCGAGTACTGGTGCTCGAAGCTGGTGGTAGCGACAGGCGTTTCTGGATTCAGACGCCGATCGGTTACGGCAAGATCTTTTACGATGCCTCGGTCAACTGGAAGTATGTGACCGAGGCCGATCCCGGCATCGACAACCGACAAAGTTACTGGCCGCGCGGCAAGGTCGTGGGCGGTTCCAGCTCGATCAACGCGATGGTATTCATCCGCGGCCAGCAGCAGGACTACGACGACTGGCGCGATGCTCGGCAATCCCGGTTGGGGCTGGCAGGACGTAGTTGCCGTATTTTCGCAAGATGGAGACTTTTTCCGATGGCGGCAACGAATACCGCGGCGACAGCGGTCCGCTCTACGTCAACAACGTGAGCAGCCAGTATCACCCGCTGTGCCACAGCTTCGTCAAGGGCGCCGAACAATGCGGCTTCCGCTACAACCCGGATTTCAACGGCGCCGACCAGGAAGGCGTCGGCTTCTACCAGATAACCGCCCGCGATGGTCGGCGCATGTCGGCGGCGCGCGCCTACCTGCACCCGGCGCTCGAACGCGCCAATTGCGAAATCATCAAAAAAGCCCAGGTGACGCGCATCCTGTTTGACGGAAAAAAAGCGACTGGAGTCGAGTTTCTGCAATACGGGCAAAAACAGCAGGTAAAGGCAAACCGCGAAGTCATCGTCAGTGCGGGGGCGATCAATTCACCGCAGGTGCTACAATTGTCCGGTATCGGGCCTGGCCAGTTGCTGCAGCAATTCGGTGTTGAGACACTGGTCGATCTGCCCGGTGTCGGCCGCAACTTGCAGGATCACCTCGATTACTCCATTTACTACCGCTCGAAGGTGCCAACGCTCAACAACCAGTTGCGCCCGTGGTGGGGAAAACTGAAGACCGGGGTGCAATACCTGCTGCTGCGCAACGGCCATTTGTCGCTGAGCGTCAACCAGGCGGGCGGCTTCCTGCGCAGCCACCCGTCGCGGCCGCGGCCCAACCTGCAACTGTACTTTGCGCCGATGACCTATACCAGGGCGCCGCCGGGCAAACGCCCGCTGATGCAGCCCGACCCGTTCCCCGGATTTCTTAACTCGATGGGTTTGACCCGCCCCGCGAGCCGCGGCCATCTGCAAATCGATTCGCCCGATCCGTTACAGCCGGTGAAGATCTATCCCAACTACCTGTCGGTCGAAGACGATCTCACGCAAATGCTCGAAGGTGCGCGCCTGCTGCGGCAACTGGCCGCATCGCCGGCACTGAGTGAACTGATCGCCGAAGAAATCAGGCCCGGCCACGCCATGCAAAGCGACGAAGCCTTTATCGAGGACATTCGCGCACGCGCCGATACCGTGTTTCACCCGAGCTGCACCTGCATGATGGGCCCTGACCCACAAAACGCCGTGGTCGATGCGCAGTGCCGCGTCTACGGTGTCGAAGGACTGCGCGTCGTCGATGCGTCGATTTTTCCGACCGTCACCTCGGGCAATACCAATGGTCCGACCATCATGGTCGCCGAAAAAGCCGCCGACCTGATCCTGTCCTGACGGAGCACCCCATTTCAAACCAGCCTTTTTCGCTCGACCACGGACGCATCGACAACCCCGCCATCGGCTTCAGCGCGATGCTGCTCAGCCTGATACTGTTTTCGCTGATGGACGCCAACGTCAAGTGGCTGGGCGCCACCTACCCGACCTCGCAAATCATGTTTTTTCGCTGTGCGCTGGCGCTGGTGCCGGTGCTGGTGATCATCGCGATGCGCGGCGGCATCGTTATCCTGCGCACCCGCCAGGTCAAATTGCACCTGTTGCGCAGCGGGATGGGCATATCCGCCATGGGTCTCGCGTTTTATGCCTTCTCGCTGATGCCGCTGGCCGAAGCCGTGTCGATCATGCACACCGCGCCGCTGTTCATGACCGCGTTTTCGGTGGTGTTACTGCGCGAGCAGGTGGGTATACGCCGCTGGTCGGCCGTCATCATCGGTTTCATCGGCATGCTGCTGGTGCTGCGGCCCGGCGCCGGCATGCTCGAAAGCGGCAGCCTGTATATGCTGGGCGCGGCAGCACTGATCGGCGGTACCACCATCATCATCCGCATCCTCGGCAGGATCGACGATGCCGTTTGCATCACCTTTTACTTCACCCTGACCGGTGTCATCGCGAGCCTGTTCGGGCTGCTGCTGCAAAGCTGGATCAGCGCGCCACCGCTGGACCTGGCGCTGCTGATTCTGGTCGGATTCCTCGGTGGCCTGGCCCAGTATCTGATGACGCTCA
>CAWIHJ010000085.1:0-13335 GCA_963835795.1 uncultured Gammaproteobacteria bacterium
CATCCAGCGCCGGGTACACGATGCTGGCATCGCTCCCGTAGCCAAACTCGGAGTGATCGCGCTCGCCACAAAACGGACAGTTGATTCTAATCATTGGATACTCCTGCTAACCGTGCAGTTTCGGGTCGGGCCCGGCGCCGCGCTCATCGATATTGATGCCGCGGCGAAAACGCTCGAGGTCGAGATTGGCGATCACCGGATCGGGTCGATCGTTGGCAATCAGATCGGCAAAATACCACCCGGAAGCCGGGCTCGCCTTGAATCCGCCGTAGTTCCAGCCCGCATTCAGGTAGAGGTTTTTCAGCGGGGTTTTACAGATAAAGGCGGAGCCATCCATCGACATGTCCATCACCCCGGACCAGTGCCGCAGCAGGCGCACGCGGCCGAGACAGGGCATGATCGAGGTTGCACATTCGGCGACGTCCTGCACGAGCGGCAGGTTACCGCGCTGCGCGTACGACTTGTACCAGTCGAGATCGCCGCCGAACACCATACCGCCCTTGTCCGATTGCGATATGTAAAAGTGCGCCCCGCCGACACCGAACACCACGACGTGATCGAGCAGCGGCTTGAGTGGCTCGGAGACGAAGGCCTGCAATTTATGGGTTTCGATGGGCAGGTTACCAAGGCCCGCCATTTGCCACAGGAGGGAACTGTGACCGGCAACCGCGAAGCCAACCTTGTTCGCCGCAATGCTGCCCCGCGAGGTTTCCAGCGCGCTGATTTCACCGTCGTTGCGCGTGACCCCGGTGACTTCACAATTCTGGATGATGTCCACGCCGAGGCTGTCGGCAGCGCGTGCGTAGCCCCAGGCGACCGCGTCATGACGCGCGTTGCCCGCACGTTTTTGCACGGCTGCACCGATGATCGGGAAACGCGCATTGTCATAATTCAAATGCGGAATCTCCGCTTTCAGCGTCTCGAGACTCCACAACTCTCCGTCGGAGCCGGTGAGTCGCATGGTGTTGTAACGGCGCGCGGCGGCATCCCGCGCGGCCGGACTATGCAACAGGGACACGTGATGGCGTTGGCTGAACATGACGTTGTAGTTGAGCTCGTGGCTCAGGTTTTCCCACAGCTTGAGCGAGTGCTCGTAGAACTGGCGGTTGCCCGGCATCATGTAGTTGGAACGCACGATGGTGGTGTTGCGTCCGGCGTTGCCACCACCGAGCCAGCCTTTCTCGAGTATCGCGATATTGCGAATTCCGTGGTTTTTCGCGAGGTAGTAAGCCGTGGCCAGGCCGTGCAAACCGGCGCCGACAATGACCACGTCATAGGCTTTCTTCGGTTCCGGATCACGCCATTGGCGGGTCCAGTTTCGCTGTCCACTCAAACCGTTTTTGAAAACGGTCCATGCCGAATATCGATTCATAATAGATGTCTCATTGCCTGCCGATGGCTGGCAGGTCGCCCGCTAACAGGATATTGGCCAGCGATTATAACAGCCAGACAAATTTGTAAAACTCACCTAACCCGCCACTAAAACCGACAAAAGCGACACCGGTTTGATCGATGAAAATACCGAAAGCTCGGTATCTTTTTCGAGGCCCCGGTGTTCCCGGCCTGGTGGCGGGTATGTTTTATTGGCAGCTAGCGCAGCGCTTGCAGGTTGGAGATCAGCGCGTCTTTCTTGCGATTCATTTCCATCCTGATTTGATGCGCGAGATCCAGCTCAGGTCCACAACAGTTGGTGCTTGTCTCGATTTGGTTATCGGTCGTATGCTCAACGGTTTTCACCAGCAACCTGGCAACTACCTGGTTGACCTGTTGTTTTTCTGCATCCGACAGTTCGTGCCGGGAAAGCGCAGCCACGATCGCCGCAGTAGTATCGTCAATAGAACTTTGTACGCTCACGAAAATTCCCCCACAGGATTATTATGTCGCCAGGCTGCGTTCGATATCGGCAATCAGGTCCTGGCAGTTCTCAATGCCGATCGATAATCGTAACAGGTTTTTCGGCACTGCGCTGTGCCGACCTTCCACCGACGCGCGGTGCTCGATCAGACTCTCGACCCCGCCAAGCGACGTCGCGCGAACGAATAATCGTGTGTTACCGGCGATGAGCTTGGTGTCTTCTGCACTGCCATCGATGAGCAATGACAACATCCCGCCAAAACCGCGCGTCATCTGCCGACACGCAACTTCATGGCCAGGATGACGCTTAAGTCCCGGATACAACACGCGTTGTAGCCGCGGATGCTGCTCGAAATGCTGGGCTATTTGCAGCGCCGAGCGCGATGCCTGGTCGAAACGCAGAAACAGCGTGCGCATGCCACGCAGCAACAGCCAGGCCTCGAAAGGACCAAGAATCCCGCCGGTCAGCTTGCGCACCAGCTTGATTTCCTGCCAGCGTTCATCGTCGCGCGCGCTGACCAGGATGCCGGCAACCACGTCGCTGTGGCCATTCAGGTACTTGGTGGCCGAGTGAAATACGATGTCGGCGCCGTGCTCAATCGCGCGTGTGGTCACCGGCGAAGCCACCGTGCCATCAACCGCGAGGATCGCACCGGCCGCGTGGGCAATGCGCGCGGCCTCGGCAATGTCGATCACATCCCAGGTCGGGTTGGCCGGTGTTTCGATCCATAGCACTTTGGTCTTTCCGGGCAGGACGCTGCGCGCCAGGTCATCGGCATCGGTGGCGTCGAACAGACTCAGTCCAATGCCCCGTTTTTCCGCGATGCGGCGCAGCCAGTCCTGTGCGCCGTGGTACATGATGCGTGGCGCGACCACGTGGTCGCCCGAGTTCAGGGTTTCGAAGAAAGCACAGACCGCCGCCATGCCTGACGCAAAGCACAGCGCACCGGCGCCGTTATCGAGATCGGCACACACCCGTTCGAGTACTTCCCAGGACGGATTCGCGTTACGCGCATAACTGTAATCACCGACGAAGTCGTAATTCGAATCGCGCGCATAGGTCGTCGACATCTGCAATGGCGGGCTGATTCCGCCGGTAACCTGGTCGATATAATGGCAGGCCTGCGCCAGGCGTGATTCGGGTGAATCCGTAATGTCGTCCGGCATCGATAATACTCCGCGAGCGTGATGACAAAAGTCATCAAAAAAAGAGTTATCTTACCACCGCTATTCCCGTATTCTTGCATGCGATAAGACATTTCGAACGAGTTATCCCCATGGCCGCGAACCCCTACTCCATCGACAGCAGCAAGCGCAAGGTCGACCCCTATCGCAAACCCGAATACGCGCTTAAGGCCGACGGTTCGCCCGACGATAACGATCGCGTCGAAATCGGCCCGACCGCGCTCGCGTTTGCCGAGTGGGAGGCTCTGGGTCTTGAAATTCCGCAGCTGGATAGCATGCGCGAATTTCGTCTGCAGCGACTCGTCGATCAACTGCAACAGCGCGATTACGGCGGCCTGCTGTTATTCGATCCGCTCAACATCCGCTACGCCACCGACAGCACCAACATGCAGCTGTGGATTACCCACAATCCGGCCCGCGCCTGCTTTGTCTCGGCGGACGGCTATATCGTGCTGTTCGATTTTCACAGTTGCGAACATCTGTCCGCACACCTGCCGCTGGTGAAGGAGCTGCGTAGCGGTGCGTCCTTCTTTTACTTCGAATCTGCCAATCGCGGTGTCGAACACGCCGGCAAGTTCGCCGCCACCATCGACGAGCTGATGCGCACCCACGCCGGCGACAATCGGCGTATTGCCGTCGACAAAATTGAAATCTCCGGCTTGCGCGCTCTGGAGAAAGCCGGCCTCGAAGTGTTCGAAGGGCAGGAAGTCACCGAGCTTGCGCGGGTGATCAAGGGTCCGGATGAAATCAGGGCATCGCGTTGCGCAACCGCCGCCTGCGAAGCCGCAATGTATGAAATGCAGGCGGCCGTCGCCGCCGGCAAGAGCGAAAACGAAATCTGGTCGGTGCTGCACGCCGGCAACATCAAGCGCGGCGGTGAATGGCTGGAGACGCGCATTTTCTCCTCGGGCCCGCGCACCAATCCGTGGTTTCAGGAATCGGGGCCACGCGTGATCAGCGATGGTGAACTGCTCGCCCTCGACACCGACATGGTCGGCACCTACGGCATGTGCTGCGATATTTCACGCACCTGGCTGTGCGGCGACGTCGAGCCGACGGCGGCACAGAAATCGATTTACCAGCTGTCCTACGATCACATCATGGCTAACATGGAATTGCTCAAACCCGGCGTGCGCTTTAGCGAGATTACCGAAAAGGCGCATCGCCTGCCCGATAGCTGTATTCCCAATCGCTACGGCGTGGTGATGCACGGGGTTGGTCTGTGCGACGAATACCCGGCGATCCGCTACCGCGAAGACTACGACTCCTACGGCTACGACGGTGTGTTCGAACCCGGTATGCTGATCTGCGTTGAAGTCTACGCCGGCGAGGTCGACGGCAAGGAGGGCGTCAAGCTCGAAGACCAGGTGCTGATCACCGAAGACGGCTACGAAAACCTGACGCGCTACCCTTTCGAGTCGCGCCTGTTGAATCCCTAGCCGTCATCCGATTCAGCGCACCGCTGGCATCTGCTAATCAGTCGGTTCGGTGATCGGCTCGACGCCCCTGAGTTCTTCCTTACGCTTTGCCATGTACGCTTGCAGGGCTTCTTCGATGGCGGGATCGGCGGGAGGCGGTTCGAATTCTTCGAGCACTTTCGGCCACAGTTCGGTGGCGCGCATGGTAGCGTCCTTGGAGCCGGCCATGACCCAGTTTTCACTGTTTTGCCAGTCGCTGATAAAGGGCTCGTAAAACGCATGTTTGTAGCGCTCCATGGTATGCGCGCAGCCAAAGAAATGTCCGCCTGGACCCACTTCGCGCATGGCTTCGAGACCGGTCTCTTCGAGATCGATCTTCAGCGGTTCGAGCATCTTGCTCATGTGCTGCAGCATTTCACAGTCAATCATGAGTTTTTCGAATGAGGCCACCAGTCCGCCTTCAAGCCAACCGGCGGTGTGGTAAATCAGATTTCCGTAACCCATCACCGCGCCCCACAACGCCATCTGGGTTTCGTAGGTGGCCTGGGCGTCGACCGCGTTCGACGCATTGCAGGCGCTGCTGCGATAAGGCAGGTTGTACTTGCGCGCCAGTTGACCGCCGGCGATATTGGCGAGCGCGTTCTCGGGCGTACCGAAGGCCGGCGATCCTGAGCGCATATCGACGTTCGAGGTAAATCCACCGTAGACCACCGGCGTACCCGGATTGGTCAACTGCAACAACGCGATACCCACCAGCGCCTCGGCGTTTTGCTGCGCCAGCGCACCGGCCATGGTCGTCGGTGTCATCGCACCCATCAGCGTGAACGGCGTGACCGTCACCGGCTGGCCGAACATCGACATTTGCATCGCGCCGTAGGCCATGGAATCGTCCAGCTTGCGCGGCGAATTGACGTTGATGTTGGTCATCACGCTCGGGTTTGTCTTCATTTCCTCCATCGTCAGGCCGCGCGAAATGGCCGTCATCTCGATCGCGTCACGCGCTCGACCGCCGCCGATTCCAGTCGCAAAAAACGGTTTATCGGAAATCGTCAGGTTGATAAAGGTGGTATCCAGGTGGCGCGAGTTGGCCGGCATGTCGGTCGGCGCGGTAGCCTGGTTGCCGAAGAAGGTCAACACGTTGAAGTATTGCCCGAAGCTGATCAGCTTTTTGTAGTCTTCATAATTGCCGGCGCGCCGGCCGTTGATGTTGTCGTGCACATTCGGCGTCCCCGACACCAGGCCAAAGTTGATCACGTTGCCCCCGACCTCAAGCGTCTGCTCGGGATTACGCGTCTCGACTTTAAAGCTCGCGGGCGTTTTGCCAACCGCCTCCAGCAACAACGCCCGATCCATGCGCACCACGCCCTTTTCGTCGACCGTCGCACCGGCCTTGCGAAACAGGTCCAGGGCCTGATCGCCCATGACCTCAACGCCCTCTTCTTCGACGATTCGCAAGGAAATGTCGTGGATGAATTCAAGCTGCTCTTCGTCGAGCGCCTCGAGCGCGGCGAAACGATTGCGCAGAATCTTGCGATCGATTTGACGGATGGCAGGCGCTTTCGCGGAGGGTTGCTGGCGCGAACGCCGACGGTTTGATCGGGGCATTAGAGCGTACCGCATGGCTGGGTGAAGCCTGTAGTGTGGCGCAACGATACCGATAATTCTTTTATATTTGGGTCAATTATTGTTAAATTTGCGCAAACTACTGGAATTCATATTGCGCCAGATCGCCTTTTGCCTGTGCCCGGGATTTTCACTGTTCAGCATTGCCTCGGCACTGGATGTGCTGCGCCACGCCAATCGATTCGCCGGCAACGCGTTTTATCGCTGGCACATTCTCAGCGAAACCGACCAGCCCGTCACCGACGGTAACGGCATTCCCTTCACGCCAAACGGCCGCCTTGCCGAGACCGGTTCAGTCGATCGGGCGTTTATCGTCGCTGGCTTCGACGCCAGCCAGATTCAACAACCCCTGCTATGTCACTGGCTCGTCCGGCAGTCGCAGGGTGACTGCAGCATCGGCGGCATTTCCAATGGTGCCTTTTTGCTGGCCACCGCCGGCCTGTTGAATCAGTACAGCGCAACCACGCACTGGGAAGATTTTGAAAGTTTCTGCCTGCTGTTTCCCGATATCCGTGCGCGTTACCAACGCTATGTTATCGACCGCAAGCGCATCACCTGTGCTGGCGGTTCGGCCACTCTCGATCTGTTTATCGAACTGGCGCGTCTTGATCTCGGCAACGAAATCGCACTGAAAATATCGCGCCAGATGTTGTTGCAGGAGCAATCCATCGTGGTACCGGGAAGCTCGGCAAACCTGGCTCCCTCGCGGCACTACTCGGCACCGGTGCAGCGCGCACTCAGCCTGATCGAAGCGGGCGTCGGGCAATCCATAACGGTTCACGAACTGGCCCGGCGCATCGGTATCGGCCGCCGCGAGCTGCTGCGCCTGTTTCGCCGCGAATTGAACAATACGCCGTCGCGCATTCTGGGCCAGCGGCGACTCGATCGCGCGCGCTCACTGATCCTCAACACGAGTCTGCCGATGACTACCATTGCCGATTCGGTGGGCTTCAGTTCGCAGTCACACCTGACCAGCAGCTACCGTGAGGAGTTCGGCATAACACCGGCGCAACAACGCCGCGAATACCGCGCGGCCAGCCATCGGCTACCGTTGAAGAGCCGTGATTTTCGTGACTGGTAAATCCGTCCGATAGCGGCCTGCAGGCGTGCTGATAATTACTATTGTCAAAAGAACGTGTTAACCTTTACGGTTCGCAAATTTCATCAGCAATAATAAACAATTCATTATAACGAGGAGAAAAATGGCCAAAGTACGTGGTTTATCCGACATCCTGACTTACTTTCGACGCAACGAAAAACCGATCTTCTTTGTATCGCCGACCGCCTTTAACCTGCTCGGCGTTGAGAAGTTCATCAATCGTTTCTACCACATCAATTATTTCGATTCCTTCGACGGCCAGCACCCGCGGGTATTCGTGCCGAGCGAGAAGAGTCACGCCGAGTTCGAATCGATGGAAGACGTGTGCAATTACATGTTGCAACACAAGGAAGTCATCGACCGCATCAAAAAAGCCGGCAAAGGTCCGGCCAAGACACTGTTCGTCATGCTCGATGAAAAGACCGAGGAAATCTGTAAAGAGCTGGGGGTGGATATTGCGTTACCCCGGTGAGCATTGCGCAAGCGCCTTGACTCGAAGATCGAATTAACCAAGCTCGCCAACAAGGCGGGCATCGACAGCGCCCCCAATGTACTCGGCAAAGCCAGCAGTTATGCAGAATTGATGAAAGTCGCCAAGGACGCCGGGCTGGGGAATGACCTCGTCGTGCAACTGCCCTATGGTGATTCAGGCCGCACCACGTTTTTCATCACCAATGAAGCGGGCTGGAACAAGAATGCCAAGGACATGAAAGGTGAACAGCTCAAGATCATGAAGCGCATCAACCACATGCCCGGCACCATGGAAGTCTGCGTGACCCGTCACGGCACCCTTTCCGGCCCGATTCAGACTGACATTACCGGTTACGAGGAAATTACACCTTACAAGGGCGGCTGGTGTGGCAACGATGTCTGGCCGAAGATTTTTAATGCAAAAATTCGCAAGGATCTGCGCGCCATCGCCACCAAGCTAGGCGACCAGATGTACCAGGAAGGCTACAAGGGTGTGTTCTGCATGGACTTCCTGCTCGACACCGACGACGGCACGCCCTACCTCGGCGAAGTCAATCCGCGCATCAGTGGCGCCAGCCCGTTGACCAACCTGATTACCGCGCATTACGGCGGCGTTCCGCTGTTCCTGTTCCACATGCTCGAGTTCCTCGATGTCGACTACGAGATCAACTTGAAGAAAGTGCAGAATCGCTGGAACGAATACGATTTCTGGAGCCAGCTGGTGCTGAAGCAGACCGAGGACAAGGTGCGCCAGTTGACCCACGCACCGCGTACCGGGGTGTGGAGCATGGACAAGTTCGGCGGCATCAACTTTGACCGCGCGGATCTCGACTGGACCAACGTCATCGATAACGACGAGGCCTTCTACCTGCGGGTCTATCGCGAGGGTGACTACACTTACAAGGGCGCCGATCTCGGCATCATCGTTACGCGCGGGCGCATGCAGACGGAGCAACGCGAGCTGCGCGAACGCGCCAAGTTATGGACCGCGGCGATCAATGCTGAATTTCATGGCGTCGAACCGAAGGCGGTTCCCGAACTTTACCAGGACCCGTTCGGATCGAAGCTGTTCTAGGCTGGTCGGTCGGAGTTATTGATAAGCCTGAAGCGTTTGCTTCAGGCGATCTGGTCGAGGGTACCCGCCGCAGCAGCAGTGGGTACTGACACGATCGAATTATCCCAGCCGATCAATGCCTCGGCGGCCTCGGCAATGCGCAGCACTTCGTAATCACTGCCCACGTCACCGATGATTTGCAATGACATCGGCAATCCCTCATCGCCAAGGCCCATGGGAATCGCGCAGGCAGGTAGCCCGGCTAAATTGGCATCGTAGAGAAAAGCCGCCCAGTCGAGCCAGGGCATTTCGATGTGGGTATTGTCGATTTTCTCGGGGTGGATGGAGCCATGCGGAAAGGCTTCGCAACCAAGCGTCGGCGTGATCAAGATGCGCGAACCGTGGCGCTTGAACAGGTCGGAATAGTGCTGACGAATCACCAGGCGATGCGCCTGGGCTTCGTCGAAATCCTCGGCTGAAAACTGCTCGCCAAAATCGAGAAAACCCTTGGCGTTTTCGCCGACGTAATCCATATTGTACGCGCTACCGCGGGCATGTTCGGCCGCATCGTAAGTGGCGGTAACCGCCCAGGTAACGACCGAGGACGTTAACCCTGGATTGTCATCCACCAGCTTGAAACCATCCTTGCGCATTAAATCGACGACATTGCGAAAGGCTTCACGCACGTCGTTATTGACCGGGGCAAACCCCAGGTCCTCGGAAAAGATAATCGGCGTTCTGCGGGTCTTGCCCGCGGGCTTGCCGTCAAAGCCTTCATTCATGATTTCGAAGAACAGCCGCGCATCGGCGACGCTGCGGGTCATCGGACCGTAGCACACCAGCGATTGCCAGGACGGGAAACAGGGTTCCCGCGGAATGGCGCCGAAACTGGGCTTGAAGCCGACGATGCCGCAAAAACCGGCTGGAATTCGAATCGATCCGCCACCGTCACCGCCCAGTGAAAAGGCGCCGATACCGGAGGCTACCGCTACTGCCGCACCACCCGATGAGCCACCGCAGGTGCGCTCCGGATTCCATGGATTCGAGGTCACGCCATAGATTTCTGAGTGTGTAACTCCGCTCAGGCTGAACTCGGGGCAAGTCGTCTTGGCAAAAATGATGGCGCCTTCCTGCTCCAGTATTTCGATCGCACGACAGGTTTCAGTGGGGATGAAATCGCTCAATACCAGTGCGCCATTGGCGCAGGGGTAGCCCGCGAGAAATTGCGAATCCTTGATCGTGATGGGTAACCCGCACAAGCGGCCAAATTTACCCGAAGCGCGTTTTGCATCGGCTTCCTGCGCGGCTTGCCGGGCTCGGCCATACAGCTTCAAGGCGATGGGGTTGAGTATTGGCGCTATTTCTTCGGCGCGGGAAATGGTTTGCTCGAGTAGATCGACTGCAGAAATTTGTCCTGAAGCGAGCGCTTGTAATTGCTGTGTTGCTGTCAAAGAAATTTCTTGCATAGCGCCCGAAAATTGAACGAAGGGCCGGGATTTCTCCCGGCCCTTGTTACCTGGAAACAGAGATCGTAGCTTAGACAGCAACGCTTTCGTCCGCAAGTGTTTCCTCAAGCATCATGGCTGCAACCGGAACTTCGACCTCGTCCGGGATTTCCATGTCTACCTGGTACCAGGCGCGGGTACGACGGGCAATTTCGTCCTGGGAAACATTTTCAATTTTGCTTGCCATCGACCACAGGTAACCGTTACCGTCCATCAGCATACCGGTGCGATCGCCCCAGTAAGCATCGTACAACGGGGTGTGAACCTGGGCACCGGCTTCGACTGCGCGTTCCCAGCTGGTATCGACATCATTCACGTACAGATGCACCTGGTTGATGCAGGCACCGAGGCTAGCCGGTGACAAAACGCCCAGTTCAGGTACTTCCTTATTCAGGGCGATAATGCTGTTGCCGATTTTGATGGTCGCCTGGATGGCAACCGTTTCAACCGCGCCAACCTGGCGAGTCAGCAGTTCAGCAGCAAAAGCCGCCTGGTAGAAGGCAACCGCGCTATCAACGTCGAACACGGTCAGGCAAGTAGTCGCGGTACGATAACCGCGGGGAATCGGGGATACTTTTTTAGTCACAATATGCTCCATAGTGTGAAATTGTGGAAATAGGCAGGGATTGCCTGATTAAAATCAAAATGTAATCGCCAAATCATTGATGTCGATTACACCATGGAGCATAATGTAGTCAACATAACCAATTTTGTCAACACTATGGATCAAGATGTCCAACTTGGAATCACCGGATCGGTGACACAGGCCGACCTCGCGCCGCTGCGCGACAAGGCGCTACTCGGCGAATTTGCGGTGGTTTACCGCGTCGAACGCGTGCATCAGGGCGGTGGCTATGGCGACCAGGGCAAGCATCCGCTCGCCTGGGCGGTGGCCGTGTACGTCGACAACCAGTTGTGCCGGGTCTTCAATGCACGTGGCGCCGGGCGCGAGTGGAACAACATCGATCGCCTCAGCGTCTGGCTGCGCGAACAGGGTTTCTGGTACTGGTGGACACGCAACGACCTGGAACCGGTCGGCAACGCCATCGCCGACGAGGAAGAGCAGAACGATACGCCGACACCGACACCGGCAACGGCGTTTATCGATCCACCCGTCTCCGCCGTTTTAATGACGCTTGAATCAGCAGATGAAGTTCACCTTCCGCGCCTTCGCGGAAGACACGCCCGGGGAAACCTGGCAGGAGGAATTCAGCGGGCGCTGGCCCGCTTACAAGCGCTGGTTTCTGCGCTTTGGTGATCGCGAACGACCGACCTACCTGGAATCGATTCGCGCATTGAAACGTTACGTACCGGAAATAATCCCGGCTTACGAGCAGATGGTCGAACTCGCCGGCGGCGGTGATCGCGCCGCACGCTTTCTCGCCCAGTATTGCCCACCGCCGCTGTTTCGCGGTTGCTCGCAAGCGGTCTACATCGAGGAAGAATCGGTGCTGGTGCGCAACTACGACTACTCGCCCTATATTTTCGACGGCCTGGTGATGCGTTCGCGCTTCGACGAGCGCAAGGTGGTGGCCATGATCGACTGCATGTCCGGCGTACTCGACGGCATGAATTCCGACGGCCTTGCGGTGTCCATGTCGTTTGGCGGGCGCCAGGAATTCGGTATCGGCTTCGGCATTCCGCTGGTGTTGCGCTACCTGCTGGAATACGCCGGCAACGTCGATGAAGCCTGTGAACTATTGCTGCGCATTCCGGTAAATGGCGCCTATAACGTGATGCTGCTGGATCGCGACAACCACTTCGAAACCATCGCCATCGCGCCCGGACACGAACCCCTGAAAATG
The DNA here is from genome assembly GCA_963835795.1 of uncultured Gammaproteobacteria bacterium. Taxonomy (GTDB): domain Bacteria; phylum Pseudomonadota; class Gammaproteobacteria. The sequence continues at coordinate 12,015 of CAWIHJ010000085.1, forward strand.
GGTACCCGGGTATCGACCAATCACCAGCCCGGCAGTAGCTGGCCGCTTTACGAGGAAAAGGTGCACACCCATTTGCGCTACCAGCACCTGCAGGAAATCAACCCGGCGCATTTAACCAGCGCAGGCGAATTCAGTCGTCAGTTTCTACAGCCACCGCTGTACAACACCCAGTTCGGGCGTGGCTTCGGCACGCTTTACAGCGCCGCTTTTTATCCGCAACGGGGAACTTGCGAATACCTGTGGCCGGAGAAAACCTGGACCTTTGATTTTAAGAAGTTCGACGAGCGCAAGTACCGTATCAGCTTCAACGACCCCGAAGGCTATCCGGCCAAAAGCCAGACCTACGGCGAAATCTATACCGCCAATCCAATACCGGTAATGACTTACTAACTGGCATTTTTTCTCCCGTAATTCCTGCGCCCTTTATTCCGTCATTCCTGCGCAGGCAGGAATCTTATGATGGAGGCGTGATGATAAGATTTCCGCTTACGCCGGTCCGACGCATCGGGGAATGACAGGAGATGTCCTTTCGGCGCTGAACTAGCGATCCCGTACCGTCATACCGACGTCAGCATTTTTCGGAGAACTTCTTAAGCGCTTCCTCGGTAAACAGTTGCAGGCCGATTTCGGGCTGATAGCCGTGGATCTCCTTGACGTCGAGCGCGCGGATGAATGCGAGAATCGCTTCGCTGACCACCTGCCCGGGCACCAGCACCGGGAATCCCGGCGGATAAGGCGTAACGAAACTCGCCGATACCAGCTCGCGGCCCGACTTCATCGCCTTGCCGATAGTGGCTTCATCGATGGTCATGTATTCACAGTTATCATCGTCGTAAGCGAGGAAAAACGCGCTGCGGATATCGCCTTCAGGCGTTTTGACCTTGTGTTTGGCGCCGGCACAAAACACCTCGTGAAAATGGCTGAAGTCGGGTAACGGCGGCAATTCCAGCGACAACGACTTGATCTTGTTTTCGATGATCTTGCGCTCTACCCGACTCGCATCTTCATGCCGTTGCTCAAACTCGGTAGCGATCTTGACCAGTACTTCGATGAGGAAGGCAACCGAACTGCGCGTGGTGCCGATGTTGGTCATGAACAGCACCGTATTGCGCGAGGTCTTGTTGATCTGGATACCGTACTTGTCCATCAGGTATTCATTTTTGAAGGTATCGCCGTCGACGCCGGTCAGCCCCAGGTAAAGCGTCAGCCGGGTCAGGTCGATGACGAAATCATCGGTCGCCCAGGCTTCCTCCATCTTCGTGTTACGCCAGCCGGTTTCCGGATCGAAGTAACTGCCAATACCCGACGGGCGGTACTCTTC
>CAWIHJ010000086.1:0-36339 GCA_963835795.1 uncultured Gammaproteobacteria bacterium
TCGGCCCCTGGTCGGGCTTGTCGATGTACCTGGTCGAGCATTTGCTTTACCTCGGGTCGGTGCTGATTCATTTTGTGGTGCCGGCCAATCCGTTACTGATTATCTACCACCTGCAACACTACACGCTGACCGCTGCGACCACGCATACCGGTTTCCAGGGCATCGTCGTCAAGGATAAACTGCGCCTGCCGCTCGGCACCTTTCATCACCAGATGCACCACCGCTTTTTTGAATGCAATTACGGCGGGCTGGAGATTCCCTGTGACCGGTGGGCGGGGTCGTTTAACGACGGAACCGAGGAATCCCATCAGCAATTTCTGCACAATCGTAAATTGAAAGCGGGGCGTGCGCATGGCTGAACCCGCGGCGGTAGGCGCCTAGTCTAATGTCGCAAAGAGCTGGCCAGTCATGCGGTCGGGTTCAGCATCGATCCTGCGTGGCGTTGCGGCTGGAGATTAGCTGTCGAAAAAAGGTCAGGCAGTCGGGCACCCGCGCCTGCTGCACTTCGGGGAGCGCAGCAGGGTTTCCTGCCAGGCGTGGATCTTGGCAAATCCTCGGTAATTTGCAAACCGAACAGGTCGCGAAACACGTCGAGCCGAATAAATATCGGTGCGTAGGCGGCATCGATCAGCGCAAACGTCTCACCGTTGAAGAAGGGACCGTCACCCAGCACTGTCTCCACGCGTCCAAGGTTGTGGCCAGTTGTGCATGGTGCCGTCGTAGGCCTGTTTGTCTGGGCGCCACCATAATTTGAAAGGTCAGGCTGCAACAACCGCCGCCAAATTCGATCCAGCTCTTGTTGATCGCGCGTTGCAACGGGTCCGCCGGGTGCAGTTGCCCGGGCGTGACGTCGTCGAGATATTCATTGATGACCGCCGATTCGAAAATGACCGCGTCGCCGTCGACGCGCAACACGGGTACCTTGCCGAACGGCGTAGTGTCCGGAACCATTGTGGCGGGTCATCGAGGTCGACGAAGGTCATGCGGTGGTCGATGCCCTTGTGCTTGAGGGTAATGATGGAGCGTTGCACAAACGGGCAACGCTTGGTGCTGATGAGTTCCAGATCCATGTCGCTTAAGCCCTCTCGATTGATTAACGGGGACAGTTTCATACTTTTCCCCAAATTTTCGCATAAAAGGGGACAGTTTACTTTTCTTTAAAATTTTGTAACTAAAGTAAACTGTCCCCTTTTAGGCAGAAATTTGCGGTGAAAGTAAACTGTCCCCTTTTAGGTTGCCCCCTTTTAAGAGAACGAGGCGGACAGTGTGCCGATGCGGGATTCGTCGGGATTGATGCCGAGCCCGGGGCCGGTTGGCAGGTAAAGTATCCACCGTCGACCTCGATGCCATTTTCGGGATCGTAGTGTTCCTCGATGTAACTGCCCGCCGTCCACACGGCTTCGAGTAGGCGGGGTTCGACGGTCGCGGCGAGCTGTAATACGGCCGCGGCGACGATATCGCCACCCCAGCTAGTCCTCGCAGGTGTGCGGCATCGAACGCGCGGCGCAGACATCGCGCACCGTGGCCATCGCATTGATGCCGCCGAGGCGCGTCAGCTTGAATCCAAAGCCGTCGCAGACGCCCATGGCGATGGCGCGCAGCACGTCGTTCAGGCTTTCGGTGTTTTCGTCGATGATGATTGGATGTGCAATCTGGTGGCGAATCGAGGCCACTTCCTCCATGGTGTTACAGGGTTGTTCGAACACGAACGGGATGTCGCGGCAGGCGAGGCTTAGCCGCATCGCCTGGCTTGCCGTCATGCCGCGATTGGTATCGACGATGACCTGGGCCTTGCCGCCAATTTTCTCCCAGACTTTCTTGACCACGGCGATGTCGATCGCGACATCGCGACCACCGGCCTTGATCTGGATGCGTTTATAGCCTTCGGCGACCTTGTCGGCGGCCAGCCGCGATATGTCTTCGGGGCTGCCAATACCGGTCGCATAATAACCGGGCAGGCGTTCCGCTTCCGCGCCGCCGAGCAATTCGCAGACGCGCAGGCCAAAGTGCTTGCCCATCAGGTCCATGACGGCAATATCAATCGCCGCTTTCGCGTAGTTGTGGCCGTTCAGCAGGCCGTCCATGTGGCGTCGCAATAACAGCGGTGCGAGTGCTGACTGGCCGATGATATTGGGTGCCAGTTCCGTCAACGCGGCGCGCGCGCCGAGTGCATGCTGCGGCTGGTAAACCGGTCCAATTGGTGCGACCTCGCCCCAGCCGACCAGGCCGGTATCGCTGACCAGCTTGATAATGGTGGTGTCGACCGAGTGCAAGGTGGTGCGCGACATGGTGTAAGGGCCGCCGACGACCGGCAAGTCTTTTTGATAGATGTGCAGTTCGCTGATGCGCATGGTGGTCCCGGGTGAAATAAAGGTGCTGCGCAGTATTTCGTTTCAGCTGTCAATTGACAACTGGTAATTGGCCAGTAAGCCCATCGGCTCAGGCGAAAAGAGTATTTGTTTAATCTGCTGAAATCCTCAAAAATGGATGTCCTTCGAACACCGGGTTGAGGGTTGCTGATGACATCGAATCGACATCGGGCGTTGCAGGTCGACGCCGCCCAATCACGGCTTGCGGGTCACCTGGGCCGATGACCACATCAGCGAGTATCCCGGCATCTGGCTGATCAACGCCTGCGACTGTGAAGCTTGTGGTTCGACCAGCTCTGCGGTTCGCCACCGCTTGCTGACAGCGGTTCCGCCGCGGCCCGAAATTGCGCAGGTGCAGATCGATTCCACTGGTGACATTGTCATCGACTGGGGCGATCAGCATTGTTCGCGCTTCGATCCCCGCTGGTTGCGCAATCATTGCCCATCGCCCGGTGAGCGAGCACGTCGACAGCCTGATGTCACCGTATGGAACGAATCGATGGCGGATCACCTGCCGTACATGGATTATGCCGCGGTGGCAGCTAACGCCGATTTACATCTGAAATTCCTCGAAACCATCCATGACTGCGGCTTCGTGGTATTGCAGCAGGTCCCAGCCGAACGCGATAAAACCGAGCAGGTCGCCGCACTGGTCGGCCTGTTGAAACTGACCAACTACGGGATATATGAACTCGAGGCGAAGCCGGTGGCGGAAATTGCCGGTGACACTGCGATACCCCTGAACCCGCACACCGACGAGCCATATCGCATCGACGTTCCGGCGATTACCCTGTTCCACGTTATCCGTCAAAGCCGTGACGGCGGCGACAGCACCCTGATCGACGGTCTATACCTGGCCCGGCAATTTGCACGGCAAGAGCCCGCTGCTTTCGAAATACTGTGCACGGTGCCGGCGCGCTTTCATCGCGTGTTAAAAGCAGGGCGCTGGTTCGATCATTCGGCGCCGGTGATTAGTCGCGATGCCGACGGGCGGGTAAGCGGTATTCGCTTGCTCGATCGCGGCATGGCCCCGGTCGATGCCGCGATTGACGATATCGAGCCTTTCTACGATGCGTTGCGCAAGCTTCTCGAGCGGATCTATGCCGGCGAAGGCATGATCACCTTCAAGCTGCAGGCCGGCGAAATGCTGGTGTTCAACAATCAACGCCTGCTGCACGGGCGCACCGCCTTCGATCCCGGCACCGGCCATCGCCACGTACGCAGCTGCAGTGTCGATCTCGACGAGTTTCATTCCAGCCTGCGCATGGCCTACCAGCGCGCGCAGGACACGCGCTGCTGGAATCGCTTCGGCGCGGCGACGCGAAATTGATCCCGCATTTCGTGGGCAACAGCAAATTGCCCTGATTCGGCGATCGCTATAGAGTAGCGCTGATTATTAAAAGGAATAACGCAATGCAAAATTCTACCCTGCTGGTTACCGGCGCCAATCGTGGCATCGGTTTGCAATTGACCGAACAATTTGCCGCCGATGGCTGGAACGTCTTCGCCTGTTGCCGCAACCCCGACGGCGCCGGCGAATTACAGGCGCTCAGCGAACGTTATCCGCAGGTTGAACTGCTGGCGCTGGACGTGACCGACTACGCGCAGATGGCGACCCTGTCGACGCAGTTACAGGATCGTCCGATTGACATCCTGTTGAGCAATGCCGGAATTTACGGTCCCAAGGGCGTCGGCTTCGGCGATGTCGATCCTGCCGCCTGGCGCGAGGTGCTTGAGGTCAACACCATCGCGCCGATGATGCTGGTGCAGGCATTTGTCGAACAGGTTGCCGCCAGCCAGCAGAAACTGGTGGCGATCATCAGCAGCAAGGTCGGCAGTATTGCCGACAACAGCAGCGGTGGCAGTTATCTTTATCGCAGCTCGAAGACAGCGGTCAACCAGGTGGTGAAATGCCTGTCGATCGATCTTGCCGACCGTGGTATCGCTAGCATCAGCCTGCATCCGGGCTGGGTGCAGACCGAGATGGGCGGCCCCAATGCCGAGATCAGCACGGCGGATAGCGTCGCTGGTTTGAAGTCGATCCTGCAGGCGGCCGGGCCCGCGCAAAACGGGTGGTTCATCGAATACAACGGCAATCCGATCCCCTGGTAGCCCTTAAGGAACTTGCCCGCCCAACACAGAAACGTGTAGCCAACGCCGTAACCGGAGCCAGTGCCGTGCAGACAACCGATTTCTATTCACTGTCGCCCAACGAGTCGATCAACGAACGCCTGTCTGATTGGCAGGACATGCCGTTGGTCGGCGATATTTTGCAGGGGAAACCACAGGAAAGGTTTCACCGCGTGTTCGAGGCAATGATTCAGAGCCCAACGCAGGTCAGGGCCGGGGTCTGGGAGGCGACAGCCTATGCGGAAAAACTGGTCGACTATCCCTATAACGAGATTGTGTTTGTCGTTGAGGGGTCTATTTCGATTATCAATGCGCATGGGAAGGAAACCCGTTTCGGTTCGGGGGACTGTTTTTTCCTGAAGAAGGGATTCAACGGCGTTTGGCAGCAACACGAGAAGATCAGGATATTTCACATGACGGTGGATCCGCAGGAGACGTAGTCATTTAAACGGCTGGAGGTCAGCATGACGATGAGATTTGCAGACAGGGTTGTACTGGTTACTGGTGGCAATTTTGGAATCGGGCGGGGTATTGCCCACAAGTTTGCCGCTGAGGGTGCGCGCGTAGCGATCGTCGCAAGGAACGAAAAACGTTGCCTTGAAGTCGTGGATGAACTGCGTGAAAAAGGCCATGAAGCTCAGAGCTTCGTTGCCGATGTCTCCTGTGAGGAAACCGTGATCGGCATGATTGGCCAGGTCGTCGCGCACTTTGGACGCCTGGATGTGGTGATCAACAATGCCGGTTGTGGCAGCCAGCACTGCAACATCAAAGCCACGGATGCACCGGGCAAGCGCTGGGAGATTTTTCGTGCTGCGAATCTTGATTCGACCTATTTCGTCTCGGCTCATGCGCTGGCGCACCTTGCGGAACATCCGGCAAGCGCCATCGTCAATATATCGTCCACCGCGACGTTTCATGGCAACTGGGGGCTGTATGGCGTGGCCAAAACCGGTGTGGATGGAATGACACGATCATTTGCCGCCGAATGCGCGCCATACGGGATTCGGGTCAACGCGATTAGTCCGGGCTGGATCGAGACCAGTGCAGAAGAGACGGCAGCCGCGCAGGGTGGCGATAGCGGTGGTTGGGATATGCCGCCGTCACTGCTGGAGCGCATGGGTACGCCCGCGGAAATTGCCAATACGGCAGCGTTTCTGGCATCGAGTGACGCCTCATTCATCACTGGCCAAACGCTGGTCGTCGACGGCGGCCTGATGATCATGGATTATCCTTCCATGCCTTCGCTGCAAAGCGTCGGGCATCGGGTTTTCTCGCATTCGCGAGGAATGTAGTGCAGGTTCGGGCTACGGGTATACGATGTTTCCGATGACCACTGTCAACTACCCCTTTATGCGACTGTCTTTCCGTAGAGTCATGTCCTTCATGCAAGTTTGCGAGTGACCCTATGCTGACCCTTTACGCCTCGCCCGAAAGTCTCTATTGCGCCAAGCTGCGCATCCTGCTGCGCCACAAGCAGGCGCAATGGCAGGAAATTCACCCCGAAGGCGGCTGCAGCTCGAAGAGCTACCAGCAATTGATTCCGGCGGGCACCATGCCGGCGCTGGTCGATGGCGAGCTGGTGTTGGCCGATTCTGAAGCCATCGCCGAATACCTCGAAGAAACCATCCCGCAGCCGGCAATGCTACCGCGGGAGGCCGGGGCACGTGCGCGTTGTCGCGAGCGTTCGCGCTTTCACGACACGCGCCTCGAACCCGAAGTGCGCAAACTGTTCCCGCACGTCGGTTCGGCCACGGGTGACAGCGAAATTGTCATTGCGCAATCCCGCGCTCTGAACCAGCGGCTAGCTGAAATGTCGCGTTTGCTGGCGGCGGACGACACCCTGGATACGCAGCTCTTTAGCCTCGGTGACTGTGGTTTCCCGATCTGCTTTGCGTGGATCGACGCCTTTGTGCCGGTAATGGAGCTGGCGCTGGAGTGGCCGCAAAACGTTCGCGACTATCGCGCGCAAATCGAGCGGCACGCGGCGGTGCAGGAAGAGTTGACGGCCTATGCGCCGGCGGTGCAGGGCTGGCTGCAATCGAAACTGGGACTTGCCGGGGTCTCTCAGGGCTGAGGCCTGTTCAGGGCTGGCGCCTATTCAGGCAGGCTGCGCGCGAGCTGGCGCTCGTCCGAGCCCATGCGCCTTTCCAGCTTGCGCACGCCGGCGGAGACGATCAACACCAGCACCAGGTACTGCAGCGCGACAAAAGTATAGATTTCGAGCGGGCGGTACTCGGTGACAGCCAGTTCGTTACCGCGGCGCAAGACCTCGGAAACACCGATGACCGATACCAGCGAAGTCATCTTCAGCATGATCACCAACTGATTGCCGACCGCGGGTAACGCGCGTCGCAGGGCCTGCGGAAAGATGACGAAGCGCATGGTGTCGAGGTAACCCAGGCCGAGCGTGTGCGCGGCTTCGAACTGGCCGCGGTCGATCGATTGCACGCCGCCACGGAAGATTTCCGCCATGAAGGCCGAGCCGTAGAGTGACAGCGCAATCATTCCGGCGGGGAAGGGATCGAGCCCGACGTCGATGAGAATCGGCAAACCGTAGTAGACCCAGAAAATCGACACCAGCGGCGGAATGGAGCGAAATACATCGACGTAGCAGCGATAGATAATGCGTGCGACGCGTTGCTCGGCAAGGCCGAGCAGGCTGATCAGGAAGCCCAGCACGTTGGAGATCAGCACGCAGCAAATGGTGAGCAGGATAGTCCAGGGAATACCGGACAACAGGAACGCCAGGTTGATACGACCGCGAGGGACGAACGGGCTGACCACGTACCAGCCCCATTGCTGCGAGCTTTCACAACCCGCGAGCAACAGCAGGCTGATAACCACGAGTGCTGCGATGATGCGTTTTGAGTTCATATCTTCCCTCAATGCGACAGGATCTGGCTGAGGAATTGCCGCGTGCGCTCGTGATCGGGCTTCGAAAAAAATTTTTCCGGCCCGGCTCTTTCGACGATCTCGCCGCCATCCATGAAAATCATCTGGTCGGCGACGCGCTTGGCGAAGCCCATTTCGTGGGTGACGCAAATCATCGTCATGCCTTCGTCGGCGAGTTCGATCATGGTGTCGAGCACCTCACTGATCATTTCCGGATCGAGCGCCGAGGTTGGCTCATCGAACAGCATCAGCACCGGCTGCATGCACAGGCTGCGCGCGATGGCGACACGTTGCTGTTGTCCGCCCGACAATTGCCCTGGAAGTTTGTTCGCCTGTTCGGGAATGCGCACGCGTTCGAGGTACTGCATGGCGAGCGCCTCGGCCTCGCCGCGCGACAGGTTGCGCACCCGCATCGGCGCGAGCGTCAGGTTACGTAATACGCTCAGATGCGGAAACAGGTTGAACTGTTGGAACACCATGCCCACATCGCCGCGCAGGGAAGTCGCGGAGCGCTGACCGCCCACCAGCGTTTTGCCATTGACGATGATGCTGCCCTGCTGGTGGCGTTCGAGTTCGCAGATGCAACGAATCAGCGTTGATTTGCCCGAGCCCGATGGCCCGCAAATTACCACGCGTTCGCCGCTCGCGACTTGCACGTCGATGTCCTTCAATACCTGCAGGTCGCCAAACCACTTGTTGACGGCCTGCATCGAGACGACGACTTCTGCGGGCATGCTGGTGCCTCCCCCTGTTAGTAAAATCAACATCGATATCGATGTGAAAATCGACATTTCAGATATTGGCTTGCATACTACCCGATGCCGGCGATGGCGGCGAGCCTGGCCACCACGGCTCGTCACCAGCTCGATTTCACGCGTCGCGCAATACTGATAACAATGGCGCGAGCATCGCCAGATCATCAATAACCAGGAGAAACAACATGCTGACACAACGACTGCAAGCACTGGCCATGGGCCTGCTACTGCTGCTCGGAACGAGCACGCTGAATGCTGCCGGATCCGCACTCAACAAGGTGCTCGATAGCGGTACGCTGCGCGTCGGGACCACGGGCGACTTCAACCCAATGTCGTTCAAGGATCCTGAAACCAGGGAATACCGGGGCCACCAGATCGATGCTGCCAAACAACTGGCCACCGACATGGGCGTCGAGATCGAATTCGTCCCTACCGACTGGAAGACCCTGATCAACGGCATCGTCGCCGACAAGTACGACATCGTCATGACCGGTACCTCGATGACGGTGGGACGCGCCAAGGCAGCGGGTTATACCTTGCCCTGGGGGCGTACCGGTTACCTGCCGCTGGTTCGCCCCGGGCGAGGTACCCCTCGGCGCGTCCGCGTCATCGAGGTACCGGTCATGACGATGTCGTACTTGTCGGCGACGATCCATGATCAGGTGCTTCCAGTCGGTAGGGACGAATTCGATCTCGACGCCCATGTCGGTGGCCAGGACTTGGCACGTACGGTGCATAGCCCCATATTGCCTGGTTTCAGGATCCTTGAACGACATTGGGTTGAAGTCGCCCCTCGGCAGCGCACCGCTATCGAGCACCTTGTTGAGTGCGGATCCGGCAGCATTCAGCGTGCTCGTTCCGAGCAGCAGTGGCGCGGCCATGGCCAGTGCTTGCAGTCGATGTCAGCATGTTGTTTCTCCTGGTTATTGATTATCTGGCGATGCTCGCGCCATTCCTATGCGTATTGCGCGACGCGTGAAATCGAGCTGGTGACGAGCCGTGGTGGCCAGGCTCGCCGCCATCGCGGCATCGGGTAGTATGCAAGCCAATATCTGAAATGTCGGATTTTTCAGCATCGATATCGATGTTGATTTTACTAACGGGAGGCGCGGCATGCCGCAGAAGTCGTCGTCTCGATGCAGGCCGTCAACGAGTTGGCGACCTGCAGGTATTGAAGGACATCGACGTGCAAGTCGCGAGCGGCGAACGCGTGGCAATTTGCGGGCCATCGGGCTCGGGCAAATCAACGCTGATTCGTTGCATCTCGATTTCGAACGCCACCACAGGCACAGTCATCGTCGATGGCAAAACCTGGTGGGCGGTCAGCGCTCCGCGACGTTCCCTGCGCGGCGATGTGGGCATGGTGTTCCAACAGTTCAACCTGTTTCCGCATACTGACCGTATTACGTAACCTGAGCATCTCGCGCCGATCTGCGGGTGCGCGAGACCTGTCGCGCGGCGAGGCCGAGGCGCTCGCCATGCAGTATCTCGAACGCGTGCGCGTCCCGAACAGGCGAACAAAACTTCCGGGCAATTGTCGGGCGGACAACAGCAACGTGTCGCCATCGCGCGCAGCCTGTGCATGCAGCCCGGTGCTGATGCTGTTCGATGAGCCGCAGACCTCGGCGCTCGATCCGGAAATGATCAGTGAGGTGCTCGACACCATGATCGAACTCGCCGACGAAGGCATGACGATGATTTGCGTCACCCACGAAATGGGCTTCGCCAAGCGCGTCGCCGACCAGATGATTTTCATGGATGGCGGCGAGATCGTCGAAAGAGCCGGGCCGGAAAAATTTTTTTCGAAGCCCGATCACGAGCGCACACGGCAATTCCTCAGCCGGAGATCCTGTCGCATTGAGGGGAGATATGAACTCAAAACGCATCATCGCAGCACTCGTGGTTATCAGCCTGCTGTTGCTCGCGGGTTGTGAAAGCTCGCAGCAATGGGGCTGGTACGTGGTCAGCCCGTTCGTCCCTCGCGGTCGTATCAACCTGGCGTTCCTGTTGTCCGGTATTCCCTGGACTATCCTGCTCACCATTTGCTGCGTGCTGATCTCCAACGTGCTGGGCTTCCTGATCAGCCTGCTCGGCCTGGCCGAGCAACGCGTCGCACGCATTATCTATCGCTGCTACGTCGATGTATTTCGCTCCATTCCGCCGCTGGTGTCGATTTTCTGGGTCTATTACGGTTTGCCGATTCTCATCGACGTCGGGCTCGATCCCTTCCCCGCCGGAATGATTGCGCTGTCACTCTACGGCTCGGCCTTCATGGCGGAAATCTTCCGTGGCGGCGTGCAATCGATCGACCGCGGCCAGTTCGAAGCCGCGCACACGCTCGGCCTGGGTTACCTCGACACCATGCGCTTCGTCATCTTTCCGCAGGCCCTGCGACGCGCGTTACCCGCGGTCGGCAACCAGTTGGTGATCATGCTGAAGATGACTTCGCTGGTATCGGTCATCGGTGTTTCCGAGGTCTTGCGCCGCGGTAACGAACTGGCTGTCACCGAGTACCGCCCGCTCGAAATCTATACCTTTGTCGCGCTGCAGTACCTGGTGCTGGTGTTGATCGTCTCCGCCGGCGTGCGCAAGCTGGAAAGGCGCATGGGCTCGGACGAGCGCCAGCTCGCGCGCAGCCTGCCTGAATAGGCGCCAGCCCTGAACAGGCCTCAGCCCTGAGAGACGCCGGCAAGTCCCAGTTTCGATTGCAGCCAACCCTGCACCGCCGGCGCATAGGCCGTCAATTCTTCCTGCACCGCCGCATGCCGCTCGATTTGCGCGCGATAGTCGCGAACGTTTTGCGGCCACTCCAGCGCCAGCTCCATTACCGGCACAAAGGCGTCGATCCACGCAAAGCAGATCGGGAAACCACAGTCACCGAGGCTAAAGAGCTGCGTATCCAGGGTGTCGTCCGCCGCCAGCAAACGCGACATTTCAACTAGCCGCTGGTTCAGAGCGCGGGATTGCGCAATGACAATTTCGCTGTCACCCGTGGCCGAACCGACGTGCGGGAACAGTTTGCGCACTTCGGGTTCGAGGCGCGTGTCGTGAAAGCGCGAACGCTCGCGACAACGCGCACGTGCCCCGGCCTCCCGCGGTAGCATTGCCGGCTGCGGGATGGTTTCTTCGAGGTATTCGGCGATGGCTTCAGAATCGGCCAACACCAGCTCGCCATCGACCAGCGCCGGCATGGTGCCCGCCGGAATCAATTGCTGGTAGCTCTTCGAGCTGCAGCCGCCTTCGGGGTGAATTTCCTGCCATTGCGCCTGCTTGTGGCGCAGCAGGATGCGCAGCTTGGCGCAATAGAGACTTTCGGGCGAGGCGTAAAGGGTCAGCACAGGGTCACTCGCAAACTTGCATGAAGGACATGACTCTACGGAAAGACGGTCGCATAAAGGGGTAGTTGACAGTGGTCATCGGAAACATGCGTATTCCGTAGCCCGAACCTACACTACATTCCTCGCGAATGCGAGAAAACCCGATGCCCGACGCTTTGCAGCGAAGGCATGGAAGGATAATCCATGATCATCAGGCCACCGTCGACGACCAGCGTTTGGCCAGTGATAAATGAGGCGTCACTCGATGCCAGAAACGCCGCCACATTGGCAATTTCCGCGGGCGTACCCATGCGCTCCAGCAGTGACGGCGGCATTTCCCAACCACCGCTATCGCCACCCTGGGCGGCGGCCGTCTCTTCCGCACTGGTCTCGATCCAGCCCGGACTAATCGCGTTGACCCGAATTCCGTATGGCGCGCATTCGGCGGCAAATGATCGTGTCATTCCATCCACGCCGGTTTTCGCTACACCATACAGGCCCCAGTTGCCATGAAACGTCGCGGTGGACGATATATTGACGATGGCGCTTGCCGGATGTTCCGCCAGGTGCACCAGCGCGTGAGCCGAGACGAAATAGGTCGAATCAAGATTCGCAGCACGAAAAATCTCCCAGCGCTTGCCCGGTGCATCCGTGGCTTTGATGTTGCAGTGCTGGCTGCCACAACCGGCATTGTTGATCACCACATCCAGGCGTCCAAAGTGCGCGACGACCTGGCCAATCATGCCGATCACGGTTTCCTCACAGGAGACATCGGCAACGAAGCTCTGAGCTTCATGGCCTTTTTCACGCAGTTCATCCACGACTTCAAGGCAACGTTTTTCGTTCCTTGCGACGATCGCTACGCGCGCACCCTCAGCGGCAAACTTGTGGGCAATACCCGCGCCCGATTCCAAAATTGCCACCAGTAACCAGTACAACCCTGTCTGCAGGAACCTCATCGTCATGCTGACCTCCAGCCGTTTAAATGACTACGTCTCCTGCGGATCCACCGTCATGTGAAATATCCTGATCTTCTCGTGTTGCTGCCAAACGCCGTTGAATCCCTTCTTCAGGAAAAAACAGTCCCCCGAACCGAAACGGGTTTCCTTCCCATGCGCATCGATAATCGAAATCGACCCCTCGAACGACAAACACAATCTCGTTATAGGGATAGTCGACCAGTTTTCCGCATAGGCTGCGCCTCCAGACCCCGGCCCTGACCAGCGTTGGGCTCTGAATCATTGCCTCGAACACGCGGTGAAACCTTTCCTGTGGTTTCCCCGCAATCGCCGACCAACGGCATGTCCTGCCAATCAGACAGGCGTTCGTTGATCGACTCGTTGGGCGACAGTGAATAGAAATCGGTTGTGCGCCACGGCACTGGCTCCGGTTACGGCGTTGGCTACGACGTTTCTGTGTTGGGCGGGCAAGTTCCTTAAGGGCTACCAGGGGATCGGATTGCCGTTGTATTCGATGAACCAACCGTTTTGCGCGGGCCCGACTCGCCTGCAGGATCGACTTCAAACCAGCGACGCTATCCGCCGTGCTGATCTCGGCATTGGGGCCACCCATCTCGGTCTGCACCCAGCCCGGATGCAGGCTGCGATGCTAGCGATACCACGGTCGGCAAGATCGATCGACAGGCACTTCACCACCTGGTTGACCGCGGTCTTGGAGCTGCGATAAAGGTAACTGCCACCGCTGCTGTTGTCGGCAATACTGCCGACCTTGCTGCTGATGATCGCCACCAGCTTCTGCCGGCTGGCGGCAACCTGTTCGACAAAGGCCTGCACCAGCATCATCGGCGCGATGGTGTTGACTTCCAGCACCTCGCGCCAGGCGCGCCGGATCGACTTCGCCGAAGCCGACGCCCTTGGGACCGTAAATGCCGGCATTGCTCAACAGAATGTCGATCGGACGATCGTGTAACTGCGTCGACAGGGTCGCCATCTGCGCGTAGTCGGTCACGTCCAGCGCCAGCAGTTCAACCTGCGGATGACGCTCGCTGAGCGCCTGTAATTCGCCGTCGGGGTTACGGCAACAGGCCAGCACGTTCCAGCCATCGGCGGCAAATTGTTCGGTCAATTGCAAACCGATGCCACGATTGGCGCCGGTAACCAGCAGGGTAGAATTTTGCATAGCGTTATTCCTTTTAATAATCAGCGCTACTCTATAGCGATCGGCCGAATCAGGGCAATTTGCTGTTGCCCACGAAATGCAGGATCAATTGCGCGTCGCCGCGCCGAAGCGATTCCAGCAGCGCGTGTTCTGCGCGCGCTGGTAGGCCATGCGCAGGCTGGAATGAAACTCGTCGAGATCGACACTGCAGCTGCGTACGTGGCGATGGCCGGTGCCGGGATCGAAGGCGGTGCGTCCGTGCAGCAGGCGTTGATTGTTGAACACCAGCATTTCGCCGGCCTGCAGCTTGAAGGTAATCATGCCATCGCCGGCATAGATCCGCTCGAGAAAGTTGCGCAACGCATCGTAGAAAGGCTCGATATCGTCAATCTCGGCATCGACCGGGGCCATGCCGCACGATCGAGCAAGCGAATACCGTTTACCCGCCCGTTGGCATCGCGACTAATCACTGGCGCCGAATGATCGAACCAGCGGCCTGCTTTTAACACGCGATGAAAGCGCGCCGCCACCGTGCACAGTATTTCGAAGGCAGCGGGCTTGCCGGGCAAATTGTCGGGCCAGGTGTAGACCGTCGATCAGGGTGCTGTCGCCACCGTCACGGCTTTGGCTGGATAACGTGGAACAGGGTAATCGCCGGAACGTCGATGCGAGATAGGGCTCGTCGGTGTGCGGGTTCAGGGGTATCGCGGTGTCACCGGCAATTTCCGCCACCGGCTTCGCCTCGAGTTCATATATTCCGTAGTTGGTAAGTTTCAACAGGCCGACCAGCGCGGCGATTTCTCGGTTTTTTCGCGTTCGGCTGGGACCTGCGCAATCCACGAAGCCGCAGTCATGGATGGTTTCGAGGAATTTCAGGTGTAGATCGGCGTTTGTCCCACCGCGGCATAATCCAGGTTACGGCAGGTGATCCGCCATCGATTCGTTCCATACAGGTGACATCAGGCTGTCGCCGTGCTCGCTCGCCGGGCCATGGGCAATGATTGCGCAACCAGCGGGGATCGAAGCGCGAGCAATGCTGATCACCCCAGTCGATGACGATGTCACCAGTGGAATCGATCTGCACCTGTGCAATTTCGGGCCGCGGCGGAACCGCTGTCAGCAAGCGGTGGCGAACCGCGGAGCTGGTCGAACCGCAAGCTTTACAGTCGCAGGCGTTGATCAGCCAGATGCGGGATACTCGCTGATGTGGTCGTCGGCCCAGGTCGGACTCGCAGCCGTGATTGGGCGGCGTCGACCTGCAACACCCGATGTCGATTCGATGTCATCAGCAACCCCCAGCCCCTATTCGAAGGACATCCATTTTTGAGGATTTCAGCGGGATTTAAACAAATACTCTTTTTCGCCTGAGCCGATGGGCTTGCTGGCCAGATTGCCAGTTGTCAATTGACAGCTGAAACGAAATACTGCGCAGCACCTTATATTTCACCCGGGACCACCATGCGCATCAGCGAACTGCACATCGATCCAAAAAGACTTGCCGGTCGTCGGCGGTCCTTACACCATGTCGCGCACCACCTTGCACTCGGTCGACACCACCATTATCAAGCTGGTCAGCGATACCGGCCTGGTCGGCTGGGGCGAGGTCGCACCAATTGGACCGGTTTACCAGCCGCAGCATGCACTCGGCGCGCGCGCCGCGTTGACGGAACTGGCACCCAATATCATCGGCCAGTCAGCACTCGCACCGCTGTTATTGCGACGCCACATGGACGGCCTGCTGAACGGACACAACTACGCGAAAGCGGCGATTGATATTGCCGTCATGGACCTGATGGGCAAGCACTTTGGCCTGCGCGTCTGCGAATTGCTTGGCGGCGCGGAAGCCGAACGCCTGCCCGGTTATTACGCGACCGGTATTGGCAGCCCCGAGGACATATCGCGGCTGGCCGCCGATAAGGTCGCCGAAGGCTATAAACGCATCCAGATCAAGGCTGGCGGTCGTGATGTCGAGATCGACATCGCCGTGGTCAAGAAAGTCTGGGAGAAAATTGGCGGCAAGGCCCAGGTCATCGTCGATACCAATCGCGGCATGACGGCAAGCCAGGCGATGCGGCTAAGCCTCGCCTGTCGCGACATTCCCTTCGTGTTCGAACAACCCTGTAACACCATGGAAGAAGTGGCGTCGATTCGCCACCAGATTGCCCATCCGATCATCATCGACGAAAACACCGAAAGCCTGAACGACGTGCTGCGCGCCATCGCCATGGGTGTATGTGACGGTTTTGGATTCAAGCTGACGCGCCTCGGCGGCATCAATGCGATGGCCACGGTGCGCGATGTCTGCGCTGCGCGTTCGATGCCGCACACCTGCGAAGATAGCTGGGGTGGCGATATCGTCGCCGCAGCCGTATTGCACCTCGCCGCCACCGTGGAACCGCGCTTGCTGGAAGCGGTGTGGACGGCGGGCAGTTACATCGAAGAAAACTACGATCCCGAAAATGGCATCAACATCGAAGGCGGTTACTTTACCCTGCCGAGCGGGCCGGGCCTTGGCATCACACCCCGACGAATCCCGCATCGGCGCCTTGACCGCCTCCTTCACCTAAAAGGGGACAGTTTACTTTCACCGCAAATTTATGCATAAAAGGGGACAGTTTACTTGAGGTGCAAAATATCGAAGAAAAGTAAACTGTCCCCTTTTATGTGAAAATTTCGGGGTAAAGTAAACTGTCCCCCGTTAATCTGTCCCCCGTTAATCAATTGAGAGGCTTTGACGACATGGACCTGGAACTCATCAGCACCAAGCGCTGTCCGTTTGTGCAACGCTCGATCATTACCCTCAAGCACAAGGGCATCGACCATCGCATGACCTTCGTCGATCTCGATAATCCGCCGCAATGGTTCAAGGAAATTTCGCCATTCGGGCAGGTACCCGTTTTGCGCGTCGACGGCGATGCGGTCATTTTTGAATCAGCGGTCATCAATGAATTTATCGACGACGTGACGCCCGGACAACTGCACCCGGCCGATCCTTTGCAACGCGCCATTAACAAAAGCTGGATCGAATTTGGCGGCAGTTGCTGCAGCCTGACCTTTCAGATTATGGTCGCCCCCGACCAGCAGGCTTATGACAGCACGGTTGCTGAACTCTCAGGTAAACTGGCCCAAGTGGAAACAGTCCTCGGTGATGGCCCCTATTTCAACGGCGAGGCGTTTGCCCTGATCGATGCGGCCTACGCGCCGATCTTTATTCGACTCGACGTGTTTCGCGACCTGTTCGGTTTGGAGATCACTCAAAACCTTCCCAGAATTCACGCCTGGCAGGAAACCCTGCTCGCCCTGCCTGAAGTCCAGCAGGCCCGGGTTCCCGAGCTGCCTGACCTTTTTCGACAGCTAATCTCCAGCCGCAACGCCTACGCAGGATCGATGCTGAACCCGACCGCATGACTGGCCAGCTCTTTGCGACATTAGACTAGGCGCCTACCGCCGCGGGTTCAGCCATGCGCACGCTCCGCTTTCAATTTACGATTTTGCAGAAATTGCTGATGGGATTCCTCGGTTCCGTCGTTAAACGACCCCGCCCACCGATCACAGGGAATCTCCAGTCCGCCGTAATTGCATTCAAAAAAGCGGTGATGCATCTGGTGATGAAAGGTGCCGAGCGGCAGGCGCATTTTATTCTTGACGACGATGCCCTGGTAACCGGTATGCGTGGTCGCAGCGGTCAGTGTGTAGTGTTGCAGGTGGTAGATAATCAGTAACGGATTGGCCGGCACCACAAAATGAATCAGCACCGACCCGAGGTAAAGCAAATGCTCGACCGGGTGCATCGACAAGCCCGACCAGGGGCCGACATTGATGTTGCGATGATGCAGGTAGTGCACCTTGCGATACAGCGGCGGCCAGTGAATCAGGCGGTGAATGAGGTAAAAGTATAGTGTCTCCCAGATCGGCACCAGGAAAATCAGCAGGATCAGCCATCCGGCGTCTTGTGGCCACAGCAGGGACGGGGCATAGCCGTTGGCCAGCACCCACATCATCAACACTTCGTAGGCACTCCAGATGGTGACGCCGCTGGCGCAACTCCAGAACATGTTATCGAGTACCTGGTCGTTAAAGGTGAACAGACGATTGTTGCGCGCCATTGGCCGAACATCGTAATGGCGTTCATCACCCTGGCGCTTGAGCACAAAAAAATAGAGGTGCAAGCCACCAGCGACCAGGAACATCAAGGCCAGGTTGCGCAGGTAGATCAGCGCGATCCAGTCGAACGAAAACTCCCGGCATTGCTCCAGTGTAGGGTGAAAATACACCCAGGAAACAATCGCAAGCCCGAGCACGATCAGTTTTTCCGACAATGGCAGCCATCCGCCGACAAACCACCTGAGGATTGCCAGCGGCTTGAATGGCTGACAAAACAGGGGCGACACCGCGATTGGCACCTGCGGGAAATAGTGCCATTTCGGTCGCTTTGCTTTGGCTGCTGGCGCCGTCGGATTAGCTCCAACATCTACTTCTGACATGATTTACCTCGCTTCACCTGCGCGCCTGAATTAAAAAGGAAAGATATTGATATATATAACTTCAATAAATTCTATTATTTACAGATAGTTAAAGTTAACAATTCAAATAATTTGCATTATAAATCAATTTAATTAATGTATAGGCATGTTTGCACACTTACCGCCTCTCAAGACCCTGCGTGCCTTCGAAGCCGCCGCGCGTCGTGGCAGCTTCACCGCTGCAGCAAAGGAGTTATCACTCACGCAAGGCGCCATAAGTTATCAGATCAAACGGCTCGAAACCGCGCTGGATCTGGCCCTGTTCCAGCGCAAGGTGCGCCAGGTAACCCTGACGGCTGCCGGGCAAAGCCTGTATCGCACAACCCATCGACTATTACGCGAACTGGAAGATGAAATTCATGCCATCGCGCCGCGACAGCAACCGTTGTTGTTGACAGTTTCGGTAAGCACCTATTTTGTCACTCGCTGGCTATCGCAGCGACTGGGCAATTTCCTCAACGATCAGCCCTCGGTAACCCTGCGCCTGCAACACTCGGTGAACGATCCGGATTTCTCCGTGGAAGCCGTTGATCTCGCGATCCGCTGGGGCAAAGGGAACTGGCCAGGTGTCGTCTCCGAACTGTTAATTCCATCGCCGATGATGGCACTTTGTGCACCACAATTAGCGGCTGGTGAAAACCCGATCGCCGTAGCCGAAGATCTGCGACGCCATACCTTTCTGCACGATCAGGAAAGCAACGATGGCTGGCGGGACTGGCTGGAGCTGGTCGGGCTAGCGGATCTTGGCGCTGGACCGGGACCGGTAATCGTCGATCCCAACGTACGCGTGCAATCGGCCATCGACGGCCACGGACTGGTAATGGCGAATCGCCTGTTGCAGGAAGACATCGCGCGCGGTCGACTGCTGGAGCCTTTTGACATCCGGCTCGAAGGTTATGGCTACTACCTGGTGTATACCGCGGAGATGGAACGCCGCAAGGCGTTTCAGTTATTTCGCCACTGGCTGAAGCAGCAGGCGGCGGACTAGGAATCAAACCTCTACGGCTGAGATTGCTATAGAATTCGTATACCGCAAACTTTCTTTTCAGGAATGCTATAAATACACTACACCATCATGATGCGGATTGAATTTTTTGCGCCCTCTAGTGTGCGCCTGGAACCAGACCAGAAATGATAAGCAGACGTTCATTTATCGCGCTCGGCAGCGGGCTTGCAGCGAGTCTTTTAACCGCGGGACACTCGCGTCGGCAGCCTTTGCCATACCTGCGCAAGCCGGATAACCTGGAAAACCTGGACGAGTTGGCAAGCGTGGTCAGCGAGCCGATCCCGGGCAAACGTTACAGCGCACCGATTCCAGACCGCCACCCGGACAGCTGGATCGCCGACCATGTCGCTTCGGTAGCCACCGCGAAAAATCCGGCGCCACCGCCCGAGATCGTTGCCAACAGCGAACAAAGACGCACCATCACCTCGGTGCGCGCACGCCTGAATCGCCTGCAGAGTTACGTCGGTCACGGTAATTTCAACATCATCAGCTGGGATCAGGCGCTCAAGTTTGCCCGCAGCAGATCAGAGATTGGCGCGTTTACCCTGGCCGAGCTGGAGTTGATCGAAGAACTGTTTTCCACCGATGCGCAAACGCTCGGCTTTTATGGCGACAAGGTAGTTAGCCAACTGACGGCAGCCATCCCGAAGAAGGCGGTTGTCAAAATTCCCGGTACCGGCCACTTTCTATTCAAGGGGCCGGCCACTGAAACTTATGGGAAAATTCGCCGCGACCTCGGCGAATCGGTGTTGTTGACCTCCGGCATTCGCAGCGTGGTCAAACAGATTTACCTGTTTCTGAACAAGGTCGCCTCGGTCGATGGCAACCTGTCGCTGGCTTCCTATTCACTGGCACCGCCAGGTCACTCCTACCACGCCATTGGCGATTTCGACGTCGGCAAGAAAGGCTTTGGCCTGAAAAACTTCAGCGCTGAATTCGCCGAAACCGACGAGTTCAAACGCCTGATCGATCTCGGTTATCTCGACATTCGCTACACCCGGCAAAATCCATTCGGCGTTCGTTACGAACCCTGGCACATCAAGATCGTCTAGTTTTTCCCTCGCTTATCCGCCAGTGGTAATTTTTTGCACTCGGGGCTAGCATAGCGATCAACTGGTAGCCCGGCCGTCAACGCAAGTTAACTTCATGGCAAAAACAATGACTGCCCTGGAACGACTGAATTTCTACATCGACCTGGATCGATATCCGATCCACGAACTCGACAGCAAGTCCGGTATCGCACTGGTACAGGCTGCGCACGAGATGATGGCGCGTGACACCCTGTGTTTGTTCGCAGGCTTCCTGCGCGCACCAGCAGTGAAGCAACTCTCGGCAGAGATTACCGCACTGGAAACAACCGCTCACCCGATTGACCATCAGAGTACGCCTTACGGCTGGATGGACAATGCCGGCTTTGCAGAAGACCATCCGCGCTCGCAGTTATTGCGCCGTAACTGCCGGGTCATTTCTACCGACATGGTCGATCCCGCCGGGCCTTGCATGGAGCTGTATCAATTTGATCAGCTCACCGAGTTTGTGCGCCGCCTGTTGGGGTTCGACAGGCTCTACCGTTCGGTTTGCCCGACCCTGTCGATCCAGGTAAACGTCATGCGCCAACGGGAGCGCTTCGGCTGGCACTTCGACACCAACGATGGCGTTGTCTCGTTTACCATTCAGAATCCGGAAAACGGTGGGGGATTTGAATACGCGCCGCTGATTCGTGACGAAGACGATGAAAACTACGCCGCCGTCGCACGCATCCTCGACGGCAGCGATCGCCCCCGCCAACCGACAATGCCCAGCGGCAGCTTCTCGTTGTTTCTCGGGCGGCGCTCGTTACACCGGGTTGCCGTGGTGGGCAAAACCCGGCGCAGTCGGCAAAGTCTGCTGTTCAGCTACGATCGCAAGCCAGACAGCGTTTTCCCGCTGGAGACCCGTCAACGCCTGACCAGCGCTTCGCCCGAACCCTATCTTGGCGCACTGACCCGAACGCAATAAAAGTGCCGCGAAAGCGTTCAAACGCCACCAGGCTTTCAGTGGCATTATTCCCGCAGTATGATATTTTGCCCCGCATTGCAGCATCCGGTCAGCGATTGCCGCCAGGTTCAAGGAGTCCAGTTTTGAGTTCAATCTTGACGCAAAAAATCACCGGCCCGGCGGCCTGGCAGGGTTGCGACCTGGCCGCTGACCATTCCTGGATCTACCCGCTATCCGCAAAGTCGCTGGCTGCGATCGATAAGGCCCTGGCGCAGGTGAAATCGGCAGGCCTCAAATTTCCGCATTTTCAGCAAGCCGACTTTGCGCTTGCGGAGATGGCCGACGAGTTGGGTCACTATGCCGAGCAACTCGAATCGGGCAAGGGCTTCCTGCTGCTGCGCGGATTGCCAGTGGAGCGTTACAGCGACGCAGACATCCATATCATCTACTACGGACTGGGACTGAACATGGGCGTGCCGGTGCGCCAGAACCCGAAAGGTGATTTGCTGGGGCTGGTGATGAACCTTGGCGATGCCGACAACAAGACCACCCGGGTTTACGAAACCAATGCCCACCTGCCCTACCACACCGACCCTTCGGACGTTGTTGGCCTGCTTTGCCTGCGCCGCGCACGCCGTGGCGGGCTGAGCAGCCTGGTCAGCGCAGCAAGCGTGTACAACCAGTTGCTCGAACACTATCCCCACTACCTGGGCATTTACTATCGGCCGATGTACTACGCGCACCTGGGCGAGGATTTACCTAGCCGATCACCGATCTTCAGCTACCACGACGGCAAGCTGAGCTGCCGCTACCTGCGCCAGTACATCGAACTCGGCCACGACATCATGGAAACCCCGATGTCGCGCGTGGAAATCGAGGCGCTGGACGTCCTCGATTCGATCACGCAGGACGAGCGCCTGCGACTCGACATGATGCTCGAGCCCGGTGACCTGCAGTTTGCCAACAACTACATGATCCTGCACTCGCGTACCGGTTTCGAGGATGACGAGGACCCGGCGCTTGCGCGCAAGATGCTGCGACTGTGGCTGAAGATGCCGAACGCACGAATGCTCGCTGCCGATTTCCCCGGGCGCAACGGATTTCCGCCTGCGCACAACGAAAGCGCATGACACCGACGGCGGCGCGCCTGGCGAATACCCCTGAACAGTTGGCCAGCCGGGAGCCATACAGGCGTACTGCCCGATTCCAATGGTGAACCTCGTCGCAGCATCGACCGACGAGCTCCGCATCAAAACGGATTTTCCCTGCCGCATCGAGAGCTGGCCCGATATCAGAATCCCTTTGTCAGACGGCAACTGGCTGCATGCCCGCGCGTGGTTGCCCGATGACGCAACTAGCTGCCCGGTTCCAGCGCTAATCGAGTATGCACCCTTCAGGCACCGCGACTTCACCGCACCGCGCGACGCGTTGATTCACCCCTGGTTCGCTGGCCACGGTTATGCCTCACTCAGGGTCGAGTTGCGCGGTTCGGGCGATTCCAGCGGCCTGCCGCTGGACGAATACCTGCAACAGGAGCAGGACGACGCCGTCGAGGCCCTGGCCTGGATCGCCGCGCAGACCTGGTGCGACGGCAACACCGGCATGTTCGGCATGTCCTGGGGTGCGTTCAGCGCGCTGCAGGTGGCAGCCCGTAACCCGCCTTCGCTGAAAGCCATCATCCCGGTACACGGAACCGACGACCGCTTTGCCGATGATATTCACTACAAAGGTGGCTGCCTGCAGGGCGCCGGGCTTTCCTGGGGCGTGCTGCAAACGCTGTACTCGATGCGCCCACCCGATCCCGATATTTCGGGCAGCGCCTGGCAGGAGGAATGGCTCGCCCGATTTGAAGGCTGTCCGCTGGTGCTGGCGCAATGGATGGCGCACCAGCACAAGGATGAGTACTGGCGCCACGGCTCAATTGGAGAAGACTATGCGAGCCTTACCTGCCCGGCACTGGTGGTGTGTGGCTGGGCCGACGGTTACACCAATGCGGCAATGCGCATGGCTGCAGAATTGCCGGCAGACAGCCGCGTCTGGATCGGCCCCTGGGCGCACACCTATCCGCATATCGCGCAACCCGGGCCGCAGGGCGGTTTCCTGCAGGAGGCGCTGGCGTGGTGGGAGCGATGGCTTAAGGGAAAAATCAATGGGGTCGACCCGCTACCTCGAGTACGCGTCTGGTTGCAGGATTCGACACCCCCGGCGTCCTGCTACACGCGGCGCGACGGCGAATGGCTCGGGCTGGATCGCTGGCCGCCGTCTGCAGCAACGACGCGCAACTGGTATCTACAGCCCAACCGCCTGGATGAAACGCCGGGCAGCGAATCCGTGTTGCAGGTCAAAACGCCATTGGCCAATGGCATCAGCGGCGCGGAATGGCTGCCGCACGGCGTGGGGCCGGAACTACCAATCGACCAGCGTCGCGAAGACGCGGGATCGCTGTGTTTCGATACGCGCGTGCTGGCGTCGGAACTGATCCTGTGCGGCGCCGGGGTAGTGAAATTGAAGATCAGGTCGGACACAGGCCAGGGTTTGCTGCAAGTGCGCCTGATCGACGTGTTCGCGGACGGAAGCGCCGCCCAGATCAGCTATGGCCTGATAAACCTGGCGCATCGCCAGGGCCTGGATCAGCCACGGCCAATGGTTCCGGGTGAATGGACGGAAGTGTGCATGCAACTGAATGACATCGCCCAACGCCTCCCCGCCGGTCACCAGTTGCGCGTTTCAATTTCGACCCAGGCCTGGCCGCTGGTGTGGCCCGCGCCCGAAATCATGACGCTCGAGCTGATGACCGGCAGTTGCAGTTTCGAGATTCCCGTAATCGAAGCGGATAAACTCCCCGGGTTGAGAATCGATGCTGATCACGCTGCGGAAATCCCGAGGCCACTCGCGCTGGACTGGCTGCGACCGGTAAACCGCAGGCGCGACATCGAGATCGACGCCGACGCTGGCACGGTCTGTCGCACTTATATCAAGGACGATGGCGCTTACCGCATCGTCGAGCATGGCATGGAAATCGATGCGCTGGGCAAGTTGATTTACCGCTGTCGCGGCGAAGACCCGCTTTCAGCCGAAGCCGAATACCGGTACCGTATCGGCTTTGCGCGCAACGACTGGCAGGTCAGCGTCGAATGCGATCTGCGGATTACCGCGGATCTCGACAATTTTTACCTTAGCGGCGAGTATCGTGCGCTCGAGGGTGAACGGGTCATCAAGCGGCGCAAGGTCAACCTGCCGGTTACCCGCAAGTTCGTATGAATGGGCACGATTTTACTGCATACGCCGCTCGGCCGAGCGGGCGAGCCGGACGATGTCCGGGTCCGATCACTTTCCTGGCATCAGGGCGCCAATCGCGGCCAGACCTGCGGGTACAAATCGGTTCCCGGGCGATCCCCGGGCTTGAGTCCGCGCTGGGTCATCACCGCGCTGTGGTCGGGATCCATGCCGCATTCGCGGAACTTGATGCGCACATCGTCGCCCAGCCACTTGGTGGTAAACACTCGCAGTTCGCGGTCGTCATCGAGCTTGCCCGAACCGCCGTGCATGGTGCGGCTGTTGAACGCCAGGCAATCACCCGGTTGCATGTCAAAGCTGATGACACCGAACTTTTCCGGGTCGGCATTGATATCGGGGAAGTCGATGTCGGCGACGCGGCTGAAGTCGACCTGGTCGACCGCGGTTTTGCCATCCGGGTTCAGATCGCCGAAGTTGTACTGGTAAAACACCGAATCGAGGCGATGTGATCCAGGCACGAAAGCCAGTGCGTTTTTGCGCTTGACCGGCACCAGCGGCATCCACAGGGTACAGGTGTCATAGCCTTCCACTGACCAGTAGGGTTCGTCCTGGTGCCAGGGCGTGGCGAACTGGCTGCCGGGAGAGCGCACGAACACCGCGTCGAAGTAAAAATTGACCCGCGTCGACTCCATCAGCCGTGCGGCCAACTCTGCCGCGGGTGATTCGTGGATAAATCGCTGGTACTGTTCGATGCCCTGCCAGGCCTGGCTGTCGTAAAACATCGTGCGCCCGCGGGCATCGCGATCCCACACGCGCGAGCGTTGCGACGGCGCATCGCAGTTGGCCTGCAAGCCTGCACGCAGAAGATCGATCCAGCCGGCGTCAAACATCTCCGGCAGCAACACCACTCCGTCGCGGTGATAAGTCGCGATTTCCTCGGCGTTGATGTCACGCGGCAAGTCGGTATTCATGGGCAGCCCATTACAGGTATTGCGTAGTGTATATCCGGCAGGCATCAGGCAACAACACAATCACCGCCAATGCTGGTCGAACCTAGCTGGTGAGCCCACCGTCCACGGTCAGGGTTTGACCACTGACATAATCCGCGCCTGCCGCCAGGAACAGTATTGCCTCGGCGTAGTCGGCGGGTGATCCCGGGCGCTGCAACGGAATCTGATTGCGCCAGTCAAACGCGGTATCGTCGAAGCTGCACATCCAGTCGGAATCGACCATCCCCGGCGCAATCGCATTGACGCGCACCTCGGGTGCCAATGCTCGCGCCCATTCACGCGTAAGGCTGACCAATGCCGCCTTGCTTGCACAGTAAGGCGAACTCGAGCCGCCACCGCCAAAAGCCGAAATCGACACGGTATTTACAATGGCACCTCGCGATGCTTTGAGCGCATCCGCAGCCGCGCGCGTGCAGCGATAGGGCCCCAGCAAATTGACGTTCAGGATCAGTTGCCAGAAAGATTCGCTCTGGCGTTCAAAATCACCCGCTGGAATGGGCGAACTGGTGCCCGGAGTGGCCGCGTTGTTGACCAGGTAATCGAGCCCGCCGAGATCGGCGATGGCTTTCACGACCATCGCCGGTGCGGCATCGGCATCGCCGATATCGCCTGCCGCCGGCACCACCGCATGTCCCGCGGCGCCGAGGCGCGCGATCACGGCATCCAGTTTTTCGCCCGGCAAGTCATTGATGGCCACCGTTGCCCCGCAACGCAGAAAAGCCTCTACGGTACCGAGGCCAATACCGGATGCGGCTCCGGTCACCAGCACTTTTTTACCGTTTAAATCGTAATGAGCCAGCATTGACTGCCCCTCGGTTCGCTAACTCGGATCGCGATAGTGCGCCAATCGTAGTTCGCAATCAATAGCAAACAGGCGCGTCGCAGGCGGTGTCTAAATGGTAGGGCAATATCGGTTTACCCACGGCCACTTTATCGGCTGCATTTCCTTTTCAGTACCGGCCCATCAATTCGGCGTAAAACCGAGTGCGGCTCTGAAACGGTTCTTGATGTGTACACCGTCGCGCGGCGGCAACACGCGCGCGTGCTGCTCGGCGCCAACTTTCACGGTCGCAAAATTGAGTCCCGCGAGGCCATGGATGCGCTGACGCAGTTCCTCGACGCCCTGCAGGTCTTTGATTACACCGGTCCAGTCGAAACCACAGGCACTGGCAATCCCGGCGAGTTCGATCCCGGCGCCCGCATGGCTCGGCTGCATTCCGGTTTCGCCGTAGTGACCGTTGTCCAGCACCACGATGGAGAGGTTCGCGGGTTTCTGCACGGCAATAGTGGCGAGTGCGCCCATGCCCATCAACATTTCACCGTCCCCGGTAATCACCACAACTTTGCGCTCCGGGCGCGCCTGCGCAAGCCCAAGGCCAATGGTTGCGGCGCTGCCCATCGCCGCCCACAGGTAGTAATTGAGATCGTGGTCGCCTACGGCCATGACATCGTAAGCGGGTGACCCAAGGCCAGTGACCACCAGCAAATCACCACGCTCCTGCAACAGCGTTTTCACCGCAACGCGGCGATCGAGAGACTCGGGCTGGATTACTTGACCCATTCTTTTTCTCCGATCAACTGTTGTCCGAGGATCACCGCACAGGCGCTATCGCCATCGAAAGCCATGGTGGCGGCGCCGCGAATCAGTTTTCCCACGTCCTCGGGCTTATCGGCACGCCAGCAGCGCACCCCCATCAGCTTGAGGATTTGCTCGGTGCTCTGGCCCATCGGGTTTTGCCAGGGATTGAACTCCGCCCAGTCACCGCGCATGGTCACCAGCATCAACAACGGAAAGCGCGCGGAGGATTGCAGCGCCAGGGTATTGATGCAATTACCCACACCGCTGGACTGCAACAACAGCGCACCGCGTTCACCGCCAAGCCAGGCACCCGCGAGGTAGCCAAGCCCCTCTTCTTCGGTGGTCAGCAACCACGCTGTGAATATCCGCATCGGCGTTGGCCGCATTAATCGCCGGCGCATGCCCGGCATCCGGCACGTAAACGATGTGCCGAATGTCGACGGATTTCAGAATTGGAAACACTTCATCCTGCCAGTTTCGGGATGATGGATTACTGTTATGCATCGGCCTGCCGTAGCTGCGCGAAATCAGCGCACAGTATACCTGCAATATCGCTAGCGGAAATGCGCAAAGGGGTTCTCGCCCCGGCCCATAGGAGAGTAATATGGCGGCTGGATTTTCAAGGAATGCCCGATGACCAACACAGACGAGACCAACCTGAAAGTAGAACGCGACGGCGGATTGCTGCAGCTCACGCTCAACCGCCCGGACTGCGCCAACGCGCTCAACCCGGAGTTGGTCGAGGCACTGATCGGCGAGATCACCACGGCAGAAGGGGTTCAACTTTGTGTGATTCGCGGCGCCGGGCGAAATTTTTGCGCCGGCTTTGACCTTGCCGACCTCGTCACGGCCAGTGATGGCGATTTGCTGTGGCGATTCCTGCGCATCGAGACCTTGTTACAAGCGGTGTATCACGCACCGTTTGCGGTGGTCGCGCTCGCGCAGGGTCAGGTGGTCGGCGCCGGCGCGGACCTGTTTAACGCTTGCTGGCAGCGGGTCGCCGCGCCCGATGCCCGGTTCAAAATGCCGGGCTGGAACTTCGAACTGGCGCTCGGCACGCGGCGCCTGATGCAGCGCATCGGGCAAGACGCGGCGCGCGATCTGTTGATCGACACGCAAACATTATCCGCCGAACAAAGCCTGGCCTGTGGTCTCGCAACCGAGGTCGCAAGCCTGCCACAGTGGCCCGCGCTGATCGACCAGTTTCAGCAACGCGCGAGCGCCCTGCCAGCGGCCAGCGCTGGCCAATATGCTGGCGTTGACCACGCACGACAGCCGCAACGACGACATTGCCGCTATTGTCGCCAGTGCCGGGAGGCCGGGGCTGCGCGAGCGTATCCTCGCTTACCGCGAGCAAATTTTCTCGGCGAAGCACCTCCCGGTGACCTGAAGCCGCGAACAAACGGAATTGAACTTGTTACCCGAACGCGCAGTCTTATCGGCTTAGATTCAATCGATTAGGAAAATTCCAGTGAAAACTTTACTGCTGATCCTGCTGACCCTGTCATTCCATGTCTCGGCCGCGAGCCCGCCCGTCGAAAGCGTCGACCGGATGGACGCGGCCTTCCCCGATTTCGTGTTCGTCAACCCGCAGGGGAAAGCGGCGAAGTTGTCCGACTACCAGGGCAAGGTAGTGATGGTCAAGCTGTGGGCGACCTGGTGCAGCGTTTGCCGGGCCAGGTGGCCTGGGCACCAGGCGCTTTACGACACGCTCAAGGGCGAATCCGAGGTGGAAGTCATCACCCTTTCGGTGTTCGAGGATCAACAAATAAGCCAGGACTGGGTCGACCAGCAGGGTTTCAATGTACCGCTGTATCGGAATCCGATCACCGACCGCGGCGCGGTGCTGGTGGCCGATGGATCGTACTTTTTTATCAAGGGCACGCCGATGACATTCCTGATCGACAAGAACGGTGTGTTGCGCAAAAAAGTGGTGGGCAGTGCGCCATCGATTAGCGCGGCGGATATTCGCGGTCTGATTTAGCTTGAATTCAAGCTGCCATCGCCTGGCAGCTTGCCTGCAGATCTTCTCTCGGTGGCGGTTTTGGTGTTCAATGGCGCCTGCAACCAACCATCGGGAATAATCCATGAAACTTATCTCTGTCAAGGCATCGCCATTTGTGCGCAAAGCCCGGGTGCTGATCCTGGAACTCAACCTGCAGGACCGTGTCGTCGTGCAGGACATTGGTGCGGTGACGCCGGTGTCGAACAGCGCGGATCTGAATGCAGTCAATCCACTCGGCATGATACCGGCGCTCGAACTCGATGACGGCAGCAGCCTGTACGATTCGCCACTTGTCTGCGAATACCTGAACCACCTGGCCGGCGGTTCGCTTTTTCCCGAGGATGCGCAGCGCAGATTTCGAACCCTGGAATTGCAGGCCCTCGGCGACGGCCTGCTGGATCTGTCGGTCGCCCTGCGTTACGAAACCGCGCTGCGCCCGGAAGCCTTGCGCTGGCAGGAGTGGATCGATCACCAGAACGAAAAAATCAAGCGTGGTCTCGACGCGCTGGAAGCGAAATGTGCGCAATTCGAAGCCTCACCGCTGATCGGCGAGCTCACTATCGCCTGCACCCTGGGTTACCGGGATTTTCGCTATGCGGACGATGACTGGCGGGTCGGGCGCCCGGCACTCAGCGCCTGGTTCGAGCAGATCATGCAACGTCCGAGCCTGCAGCAAACTATTCCCGAATAACCCTCGCCCGAAGGGTCGATGAAGCGACCCGCCAGCAGCTTAAGCGACGCGTACATCCGCCTGAAATTTGCGTAGCCTGAGACTGTTGGTGACGACAAACAGGCTGGAAACGCTCATCGCCGCGGCCGCCAGCATCGGGCTCAGCAGGATACCCAGCCAGGGAAACAGGACACCCGCGGCTACCGGGACCAGCGCAGCGTTGTAGGCATAAGCCCAGAAGAAATTCATGCGGATGGTGCGCAGGGTCCTGCGCGACAACTTCACCGCATTGACGATCCCGCCCAGCTCACCCGACATCAGGATCACATCCGCCGATTCGATGGCAATGTCGGTGCCGGTACCGATGGCGATGCCGACGTCTGCCTGCGCCAGCGCAGGGGCATCATTGATGCCATCGCCGACGAATGCCACCCGCGCGCCTTCGGCTTGCAGGCGCTCGATTTCCTTCGACTTCTGCTCGGGCAACACTTCGGCGAGGATGCGCTCGATGCCCACGTCCTGCCCAATGGCCTGCGCGGTACGTTGATTGTCACCGGTCAGCATCGCAACCTGCATTCCCAACTCGCGCAAAGCGGCTATCGCCGCTTTACTGCCGGGCTTGAGCGGATCGGCGACCGCAAGCCAGGCGGCCAGCTTGCCGTCAATAGCCACGTACAACGGCGACTTGCCTTGATCGGCAAGGCGCTCAGCGGCCTGCGTTACCGTGCTCAAATCGATATCCAGTCGACGCATCAGGCGATCCGCACCGATATTGATGCGCTGCTGCCCGATGCTGGCCTGCAAGCCGAAGCCTGGAATGGCCTCAAAGCCATTGACTGCCGGTAGCTCCAGGTTACGCGCGCGCGCGGCCTCGACGATGGCTTCGGCGATGGGATGCTCGCTACTCGATTCAACCGCCGCAATCATCGCCAGGGTTGAATCTTCATCGCCGAAAATCACTTCGAAATCGGTCAATTGCGGCTTCCCGAGGGTCAATGTACCAGTCTTGTCGAGTACCACGGTGTCGATCTGCGCCAGCACTTCAAGCGCGGTCCCCTGGCGAAACAGGGTTCCCATCTCTGCTCCCTTGCCGGTGCTGACCATGATCGCCGTGGGAGTTGCCAGGCCCATGGCGCAGGGGCAGGCGATGACCAGCACGCTGACCGCAGCGACAAAGGCATAGTTCAAGGTCGGTACCGGACCCAGCCACAGCCACAGCGCGAAGGTCACCAGCGCCACCGCCATGATTACTGGCACGAAGATACCGGCGATCCGATCCGCCACCTGCTGGATGTGCGGCTTGCCGGATTGCGCCTGTTCGACGAGCTGGATAATGCGTGCCAGTACGGTGTCACTGCCTACCCGGCTCGCACGAAACACGAAGGCCCCGGTCTTGTTGATGGTACCGCCGACGACCTCGTCGCCGGGCTGTTTTTCCAGCGGGATTGGCTCGCCGCTGATCATCGACTCGTCGACAAAACTGTGCCCCTCGGTTATCTCCCCGTCGACGGCGAGGCGCTCGCCGGGACGCACCTGCACCAGGTCACCGGGCACCACGTCTTCGATGCGGATCTCCACCGGCTGACCGTCACGCATCACGCGCGCCGTACCGGGTTGCAGTTGCATCAATCGCTGGATCGCAGCCGAGGTGCGCCCGCGCGCCCGGGTTTCAAGGTACTTGCCGAGCAGGATCAGGCTGATAATTACCGCTGAGGCTTCAAAATAAAGATGAGCCGTGCCCGCAGGGAACAGCCCCGGTGCGACAACCGCGACCACCGAGTAGAAGTAGGCCGCCGAGCTACCCATCATCACCAGGCTGTTCATGCCCGGACTCAAATGCCTGAGTTCAGCCCAACCCTGCCGATAAAAACGCCGTCCGGCATAAAATTGTACCGGGGTCGCCAGC
Source organism: uncultured Gammaproteobacteria bacterium (assembly GCA_963835795.1). Taxonomy (GTDB): domain Bacteria; phylum Pseudomonadota; class Gammaproteobacteria. Next base: position 31,495 of record CAWIHJ010000086.1, read on the forward strand.
AGGAGTTCGAGCCAGTGCCAGGCACTTAACGGCAGCAGCCCTGTCATTACCTTGTCGAGTCCCGGGATCATCATCGGCGCCATCGCTATCATCACCACGGGTAATGTGAATGCGGCACAGATCCACAGCATGCGTTCGACTTCTGCCTGTTCACGGGCCTGCGGATCTTCACTATCGGCTGATGCGCTGCCGACATCCACGACTTCGTAACCTGCATCGACAATCGCCGCGCGCAGCTGGGCTGGCGAGACAACATCCGCCAGGTAATCGATCGTCGCCTTCTCGGTTGCCAGGTTTACGCTGGCTTGCAGTACTCCCGACTGCTGTTGCAGCGCCCGTTCGACACGGCCGACGCAGGAAGCACAGCTCATACCGCCGACACGCAGTTCAAGTCGCCCGTGCGCGGGCTGATAACCCGCCTCATCGATCGCCGCCAACAAGTCGGGGATGGCAACGCGTGTAGGGTCATAAGACACAGACGCACGTTCGGTAGCGAGGTTAACCGATGCCGATTCGACACCGGGCAGCTTGCCAAGTACGCGTTCGACACGACCGACACAGGCCGCGCAGGACATACCATTGACACCAATCTGGATATTTTCATTCATCGTCGTTTAAAACCAGGGTTACAGTTCAGCGGTTCAACCATCCGCAGGATGGTCAAATCAAATGATCGCCTGCTATTGTGAGCGCCAATCTCGACAGGGAGGGTGTTAATCGTCATCAGTATCGATACTTCAGTAATTCCATCAACTCGGCCAGAATTTCGTCCGTGTCGCCGCGCTGTGCCGCGGTGACTACGTGATCACGCAGATGGCTCCTGAGCACCAGCGTTCCGACCTTGTCGAGCGCACCCTGCACCGCCTTGATTTGTTTCAGCACGTCTACACAGTAGAGCGACTCACCTTCAAGCATGCGCACGATACCCTCGACGTGTCCGCGTAATGTCAGCAGTCGACGCCGGACCTCTTCACGAGTTTCCGGATGTAGCTGTAACTCGCCTGTACAACCCGATTCACTCATGGCAGATACCTCGCTGGCTTGGGCATCGATTGGTTACCGGAGGCGCAGTAAACTTTTTTCCATTCCACATAATCGTATTCCGAGTAGCGACTATCCCACCCCACCCGGGGGGGGGGTATACGGTCACAATAATGGCAGAAATTTGTTACTTGTAAAGTATTTTTCATACGAAAATTTATCGGGGGCTGAATTCCCTGAACCCTGTTCAAAAAAGTTGCGTTAAACTGTCTCTCGCATGAAATCAGAAACCAGAGCAAACGAGGAAAAGGCGATCAACGAGAAAAAAACTGGCCTCGCCAGTGGTCATCATGCCCACTCACACGGCAGCGGCGCCAATCGCCCGAGGGTATTGTTCGCGCTGTGCCTGACCGGCGGTTTCATGGTGGTCGAGATTATCGGCGGGTTGTTTGCCGGTTCGCTGGCGTTGCTGGCTGACGCCGCGCACATGCTGCTGGATACCGTGGCATTGTTTCTGACCTGGCTGGCCTTCGGCCTCGCCGAAAAACCGGCCGATAAAGCGCGCAGTTATGGCTATCATCGCTTTCCCATCCTGGTCGCGTTTACCAACGGCATCAGCATGCTGTTTGTCGTCGCCTGGATTTTTTACGAAGCCGTGCAGCGGATACTCAGCCCGAGCGACGTGCTGGCGACACCGATGCTGATCATTGCCTCGGTGGGCCTGCTGGTCAACCTGGTTGCCGCCTGGGTGCTGCTCGGCGCCGATCGCGAGAACCTGAATATTCGGGGCGCCCTGATTCATGTTATGGGTGACCTGCTGGGTTCGGTCGGCGCCATCGCCGCCGCGATTATTATCATGTTCAGCGGCTGGCACCTGGCCGATCCCCTGCTTTCCGTACTGGTCGCCGCGCTGATCCTGCGCAGCGCATGGGGATTGATCCGCGATTCCGGCCACATCCTGCTCGAAGGCACACCGACTCACCTGGATCTGAACGAAATTGGCAGAGACCTGGAGGCCCAGGTCGCAGAGGTCGAAGAAGTCCACCACATGCACGCCTGGTCGCTTTCGCAAGATCGGCTGATGCTGACCCTGCACGCCCGCATCGCCAAATACCTGCACGCGGATGCGGCGGTAACCGGCATTCACAGCCGTCTCGCCGAACGTTTCGATATCGATCACGTGACGGTGCAGGTTGAAGTAGAATCCTGCGCGGATGTTGCGCCCGACGAGAAACGTTAAGGCACTCACTATTTCCAGCCAGGCTATTTGTATGCCCGATCGGGCAGGTAGCCGCCGTGTATTTTGCGTTGCAACGCCTCGCTGCAAGCGCCGCTTATGTGGCGTTACCCGCAGCGCCCGTATTGCCCACCAGCTCCCAGGCGGCGATCAGGACAACCACGAATAGCGCGGCAGCCATGGCAAAATTGATCCGCCTCTGCTGTGCCGGTGCCAGTTCAAGCCGGTGCAGGGCGATGCCGGCCTGCAACCAGGCGAAGTGAATCGGAATCCACATGGCGTTTAAAATCATCAGCTTGATCAGGATTTCAATGATCCAGGAAGACGGGTAAAAGGCAAAATTGGAAAACAGGAAGGTATTCACCGCGTAGGCCTTGGGATTGATGAATTGCAACAGCGTACCGGCAGCAAACCCGGGGGCATTGGCCAACCTGGCAAAACGAATTTCGCTACCCGCGACGGCAATGCGAAAGGCCAGGTAACCCAGGTAGCACAATGACGCAACGCCGAACACCAGGCGCAACCCGGGGATGGTCAGCAACAAGGTCCACAGGCCGCTGATCACGATCAAACCCACCATCAGGTTGCCGAACCAGAGCCCGCCGACGTACCTGACCCCGATGCGAAACCCGTAACCGGCGCCAACCCCCGCGGCCGAGAGCACACCGGGACCCGGTGTTATGATCAGAAAGAATACGGCCGATGCAAACGCGAGCAAACTCAACTCCAGGGAAGTGACAGTACCGAACGGTGCCGGTAAAAACCGCATTGTAGAGCACGGTGTTAGCCAGCGTACAGACCGTTATCGGTGATAAACCTATAGTTAATCGAACCTGGAATACCGCGCATACCGTATTTGCACAGCCCCGCCGATTCTTTACGCCATCCCGGCTTTTATGCTAGTTTGGTGAGTCTGCGTATGGTTTTTTTGCATAAAACCAACCCGATTGTTGCAAATACCACATACGCGAATAGCAGCATGCTTTAGATTTCAGTTTCGACTTGATGGGAAATTTCATCGATTTCGTCGGGGGCCGGAATTACTCATAAATGGAATAACAATAAAATTTAACCAGAAATTTTATAACCAGAAATGAGGAGCAATTGAAATGAAAATCAAGATACTAATCGCAGCAACAACCCTGTTGCTTTTCAATGGATCTGTTCTCGCTGAACTGGATCCACTGGAAAACTACGATAATTTTAATGCCAAGAAGGTCGATGGATGCAAGTTCTGCATCGACTCGAAAAAGTGGATAGGTCGGGAGCGCGGCGAATTCAATACGGAAGTCGAGCGTAAAATAAAGGCCAAACGAGCCAACCTTTATCACCGTAGCTGGGGTCGGCGTGACTCCAATATCGGCACCGTACAGGGACGAAACCGGATGAACTTCAGGCATTCGGAAATGTTCTCCGGCGCCTGTTTTACCCCGAAAGTGGCTAAATATGACCTGCAAAAATGTGCCGCCAATGAAAGTTGGGGCCAGGTGCGAATTCGCTACCTGGGCAACTTTTATGATACCAGTAACGCAGATGACGGCGATGAAGATGGATTGATCTATGCCGGCATATCCCTGCGGCGCGGTAACTGGACCAATGCCAAGAAGGGGATATTCGAAATTGATGCCTGGGCGCAGGAGTGTGAAGGGGCCGATTGCGACGACGACGCCTGGAGCACCTACGACGAAGTCGATGACCCGGACCTGTTCTTTGGCACCACCAAAGGGTCCAAGAACAAGAAGGAGCTGTGTATCGGCTATGATCGGGATAACCATGAACTCGTTTTTTCTTATGGTAACGACGTCAGGAAGGTGAATGCTGTCGACCACGGACTCCCGGCTTTTGGCGACAATGTGGACGCCGAATGGACCTGGCATGTCATCGAAACCCGCACCGATGTCGAAAACTGCACCGCGAAAAAGTTGTCCGGCTCCATCGACGCGAATTTTGACAACGTGACAATCCGACAGTTTTCGGAGGAGCCCTAATAATCGGGCCAGGATAATAATCATTACCTTTTCAAGCCGGGGTTGGTCATTGCTGACTAATCCCGGCTTTTTTATTGCCGGGCACAAATCTAACCCGTTGCCTAGCGATCACCTGAATAGCTATCCTCGAGGACTTTCCTGGTGGCATCCCGTGGCTCGACGATCAAGGGTAGCGTGCCGCTTTCCATGTCCGAGTCGAAATCCGATGTGAGCGACTCGAGCACCTCACGGGCTAATTCCTGCACGCCGGGATCGTGGTGATATAGCAGTGCCCTTACCTGGGGCGCCAGTGAAAAATCATCCAGTTCCTCGACAATAGACAGCGCGCGGGTCGCCTCGGCCGGATCCGCCGATTGCAGCGACATTAGCGTCATCAGGCGCGCCAGGTAATTGTCTTCGCCTTCGATCAATTCGAGCACGGCCACCCTGACAGCCGGCGATGTCGCCTGGATATACACCTGGTATGCCGCGTTCAAACCTCGTGGATCGAGCGTCAATTCCTCGATCGCCGCGATCTTTTCCGCGCTCGTGCCAAACTGGATGCGTGCAGCCAGCTCCTCGTCCAGATCATCGTCGCCGAGATATATTTCCGCATCAACCGGCGGAATCAACCGTGCCACGTCTATCGATTGCAACTGG
>CAWIHJ010000087.1:0-79530 GCA_963835795.1 uncultured Gammaproteobacteria bacterium
ATGACGAATAAATAGTGGCCATTTTTTCCGTCATTCCTGCGCAGGCAGGCAAATTATGACAACGGCGTAGTTGAAAGATCCCGCAGCGGGGATGACGAAAAAGGGGCGCGGGGATGACGAAAAGGGGTGCGGGAATGACGAATAAATAGTGCGATGACGGCACGGTTTTCGTCATTCCTGCGCAGGCAGGAATCTTATGACGGCGTAGTTGAAAGATCCCGCTTTCGTGGGATGACGAAAAAGGGGCGCGGGGATGACGAAAAAGGCGCGGGAATGACGAGTATCTCGGGGCTAGGTATGACAGCGAGGATGCAGGGGAGTTGGGAGCGGGAGATAAAGTGCCCGTGCGCATGTCAGCATTGCTCCCAGGGCAGACCATCGTGGCGCCAGCCACTTAGGCGCCTGCGGTGACGTTTCTCGTCCACAGTCCCACCTTCGAATCCGTGTTCGACGTTATACACGTGTCGAAAGCCATGCTCGATAAGCAGTTGTGCTTCTTCCGAACGATTCCCACTGCGACAGATCAGCACCACGGGAACGCTATCGTGTTCGGAAGATGTGATAACTCCACCGAGAATCAATTTGCGCACCTCGCGCTTCGAAATTCGGGTCGATGACGAAATCGGGCTCATCAATCCAGGGGATGCTCGACCGCCCATGAACAAATTGATGTTGCGTACATAAACGCGGTGCTCGGGTCCTTTTCTGGATCAAGGCGTAGGCCTCTGAAGCGGTAATACGCTTCAATTTACTTTCAGACATGTCGATAACTCATTGATTAAACTATTAAAAAGGATTCATACCTCTGTAATATGCTATAGGGCTAACTAATTTATCGAGTTATTAATAATGATTCAAATTCAAGATCTGTGATTTTGAGTAACATGACCGCGAAAAGTGCCACTGGATTCGAAACACGGTGTTTCATCGCTTTTCAGATATTTAACCACCTGATTTCAGGACATTTTCAGGGCCCGCTTATACTTGTTGCATGGTTAGGATCAGATGAGAAAGCATGCTTTATACCTGCCTTGATCGACGATTGTCGTGCCCAGTTGCGGTACTGAAGGCGCGTTGGTTTGTCTAAACCGCTGGCCTGTGGGCTCTGGAGCACCCCATACGGTGACGCGCTCGTGGGACGGCGTCTGCTATTGCTGATGCTGAGTATTGGTGCGACAGTCATGCTGAATGTCATCCGCCTGCTGCGATCGCCTGGTAAGCGGCGCGGGTACAGTCTCGCCGCCGATTACACGCTTCCTGCCGATATCGAGAAAAATGGCGCCTTCTCGAGCTGCGCCGGTGGAGAAGCCGGTTTACACCTGTAACGCCATAACCATCGGCAATGACGATACCGTCACCGAGCAGTGATGTCACGCTGACCATCAACGGTAATCTCATCATCGGCAAGGATGTCGTGCTCGGCATCGGTGGGTTTGTTTTTAATGGACGTCGACGGCAATGTCGATATCGACAAGGATACGGTCATTTCAGCCAATCTTACCGCAACCGGCGATCTCAGCGTCGCAAGGGATGTAAGTTTCACCGGTGATATCCGACGTCGACGGTGACATCGATATTGACAAGGAACACCTAATTCTACGGTGACATTACCGCGGGTGGCGACATGACGCATCGACAAGGATGGAGTGGTGAGGTGGATGTAATGGACTCGGGGTACGTCGATATTGGTAATGATACGATTGTCATCGGCGACTGCTGATCCGACGCATCCCCAGTGTATCGGTGGAGGCGGTGCCGCCGTCTGTACCACGACACAGAATCGCCAGTGATGGTGAAGAATTCCTCGGAGTATCTGGGGCAGTACTGACAGCAATATCGCGGTCGGCAAGGATGGTGATCTATCAATATGATGGCAGTAACTGGAGCAAGGACAGTTTTGTTGCAGGTGAACAGTTAAACCATGTCGAAGTCGTCAATTCGAACCTCGCTTTCGCAGTCGGCAAGAAAGGCGAGGTGCTGGAGTACTCGACGGCGCAAACTCGGAACCAATTGCCGGCGCCGGTAAACGAGGTCTTTTCGGTGTCTGGGCAATTTCCGCCAAACTCTGGGTTGCCGGCAAGAAGGCCGCCTTGTATCGCTGGGATGGCTCCAGCTGGACCGATAATGTCCGCGGTGGGCGAGGCCAACGTGGACAACAACAAGGAATTGCTGAAGTCTGGGGCGATGCGAGTAGTTTTTATGCCGTCGAGAAGGATGTGATCTTTACCGTTATGCCCGGTGGTCCTGGAGCAACTCACCGCCTGCAGCAGCAGCTTCAACATCGAGGCCCTGGGGATGTCGGGGCGACGGCGGAAACGTTTACATCGGTGAGCTACTTGAGGCCGAAGAACGGCCTCAGGTACGGAATGCGACGAATGACAAATTCGGTGCAGTAGCAGGCAGCCACCGATGTAAACGTTACCGGCCCCGTCGCCCCAGACATCCAGGGCCTCGATGTTGAAGCTGCTGCTGCAGGCAGTCGGCTTGCTCCAGGGACCACCGGGACGGGCATAACGGTAAAGATCGCCGTCCTTCTCGACGGCATAAAAACTACTCGCATCGCCCCAGACTTCCAGCAATTCCTTGTTGTTGTCCACGTTGGCCTGGCCCGCACCGGACATATCGGTCCAGCTGGAGCCATCCCAGCGATACAAGGCGGCCTTCTTGCCGGCAACCCAGACTTCGTTGGCGGAAATTGCCCAGACACCAAAAAGTTCCTCGTTTACCGGCGCCGGCAACTGGTTCCAGTTTGCGCCGTCGTACTCCAGCACCTCGCCTTTCTTGCCGACTGCGAAAGCGAGGTTCGAATTGACGACTTCGACATCGTTTAACTGTTCACCTGCAACAAAACTGTCCTTGCTCCAGTTACTGCCATCATATTGATAGATACCGCCGTCCTTGCCGACCGCGATGACATTGCTGTCGCTGCTGCCGGATACTCCGAGGAATTCTTCACCATCACTGGCGATCTGTGTCGTGGTACAGACGGCGGCACCGCCTCCACCGATACACTGGGGATGCGTCGGATCGCAGTCGCCGATGACAATCGTATCATTACCAATATCGAGCGTGCCCCCTGCCATTACATCACCATTCACCACTCCATCCTTGTCGATAGTAATGTCGCCACCCGCGGTAATGTCACCGTAGAATTGAGCATCCTTGTCAATATCGATGTCACCGTCGACGTCGATATCACCGGTGAAACTTACATCCTTTGCGACGCTGAGATCGCCGGTTGCGGTAAGATTGGCTGAAATGACCGTATCCTTGTCGATATCGACATTGCCGTCGACGTCCAGATTAAAAACAAACCCGCCGATGCCGAGCACGACATCCTTGCCGATGATGAGATTACCGTTGATGGTCAGCGTGACATCACTGCTCAGGGTGACGGTATCGTCATTGCCGATGGTTATGGCGTTACAGGTGTAAACCGGGCCTCCACCGGCGCAGCTCGAGAAGGCGCCATTACCGATATCGGCAGGAAGCGTGTAATCGGCGGCGAGGCTGCTACCCGCGCTTACCAGGGCGATAACCAGCAGGCAGTAACGAATCAAATTCAGCATGACTGTCGCCGATCTACCGGCGTCGGCGATAGCAGACGCCGTCCAGCGAGCGCGTCACCGTATGGGGCTGCCAGAGCCCACAGGCCAGCGGGTTTAGACAAACCAACGCGCTTTCAGTACCGCAACTGGGCACAGACAATCGTCGATCAAGGCAGGTATAAAGCATGCTTTCTCATCTGATCCTAACCATGCAACAAGTATAAGCGGGCCCTGGAAAATGTCCTGAAAATCAGGTGGTTAAATATCTGAAAAGCGATGAAACACCGTGTTTTTTCGATAGATGGGCGCTTTTTCGCGGTCATGTTTACTCAAAATCACAGATCTTGAATTTGAATCATTATTAATAACTCGATAAATTAGTCTCCCTATAGCATATTTGTACAGAGGTATGAATCCTTTTTAATAGTTTAATCAATGAGTTATCGACATGTCTGAAAGTAAAGTAAAACATATTACCGCTTCCGAGGCCTACGCCTTGATCCAGAAAGAACCGAGCACCGCGTTTATCGATGTACGCTCCGACATGGAGTACCTGTTCATCGGCCATCCGGCAGGGGCGGTCAGCATCCCCTGGATTGATGAGCCCGATTTCGTCATCAACCCGAATTTCGAACGCGAGGTGCGCAAATTGATTCTCGGTGGAGTTATCACATCTTCCGAACACGATAGCGTTCCCGTGGTACTGATCTGTCGCAGTGGGAATCGTTCGGAAGAAGCGGGCAAACTGCTTATCGAGCATGGCTTTCGACACGTGTATAACGTCGAACACGGATTCGAAGGTGAGCTGGACGAGAAACATCACCGCAGCACCTTAAGTGGCTGGCGCCACGATGGTCTGCCCTGGGAGCAATGCTGACACGGATCGCCAGCGGGCACTTTATCTCCCGCTCCCAACTCCGCTATCCCTGCATCCTCGCTGTCATACCTGCACCCCAATACTCGTCATTCCCGCGCCCCTTTTTCGTCATCCCCGCGCCCCTTTTTCGTCATCCCCGCGAAAGCGGGGATCTTTCAACTACGCCGTTGTCATAAGATTCCTGCCTGCGCAGGAATGACGGAAAACCGTGCCGTCATCGCACTATTTATTCGTCATTCCCGCGCCCCATTACTCGTCATCCCCGCGCCCCAATACTCGTCATTCCCGCGCCCCAATACTCGTCATCCCCGCGCCCCTTTTTCGTCATCCCCGCGAAAGCGGGGATCTTTCAACAACGCCGTTGTCATAAGATTCCTGCCTGCGCAGGAATGACGGAAAACCGTGCCGTCATCGCGCCTACTTTTCGTCATTCCCGCGCAGGCGGGAATCTTATGACGGTGGCGTCGTTGCAATGTTCCGATACGTCGGACCGCTGCCTACGCAGGAACGACAGTGTGGGAGACCGCTCAGAAAGTCATGCGGTTGTAGGCATCGAGTGCGGCCACCTTGTAGGCTTCGGCGAGCGTGGGATAGTTGAAGACGGTTTGCACGAAGTAATCCAGCGTGCCACCCAGCGAAATGACCGCCTGGCCGATGTGTACCAGCTCGGTAGCCCCTTCACCAATAATGTGTACGCCAAGCAGTTTCTGCGTTTCAATCGAGAACAGCATTTTCAGCATGCCCTCGCGCAGCCCGATGATCTGGCCACGCGCGGTTTCGCGAAAACGCGCAATGCCCACTTCATAAGCAATGCCGCGCGCATTGCATTCCTGTTCGGTGAGCCCGACCATGCTGATCTCGGGAACCGCATAAATACCGTAGGGAAACAATTCCGGCTGGCTTGCGACATCGGCGCCGAAGGCATGACAGGTCGCGTGTCTGCCCTGCTCCATTGACGTCGATGCCAGGCTCGGGAAACCGATGACATCACCCGCGGCGTAGATATGCGGTTGCACGGTTTGATAGTCATCGTTGACCGGGATACGCCCGCGATTGTCGACCTCGATACCCACCTTATCCAGCGACAGATCATCGGTGACCCCCTGGCGCCCTGCGGCAAACAACACGGTATCCACCGCGAGGCTTTTGCCACTCTTGAATTTGCACACGACCTTGCCATTGTCAAACTTGTTGATGGTGCTGATCTGGTCGTCGAGGCGCACCTGGATATTGCAGTCACGCAGATGGTGGATCAGTTCGTCGATGATTTCGCGGTCGACGAAGCCAAGCAGGAAGTCATTGGTTTCAAGCACCGTGACCTCGATGTCCAGCGCCTTGAATATGGTCGCGTACTCGAGGCCTATAACGCCTCCGCCAACCACCAGCATTTTCTTTGGTATGCGTTTCAGATGGAGAATTTCGTCACTGTCCATGATCGATTCGCCGTCAAACGGAACCGAATCGGGACGCCGCGTCTTGGTGCCAACGCAAATGACGAAGTAGTCCGCGGTGAAATCGTGTAGCCCTCCTTCGTTGTCTTCGACACAGATCGACTTTTCACCGGTAAAGCGGGCATGGCCGTGTTGAGTATCGACGCCGTTGCGCATCAACTGATGCTGGATAATCTCGATCTCGTGGCCGAGCGTAGTCGTCAGGCGTTGTTTCAGATCATCGGCGGTAATATTGTCCTTGACCTTGTAGCTGCGCCCGTAAATGCCGCGTTGACGCCAACCCGACAGGAACAACACGGTCTCACGCAGGGTCTTGCTGGGAATCGTGCCGGTGTGCACCGTCACCCCGCCAACCACTTCATTTTTCTCGATCAACAAAACACGTTTGCCGACTTTCGCGGCCTGAATGGCAGCACGCTTACCCGCGGGTCCGCTGCCGATTACTATCATGTCGTAATGTAAATTCAAAACTGATCTCCTCGGCTAGCTACCTGTCCAAACCGGTATGACGTCGGGGTGGCGCGCTGAAGCATCGCCAGGTTTTTTGCAGAATTGTAGCGCCTGGTAGTGACTACACCAAGGTATTGACTACACCAATCCGAAACAATTCGAATTCAGCCCATCGGTGTAGCTGAAATCTAACCGGACTCAACCGACAGCGAGCGAACTATATCTAATTCTGTTCTTCGAGTCGTCGAATTTCCTCTCTCAGTCCACCCACACTGCGTGGCACCGGAGAAGCCTTGCGCAACACTGCCGGCAGGGCAGATTTGGCATTACTGGCTTCCACCCTGCTCGGGTACTCACCATAAACAACGCTGTACACCTTGCGGTTTCCGGTATAGGTGGCAAATATTCTCATCCTCGAGACATCGACCCCCTGGCGCGCAAGTGACTCGACGTAATGGTAATAATTCCGGAGATCAAAATTTTCCTGCCTGAGCACCATGAGTTGCAAGGTGCCGATACTACGATCGCGCCCGGCAATCCATTCGAGCGAAGTTTGCAGGTCCTGTCGAAGGCGCTCGGCATCGCTGGTCGATTGCGCAAGCGCGTTGTGATTTTCCGCTGGCGTTACTGGCTCGGACTCAGCTGGCGCCGAGCTTGATACGGCCTCGTTTTCAATGACGTTCTTTGCTGCTTCCACCGGTGCTTCATCGCTCACCTCCACCGTGCCTGCCGGCACATCACCGGCTAGCGGCTCGCTATCCGCAGGCTCACCGTCAACAGTAGCTACAATGGCCTCCTCCGCTTCACCGTTGATACCCGCATCGGCTTCAGCTGCCATCGTCAGCGTAGCACCTGCTGCTGGCAATGCGTCGGGGGCGTTTTCATCGCCCGCGCCACTGGGTTTCAAAGTGGTCGCTTGCGGTGTCGTATCTCCCGCTGCGTCTAGCGCAGATTCAACAACGTCATCGTCGCTTACGGCATTCACTGCGACGACAGGCGGATCACTCTGCAACGACTCCACTACAGGTTCCCCCTGCGACGTTGCCTCGATCTCGGCGGATGGCTGTGCGTTAACGCCAGCTTCGTTCAGCGTAACCGCTTGCCCGGCATTGCGGGTCTGGCTACCCAGGAAATACCAGCTCACCCCGGCTATCACGGCAACAACCACCAGAAGAGCGACGATTACCCGGCTGCCCTGCCGAATCGACTCGCTGTCATTCATCGGTCCACTGCTGATCTGATCGCCAGCGCGTTCGGCGATCTCAATAATTTTACCGACATTCCCCTTCGTCATAGCCAGTTGATTGCGCAACAACGAAGGAATCACAAGCTTGCCGATGGGGCGATCGGGAAACAGGTAAAACCCCAGGAACGCCTCGGTTTCATCCCCGCTAAACGGCATTTGCTGGAAGCTTTGCACCCGCACCTGGTACTGCTGCGCTAGTTGCCTTAGTTCGTTAAAAAATTCGCTACTGGCGGCAATGATCAAGTTGAGCTGTTTGTCGACGCCATCGGTCGACCAGTTTAAAAACAATTGATGACGGGATTTCTTGAGCGCCTTTTCAAAGTGATCGGCAACGATAATATCGCCAGGCTCCGCCTTGATGAACGTCTTTTCGATCAGCTCGCTGGAGTCCACCAGCGCCCCGTCACCTTCGGCTCCCGCTTGCAAATCAATCCAGCGAATTTTACTGTCCGCCAGTCGATTGCGCGCCAGCTCCTCGAGCAGTCGCGTCTTGCCCACACCCTGGTCACCATAGATCAGGTAGAGGCCCGCATTCGCTTTCAGCTCACGGACGAAATCCTCCAACAGGTTGGCGGTCTGGCGGGTCAGGAAAAAAGATTTACTCACGGGTTCTTTATAGTATTTATTGAGGTAAATTTACCACCGTCGTTTATACTTCCTGTAATAACAGCCATTAACATCATCTATTCCATACGGAGCGGTTTTGCCCCAACCAAAATACGACTACAGCGATCTGATCGCGGTGCAGGATATTATCCGGGTAGCGACCGAAAACTGTTTGTCAGTCTACTACACCCGCTCGACTGCCGACTACAAGAGTGATGGATCAATCGTCACCGATGCCGATTTAATGATGCAGCGCGAGTTGACCTTTGAACTCGCCGAGCGCTATCCCGACGTGGGCATGCTGGGCGAAGAAATCTGCGCAACACAACAACGCGAAGTCTTGTCGGGTAGCCGTGATTTCTGGTGTCTTGATCCGATCGACGGCACCACAAACTTTCACGCCACCATGCCATTGTTCTCGGTTTCACTGGGCTTGATCAGGGACGGTGAAGTCGTGCTGGGTGTCGTTTACGACCCCAATCGCGGGGAATTTTTCGGTGCGATCCGCGATCAGGGCCTGTGGATCAATGGCGAAGCGCTGGTGCGCCCCCAGCAGCCAGAACGCCTCGGTGATTGCATTGCCTTTGTCGATTTCAAACGCCTGAACGACAGCATTAGCGCCAGACTGGCGCAGCAGCAGCCCTACAAGTCACAACGAAATATCGGCACCTGCGCGCTGGAATGGGCATGGCTCGCCGCCGGGCGGGCTCACCTTCTGGTGCATGGCAGTGAACGTATCTGGGACTATTCCGCTGGCGAATTGCTGAACCGTGAGGGCGGTGGTTGCAGCGAAACCTTTGCAGGTGAGCCGGTCTATCAACAATCACTGGAACCGCGATCGGTGATCGCGACGAGTAACGGCAGCTTGTTTACGGCATGGAAGTCAATCATTCGCGAAACCGACCAGTAGTCGAACGACTCACAGTCTGCAGCTTACTGCTGATTGCGTGCACTGCGGCGCAGGCCGAAACCTTTAGCGTACTCAGTCAGAACATGAACCGCCTGTTCGACGACATCGACGACGGCAATCAGGAACAGGTTCTGTCGAGCAAACATTTCCGTGATCGCATCGATCGCGCCGTTGACAAGATCGCCGACGACTTCGCCCTGCCCCAGGTCATCGCCTTGCAGGAAGTCGAAAATCTGAATGTACTGCAGCAAATTGCCGACGGGATTCATCGACGCCACGCCATCGACTACCGGGCGATTCTGCATCCCGGTCAGGATATCTCCGCGATCAACCTGGGATTCCTCGTGCAATCCAGCGTGACCATTCGTAAGTCGCAGCAATTGTTTCGTGAACAGCGACTCAAATCCACTGCGAGCCCCCTGTTCTCACGCCCCCCGCTGCTGCTCGATGCCTGCTACCGCAATCGCTGCCTGTCGCTGATAAACCTGCACCTGCGCTCGATGCGCGGCATAGACAGTGCCGACGAGGGCAAGCGTGTCGCGCGTAAACGCCTGCAGCAGGCGCAGACCCTGGCGCGCTGGATCAATCAGCAGCAACGCAACAAACCCGACGCATGGCTGATGCTGCTGGGTGACTTTAATGCGCTGACCCCCGCCGATCGCCACGTCGACGTGGCCGGCATCATTCGCGGTAGCCCGGACAACTCGCGAACTCGCCTGGTATCTGCTGATCTGGTCGATCCCGACCTGGTCGACCTGACTCGACAGATACCCCGGCATCGACGTTATTCGTATATCTTTCGGCAAAGGAAACAACAACTCGACTACATCTACGTCAACCAGCCGCTTGCGGCAGTGCGCAGCAGCGTCGAATTCGGCCGCATTGACTATGCGTTCTCCGATCACGCCGGACTGCTGGCCAGGTTTCACTGGTCGAATTAGGCCGGCAGGGAATCTACTGCTGACTGTGCGCCTGCGCCAGGTATTCGGCTGATTGCATTTCCAGCAGGCGGCTGGCGGTGCGTTCGAACTCGAAGCTGAGCCGCTTTCCCAGGTAGAGTTGATCGGGGCTCGTGGCGGCGCTGCAGATCAGTTTGACGTGATGGTCGTAGAGCACATCGATCAGTAACACGAAGCGACGCGCGACATCGTCGTCGGCCTGGCTCATCTGGCGAATGTCGGTGACGATCACGGTATTGAAAAAGCGCGCCAGTTCGAGGTAATCGTTCTGGCTGCGCGTGGTATCGCAAAGCTCGGAAAAACTGAACCAGACCGTATCGCCTGCACAGAACTGGCAGGCAAGACTGCGGCCGTTGACGATGAGGTCGCGTTGCTGGTCCTGCATCGGGGTGACGTGCTGCTCGAGATAATCACGAATGCGCAGCTCGGTCGCCGCATCGTGTGGAATGGCATACAGATCGGTCTGCTGCAGAAAGCGCAGTCGATAATCCTGCCCGCCATCGATGTTGACCACCTGGCAATGTTGTTGAAGCAGATCGATGGCCGGCAAAAAACGCGCGCGTTGCAAGCCATCACGGTACAGATCGGCAGGCGCTGCGTTGGACGTGGTTACCAGCACCACGCCCTCGGCAAACAGGGTTTCCAGTAATCCAGCCATGATCATCGCGTCGCCGATATCGATAATGACAAACTCATCCAGGCAAAGCACCCGAGTGGTCGCAGCGATGTCCCTGGCGATGGCTTGCAATGGCTGTTCGAGATTCTTTTTCTGGCGCAGCGCGGAATGCACCTGGTTCATGAAGCTGTGGAAATGAATTCGCTGGCAACGCGTTTGCGCCATTGCCGACTGGTAAAACAAGTCCATCAACAAGGTCTTGCCGCGTCCAACGCCACCCCAGAAATAGAGACCCGCAATTTTCGCTGGCGGTGCCCGACGCCCAAACCAGGCACGCCAACCCCGTCTGGATTGCGAGCGGATCAGTTGCGCATACAACTGATCCAGCAGGCCAACGGCCTGCTGCTGGGCCGGGTCGCAGGTAAATCCGGGTTGTGCGACCAGTTCCAGGTATTTTTGTGACGGCTTCACGGGATTAAACGGTGCTCATCGGTACAATTTGGAAAAACGGCGACAATTTTGAGTAATTTCAGTAAATTTTATTAATATTTGGTTCTTTTTCAGTGTCTTACCAAGCTTTTTTAATGTTTGTTGCTAATATAAGGTTAAGACTATCTGATCGGTTTAAAATTAATATCAATCAGGATATACTTTTTCAGTCGAACAAATACCCGGTGTGGATTAATTAGGGCCAATTGGTATTTATTCTGCTGATTACAACAGGTAAACGTGCGACGATCCATACAAATGGCAATTGATAACCGAGTCATCAACCCTGCACTTGCTCAACAGATGTTTCGCAAAAGCGAAATGTTGAAGCGCAAGCGTGCGGGTGAGCCCGCTGCAATTGAGTCTTTTCCGCGCGTGGTCAAAACCATTACCGGGTTGTGGCGCTATTCGGAAGGCAAGAATTATCTCGAAGAGCTGATCGTGGTTGAAGGCGGCAAGCGCCGCGCCGGTTTTCCGGTTGAAGTGCAGGACGAACTGATGTTTCTCTACCAGATGCTGCTTGATCAGCATCGTATTCTGAGCCTGCGTGGCCAGAAGATTACCGCCAACAAGCCGCCCGGCACCAAGTTCACCATGGGCAAGTCCGACTGAGCTCATCGCGCCAGACTAAACCGGCGCCGCTTTAAGCCATCCGTTTCCTCATCCGACCGGGCATACCTGCCCGTTAACGACAAGCGTCTACAATTCTCTGCCCGCCTGCCATTCGCGCAAGCGAATCACGCCACGGGCGCCCAGCGTCATGAACGGCTCCGGAAACAACCGGCTCGGCAATGCTTGCGCTTGATAGTCCGGCACCAGTCCAGGTTCATCCAGGTTAGCGGCAGCTTCGGCGGCAACGATACCGGCTACCAGGCCCGCGCGTGGCACCCAGTCCATTCTGGCAACAGGCACTGAACAACCCCGGCTGCAGTTCGCCGAGCGCCCAGACTTCGTTACGGCTAAGGCAAAGGCGGCCCGACCAGCAATATTCCATTTCCATGCGTGGCAACATCGGGAAACGTGCCTGGAAAGTGCGCCGATGATCGGCGGCAATGTCCTGCAGTCGATTCGACGGCAAGCGCAACGATGCTTCGTAGGTGCAGCGGTTACGAATCACCAGTCGCGTGCCGCCGTCGGAGCTGTCGATACGCCGCAAGGTCGAGCCGATTGGATCCGCCGGGGTAAAACCCCAGTTGGGTACTCCCCCAAGTGCGTCGATTTCAGCGTCGTCGAGTTTGCGCGTCATCGAACCGTAGAGGTTGATGTGCATCAGGCGGCGCCTGAAAAACCCGAAGCTTTCAATGAGGCCGTTGACCGCAAGAATGACGCGCTGCGCGCTTACCGAACCCTGTTTCGGTTCGCACCAGCCATCGATCCGCTTTGCGCTCGAGCGACTCTACGGCGGAATTTTCATACAGTTCAACGCGGTCGTGGTGGCACAGCGATGCGGCGAAGCTGCGCACAAAAAGGGCCGGTTGAATGATCGCTGTGCCCGGGTGTGCGCAAGCCTCCCTGGTAATAGTCAGTACCACAGACCGCCTGCATGGCACTGGCATCCAGCAGATCGAAAGGTTCGCCGAGTTGGTCGAGGTGATGCGCGTAGGACGCATTGTGTCGATTGCCCACGTCGCTGGCCGCCGCGTTGATCTTGCCACGCACGGCGAAGGCGTCGTCGGGGAAATTCATGCGTCCGAGCAAGTTCGCCAGCAAAGGCAATCGCCGCACGATTCATGCGAATGTTGCGCTTGTCTGCAGAATCGTCACCGGCATAACTGCCACTGGCAAGCGCGTGCGGCAAATCGATCATGAATCCGGAATTACGCCCTGCGGGGCCGCTGGCAACCTGCTGTGCTTCGACGATGACTATGCGCGCATCTGCGTCGATCTGGCGCAAGCGACGCGCAGCCGCAAGGCCGGCGAAACCGGCGCCGACCACCAGGTAATCACAATGAATATCCTGCGCGAGTGGAGGCTCGGGCTCACGCGCGGGCAAAATAGCGTCCCAGCCGCTGCGCCCGAGATCAGCGGGTTTGGAATCAACCTTGATCACGGCGGTCAGGCGACCGGGTCGGCGTGATGTCGATCGGCTGAGATCGATCCAGATGGTCTTCAGCTCGGTGTACTGGTCGTGGGCGTGCAGCGAATTATCGCGACCACCGAAACCGGATTGTTTGTAACCACCGAATGGCGTGGTGATGTCACCTTCGCCGTAACAGTTGATGGTCACCGTCCCCGCGCGGATTTCGCGTGCGGCGCGCAACGCCTGCTTACCGTTGGCGCTGAACAGGCTGGCGGCCAGGCCGTAATCGGTCTGGTTGGCAACGGCGATTGCCTCGTCGGTTGAACGCACGGTGATCACCGCCAGCACCGGCCCGAAAATTTCTTCCTGCGCCAGTTTGTCGCCCGCTTTGACCCCATCGATAATGGTTGGCAGCACGTAACAGCCCTGCTCGGTTTTGCCGCCAATGATCACCTTGCCTTTTTTCAGGTAAGCGCTCACTTTTTTGAAGTGTTCCTTGTCAACCAGCGCGCCGAGGTGATGGGCCGGGTCGAGCGGATCACCGGTTTTCCAGTCACGGGTACGCGCGATGATGTGTTGCATCAACTCGTCTTTCACGGCTTCGTGAACAATCAGGCGTGAAGTGGCAGAACAGTTTTCGCCCATGTTCCAGAATGCGCCATTGACGATATGACTCAGCCACCAGGTCGAGGTCCTCGGCATCGTCGAGCACCACGGCCGGGTTCTTGCCACCGCATTCGAGGACGATTTTCTTCAGGTTGGATTCGGCCGAGTAATGCAAAAAGCGACGTCCGGTTTCGGTAGAGCCGGTAAACGACAACATGTCGATGCCCGGATGACGCCCCATCGGCTCGCCCACATCGGGGCCCATGCCCGGAACCACGTTCGAGTACGCCCCGCGGCAAACCCGCTTCGCAGGCAAGCTCGGCGATGCGCAGCGCGGTCAGGCTGGTCTGCTCGGCGGGTTTCAGTACCACGCAGTTACCCGCAGCGAGCGCCGGCGCAATCTTCCAGGCCATCATCAACATCGGAAAATTCCACGGCAATACGCAACCCACCACGCCGACCGGCTCGCGCACTATCATCGCCATGGCGTCATCGCCAACCGGTGCAGACTGATCGTAGATCTTGTCGACCGCTTCGGCATGCCAGATCAGGCAGTGAATGGTTTCTTCCAGGTCGATGCTGGCGCAATCTCTCACCGGCTTGCCGGAATCGATGCTTTCCATTACCGCGAGTTCGTGGCCGTTGCGCCGCATCAACCTGGCGAGCCGAATCAGTACCTGCTTGCGATCACCGGGATGCAAGCGGCTCCAGCGACCGTCATCGAAGGCTTCACGCGCCTTGCTGACGGCAAGGTTGACGTCTTTTTCGCCACAGGCCGCTATTTTGGCGATCGTCTTGCCAGTCGCGGGATTGATCGATGCGAATGTCTTTCTGGATTTCGCCGGTTGATACTTGCCGTCGATAAAGGCATTGCACGGCAGGCTCAGCTCGGCGGCGATGGCCTGGTATTCAGCCATGGGTGAGTATGTCGATCATTGTCCCTTACCTTCTTTGATGTCTGCAAAAGTGGTGTTCATCACGCGGATCACCTGTTCCAGTGAGCGCTTGTCGTCTTTATTCAGCGGTTGCAATGGTTTGCGCGGTGGCCCAGCCGGCAAGTTACGCGCAGTCATACCGTGCTTCACGCACTGCACAAACTTGCCGCCCTGTTCGAGTACCGCCATCAACGGCAGCATCGCCGACATGATACGACGGCCCTTGTCAAAATCGCCTTCGACGGCACAGGCCCGGTACAGCGCAATGTGAATTTCGGGTGCAAAATTGGAGCCGGCGCAAACCCAGGAACGCGCACCCCAGGCAAAGAATTCCAGCGCCTGGTCATCCATGCCACAGGACATCTGGATGTGCGGGTATTGACGCGCCAGCAGGTGAATGCGATTCGGATCGCCGGAACTCTCCTTGATGGCGCAGAAATTGGGCGAGCGCCCGACCCGGTCGAGATACTCTTCGCCCATCATCGCGCCCATGCGCCCCGGGTAGTTGTAAAGCAAAATCGGCAGGTTGGCGACCCGGTCGATGGCCAGCGCATGCAGTGCATTTTCGCGTTCGGTCGGGATCGAATACGGTGGCGTGGCCACCAGCAGTGCATCGGCGCCCACCGCCACCGCAGCCTTCGCGTACTCGATCGATTCCTCGGTGCGAAACGCGCCGGTACCGACGATGTAGCTACAGCGTCCGTGAATTTGTTTGTGCATGAACTTCATCAAATCGAAGCGCTCATCCATCGTCTGCGCGTAGTATTCGCCCGTGGTACCGGCACAGATCAGGCCGTGCACACCGGCATCGATGAGGAACTCGATGACTTCGGCCAGACGCTCGTAGTCGATACTGAAATCGTCCCGGTATGGCGTAATCACCGGGGTATAAATACCTTCAAATTTCATCACTTGCCTGCTTCAGGAGTTGACCGCTGCCATCTCGAAGGCAAGCGGGTCGGGTTTAACAAAGTAGTCAATCAAATCGCGCGACAAGGCCCAGTGTTCGACGATCAGATCGACGATGCGCTGGCTGTCGCCGGCCTCGATGGCGCTGATCATTTCCTCGTGATGTTCGAGCGCACTGAACATGCGCGGCTCCATCTCGGGATCGCGCGGCCGATAAAACGTCTGGCTGATGCGCGCGTGATCGATGAGCAGGCGATCATAGCTCGGCTTGAGATAAGGGTTGTCCGCCATCTCTCCCATCAACGCGTGGAAGCACTGGTTCCAGTAGACCATGTCACCGCTGACGCCGGAATCGATCGCGGCGCGAAACTTTTTCTGGATGTCGCGCATCTGCTGTATTTGCCCGGGTTTGGCATTGACAGCCGCCAGGCGCCCGATCGCCGCGTAAATCATCGGCGCCGTTACAAAGAAATCGCGCATCACCTTGTGACTCATCGAGGAGACGTAGGCGCCACGATTGTTGATGATATCGACACAACCCTCGCCCGCCAGCGCACGCAGCACTTCGCGTAACGGTGTACGTGAAATCTTGTAGCGTTTGCACAGGCTGGCTTCTTCAAGCGCGGAGCCTGGTTCCAGGCTCATGGTGAGGATGCGCTTTTTCAGATCGTTATATATGAATGCCTTGTCCATCGGTCCGCTGCATATTTAATGTATACAGATTGTATACATTATTTTGGACCGCGCAACCAGGTCGATAAAAAAAATTAATCAATCGAAGCAAAGCTGCCACCCATCCCTGTCCATCAAGGCAGGACATTCGTTGATGGGCGTCAGGCAATCGCTAAAAAACCCACTCAGCGGGCTTGAGTTGTGATGAATTACCACGTTAACTACTCCCCTTTATCTGCACGCAAATCCGTGATTACCCGATGATCAAGAGCGACAATTACCGCGGAGATATCTTTGGCGGTATCACCACCGCCGTGGTGGCGTTGCCACTGGCGCTCGCCTTCGGTGTATCCTCGGGTGCCGGTGCTCTCGCCGGCCTTTATGCCGCAATCTTCGGCGGCGCATTTGCGGCACTGTTCGGCGGCACCCGCGTACAGATCACCGGACCTACCGGGCCGATGACGGTGGTGATGGCACTGGTCGTACTCCATTTCCAGGGAAATTTGTCGGCCGCATTCAGCGTGGTGATCCTGGCCGGCATTTTCCAGATTCTGTTCGGCAAATTTGGTTTCGGGCGCTATATCAAGCTGGTACCTCAACCCGTGGTGTCCGGGTTCATGAGCGGCATCGGCGTGATCATCATCATACTGCAACTGCCGCCCTTGCTCGGCCTCGCCGGGGTTAGTGGTTCTTCGCTGGCAATACTGGGCGCGCTGCCGCAAATGCTGGCCCGGCTCGATGGCGCCACCCTGGTGCTGGGCTTACTGGTACTTGGCATCATGTTCTTTACCCCGGCAAAGGTCAGCAAGTACCTGCCTACACCACTCATTGCCCTGTTGGTCGGCACCCTGGTGGCGGCGCTAATGTCGCTCGAAATTCCCGTAATTGGCGCAATACCCACCGGCGCACCGGAATTTGGCATTCCCGAAATCAGCGCCGACGAAATCCCGTACATCATCCGTTTCGCGCTGGTGCTCGCCTTTCTCGGATCGATCGATTCGCTATTGACGTCGATCGTCGCCGACAGCATGACGCGCACTACCCACGACTCCAATCGAGAACTGATCGGCCAGGGTATCGGTAATATCGCCAGTGGCCTGTTTTCCGGGCTACCCGGCGCAGGTGCGACCATGCGCACCATGGTCAACCTGCGCGCCGGCGGCAATTCGCCACTCAGTGGCGTGGTGCACTCGTTGCTGTTGCTGCTGATCGTGCTCGGTTTCGGTCAGTCGGTCAGCCACATTCCACTCGCGGTTCTCGCTGGAATATTACTCAAGGTGGGTATCGACATCATCGACTGGCACTACCTCAGGCGCATCTTCAAGGCGCCACGCGCCGGGGTCGTCATCATGCTCTCGACCCTGCTGTTGACCGTACTGGTAGACCTGATAACCGCTTTCGCGGTCGGCTTCATCATGGCATCGGTGCTATTCGTTGCGCGCATGGCGGACGCCCAGCTTAAAAACTCAAAATTCGCCTATAGCGCCGATCAGCTCGAAAACCTGACCCCCGAGGAAGCCAAAATCATGGATCGCAGCAGCGGTCGTATCGTGCTGTTTCACGTCGAAGGTCCCCTCAGCTTCGGTTCCGCGCGCGAAGTAGCGCGCCTGTTGCAGTCCAACATGGAAAAGGAAGTGCTCGCTATCGACTTGCGCGATGTGCCGTTTATCGACAGTTCGGCTTCGGCAGCGCTAGACGAAGTGATTCAACGCCTGGCCAGCGAAGGCGACCGGGTCCTGTTGTTCGGCGCGCGCGAACCCGTCATAAACATACTGCGACAAACCGGCGTGCTCGAGCGCCTGGGCGAAGAAAACTTGCTGTCACAGCGAATCGATGCGTTGCGCCAGGCGGCGACCATTCTGGGTTCTGCCGACTCGGGTCCGGCGCCTGATCCGCGCGCGCCAATTGGAAAGAGCGGAAGCAATGACACATAATTTGTTCATCGTCACTGTACAGGCCTGCCGGGAGTAGATCATGTCAAAAGCGAAACGCGCTGACCTGCGCGAGCGTTACATGCAAGGCTGGTACCAGATGGATATCGACGCCCTGCTGGCAACCACCACCGCGGATTTTATTTTCGACGACCCGGCCGAACCCCAGCCGGTAACCCGCGACATGCTGCCTGGCTACATGCAACGCTGGGACGAGCGCATGCGCGCACTGGGAGGGGACAACCAGTGGCGCCTGAGCCATCGACAGCGCCGCGACGAAAACGACATGCTGACCGAATGGGAGTGGTGGGAAGTGGTTGGCACGCAGGCGCAAGGCGCCGCGATAGTACTGACAACTGACGCGGGCGTCGTGCTGGAGCGCATCACTTATTTCGATCGCAATATCCGCCATCCCTGACGACTGACGCAACCGGGCGTCAACGCCGCAGCAAGGCCATCCAACGCCAGAAGTTGAGCAGCGATGCCAGCGAAGCGGCAACGTAGGTCCACGCCGCGGCACGCAGAATCGAACGCGCCGCCGGTATCTGTTGTTTCGACAGGTAGCCGCTGGACAACAACGGCAAGGCTTTTTTGAAACTGGCGTCGATTTCAACCGGCAGCGTCAGCAAGTGCATTACCACCGCGAAACCCATGACCAGGATTCCCCCGGCGATATTAAAGATCGCGGCCGAAGGCAATCGCGTTATCAATACACTGAACGGCGCCGCGAACAGCAGAAACGAACCGAGGCGCTGCGCGAAGATCGAAACCGAGGCGAGCCGTGTACGCAACAGGAACATCGGTTCTGCCGCCGCGTGCTGGTAGGCATGCCCGCATTCATGCGCTGCTACGGTAATTGCCGTCAAGGTTTTAGCATCGAATTTGTCGCGCGTGAGCCGCACCGCTCGATCGTTCGGATCGTAATGGTCGCCGAGCTCGGTGACCTCGACTTTCACCATCTGCAAATCGCAACGATCCAGCAGGTGGCGCGCCAACTCGGATGCCGTGCCCGGAAAATTTGCTTCGGATACCCGGTTGTGTTGATCGAGCACCCGACGCACCCAGAACTGCGGACCCAGCACGACAATAATTGCCAGCAACAGAAGTGCCACGTATATCATGGTTGAATAGACTAAACGCTGGTAAGCGGTATTGCCAGTCATTCACCCTCACCCGCTTACCCGGCTCAACCTGCGATTCCCGTCTTGTCGGCAGCCGATTATTGGATTATCGTCGCGCTAACCCGGCCTCAGGCCAGGCTATTCTAATTTTGCGGCATTGCGCGGCTGGCGAAACCGCTGCTGACTATTTTAAAGGACACATCCATGGCTAACAGCGAACACCCCTTTTACATCATCGGACACCGCGGTGCGGCCGGTGAACGACTGGAAAACAGTCTCGACGGCTTCAAGCACGCATTGACGCTCGAAATCGATGCCATCGAACTCGACATTCACCAGCATTCCTCGGAACTCTGGGTATTTCACGATTACCAGCTGCAGCGGCTGACCACCAGTAGCGGGCTATTTGCAGATCACCCCGACCCCGCCAGCATTCAATTGAACAACGGCGAGGCGATACCCCGCCTGCAACAGGTACTCGATCTCTACTGGGGCAAGATGCCGGTAAATATCGAGATCAAAGGGGTGACGAATCCCGACTTGCTGCTCGAACTGCTGGCAGCCCAGCCCCCGTTGCCGCCCGAGGCGCCTGGCCTGCCGTGGATATTGATATCGTCGTTCAATCACCAGGCCTTGCTTGCGTTGCGACAACTGGATTGTCCCTGGCCACTGGCGCCGCTCAGTAGCGGCATCCCCCTGCAGTTTGACGTAGAGATTCAGCAGATCAAACCTTACTCCTGGAATTTTAACGACCATAACCTCGATTTCGCACAGGTTCGCTATTTGCAGGACCAGGGCGTGGCCTCGCTGGTTTACACGGTGAATGACCCGGAACGCGCGCAGTATCTAATGCAAAACGGAATTGCCGGGATATTTACCGACTTTCCCACCGAAATGATCAAACTCAAGGCACGATGAATGCGGCAATGCCTGCCGATCGCGCGCGTTCTGCGCTATCGCTGCGACTGCGCTGATGTACAATGCGCGCATGGCTGAACTGGGACGATACAACACGCTGAAAATCATCCGCCGAGTCGATATCGGCGCCTATGTCGATGGTGGCGAACTGGGTGACATCCTGCTGCCGCGCAAATACGTGACCGACGCGATGCAGGTAGGCGATCAACTCGAATTGTTTGTTTACAACGACTCCGAGGACCGCTTCGTCGCCACGACGCTGCAGCCGAAGGCGCAGGTCGGCGAATGCGCCTACCTCAAGGTCGTCAGCACCAACCGCTACGGCGCGTTCATGGACTGGGGCTTGCCCAAGGATTTGCTGGTGCCGCGCAGTGAGCAGCAAAAGCCGATGCAGGAAGGTTACTCCTACATGGTGTACCCGTTCGTCGACCGCTCGACCCAGCGTATCGCCGGCTCTACCCGGCTCGAGCAGCAGCTGTCACTCGAAGCCGACCACTTCCGCGCCGGGCAGCCTGTGCAACTGCAGATCTACGCCAAAAGCGACCTCGGATTCAAGGCGGTGGTCGACGGACTCTACCTCGGCCAGCTCTACGACAACGAGACCTTCCAGCACCTGCACTTTGGCGAAGCGCTGCCGGGTTACATCAAGCGCATGCGCAGCGACGGTCGCATCGACCTGATGCTGTCGAAACCGTCACCGCAACAACGCGATCAGCTCGGCGACGCCATCATCGAGCATTTGCGCAGCCACGACGGTGTCTCGAAGTTGACCGACAAAAGCCCACCCGACGACATTTACCAGACCTATGGCGTCAGCAAGGCGAACTACAAGAAAGCCCTCGGCCGCCTGTATAAACTTCGCCGTATTCTCATCGAAAAACACCAGGTCAAACTGCTGTGAGGAAGATGCAGATCACCTCGACGTCGCTGCCGTGTTCGATCTTGTCATCAAAATGTAACAACCGCGGCCCAGGCTGAGACGGTTGTCTGCGCGGATTAAAGTATGAATATTCTGGTTGTTGAAGACGATCGTGACATCCGCGAGATGGTTTGCCAGTCGCTGGCGCAAAACGATTTTCTTACCATTGGCTGCCGCGACGTGCAGGAGGCCAAGCAGTCATTGCCGAGCAGAATCCGGATTGCCTGGTGGTCGACTGGATGTTGCCAGACGGCTCCGGGGTCGAACTGATCCGCTGGATGCGACGCCAGCATCAATACCAGCAAATCCCGGTCTTGATGCTGACCGCGCGTGCGCAGGAAAGCGATATGATTACCGGGCTGGACTCCGGTGCGGACGACTACCTGACCAAGCCGATGTCATTGCGAGAACTCAATGCGCGCGTCAAGGCACTGCTGCGCCGTCCGCCTGTCTACCAGGAGCAAAATGACATCGTGCAGGTTGGGCCGCTGAGCCTGAATTCCCGCACCCACGAGATCTTTGTCAACGAGGCACCGGTTGAATTAACCAAGACGGAATTCAAACTGTTAAAGCTGTTTATGGGAAATTCCAAAAAAGTATTCAGTCGCGAGCAGATACTGGACGCGGTCTGGGGCGTCAATGTCTACCTCGGTGATCGCACCGTTGACGTGCATATTCTACGGCTGCGCAAATTGCTGAAAGCGCATGGCGTCGACGGCATGATTGAAACCGTCCGCGGAACCGGTTACCGGATTTCCCCTGAAACCGGCTAATCGGGGCCTGATCGCGTCATGTCAAATATCTGGTCGACTGAAGCCTGGGCGATTGTCATCGCTTCCTGCGTGCTGATCCTGACAGGGGTATTGAGCGGCGAGTGGTTCATCGCCAGCCTGATCACGCTGGGATGTTATATCGCGTGGTTATACCAACGGCTGCTTAAGCTGGAACAATGGATCAGGAAAGGCACTCGCACCAGCCAGGTCTACGAAGACCAGGGTTTCGTCGGCATCATCATCCGCCAGCTCTACCAGCAAAAGAAAACGTACAACCAGCGAAAGCGCCGAACCAAGCGCATCCTGCGTCGATTGAAGCAGAATATTTCGGCACTCCCTGACGCCACGGTGCTGCTCAATAGTGAATTCCAGATCGAGTGGTGTAACGAACCGGCCAGCTACCTGCTTAATCTGCGCTCGCCCCAGGATCTGGGTTATAAAATCAATAACATGATACGTGATCCGGTGTTCATGGCTTACCTGAAGAATCCGGGCGACCGGGAATATATCGAAATCCAGTCTCCGATGGACGAAGACATAAGTATTCAGATCAAATTGGTATCGTTTAGTGGGAACAAGTTGCTGATGATCGCTAGAAATATAAGCGACCAGAAACAGCTGCAGAAGAGTTTGAAAAACTTCGTCGCCAATGCCTCGCATGAGCTGAAGTCTCCGATGACGGTTATTTCGGGGCACCTGGAAATGCTCGAAGCCGAAGATAACCTGAGCGATACCGGTAAACGTTCGCTGCATACGGCACAGCGTCAGACCGAGCGTATGAAAGAATTGATCCAGGGGCTGTTGCTGCTATCGCAGGTAGAAAGCTATCGCCTGGCAGCGGATGAAGGAGACCAGATTTCGGTCCCAGAGTTGATGGTCAACGTCGTGGCAGCACTCGAAAAATATTCAGATAAAGAACGCGTTCAGCTGGATTATGCGGACGACCTGATGTTACTGGGGGTTAAGGTCGAGATCGAGGGAATCTGTATCAACCTGGTAGAGAACGCGCTCAAATATACTGCTCCCGGCACAGTCATCCGGGTTAACTGGGAAGAAAATTTACGCGGTGAATACGTGTTCAGCGTCGAGGACCAGGGACCCGGCATCGAAGCGGAAGATATCTCAAAGATTAGCAAACGCTATTATCGTGGCGCAAAAAGCAGGGCCGAGACTACCGGTTCAGGGCTTGGCCTCGCAATCGTGCAGCATGCGGCGAGTAAGCATGGGGCGATATTCAAGATCGAAAGCGAGCCCGATAACGGCAGCCGCTTTAGCGTAACTTTCCCCAGTTATCGCTGCATTCACGAACAAAAGCAGGTTGCCCGGGTCATTCGCCTGACCGACTACTAGGACGCCTTTGTAGCGACGCAGCGGCAAGTTGGGAATGGTTCCTGACTTACCATCAACTGGATTAAATCTCGCGGCGGATTGACGAATTCCAGGATTTGTTGCCGATCATCATGGTTTTTAGAGTTTTGTAACATGAATGTCATATTTATTGGCTTTAATGACATGGCTCGATTAGCGATGGTTTTAGCAAGCTCGGAATATTTATTAATCCGTTAGCGGCTTTCGCTTAATAATAAAACTATACCGAAAATCCATAGATAGAGGTCAGAGAACATGAAAGTTGGATATATCGTCGCATTCTCAGTGGTAACCGCCATTAGCATCAGTGGCCCGAGCCTGGCAGCAAATACCCTGATCCAGAACAAGGGCTCCGATACCCTGGTCAACGTGGCCCAGGCCTGGGCCGAAGAATATCCATCTGTAAATCCCGATGTTACGGTTGCGGTATCGGGCGGTGGCTCAGGAACCGGCATCGCGGCGATGATTAACGGTACCGTGGATATCGCCAACGCCAGCCGCAAGATGAAGGATAAAGAGTTACAAAAGGCCAAGGAATCGGGTCAGGACCCGGTTGAATTCGTGGTCGGTTTTGACGCCCTGGCCGTATTTATCCATGAAAACAATCCAGCCAAGACTTTTACTTTTAACCAGCTTGGCAAAATCTTCGGGCGCGGTGGCGATGCCACCAAGTGGTCCGACCTGGGACTCAGCGTGCCCGGTTGTAACAGTGATGAAATCGTTGTCGTCAGCCGGCAGAACAACTCAGGCACCTACGCTTATTTCAAGAGCTCGGTATTGAAAAGCGCCGCCGCAGCCGGTGTGATCTCAAAGGGCAGTTTTCGCCAGGGTACCCTGGACATGCACGGTTCCAAGGACGTGGTCGACCTGGTGGAGAAAACTCCCTGCGCGATTGGCTACAGTGGACTGGCTTATGCGACCGAACATTTGAAACTAGTCTGTATCGCAAAAGTAGAGGGAGAAGCCTGCATAATTCCAAGCGTCAAGACCGCCAGTGACCGCAGCTACCCAATCGCTCGCCCCCTGTTTATGTACACCAACGGTCAACCCAAAGGCGCGATTAAAGGTTACATGGACTGGATCCTGTCGGATGCAGGCCAATGTATTATGAAAAAGAAAGGTTACGCTACTGTCCGAGATGTCAGTTGCTCATAAGGAGTTCTCTCCAATTAAACAGTTGCCGGTGAAAAGTTATGTCTCATCTTGAAGAACGCCTGGAACATGATTTAAACGAAATTCGTGATCAGATTGCAACCATGGGCTCCAGCGTTGAACAGGCGCTCGCAGGCGCATTTCGTGCCCTGCACGAGGGCGATGACAAACTTGCTTTCACCACAATCCTGTCCGACCTGCCGATAAACCGCCTGATGCGTAAGATCGATCGGACCTGTCACGCCTTTATCGCCGTGCACCTGCCAAGCGCGGGGCATTTGCGATTTATCTCATCGGTTATTCGCGGCAATATCATACTCGAACGGATTGGCGACTACGCGGTAACCATTGCGCGCGAGTCGGTGCAGCTGGGTGATGTTCCGGAGGGCTATATGTCGACCGAACTGAAAAACATCAGCGACGAGGCCGTATCGGTTCTGAGTGAATCCATCAGTGCTTTCAATTCGTCGAATGCCGAACGCGCCCGGGCCGCGATAACCATGGCCGGGAAGGTCGAGCGCGAGATGGATGGCATTTATGCCGAACTGCTGGACAGCGCCGAGAAGAAGGGTGGCTGTAACCGCAATAGCATGATTTATCTCATCATTTTCACCCAGCTGAAGCGCATTTCCGACCAGGCAAAGAACCTTGCGGAAGAGGCCATTTTTATCGAAACCGGTGAGACCAAGAAACCGAAAGTCTACCGCATTCTGTTTCTCGATGAAGACAACAGCTGCCTCGGCCCGATGGCGGAGTTGATTGCCAGCAAGATTTATCCCGACGCTGGCCAATATACGAGCGCCGGGGTTCACCCGGCCGACAGCCTGAATGCGAACATGGTGGCGTTCATGGAAACACGCGGCTTTAATCTATCCAGTCTCGCGCCGCAAAAACTGGATTCGAGCCGTGAGTCGCTGTCGCAATACCATGTCATTGTCGGGCTGCATAAAAAAGTGCTCAAGACCGTGGTCAAGATACCGTTCCGCACGTCGGCGCTTAACTGGAAAGATGTCAAGGTTCCGCAAAATGATGACGTGGAAGCCTGGGAAACCTTGCATAAGACCCTGGGGCTTCACATCAAGGAGTTGCTAACCCTGTTACGTGGCGACGAGGCCATGTGAGATGGGTCAGTTGTCCGGACAGCAGGCGCGAAACCTGCCAGACATCAATCAGCGTAATGCTGACTGGTATATCGATAAAATAGTCCAGTATCTGGTTTTCCTGAGCGGTATATCCGCGATTATCCTGATTGTCGGCATCTTCGTTTTCGTAACTGTCGAAGGTTTCGGCTTCCTGCTCGAAGATTTCAGTTTCAAGGAGTTTTTCCTGTCGCAGTGGTGGGAACCGACGGACGACGATGAGCCCACTTACGGTATCCTGGCGTTGATTGCCGGTACCGCCAGCGTCACCGGCCTCGCGATGCTGGTGGCGATTCCGTTTTCTCTCGGCAGCGCCGTTTTCGTTGCCGAGTTTGCCACCGGCAAGACGCGCGAAACCCTGAAGGTTCTGATCGAGCTGCTGGCAGCGATCCCCTCGGTGGTCTGGGGTTTCATCGGACTGTCGATCATGAACCCTCTGATCATAGACATCTTCGACGTCCCGGTGGGGCTGAATATCCTCAATGCCGGGATCATACTCGGATTGATGGCAGCCCCGATCATGACCTCGATCTGCGAAGATGCGCTGAAGGCAGTGCCGGATCGCTATCGCGAGGCGGCGGAAGCCCTAGGTGGAACCCGTTGGCAGGTGATTTACAAAACCGTGTTGCCGGCCGCCAAAAACGGTTTGCTGGGCGGCGTGCTGCTGGGCGTCGGTCGGGGTTTCGGCGAAACCATGGCGGTGCTGATGGCGACCGGGCACGCGATCAACATGCCCGACAGCGTATTCGATTCGGTGCGTGCACTTACCGCGACGATCGCCGCGGAACTGGGCGAAACCGCGGTTGGATCACCGCACTACCAGGCATTGTTCACGATCGGAATCTTTCTGTTCATGATCACCTTCATCATCAACCTGACTGCAGACCTCATTGTCCGCGGCATACGTCAGAGCTAGGCAAAATTATGGCCACTACAGCTATCATCCAAAACCAGTTCCTTGAAACCGATCTTAACGTCCGCGCCAAGCGCACCGAGACCCTGTTTCGTATCCTGTTCATGATGATGGCGGGCCTACTGATATTACCGGTGTTGGTCATATTGACCACCCTGATCGTCAAGGGTAGCAGCATGATTTCCCTCGAATTCCTGTTCGGCAATCCGACCAATGGCATGACCGAAGGAGGTATCTTCCCTGCCCTGCTCGGCACCATCTGGCTGGTTGGCGTGGCGCTGGTGATATCGGTTCCGGTGGGCGTCGCGGCAGCGGTGTACCTCAGTGAGTATGCACCGAATAACTGGTTCACGCGCGCCATCAACCTCGCGATTATCAACCTCGCAGGTGTGCCCTCGATCGTGCATGCGCTATTTGGCGTTGGCGCCTTCGTGATCTTTTTTGGTTTCGGCACCAGCATTCTGGCTGCCAGCATGACGCTCGCAGTCATGACGCTGCCGGTCGTCATCGTGGCGACCCGCGAATCCCTACAGGCCGTGCCGCATGCCTTCCGGGAAGCCTGCTGGAACATGGGTGCCACGCGCTGGCAAACCATTCGGCGCGTGGTATTGCCTAATTCAGTCAGCGGTATTCTGACCGGTGTCATTCTCGAGGTTTCGCGCACCACGGGTGAAACCGCACCGATCATGTTCACCGGGGCCGCGTTCTTTATCCCGGTGTTACCCGAGAGCGTGTTCGATCAAACCATGGCCCTGTCCCTGCATTTGTTCGTGGTTGCAACCCAGGTACCCGGTGTCCCCGACGCGTTACCCTACGGTGTCGCGCTGGTCCTGATCTCGATGGTTTTGCTGATGAACAGCGCCTCGATTGCGTTGCGTATGCACCTGCGCGGGAAGAAAAAATGGTAACCGCGACGCCAAACATGGCAAAGGTTGCGGATACTCGGGAATCCGCGGTCAAGCTCGAGGTTCGTGACGTCGCGATCCGCTACGGCGCGGACACGGCGATTTCAGGGATTACCCTGGACGTCAGGGAAAACGAGATTTTCGGTATTATCGGCCCGGCCAACGCCGGCAAGACATCATTCCTCAAAGCCCTGAACCGGATGAATGATTTCAATACGAATATGTCTGTCGACGGCGAGATTCTGTTTGAAGGCACAAATATCCGTGACGTGCGCAATGTGTATGCGCTGCGCAGTCGCATCGGGGTTGTTTTCCCGCTACCCGTAGGGCTGCCGCTCACCGTTTACGAAAACGTCGCTTTTGTTCCGCGTTTGCGAGGGATTCGAGAGAAAGCCGAACTCAATGTCATCGTCGAGCGTTGTCTGACCCGTGCGGCCCTGTGGGACGAAGTCAAGGATCGACTGGACTCGCTAGGTAGCCTGTTATCCGGTGGCCAGCAGCAGCGATTGACGATCGCGCGGGCACTGTCGCAAGAGCCGGAACTGCTGATGCTGGACGAGTTTTCAATCGCGGTAGACCCGGTTACAACGATGCGCATCGAAGACGTACTTAAGGAACTGAAATCGGAAATGAGCATTATCCTGGTGACCAACCTGGTGCAACAGGCGCGTCGCCTTGCCGATCGCACCGCATTCTTCCTCAGCGGGGAATGCGTCGAGATCGGCGAAACCGGGGCGATGTTTTCCGGCCAGGTAAAAGATTCGCGTACCGGTGATTACATTGAAGGCCGCTTCGGGTGATGGACGCTGAAATCGATATGAACACCGAGCAAAGCGAGGTCGAAACGAACTCAGAACTGGCGATCCGTACGGCAGACCTGAATCTCTGGTACGGCACATTCCAGGCACTTTACGACGTCAACCTCGAGATCAAGCAAGGCAGGGTCACGTCGTTGATTGGGCCTTCTGGCTGCGGCAAATCCACTTTTTTACGCAGCGTAAACCGGATTAACGAACGCCTTGGATACGTGAGCATTAATGGCTCCATCGACGTGTTCGGCAATAATATTTACGCGCCGGAAGTGGAGTTGGTCCAGGTGCGCAAACAAGTTGGCATGGTATTTCAACGACCCAATCCGCTGCCAACATCGATCCGCGAGAATATCCTGTTCGGCCACAAACTGCATAATCGGGACAGGAAATACAGCCGCGACGACGAGGACGAGATTGTTGAGGATTCACTACGCCAGGTATTACTCTGGGACAAGGTGAAGGATCATCTGAAACGCAGGGCGACCGAATTATCCCTGGAAGAGCAGCAAAAATTATGTATCGCACGCCTGCTGCCGGTTAAGCCGCTCGTGCTATTAATGGACGAACCCTGCTCTGCGCTCGATCCTAAAGGAACCGCTGCGGTCGAGGAACTGATCTGGGAGTTGCGCGGCAAATACTCGATTCTGGTCGTGACCCACAACATGGCCCAGGCCCGCCGCGCCAGCGAGGAGTGTATTTTCATGCTGATGGGCAAGGTTATCGAGCACACCGATACCGCTGATATGTTCGTTACTCCGATCCACCAGGAAACGGCGGATTATATTGAAGGCCGATACGGGTAGTCGCTGATACTTTAGCAGTCCTTCCCGTAAGTTCGACAACATTAATCTACGCTGGCAAAATGAAGTTCGTCATTAGCGCCGATACCGCGGGCCATTTCTAATTACACCTTGAACCCTTGCGTAATTAAATCGCTGCATTTCTACCTTTTAATATCCCGGGTTGACGATTAAAATAGCCCGATTACTTTGAATTTACCCAGCCCTGTAGTTCTGGAGGTACGTGGCTAAAACACTTGTAGAAGACCTTGAGGACAAGACCCGCATACCGTTCCTGAGAGGTATCCTGATTCGTAGCCTGCAGGATTCAGCCGTCGCATTTGAAGAAGCCTCCCAGATTGCGACCGATATCCGTAAAGAGCTTGCCGACACCGAATTGATTTCGACGACAAATCTGGGCCAGATAGTGCTGGACCGCCTTAAATCGATGGGCAACGAGAATAGCGCCGTTCGATACGAAAATCGTAATATCCCGCTCACCATTCAGGTCGAGCATCAAGATGGGCGCATGTCGCCATTTTCCCGGCAAGAGTTTCGGCACAGTCTCGAGACCATAGGCCTGAAACCGAGAGAAGCGGATTCCATAGTCCTGATCCTACTGGAGCACCTGGGAAACAAATCGATCGAAACAGTTAGATCCAATCAACTGGCGATGTTGATCTATCGTTACCTGCGCCAGTCAAGCAAACTCGGTCCTGCCGTTGCACATCGCTGGCTGGTATGGCACGACTTTGTCAATAGCGGCCGGGAATTGATCTATCTCATCGGCGGTACCGCCGGTTGTGGCAAAAGCTCCACTGCCAATATGCTGGCCAGCCGGCTCCAGATTGTGAGCACCCAGTCCACTGACATGCTGCGCGAAGTTATGCGCACCATGATTCCCGAAAAGATGATGCCCGTGCTGCACCAATCGTCCTTTACCGCATGGCAGGGCTTGTCTGGGCCGCTGCAAAAGAATGGTGAGGTATCGGAAGCACTGTTGGTGCAGGGTTACCGCAGCCAGGCCGATTTACTTTCGCTAGCAATCGAGGCCGTGATCGATCGGGCAACACGTGAACACGTTTCGCTGGTGCTGGAAGGCGTGCACATACACCCTGCTTTCATGGAACGGCTGCAGGCCGAAACCGATGTCGTGGTGATACCCATCATGCTGGGTGTGTTGAAACGCAATCATTTGCAACAAAGAATCAAGCGCCGCAGCACCAATTTGCCGGACCGGGGAGCCAGGAATTACCTACAGCATTTCAATGAAATCTGGCGCTTGCAATCCTACCTGCTGTCCGAGGCCGACCGCGCCAATATTCACATTGTAGTGAATGAAAGCAGGGACAAGACATTCACTGAAATTATGCGTTTTACGATTGCCACCCTGGCCAGGACCTTCGATAACACCCCGGAAAAGGTTTTCGGTGTTAAAGCCTTCGTCGACGACAGGGATTAAAGAAAACAGGATTCGCCCAGGGTAAGGCGCAAGGTCATCCGGGGGCAGTCAGGAATTTGAACCCGGGTTGAAAGGTATCTTGATGACACGATCACGCACAAACCCTGAAGGCTTGCCAAGTTCCTTGTAACGTAGGCAATTTTTACCCTTGAACAGGAAATCTCCGATATAGCGGAATGATATTCGTCGCGCCAGATTGTCCGCGTACTCCAGTCCGAGAAAATGACAAATAAGACCTCTGATCACTCCGGCGTGTGCGACAACGAGTGCGGACTGCTCTGGATGTGCCTCGACCAGTGCCAACACATAACGAACACTGCGTTGCTGCATCTGACGAAAACTCTCGCCGTTCGGATAAACCATGTCAGGATTCTTCTTGTGCTGGGGGTAATTATCGATAATCCATGACTTTCGTTTTTGCTGAAATTCCCCGTAGTTGACCTCGTTCAATTCGGCCGAGCTATCGACGGTTGATATACCCAGAACGCGGGCATGCAATTTCGCCGTCTGCCGGGAGCGCTCCAGGT
The DNA here is from genome assembly GCA_963835795.1 of uncultured Gammaproteobacteria bacterium. Taxonomy (GTDB): domain Bacteria; phylum Pseudomonadota; class Gammaproteobacteria. The sequence continues at coordinate 31,014 of CAWIHJ010000087.1, forward strand.
CACTCGAATAAACCGCGTCGAAGTCGACCCCCTGTTCGGTCAAAAGCGCGTCGACGAAATCGAAATCGGCCTTCCAGTCCTGGCAGGGAGGTGAATCTCCCCAGCCCAGGACCCTGCCGTCATCGTTGGTTTGAGTCTTATAGTGTCGGATAAGAATAATGCGCATTCTCGCAGCATAGACATTTAGTCCGGCATTGGAAAGCCCACTTGACGGTTAACCAGGGACTATGCTCCCCGTTAACGCCAGGATCAGAGTCAGCCGGGGTAACGTGCCTCGAGTCCCCGGTAGACATCGTCACGAAACCGGGCACTGTCGCTGTCAAGGGAGGTCAGCAATTCTGCCAGGTGCTCATTGTCTTCCCTGCCATCCCAGGTCTTGATATAGCTGCCGTCCTTGTAGCCGTGATCCTGGCGGAAAAAGTTTAAAACATTCTTGCCAACATAAGTTCGATAGAGCTGGTCGAAGTCCATTTCGATGAGCGCCATGATGTTGGCAAAATCCGAAAAATGCATCGATTGTTGTGCAATCGTCGATTGCGCCATGATCTCGATCGCGCTGCGGATGTCTTCGCATTGGCGAGGTTCGGATAACTCGGTCTCGATACGTGCAGCGGCGGCAGCGTTATCGCTTTCCAGTAACAGGTAATCGCTCATCGCGAAATGCAGAATATCGACCAGCTCCAGTCGCACCTGCTCAAGATCGGGTTGCTGGTGCTTCCACCACTTCCAGCCGTAGTGATCGAGCATCTCCGCACACTCGGTCCAGATCGCCCGGTACCAGGCATTGCCGGCGTTGCGCCAGTCCGGATTGACGCGCGCATTCATCGCATCCTGCATTTCCAGCATGATCAGCAATTGTGTCTTCATCGAGTTAACTCACAATATTCAATGTCAGCCACGTTACATACCGTATAACGCCGGCAACAGAAAGGTCAGTATCAGCCACATCAGCAGCACCAGGGGTAAACCGACGCGCACAAAATCCGTGAAGCGATAGTTTCCGGCATTCATCACCAGCAGATTGGTCTGGTAAGCCATCGGCGTGGCGAAGCTCATGTTGGCGCCGAACAGCACCGCCAGCACGAAGGGTTCCGGGGGCTGGCCCAGTTGCTGGGCAATGCCGATCGCGATCGGCGTGCCGATAACCGCGGCCGCATTATTGGACACCACGTTGGTGAGTAGCGCCATCATCACCAGCAGGCCGCTCAAGATAAAGGTTGGCGACAGGCCTGCGGTGACATCGACGTAGGCACTGGCAATCATCAGGGCGCCGCCGGTCTCGACCATCGCAGTCCCCATCGCGAGGCTGGTGGCGATGATCAGGATCACCGGCGCGCTCAGTGCGCGCGTGGTGTCGTACCACTTGAGACAGCCGGTCACCAACAACAACAGAACCCCGCACAGGGCGCTGACTGCAATCGGCAGCAGGCCAAACGCGGCGGTTACAATGATCCCCAGCATGATCACTACCGCGAGCGGCGCCTTCGCCGAAATGGGTAGCGCCGATTTGGCATCCAGCACCAGCAGGTTACGGCTCGATTTAAGTCGATCAATGTTGCTGATCGAACCCTGAACCAGCAGCACGTCACCCGAGTGCAGGCGCGTTTCCTCGGTGTGCTCGGTTCCCTGGCTGTTCGCCCATTTATTGGAACGAAACATCGCCAGTACCATCAACTGGTAGCGCTCACGGAAACGGATGTTGGCCAGGGTGCGCCCGTCCAGCGTCGAGCCCGGCACCACCACTACCTCGGCAATCTGCTGCGTCGAATCCTGCAGCGGGTGTTCTTCGTCGACCGGCACATCACCCGAGAACAGACTGGCACCCAGTATCGTTTCCAGTTCCTTGAGGCGATCCGGCGTACTCTTGACGATGATGCGATCGCCGCTGCGCAGCACCAGGTCGGGCATCGGTATCAGCTTGTTCTTCTTTTCGCCGCGCACGATATGCACCACTTCCAGGTTGCCACCGCACAGCGCAATCAGTTCGGACAACTCTTTTTGGTTGGCCACGCTGTTATCGTCGATGCGTAATTGCGCGGTAAACAGGCGCGGCGACGTCGTCGGCAGGCGTGCATCGCGGTGCGGCAGCAGCAATGGCGCAATCAACCACAGGTAAAGAATGGCGACACTGCCCGCGATCAGCGCCGGCACGATAAAATCAAACATGCCGAACTGACGCATGCCGAGATCGGCGGCAACGGCAACCACCAGCAGGTTGGTCGAAGTGCCGATAGTGGTGGCCATACCGCCGACCGAGGTCGCCAGTCCCATCGGCATCAGCGTCGCGGATGCTGGCGTACCGGTCTTCAGCGATACGCTGATCAGGATGGGCAGCAGCAGGATTACCACCGGCGTGTTGTTGACGAAGGCGCTCAGGACCGCGCCCAGCACCAGCGTAAACAGGAAGGTCAATTTCGGGGCCTGAGTCCAGTGCCGCGCAAGCCAGCGCCCGACGGGTTCCAGCGCACCGGTGCGCACCAGCGCCTGGCCGGCAATCATCAACGAGCATACCGCCACCAGCGCCTGGTGACCGAAGCCGAGAAACAGGTCGCTCGCCTGCAATAGTCCACCGCTGCCCCGGTAAGGAAATAATTCAAACAACAGCGTCAGCATCACCAGGATCGACAGGCTGGAGGTCGCCAGCGGCACACGCTCGCTGGCAAACAGCACGAGCGCCAGAACCACCAGGGCCATCACCGCGTAGGCATGAAAATCAGAGCTGGTTACCATCGCATCCATGGCCGGGGAGTTTAACATCGTCGATTCAGTGTAAGCGTTAAAATAACGCGTTAGCTGCGCTTTATTCCGGGCGCAGGTGCGGGAACAATATGACGTCCCGAATACTGGCCGAATCGGTCAGCAGCATGACCAGGCGATCGATACCGATGCCCTCTCCCGCCGCCGGCGGCATCCCGTATTCCAGCGCGCGAATGTAGTCTGCGTCGTAATGCATCGCTTCTTCGTCACCCGCCTCCTTGTCCTGCACCTGGCGCTGGAAACGCGCTGCCTGCTCTTCGGGATCATTGAGCTCCGAAAAGCCATTGGCGAGCTCGCGCCCGCCGACAAAAAACTCGAAGCGATCGGTAATGAACGGGTCCTCGTCGTTGCAACGCGACAGCGGCGAAACCTCGGTCGGGTATGCGGTAATGAAGGTCGGTTGCTTGAGCTGCTCTTCGGCGGTCTTTTCGAAAATTTCGATTTGCAGCTTGCCCGCACCCCAACTGTTTTCGCAGTGAATGCCGAGATCGGCCGCCGCCTTGCGACAATAATCGAGGTCGCGCAGTTGCGCGGGATCGAGGCCAGGGTTGTATTGAATAACGGCATCGACAACGCTCTGGCGCGCAAACGGTTGCTCGAAATCAAAACTCTCCCCCTGGTACTGCAACTGCATCGAGCCTGTGACCTGCTGTAACAACTTGCGCACCATGTCTTCGGTCAGGTCCATAAAAGTTTCGTAGTTGGCGTAGGCCTGGTAGAACTCGAGCATGGTAAATTCGGGGTTATGCCGGGTCGACAGGCCCTCGTTACGAAAATTGCGGTTGATCTCGAACACCTGCTCGATACCGCCCACTACCAGGCGCTTGAGATACAGCTCGGGCGCAATGCGCAGGTACAACTCCATGTCCAGCGCGTTGTGGTGGGTGACGAACGGTTTGGCGGCAGCACCACCCGGGATGACTTGCATCATCGGCGTCTCGACCTCGATAAACCCTGCTTCGATCATGTAGTTGCGAATAAACTGCACCGCCTGGCTGCGCATCGAAAACACGCGGCGCGACTCTTCGTTCATGATCAGATCGACGTAACGTTGCCGATACTTGAGCTCCTGGTCGGCGAGACCGTGAAACTTTTCCGGCAGCGGGCGCAACGATTTGGTCAGCAGTTCTATGCTGGCGACCTTGATACTCAATTCACCGGTGTTGGTCTTGAAGAGCTGTCCGCTAACACCAAAAAAATCACCGATATCGCCATGCTTGAAGGCTTCGAGGGCGTCACTGCCTATCGCATCGCCGCGCACGAATATCTGCATTCGGCCCGACATGTCCTGCAGGTCAGCAAACACCACCTTGCCCTTGTCGCGTTGCAACATCATGCGCCCGGCGAGCTGCACCTGCAGCGCCAGCTCCTCCAGTTCCGGCTTACTCGAATCACCGTACTGCGCGTGCAATTCTCCGGCCAGGTGACGGCGTTCGAAATGATTCGGGTAAGCCTGACCCTGCTGCCTCAACTGCGCGAGCTTTTCGCGGCGTTGCTCAATATAGCGATTGTCATCGTCCATCATTCAGTTCCAAATTACGTATGGTCTAGGCGGTAAATTAAGGTAACGCTCAGAGTGTCTGTGTGGCGGTCGCCGAAGCGGCGCGACTCCGCGTTGCGTTTCTTGCAAGGGCCGGGCATTAGCTGCGAAACGCGCCTTGCCAAAATGCGTGGCTGAGCATTACCTTATTTCCGCTTGGGCCCTGCACCGCTTTTCAGGCTGGCTTCGATAAATTGATCGAGGTCACCGTCCAGCACCGCCTGGGTGTTACCGGTCTCAACCCCGGTGCGTAAATCCTTGATGCGCGACTGGTCGAGCACATAGGAGCGAATTTGACTCCCCCAGCCGATATCGGATTTCAGGTCTTCGATGCCTTGCGCCTTGGCGTTGCGCATCTGCACCTCGAGTTCGTAGAGCTTGGCCTTCAGCTGTTTCATCGCCGTCGCCTTGTTCTTGTGCTGCGAGCGATCGTTCTGGCACTGTACCACCACATTGGTCGGCAGGTGGGTAATACGCACTGCAGATTCGGTGCGGTTGACGTGTTGCCCGCCGGCACCGCTGGCGCGGTAGACATCGATGCGTAAATCCGAAGGATCGATATCGATATCGATATCGTCGTCGATTTCCGGGGATACGAAAGCCGAGGCGAACGAGGTGTGCCGCCGACTGCCCGAATCGAACGGCGATTTCCGCACCAGCCGGTGCACCCCGGTTTCGGTACGTAGCCAGCCAAACGCGTAAGGGCCTTCGAAACGCACGGTAGCACTCTTGATGCCGGCGACGTCACCGTCCGACACTTCGATTAATTCGGTTTTGAAGCCCCTGGCTTCTCCCCAACGCAGATACATGCGCAACAACATCTCGGCCCAGTCCTGTGCCTCGGTGCCGCCGGCACCCGATTGAATATCGAGAAATGCGTTATTTTCATCCATCTCTCCGGAAAACATCCGCCGAAACTCGAGTTCGGCAACCGTCTTTTCGATGGCATCCAGATCGGCAATCACTTCGTTGACGGTTTCGGCATCTTCCTCAACGGTTGCGAGTTCGAGTAATTCAGCGGCATCATCAAGGGCCTGCAGCGCGCTGCCAAGGCCATTGACTACCGTTTCCAGCGCTGCCTTGTCCTTACCTAACTGCTGTGCGCGTGGAGGATCGGTCCACACTTGCGGATTTTCCAGCTCGAGTAAAACCTCTTCGAGTTGCTCACGCTTTTGATCGTAGTCAAAGATACCCCCGGAGCGATTCCACCCTGGATATCAGGTCATCGATTCGCTGCGAAATCTGATTCGTCTCCACCGTGATTGCCTATCGTCGAAAAAACGCGCATTCTACCCGATCTAAGGCGATAATATCACCCGCTTTGCACTGTTTTTCCTCTGCGTCATAGGCTAAAATATGCCGCCAAATTTCCTCACGATGAGATAACCTATAGTGTCCCAAGATGTAGATGTCCAACTGAAGGTCTGGAAAGACCTGGCGATCAGCAAACAAATTTTAATGGGAGCCGCAACCGATGCGCTGGGGCTCCATTCCGAATGCACCACCGACGAGCTCAAGACTGCGCTCAACGAAGCCATCAAACGTGCGCGTGATGCTGACATCACTATCCAGGAAACTCGCGCGCAGGCGGATCAACAGGTTGCCGAGTTCCGCGAACGCGCCGAGACGGCCGAAAAAGCGCGCATCGAGGCCGAAGAGCAAGTCGCAGCAGCCATCGAGGCTCGCACGACTGCAGAAAGGCAACTGGCTGCCGGCAAGGCAGACAACGCCGACGCACTGAAAAAAATCCGCGCCGAAGTCACCGACAAGCAAAACAAGTTAAAGGCCATCTCCAAGTCGCTGGCAGATACACCCGAAAACGTCGTTCGCAAGCTGAAAACGCTGAAGAAACAGAAACTTGACGAAGCCAAGCTGCGAACCCAGGCCGAAACCCGCCTGCAGAAGATGCGCAAGGAAAAATCAACGCTTGAAGCCGAACTTGAAGCGCAGAAAGCAACGCTCGCGAGCGTATCCAAGCTACTCGGCCAGGTGAAAGCCATGCGCGAGGCCTGTGTGCAGGCCAGGGACACCATCAAGGGCCTCTCCGACAAGAAAAAGGATCAGCTCAAATTGCCGGAATTCGACGAGACCGCTTTCGAAGAACTGGAAAAAGCCCTGTCCGAGAAGTAATCGCGAACGCCCGCCAGAGAACCACTGATCTACTGGTTAATCCGGTAACAGTGGCGGCGCATCTACCGAGACGAAGGTTTCCGGGAAAAACCATTGAAGCGGGTCGCCGCCGAATTGCTGTAAGCGCCCGTCTGACCGATCTCGATCCAGTCCCCCTCTTCTGCATCCACCGGCAGGTAAAATGGCGCCGGCAGAATATCCAGGTTGTCGCAGGTTGGCCCGAGGATGGGAAGCAGGATCAGTATAGTACTCACAGGCAATTGCACCCGGCACAGGCTCCAGAGCTCATTGCCGCCAGTGCAGCAAACTGCCCGGTCGGCGCCAGAGTTTGAAGCGCGCCCCCGGTTTTAACTCGAAGTCGACCCGGTATCCACCCCGCAACCACAGGGGCGCCGGTCTCCGCTGCAGTATTTTCACCACCGGCGCCAGCAACTGCTGTTCTATATCCAGCAACAAATCATCGAGTTGGCTATCGCTCCCGGATTTAAGCAATTGCAACAGGCGTAAATCAACAATCACGGCAGGATCCAGCGCGTCGACCTGCTGCAGTTTCGCCCGCGATGCCACGGACAATCCGAGGTTCCCGGCAAAGCGGTTTAACAGTTCATCGTCGCAGTACCAGGCGGGCTGTGCGCCTGGCAAAGGTCGCGGCCCTGCTCCCCAGGCCCACAGGCTGTTAATCGACAGTTCACCACGGAGCTGGCGCTCCGCGTTTAGCGGGTGCTGGTGCATGAACATCTGGAATTCATTGATCAACCGATACCAGGGTAATACCTGGCGCGATTGCTCGACAAAGGGACCGACACTCTTGCCCATGACCGACAGCGGATGCGGGTAATGGGTCGGCGGATCGAAATCTTGCAGGCGCAGCAAGTAGAGGCCATCGGCAATAGAAGTTATATCGCAATCTACATGAAATAAGTCTTGCAAATCATTGATTATAATGTCTATTTCATGAATATTTTCCTGCGTTTTCGGTATCGGGACTGCAACGGCACCGTGTAGGTCCGCTTGCAGGTGAATGCCTTCCATCAACATCAGGCGTTCAGGAACCTCGTCGTCCGGGGCAAAAGCCGCCGCCATTGCCAGTCCCGCGGGCCGGCCAGGCTGGCGCATCCCCAACGCGTTTGCGATCAGGTCATCGAGGCTGTAGTCGAAGTTTTCGCGCGTGGTTGCCCTGCCCAGTATGCGATTCAGGTACGGGAGTTTGCGATTGATAAATTCAGGATCGAGCTCTTCCAGCGGCAGATCGAACAAACCGGGCAAGAGGATATGTACACCGGAGGTCATACCACCGGGTCAGACAGGCTGGTGGTCAGCAATTCGTTCAAATCGTTGGACATATCGTCGCTGGCCAACATGACTTCGACCTGGGTCTTCATCAACTGCTCCTGTTGCGCCGCCAGTTTGCGCCAGTGCATGAACGGATTGGCGAGACGCGCGGCAACATGCGGGTTGATCGCATCCAGTTGCAATATTTTCTGCGCCGCGAGCGCGTAGCCCGCGCCGTCCTGCTGGTGAAATGCACTCGAATTGGCCAGCATCGCGCCGAGCAGGGAGCGCGCTCGATTGGGATTGGTCAGCGAATAGGCCGGATGGTCGAACAGGGGTTTGATCTGCTCGAGCGCATTTTCCACCTGGGTGGAGCCGAGTACGCTAAACCACTTGTCGATCACCAGTGCGTTGTCCTTCCATTGCCGGTAGAACTGCGACACGATGCGATCGCGCAAGGGGTGGCGGCAATGCACCACGACCTGCAGGCAGGCAATCTGGTCAGTCATGTTATCGGCCTGGTCGAATTGGCTGGCACACAGGTCAAAATAATCGTCCCGCTCGAGGTGCAGCAGATAACCCAGGCAAATGTTTTTCAGCCGTCTGCGCGCCATGGCATCCGGGTTTAGTTGATATGGACCCGTGTCGCTACAATCCCGGTAATGCGCCAGCAGCCGCGCTTCGTTGCCACCAGCAAGCGCCAGTTTGAGGGCTTCGCGCGCGCCGCGCACCCGATGTACATCCACGCGCTCGAGCATTTCACCGATGTATTTTTCACTCGGCAACACCAGCATTTCGGCCACCAGCGCACGCTCAGGAATTTCACCCGCAAGCAAGTCAGCAAAGGCATCGACAAGGGGCTGCGCCAATTCGGACCAGCTATCATCTGACTCGGCTTCGATCATAGCCAGTAGAATGCGGCTGGCGAGCTGCTGGCCCGCCTCCCATCGATTAAAGGCATCGCTGTCGCAAACCATCAGGCGCGCGAGTTCGGCGTCGCTCTGGTCGGTGGTCACAATCACCGGCGCCGAGAATCCGCGAAACGCCGATATCATCACCCCTTTCGGCATATTGGCGAAGCTGAGCCGGGTCTGTGGTTCGCGAAAATCAATGATCTGTTCCAGCTGGCCGTCGGCACCCATGGGTAGCGGTGCGCCATCGCGTGCGAACAGCGCCAGGCGCATCGGTATGTGAAATGGCCGGTTCAACTCGCCACGCGTGGTGCCAGCGTTTTGCGTCACCTGCAGGCTCAGTGTCTGCTTCGACTCATCGTATTCCCGGCGAATATCAATACGCGGTGTACCCGCCTGTTCATACCAGCGCTGAAAATGGCTTAAATCGATCCCCGAGGCATCCTGCATGGCCATGCGGAAATCGTCGGTGGTGACGGCTTCACCATCGTGACGCGCAAAGTAAAGATCCATCCCCTTGCGGAAATTTTCCTTGCCCAGCAGGCAATGCATCATGCGCACCACTTCGGCGCCCTTGTTATACACCGTGGCGGTATAGAAGTTGTTGATCTCCTGGTAGGAAGCGGGTCGCACCGGGTGCGCCATCGGGCCGGCATCCTCGCTGAATTGATGATTGCGCAAAACGCGCACATCGGTGATGCGTTGAATCGCCCTGGAGAACATGTCAGCGCTGAATTCCTGGTCGCGAAACACCGTCAACCCTTCCTTCAGGCTCAATTGAAACCAGTCCCGGCAGGTAACCCGGTTGCCGGTCCAGTTATGGAAGTACTCGTGCGCGATCACGCCTTCGATGCCGAGGTAATCGTCGTCGGTCGCCGTTTCGGCCTTGGCCAGCACGTACTTGGTATTGAATACATTGAGCCCCTTGTTTTCCATCGCACCCATGTTGAAATCATCGACCGCAACGATCATGTACAGGTCGAGGTCGTATTCCAGCCCATACACTTCCTCGTCCCAGCGCATCGCCTTTTGCAGCGAAATGAGCGCGTGCTCGCACTTGTCACTATTGTGATGCTCGGTAAAGATCTGCAGCTGTACCTGCCTGCCCGAAGCGGTTTGAAACTGGTCCTCGATACAGGCCAGGTCACCGGCTACCAGCGCAAACAGGTAACAGGGCTTCGGATACGGGTCCTGCCAGCGCACCCAGTGTCGTTCACCCTCGACTCCACTGTCCTCGCAGTTACCGTTCGACAGCAACAGCGGGCAGGATGCGCGCAGCGCATGAATCTCGGTGGTGAACACCGACATCACGTCCGGACGATCGAGGTAATAGGTGATGTAGCGAAAACCTTCGGCTTCACATTGAGTGCAAAAGGTGCCATTGGACAGGTAAAGACCTTCCAGGCGCGTATTCGCCTCGGCATTGATCTCCACTTCACAGCGAATTTCGAAGCGCTCCGGCAGGTTGGCAAGGGTCAAACTCTCGGCATCCACTCGATACTCATCAGCGCCGAGCAGGCGGCCATCCAGGCGCAATTCCAGCAACTTCATTTCGATCCCGTCGAGCACCAGTTCAGCCGCTGGGTCGCTGCTGATACGATGCATCTGCAAACGACTGCACACGCGCGTGCGGCTGGCATCCAGGTGAAACTCCAGGTGGGTTTCGGAAATCCCGAAATCGGGTGGCTGATAATCCTTCAAATGTTTGCGCAGGTGCTGATCGGTCTTCATACTTCAAGCCTTAGAAATAGTCGCGTAAGTGTACCGCATTATCTATTGTCGCCGGGCTAATTGAGGTATCATTCGCGGCATTTTTCATACCCTGGAGAATCAACAATGGCTGTCGAACGAACTCTTTCGATCATCAAGCCCGACGCGGTCGCCAAGAACGTGATCGGTGAAATTTACAAACGCTTCGAAAGCGCTGGACTGCGCATCGTCGGCGCCCGCATGGAGCACCTGAGCGCGGAAAAAGCCGGTGAATTTTACGCAGTGCACAAGGAGCGCCCGTTTTACCAGGACCTGGTCGACTTCATGACCTCGGGTCCGGTCATGGTGCAGGTACTCGAAGGCGAGGATGCGATCGCCAAAAACCGCGAAGTGATGGGCGCAACCAATCCGGCCGACGCCGCGCCCGGCACCATTCGCGCGGATTTCGCGCAAACCGTCGATGAGAATGCCGTGCATGGCTCGGACGGCGTCGGATACCGCACGCGTCGAGATCGAATTCTTCTTCGGTAGCGACGGCGTCTGCCCGCGCACTCGATAACCTCTAGCCAGCAACGGCGCGACTCTAAGCGCTGTTGCTGGTTTCATTTCGGGCGGCGCAGCGATTCCTGACTGTTAGCTAAAAAACTACTCGAAAGTGTCGGCAGGCGTATAATCGGCAGCCCGGTAACGATTGTGAGGTTCCACGATGAATACCAGCTACCCGATTTTGACCCCCGAGCTACTGGCGCCCGGTTCTACCCTGAAGCAACTCCAGTCAACAGTATCCGACCCGATAATAGCCGGCGACCGCGCTGAACGCGTGTACACCGACCTTACCCAGGTCCGACCATTCACGGTCAGCCCGACTACTGCCATCGACCAGGTCAACGACAAGATGATCGCCTGCGCTGTGCGCCTGCTGTTCGTTGTCGACAGCGAGGAAAATTTGCATGGCCTGGTCACTTACTCGGACCTGTTTGGCGACAAGCCTGTGCGCTACATCCAGGAACACGGCGGCAAGCGCAACGATATTCTCGCCCAGGACATCATGACGCCACTGCTGCAACTGGAAGCCCTGCGCATTGCTGATGTGCAAAAAGCCAGCGTCGGCAATATCATCGAAACCATCAAGGCCGCCGGGCGTCAGCACTTGCTGGTCTGCGCCAGCGGCGATGACGGTCGGCAGACGATTGTCGGATTGTTTTCCTCGACGCATATCGAGAAGCTGGTCGGCATCAAGATTGAACTGTCGCCGCGCGCACAAAATTTCGCCGACCTGGAACGCGCGCTGAGTTGAGCGGGTCAGGCAGTCTGGCTTACCTGCTGCGCCCACCACTGCGGCAAATCGGCGATTGAATCCAGTAGCGCGTAGGGCTTGATCACACCATCCAGGTCGGTTTCGCGGAATTTGCCCGTTCTGACCTGCAGACCACGGATGCCCTGATCCTGGGCAGCACCGATATCGGCAGCGATGTCATCGCCGATCATAAAACAATCCTCGGCAGCGCATTGCAGACGCGCAAGCGATGCTTCGAAAAATGCCGCTGCCGGTTTGCCCATCACGATTGCCTTGCAGGCAGCAGCAGTTTCCAGCGCGCTGACGAACGGCGCCACATCGAGCAGCAAGCCGTCCTGCCCGCGCCAGTAGCGCGTCATCCCCAACGCAATCAAGCGCGGTCGGTGCTCCTGCATTAACAGGCGAAACGCGTGGTTCAGCCGTTGAAAATCCCAGGACTCACCGAGATCACCAACCACGACCGCCTCGACGCTTGCCTCGGAATGTGCCGCAAGGATATCGAATTCAGTCAACTCCCCAAGCGCATCGTCACTGACAAAAGCAGCGATCCTGTCGATTCGCTCACGCTTGAGGTATTCGACAGCGGCGACGATCGGCGTCATCAACTCGTCGAGTCCCAGGGTGAATCCGAAAGCGTCGAACTTCTGTAATAACGCGGCACGCGAGCGCGAGCTGGTATTGGTGACGTAGAGGTGGGGAATGTCCTGTTGCTGGATCCAGCTCAAGGTGCGCAGCGAACCCGCAATTATCTGCTCGCCCTGGTAGAGAACTCCGTCCAGATCGATGAGCAACCCGTGTTTGGCCACATCGGCCTCCTGTCATGCCATAACCACGACCGCCAGACCATCCCTGGCCTGTGGTTCACGCCTTCTATGGAAAAGTTTCCGAGGTAAATTTCTGAATCCGGTACTGTCCCATGACAACCCAGCGCGGTGCAGCCTTACCGGTGCCGGCGAGTTGCAGGCCGGGATGCGCCGCAATGACTTTTGCGAGGCTGGTTTCCTGCTGCGGATCGACGTCGACGATGAACACGTGCTTGCCCTTGCGCAACTGGGCCTCGAAGCGTTTGAAATCCTGATTCGGCACCTGAATACCGTACAGGCCTCCGGACCAGGCGCAAAAACCGAGCAATACCAGTGCCAGGAATATGAACGGCATCCAGGTGTAGCTATCGGGCCAGTCACTGAGCACCGTGACCAACAACACCAGTGCCGCCAGCAGCACACCGATCCAGGTGCCGACCAGGGTTCCATGAATCAGATCTTTCTTGAAAACGGATTCGATATTGTGCAGGTGGTCGTGGGTTTCGACGGCGGCGTCATCGCGGCTAAAGACGTGGATTTGAGGGCGGTGCACCCCCCTTGATTCGAGTTCCTGCTCGATGCGATCGAGATCGTCCAGATCATCGCTTACATAAAAATGCCTTTTCATGCGTATATCCCCGTAGTACGAGATGCGAATCAGAATACGCCTGTCCTCGGCCAGTAGCAAGCAATCCAGCCCGTTGTAGAACCCGACAGAACGCGCTTTCCTCCTGTTAGCCGCTACTTTTTATGCTAATGTTTGCTGCTGTCCGCAATTGTATTAGCCGGCCTGAACATGAGAATCGAAGACGACAGCAAACTCGACTACAAAGACGTTTTGATTCGCCCCAAACGCAGCACCCTGGGAAGCCGCAAGGACGTCGAACTGGAACGCGAATTCACTTTTCGTAATTACCAGGCGAATGGCGACGAGCATTATCGCGGCATTCCGATCATGGCCTCCAACATGGACGGTGTTGGCACGTTCAACATGGCCGATGCCCTCGCCGCACTTGGCCTGTTCACCTGCCTGGTGAAGAATTATGACGCCAGTGAACTGATCGAATTTTTCGGTGCCGGCGATCGCTGCACGCCGCGAGAACGTGGCCTATTCAACCGGCATCACCCAGCAGGATTTCAAAAAGTTCGAAGCCGTCTATCAACAGACCGCCAGCAAGCTGAAATACGTCTGCGTCGACGTGGCCAACGGTTACTCCGAGCGCTTTTCCGAGTTTATCAAGCAATTGCGCCACGCCTATCCGGCCATCGTCATCATCGCCGGTAATGTCGTCACCGGTGAAATGACCGAGGAGCTCATCTTGAGCGGTGCCGATATCGTCAAGGTAGGCATTGGTCCCGGCAGCGTCTGCACCACACGTCTGCAGACCGGCGTTGGTTTTCCGCAGCTCTCGGCGGTGATCGAATGCGCCGATGCGGCGCATGGCCTCGGCGGCCACATCATCGCCGATGGCGGTTGCACCTGTCCCGGTGATCTGGCCAAGGCCTTTGCCGCCGGCGCGGATTACGTCATGCTCGGCGGCATGCTCGCCGGTCACGATGAGGGCGGTGGCGACATCATTACACGCTACTTTAAAACCGGCGAAGTGCGCAAAACAGACGCTGGATACGAAGACCTCGTCGAGGAACGCAAGTTCGTCAACTTCTACGGCATGAGTTCGCTCGCCGCCAACGACAAGCACTTCGGCGGGCTCAAGGAATACCGCTCGTCCGAAGGCCGTGAAATCCAGGTGCCCTATCGCGGCAAGATCGAGAACACCATCCAGGACTTGCTCGGCGGCGTGCGCAGCACCTGCACCTACGCCGGGGCGAAGAAACTCAAATGGCTGAGCAAGTGCACCACCTTCGTCAAAACCGGCCAGCAGTTCAACTCGGTCTACGCCGACAAGTGACGCCAGAGCGCTACGCGGCGGGGTCATCCCGCTCAAAGGGTCCTGCAACCGCCGGTGGATCTTAATCGAAGGCGACTTCTCCGTTCATAAGATTCCCGCTTGCGCGGGAATGACGACATTGAGGCATTCCGATACATCGGGAATGACGGGATTATTAACGTCAGGAGCCGCGGCGCCAGCTGTGGAATTTGGCGACCCATTCGAGCAGGCGTTCGGGCACGTGGGCGCGCTTCCATTCGCCGGCGGCGTACTTGTTGGCTTCGGCCAGCGTCGGGTAGATGTGGATCGTGCCCAGTATCTTGTTGAGCCCGAGGCCGTGGCGCATCGCCAGCACGTATTCGGCAATCAGGTCACCGGCGTGTTCACCGACGATGGTGACGCCGAGAATGCGGTCCTTGCCGGGCACGGTGAGCACCTTGACGAAGCCGTGCGCCTCGCTGTCGGCGATCGCGCGATCGAGATCGTCGATGCCGTAGCGAGTGACCTCGTAGGCGATACCCTGTTCGCGCGCGTCGCTTTCATTGAGACCGACCCGCGCGATCTCGGGCTCGGTGAAGGTCGCCCAGGGAATCACCGAGTAATCGACCTTGAAGCGCCGCACTATCCCGAACAGCGAATTCACCGAGGTATACCAGGCCTGGTGCGCGGCGACGTGGGTAAACTGGTAGGGACCGGTGACGTCGCCGCAGGCGTAAATGGTCGGTATGTTGGTTTGCAGGTATTCGTTCACCTCGATGCTGCGATTTTTACGCAAGCGCACACCGATTTCTTCCAGCCCGAAACCGCTGGTGCGCGGCGCCCGGCCCACCGCGACGATCAGGCAATCGAACTCGATCTCGACGCTACCCGCTTCCCCCTCGGCAACGACATGGCTCATGCCATCGCGGCGAAAAAAACGTTTCGCCGCGTGTCCGGTTAACACCCGAACACCTTCTGCAACGAATTTTTCCTCTACCAGCCTGGAAATTTCTTCGTCTTCGCGCAGCAGCAGGCGCGGCAGCATCTCCAGCTGGGTGACCGCAACCCCGAGGCGCGCAAATGCCTGGGTCAATTCGCAGCCGATTGGACCACCGCCGAGTACCACCAGCTTCTCCGGTTTCCTGCGCATCTCCCACAAGTTATCCGAGGTGTAGTACTCGACCTGGTCGAGCCCCTCGATCGGCGGCACAAACGGACTCCCGCCGGTGGCGACCACGATGTTGGGTGTGCGAATCGTTTGACCGTTCACCTCGACGGTCCAGGGCGAAGTAATGCGCGCCTCCCCTTGCACTACGTCAACACCCAGCCCGCTGTAACGCTCGATCGAGTCGTGCGGTTCAATGTCGCGTATCACCCGCTGGATGCGCTCCATGACCTCGGCAAAATCAAACTCGGCACTGGCGCTGTGAATGCCAAACTCCTGGCTGCGCGCGACATGTGACAACAGCTTGGCCGAACGCAGAATCGCCTTCGACGGCACGCAACCGTAGTTCAGACAATCACCGCCCATCTTGTGTTTTTCGATCAGGGTCACCTTCGCCTTGACCGCAGCCGCGATGTACGCGGTCACCAGGCCGGCAGACCCGGCACCGATGACCACCAGGTTGGTGTCAAATGCCGCCGGCTTGTCGAAGCCTTTCAACGCCTTGCGGCTGGCGATCAAGGTGACGATCTTGCGGCCGATAAACGGCAATATGGCGAGCAGCAAAAAGGAAACGATGATGCCGGCACTGAAGATACCGCTGGCGGATTCGATTTGCGCCAGTTGCGTACCCGCATTGACGTAGACCACGGTGCCGGCAAACATGCCGAGCTGGCTGACCCAGAAGAACGTCCACAGCCGCAGGCTGGTCAGACCCATCACCAGGTTGATGACGAAAAAAGGAAACGCCGGTACCAGGCGTAAAGCAAACAGGTAAAACGGGCCGTCCTTGTCGATACCATTGTTGATTGACGTGAGCGAGTTAGCAAAGCGCGATTGCACGGTTTCACGAAACAGGTAACGCGACACCAGGAAAGCGATCGATGCGCCGATGGTGCTGGCAAAGGAAACCAGCACTACCCCGGTTACCAGGCCAAACACGGCACCGCCCGCGAGCGTCAACACCGCGGCGCCCGGCAAGGACGCGCCGGTGATAATCACGTACAGCAGAAAGTATACGAACAACGTAAGAAAACGGTGTTCGGCGTAGAACTGGTCGATCGATTGCTGCTGTGCCTTGACGTAATCGAGGGTCAGGTACTGACCCAGATCAAAGATAAAAAACAGGGCGACGATGACCAGCAACGCCAACACCAGAATTATTTTTTTCATGTCTGGATTTCCGGGAAGCTAGCCTTTATTGGGATCAGCTTTCAAATGATTAGTTCATTTACCGCAGTAAGTTTCGGCCCATTGCAGAAACTCGATTTCCGGGCCTTCGAAAAGGATTTCCGGGTTCTTGCTTTCGATCTGGTAACGGTACATGGGATCGTAATACTGTTCGAGCAAAATTTGTATTCCGGGATAAAACGCGCTGACATCGCCACGCTCAAAGTAACTGTGCAAGGCCGCGGCGAAACATTCGTGCACCTGCCGATAGCGATCCCCGCCCAAACGTTTCTGTATCCGCTGCAGGTTGCCCAGCACGAAGCGCTCGAATTCAGACTCCGCCGAAGCACCATAGGCCTGTTGAAATTGTGGCCAGTGTTGTTCGATATAGTCTTCACCGATCATGCGGATACGCGTTTCGGTTGCGACCGTCAAAATCGCCCTTGGCGCCTTCAGCATGACGGCATACAGGCAGTCCGGGATACCGATACGCCCGATGCGTCGCCCCTCGTCTTCGACCAGCAGCGCACGCCCGGGAAACGCATGTCGATGCCGCAGCATCTCGATCGACACCTGGTTTTCCCAGTCGATAACCGCGGGCTGCCGATCGAGGGCATCGCCCCCAAAGGCGGAACCGCGGTGATTGGCAAGTCCTTCAAAATCGACGTGGTGACGGGTTTTCAGCAACACCCGGGTCTTGCCAACGCCGGTGAGCCCGGATACGCAGACCAGCGGTATCGTTGCGGCGGAAAGTTCAAGTGCCTCTATGAGAAAGCGTCGCATTGCCTTGTAGCCACCCGGCACCAGCGGGTAGTCGACGCCCTGCTCGCGCAGCCATTGCTGCGTCGTACGCGAACGCAGACCACCGCGGAAACAATACAGATAACCTTCCGGGTGAGCCGCACAAAATTCCTGCCAGGCCCCCAGGCGTGCAAGGCGAATGTCGGCTGTGGCCAGTTCAAGCCCGAGCCGAATGGCTTCATCCTGGCCCGCGTTCTTGTAGCGCTTGCCGATAAGATCACGCTGCGCGTCATCGAGTAACGGGATGTTGGTGGCGTTGGGAAAGGCACCCTTGCCAAATTCCACAGGCGCGCGCACATCCAGCAGCGGTATATTGTCGATAAACAGTTGCTGGTAGTCAGTGCTGTCGCTGCGGGTCAGCGTTGCCGTCATTGCTTCGCTCCATGCCTGATTTCCCAGCACTGGTGCATCTTCGGATTGCGTTTGAAATCTTCGCTGACGGTTGCCTGGGTGATATCGCTCACCGCGAAGCTGGCGGTGATCTCCGGTGCTAGCTTGAAGCCGCGTCGATTGGTGGAAAACAGCAGTAAACCGCCGTCCTTCAGCAAAGCCATCGAACGCTGAATCAGATCAGCATGATCACGCTGCACATCGAGTGTCTGCTGCATCTTGCGCGAATTGGAAAACGATGGCGGATCCAGGAAGATCAGATCGAAATCAGCCTGCAGCTCGTGGCGCGCGGGATGTTGCAGCAATTCGACGACGTCGGCGCGCAACAACCGGTAGCGCTGCTCATCGTCAAGCCCATTGATCAAATGGTTTTCACCTGCCCATTTCAGGTAGCTGGCCGACATATCGACATTCACTACCGAAGCTGCTCCGCCGAGTGCTGCGAGCACTCCAACGGTCGCCGTGTAACAAAACAGGTTGAGTACACGCTTGTTCTGCGCTTGTTGATAAATCCTGTCGCGAATCATGCGGTGATCCAGAAAAAGTCCCGAATCCAGGTAATCGCTGAGGTTGATCAGCAGTGCTGCGGCGGCTTCGCGCACCTGGAAAAATTCCCCGCGGTTGTCCTGCTTCTGATACTGATCGCTACCTCGTTGACGGCTCCGGGTCTTGCTGAACAGGCGATCCGCCGACACCTCGAATACCTCGCTCACCACGCGTTGCGCAAGGGCGACGCGTTTGGCGGCCAGGTCGGCATCGATGCTGGCCGGCGCCTGGTATTCCTGCAGGTGATACCAGTCCTGTCCAGCAGCGACATCGCTTTGATAACGATCCAGCGAAAAAGCAAACTCGGGAAGATCGGCGTCGTAGATCCGGTAACAACTAACGTCATTGCGTCGCGCCCAGCGCTGCAGGTGCCTGGCATTTTTTTGCAGGCGGTTGCGCAGCGGTATCGCGGTCGGTTCATCAACCGCGACTGGTGGCAATTCGCAGGCAACCGGAATGTTCGCGTCCAGCGTGGCAAACTGGGCAAACACACACTCGATCGGGCCATTACGTACATCCTTGCGCTGCAAACGCTGCAATTGAAAGCGATGCAACAAATCAGGGTTCGCCGAAATGACCGCCAGGCGTGCCGGCCCAAGGCGTTGCAGGCTGGCGCCGAGATCAGCGTACAGCTCGGCCAGCCCGTGCTCCGACTGCATGCGTTTTTCATACGGCGGGTTGCAGATCACCAGGGTATCAGTGGCTGCCGGCAAATTGAGGTCACTCACCTGCTGGTGCGAAAACTGGATCAGGTGTTCAACATCGGCCCGGGCTGCGTTGTCCCTCGCGATTTGCAGCGCATTGGCATCGTAATCGCTCGCATATATCTCGACGTCAGGCTCGACCACAATGGCTTCACGCGCAGCTTGCAGATGCGTTTGCCACAGTGGCGCCTGGTGCGCGCGCCAACCGAGAAAGCCGAAGTAAGAACGCTTCAGGCCAGGCGCGATATTGGCCGCCATCATCGCCGCCTCGATGACAAAGGTGCCCGAGCCACACATTGGGTCGACCAGGCGTCGCGGCTGGCCTGCTGTTCCCTGTGCGGCGGTGCCATCCCAACCAGCCTGTATCAACAACGCCGCGGCCAGGTGTTCTTTCAAAGGGGCGCCACTGTGTTGCAGACGATATCCGCGGCGATGCAAGCTATCGCCCGACAGGTCGAGGCTGATCGTCGCCTGATTTTGGTGAATATTGACGTGTAGCTGGATATCGGGCTGTTGTTTGGCGACGTTGGGCCGGTCACCACAGCGATCACGAAACTGGTCGACAATGGCATCTTTTACGCGCAAGGCAGCGTAGTGTCCGTGTGTCAGCTTCGAATTCGACAGCGTCGCCGATACCGCGATACTTGAGCCAACCTCCATTTGCTCACTCCAGTCAATCGCCGAAACCGCGTTGTATAACTGCGCCTCGTCTTCGATACGTGCCCGAGCAAGCTCACAAAACACCCGGTTCGCCAGCCTGGAATGCAGACACAGCCGATAAACCACATCGACGCCGGCGTTGATGGCCACTCCACCGTAGCGCTTTTCCAGAACCGCATCGCTGCCGCCAAGCAAATCGCGCAGCTCGTGGAACAGCAGCGTTTCAAAGCCCTTATGGCCCGTAATGAATAGATTGTATGCTTGCATTTAAGGTTGGCAGGGATGCCGCTGGTGGGCGATTTTACGCCTTCCGTCAGAAATCTGGTGAATTCTCATTTATATGAACTTAGTCGCATGATTTACCAGCAAAATTGGCCTATATTATGCCTCTATCCTGCTCAATTACCCAGCGCGCATGACCGACACCAATCTTCCGCAAGTTCCTGATTTGGCTAAGGGTCACGATGTTTTTGCCGAAGTGGCCGGCCTCAGTAAAAAACTGATCAGCGAAATGCTGGTGCGCATGATTGAAAGCGCAGAAGATTACCACAACTGGAGCCTGTCTGACGAAGATGGTGCGCGCATGATCAAGTTGATCAAGCACAAGCAGCGCATTATCTGCTCCTCCTTTTCATTCCAGCACAATCGGCATTTTGCCGATTTCAAATCGTCCGACGGTTCCGCAAACACCGAATCCGGAGTGCATGACTGGCAGCGCTTTGGGCTGTCGGGTGCCAACGACTCTGCCGAGATCTCTGAACTCGAAGCCATTACCACGCGCTATCACGAAGCCTTCAAGGAATTCGATCGCTGTATCCTGAAGCGCTTGCAAACCTGTGTCCGACGCTCGCGCGCAAGCATTTACGACAATCCATTGCAGGTCAAACGTTTGATCGAATCCTTTCGATACGCGATTAACAGCCTCAATCTTGAACTCAGTTACAAGCTTGCCCTGTATCGGCTGTTTGCCGACCGCTTCATCGAATCGCTCGGCCCGCTATACCGGCGCATCGATCAACTGTTAATCGACCAGGGTATGGCGCCGGAGATTGGAGCGGCACGCATTCATTTGCGCAACTCCGAAGGCTTGAGTGAGTCCAGTTCGGCGCTGAAGCTGGATCAAAGTGCCTGCAAGTTGCTGCTGGTCCAGCAGTTCAAGGAAAAATCGCGCGTTTCCAACAGCAGTAGTCACAATTACTTCCCCGATCTGAAACAGCAGTTTTCAAGCTACGGCATTAACGACTATGACGAGCAGATCGATCAGCTCAACCTGATTTTCAAACTGATCTTCGAAGACGAAGATTTGCCATCGCCGGTTAAACAGCAACTGGCGCGTTTACAGATTTACGTATTCATTACGGCAATCCAGGAAGACGGTTTTCTGCGTCGCTCGAGCAATCCGGCACGGCGCCTGCTCGATGGCATCGTCAGCAGCGAAGTCGAAATTGCCGGCCACAACGACAGTGAATTTTCCGGGGTGCGCTTTATCCGCGAGCACATCGACAACATGGCCAGCCTGCAGTTCATCACGGTAGACCACTACTCGCAAATGCTCGACGGCTACCAGACCTTCGTTAAGGAGAACGGGATGGCGATTCGACGCCAGCGCAAACTCGAAGCCACGCGCAAGGTTTTGCCACTGGTCAAGGAACGCCTCGCGGAAATTACCCAGCCATTGCGTATCCAGGGCACTCCAATGATTCTCTTCGAGAAAGTCTGGTTACCCTTGCTGGTGCAAATCGCCCTGCAGAAAGGCATGGATTCCGACCCCTGGCATAAATCCATCGCCATGGTGCAAAAGCAGGTCTGGTCGCTGATTCCCAAGACGAACCCGCAGGAGCAGTCAGACTTAATCGAAGTGCTGCCACAGGTGGCGCATTCCCTGCACCGCGCGATGCGCAGCCTGAAACTGGCGGAACCCCTGCAACAGTCGTTACGCGATTTTCTCAAGCTGGAACAACAAAATGTGGCCGAGCAAACCGCGCGCAATATCATCGCGGCCAAGCGCAAAACCCGTTCGCTGGCGGCACAATCCTTCGCCTCGGAGGACGATACCAGCGAATTCGATGCGATGATGGAAACCGGCGTCTTCCAGATTCCGACCGACATGTTGAATGCCTTCAAATCGGCCAAACCTGAACCCGCGAAGAAAATCGATCAGGTTGCAGCGCTGACCGTTGGTGAATGGGTGAATTACGGCAGGGATCAGGATCGCAAACTGGTCAAGCTGGCGTGGAAATCCGAAGATGCGTCGCTGTTCATTTTTGTCGATCGCGACGGTAAACGGGTGTGTGAAGTGGATTCGGTAAAACTGGAGCACCAGTTTCAATCGGGTGAGTTTTCGCTGATCGGCGCCAAAACAGTCGATGCCACGAAATCCCAGTCCAGTTTTATGAAAACCCTTTAGCTCTCAGACCCAACGAGCGCAATACCCAGGTTCGATTAAACGCCCAGCAACAATCGCGCCGGATCTTCCAGCACATTCTTGATGGTTACCAGAAACTGCACCGCTTCCTTGCCGTCGACGATCCGATGATCGTAACTCAAGGCCAGGTACATCATCGGCCGCACCACGATTTCGCCATCGATAACCACCGCGCGCTGCATAATCGAGTGCATGCCGAGAATGGCTGACTGCGGCGGGTTCAGAATCGGCGTCGACAACATCGAACCGAAGATCCCACCGTTAGTGATGCTGAAAGTACCCCCGGTCAACTCCTCGATGCCCAGCTTGCCGTCGCGCGCGCGTAGCCCCAGGTCACGGATAGTTTTTTCAATATCGGCATAACTCATCTGATCGACATCCCGCAGAACGGGTACTACCAGTCCGCGCTCGGAACTCACCGCGATTCCGATGTCAAAATAATCGTGATAAACGATGTCTTTGCCATCGACCGATGCATTCACCGCCGGGAAGCGCTTCAGGGCTTCTACCGACGCAGCGGTAAAAAAGGACATCATTCCCAGCTTTACGCCATGCGCCTTTTCGAATGCGTCGCGGTAGGCGGCGCGGGAATCCATCAGTGGTTTCAGGTTGACTTCATTGAAAGTGGTCAACATCGCGGCGGTGTTCTGGGCTTCCTTGAGACGCTCGGCGATCTTGGCGCGCAAGCGACTCATCGGCACGCGACGATCGTTGCGCCCGCCGGCGGGAATGGGTGCTGCTGCCGGGGTCGCCGCTTTGGCTGGTGCTGCCGCAGGAGCATCGTCTGGCGCCGGCGCAGATTGCGCTCGCCAGGTGTTTTTCCACATCGCTTTTCAGAACCGCGCCTTTCTTGCCGGTTCCCTTGATGTCGTCGACCTTGAGATTATTTTCGTTCAGCAGTTTGCGCACCGCAGGGCTGGCCTTGCCACTAGCGGAACTCTCGGCATCGACCTCTGCTTCTTCTTCTTCGGCAGGTGCTGCTGCTTCTTCTTCGGCAGGTGCTGCTTCGTCGCTGTCGCCCGCGCCTGCTGCCGCCTCTGTATTGATCACCCCGAGCACATCGCCATTTTTAACCACGGCGCCGCTTTCATGGGCAATCGATTCAAGCACGCCGGCTTTACTGGCGACAATTTCGAGTACCACCTTGTCGGTTTCCAGATCGACGATATTCTCGTCAACCGCAACGCTGTCGCCGACCTTCTTGTGCCAGTCTCCCAGGGTGCCCTCGGTGACGGATTCTGGTAGCTGGGGTACCTTGATTTCAACCTGCATTGTGTGCTCCAGTGGTATTTAAGTTTTTAATTGGATTATTCGAGTTTATCCGAGTATTCGGCTTCAAAGGCTTCCTTGACCAGCTTTTCTTCCTGCTGGAGGTGCAACGCCATGTAACCGACCGCCGGCGATGCCGCCGATATTCGACCCGAGTATTGGACCCGCAGCGGCGTGAAGATTTCATTCAGGCGGCTCTTGAATTCACGGAACATTCCCTGGTTGCGCGGTTCATCCTGGCACCAGACGACATTTTCCAGCGCCGGATAGCGAGCATAAATATCGCTCAGATCCTGCTTCGGAAACGGGTACAGTTGCTCGACCCGCACGATCGCAGTGCTGTCGTCGTAGCTTGCCTCACGCGATTCGTAGAGCTTGTAGTAAATCTTGCCGCTGCACAGAATCAGGCGTTTCACCGCGGCATCATCGATATCATCGATTTCGGGAATCACTTTCAGGAACTCGCCTTCACTGTAGGCGTCCAGCGTCGATACCGCACGCTCGTGACGCAACAGGCTCTTGGGGCTCAGCACGATTAACGGTTTGCGGAAATTGCACATCATCTGCGTGCGCAACAGGTGGAAGATCTGTGCCGGCAGAGTCGGCTGCACGACGCGCATGTTGTGTTGCGCACAGAGTTCCAGGTAGCGTTCGATACGCGCCGAGGAATGCTCTGGCCCCTGTCCTTCGTAACCGTGTGGCAACAGCATTACCAGTCCACTGAGCCGGCTCCATTTCATTTCACCCGAACTGATGAACTGATCGATGACCACCTGGGCGCCGTTGGCGAAGTCACCAAACTGCGCTTCCCAGATCACCAGGGTTTTCGGATCGGTCGACGAATAACCATACTCGAAGCCGAGCACGGCCTCCTCGGAGAGAAACGAATTGATGACCTCGAAGCGCGGTTGCGGATCGGCAATGTGTTTCAGCGGCTTATAGATCTGGCCGGTCTCCTGGTGATGCAGCGCCGCGTGCCGATGGAAAAAGGTACCACGCTCGCTGTCCTGGCCGGACAATCGAATGTTGTAACCATCGTCCAGCAAAGTGGCGTAGGCCAGGTTCTCGGCAAAACCCCAGTCACCGGGGAGTTCACCGTCCATCATTTTCTGCCGGTTTTCCATGATCTTGGCCACTCGAGGGTGCAGCTTGAAACCTTTCGGCAGCGTCAGGATGCTGTTACCCAGTTGCTGAATCTTTTCCGCCGTAACCGCGGTTCCCGGGGTGATATTGACGTCACCGTCATGCAATCCTGCCCAGTCGCGTGCGGTTGTCGGTTCCAGCCCGGAAATTACATTCAACGCAACCGCGCCGCCCTCTTCCAGCGCGCGCCGGTAGTCGGCAATCATCTCGTCCACTTTCTCGCGCGTGGTAAAGCCTTCCTTGATCAAACGTTCGGCGTGCAGATCAACCAGGCGCGGGTGTTTGCGAATCGCCTGGTACATCAACGGCTGGGTAACCGCCGGTTCGTCGGCCTCGTTGTGACCATAGCGTCGGTAGCACACCATGTCGATGACAACGTCCTGCTGAAAGGTCTCACGATACTTGATGGCGATCTCGGCGATAAACACGCAGGCCTCTGGATCGTCGCCATTTACATGAAAAATAGGTGCCTGCACAATGCGTGCGACCTCGGTGCAATACAGTGACGATCGCAGATCGCGTGGATTACTGGTGGTAAAACCGATCTGGTTATTGACGATGATGTGAATCGTACCACCGGTCTTGTAACCGCGCGTTTTACACATATTGAAGGTTTCCATGACGACACCCTGGCCGGCAAAGGCCGAGTCGCCGTGAATCAGTACGGGTAATACGTCACGCGTAGTGCGATCCGGGAAGCGCCGCTGACGGGCGCGCACCGAACCTTCAACTACCGGATCAACGATTTCGAGGTGCGACGGATTGAACGCCAGCGCGAGGTGCATCGGTCCGGAATCGGTATAAATATCGGAAGAAAACCCCTGGTGATACTTGACGTCGTAGTTATACCGTTCGTCCATGTCGACATTGCCTTCGAATTCGTCGAACAGATCGCTCGGCATCTTGCCGAATATGTTGGTGAGCACGTTGAGTCGCCCGCGATGCGCCATGCCGATGACCACTTCGTGAGTACTGGTCACACCCGCCTGCTGGACCACGCGGTCGAGGATCGGAATCAGCGACTCGCCACCTTCGAGCGAAAAACGCTTTTGCCCGATGTAGCGGGTGTGCAGGTATTTTTCCAGGTTCTCCGCGGCGATGATGCGATCGAAGATACGATTGCGACGCCCTTCTCTGAAATCCGGTGTCGCCAGCGAGGTTTCGATCTGCACCTGGATCCAGCGTTTCTGAGCGCGATCCTCGATGTGCATGTATTCCAGGCCAATCGTACCGCAATAGGTTTTTTCGAGTCGTTCGATGATGTCGCGCAACGGCGCTTCGTCGACCCCGAACAACGAACCCGTCTTGAACACGGTATCGAGATCAGCTTCGCCGAGGTCGTTGCCCTGCAGGGTCATTTCCGGAATTATCCGGCATCTGGCGCAAGCCCCAGCGGGTCGAGGTCGGCCTTTTGATGCCCCTTGACGCGATAGGCGTTGATCAATTGCAGCACCCTGACCTGCTTGGCCTCGTGCTCATTCGACACCGCATCGCTCACACCGTTACCGCGGCGCTTGTTCAACACCGCCAATTTCATTTGCGCCTGGATTTCCAGGTGATCCTGGTCCGGGGTCAGTTCGCCATTTTTGAGCTCGGCAAACCAGTTACGCCAATTTTCGTCAACGCTGTCGGCATCGTGCAGATATCTCGAGTAAAGTTCCTCGATGAATGCAGCGTTACTTCCATGAAGATAACTTTGTTGCTGCATCTTCTTCATGCTCATGATTGCTTACCTGTGGGCTTGATCGTGGGTCGATGAATTAACAATTATTCGCAACATAATAGCGGAACTGGCTGTATTAAAAAGCAATTTATTCGGCGACGCTGTCGTTTGCAGGCCTCGTTAATGCAGCAATACTAATTGATTCGCCAATTTGATGGCAAATGAAGGTGTTTTTAATTCCAGCGGCGCTGGTAGAATACGCCCTTTTCCGGGCTGGAAGGCTTGTATGGCGCAATACATCTATACCATGAGCGGAGTGGGCAAAGTGGTGCCCCCGCAAACCGAGATCCTGAAGAATATCTCGCTCAATTTTTTCCCGGGCGCGAAGATCGGCGTGCTCGGCTACAACGGCGCGGGCAAGTCAACCTTGCTGCGCATCATGGCCGGTGTCGATACCGAGCACACCGGCGAAGCGCGCCCGCAAACCGGTATCAAGATCGGTTACCTGGCACAGGAACCGCAACTCGACAATGCAGCTCGACGTGCGCGGCAATGTCGAACTCGGCGTCGCCGAAACCAAGGCATTGCTGGATCGCTTCAACGCGATCAACATGAAGTTTGCCGAGCCCATGTCCGATGATGAAATGAACGACCTGCTGGCGCAGCAGGCCGAAGTGCAGGAGAAAATCGATGCCGCGGGCGCCTGGGATCTCGAACGCAAGCTCGATGTCGCCGCCGACGCGCTGCGCCTGCCGCCGTGGGACGCGGCAGTAGAACACCTGTCGGGCGGTGAAAAACGCCGTGTCGCGCTGTGCCGATTGCTGTTGTCGAACCCCGACATGCTGATTCTCGACGAACCGACCAACCACCTCGACGCGGAATCGGTCGCCTGGCTGGAACGCTTCCTCAAGGACTTTCCCGGCACCGTGGTCGCGGTCACCCACGATCGCTACTTCCTCGACAACGTGGCCGGCTGGATACTCGAACTCGACCGCGGCCATGGCATACCCTGGGAAGGCAACTATTCATCCTGGCTGGAACAGAAACAGGCACGCCTTGCGCAGGAAGAACGCACCGAGAAAGCGCGCCAGAAATCGATGCAGGCCGAACTCGAATGGGTGCAATCAATCCCAAGGGACGCCAGTCGAAGAGCAAGGCACGCCTCAAGCGCTTTGAAGAAATGTCATCGCAGGAATACCAGAAACGCTCCGAAACCCATGAGCTGTACATTCCGCCAGGTCCCAGGCTCGGTGACGTGGTGGTCGAAATCGAAGGTGGCAAGAAATCCTATGGCGACAAACTGCTTTACCAGGATCTCGAATTCAAGCTGCCGCGCGGCGGCATCGTCGGCATTATCGGCCCCAATGGCGCCGGCAAGACCACGTTGTTCCGCGTGCTCGTCGGCGAGGAAACGCTGGACGAAGGCTCGGTCAAGATCGGCGAGACCGTGCAGATCGCCTACGTCGATCAATCGCGCGACGATCTCGACGGCAGCAAGACGGTGTGGGAAGAACTGTCCGACGGGCTCGATAACATCGTCGTCGGCAATTACGAGGTGCCATCGCGCGCTTATGTGTCGCGCTTTAATTTTCGCGGCGCCGCGCAACAGAAGTTCGTCAAGGACCTGTCGGGCGGCGAGCGCAATCGACTGCACCTCGCCAAGCTGCTGAAAAGCGGCGGCAACCTGTTGTTGCTCGACGAACCCACCAACGATCTCGACGTCGAAACACTGCGCGCGCTGGAAGAAGCGATGCTCGATTTTCCGGGCTGCGTCGTGGTGATTTCGCACGATCGCTGGTTTCTCGATCGCATCGCCACGCACATCATCGCCTTCGAGGGCAACAGCGAAGTCTATACCTACGAGGGCAACTATTCCGAGTACGAAACCCATCGCAAGCAGCGCCTCGGGCAGGATGCCGAGCAACCGCATCGCATCAAGTATCGCCGGCTGGAAGTCTGATGAGCGATCTGGACAAATTGTTCAAGCGCCTCGATCTGCTGCTCGACCGCGTCGAAACCCTGCTGCCCGGCAAGCTCGAAATCGACACCAAACCTGGATTCAGCGCCTATCGCTGGTCAAACGGCGGGCTCCACGGCATTGACCAGATCGACCTGGTCGACAAGGCCGAGTTGCTCCACCTGGAACGCCAGCAAAACCTGTTGTTGCGCAACACGGCACAATTTCTCGACGGCAAAGCCTGCTAACAATGCGCTGCTGTGGGGCGCGCGCGGCACCGGCAAATCGTCCCTGATCAAGGCGCAGTTGACCGAATTCATGGATCGCGGCCTGTGCATCGTCGAAATCCCCAAGGCGGCGACCGGCGAACTGTTCGATATCATTCACCAGCTGGCCGATGATGGGCGTAAATTCATCATCTACCTGGACGATTTATCCTTTGAGGCCAACGACGATTCCTACAAGGCGCTGAAAGCCTGTCTCGAAGGTTCGCTGCAACCGCAACCCGACAACGTCGTCATCTATGCCACTTCGAATCGACGCCACCTGATGCCAGAGTCGATGCAGGACAACCTCGACAGCCGCATGGTCGAAGGTCAGTTGCACCCGAGCGACAGCATCGAGGAAAAGATTTCGCTCTCCGACCGCTTCGGCCTGTGGCTATCCTTCCACCCATTTACCCAGGATCAGTATCTCGCGGTGGTGGAGCAGACTCTGCGTGCCCGCAACTTCGAAATGAACGAAGACGCGCGCCTCGAGGCGGTGCGCTACGCCACCCAGCGCGGTTCACGCAGCGGGCGCATCGCGGTACAGTTCGCCGCCTATTGGGCAAGCCTGAAGTAAGCTCGCCGTTACCTGAACTCAATATCCCGATAAGTCGAAGCGGCGCGCACCATACCGTCATTCGGCGTAGGCGATAGCATTTTGATAGCGCCATTGTCATGAGATTCCGGCGTACGCAGGAATGACTTCCTAAACCCGTCGTCCCCACCCCTTTTCGTCATCCCCGCGCAAGCGGGGATCTTACGATGCGCCATTGTTGCAAGATTCCAGCCTGCGCCGGTCCGACGTATCGGGCGGTCCGACGATTCGGAATGACGGAAAGGCGGTCAGGGCTCAGCGCATGACGAAAGGGTTCGCCATGGGTTCGGTCGAGGTATTGATCCATACGGTTTTGGTGCGCGTGTAATCGTAGATCGTATCGATGCCACTCTCGCGTCCGGGACCGCTGTTCTTGAAACCGCCGAACGGTGCAATCGGCGATACCGCGCGATAGGTATTGACCCAGACGATACCCGAGTGAATCGCATCGGATACGCGTAACGCGCGCGCGACGTTCGAAGTGAACACCCCGGAACCAAGGCCGAATTCCGAATTGTTGGCCATTTCGATGCCCTCTTCCTCGGTTTCAAAACTGAGTGCCGACAGGATCGGGCCGAACATTTCTTCGCGTACCGTACGGATGTCCTGGTGCGGGCAATCGAGTATCGTCGGCGTGTAATACCAGCCCGTATCGAAACCTTCGGGACGTTTGCCACCGTACAGCAGCGTCGCGCCTTCGCGCACGGCATCTTCCACCGACTCGCTGATGTGATCGAGTTGGGCACGCGTACACAGCGGCCCGACCTGGGTTTCATCGGCCAGCGGATCACCGATACAGATCTGCCCGGCGCGCTCGACCAGCTTGTCAAGAATCTGCTGGCGGATACCGGACTGGATAATCACCCGCGAACCCGCCACACAGCTTTGCCCGGTCGCGCCGAAATTGCCGGCGATGATACCGTTGACCGCGCCTTCGATGTCGGCGTCATCAAACACCAGAATCGGTGACTTGCCGCCGAGTTCCAGCGATACCACGGCAAAATTCTCGGCACTGTTACGCACGATATGACGGGCGGTTTGTGGTCCACCGGTAAACGCCACTCGCGCCACATCCGGATGACTGGTCAACAGTCGTCCACAGGGCTCACCATAACCGGTAATCACATTAACTACGCCGGGCGGAAATCCGGCTTCCTCGACGATGCGCGCAAATTCGAACATCGGCGCAGGCGCCATCTCCGAAGCCTTCAGCACCACCGTGTTACCGGCGGCAAGCGCCGGACCGAGCTTGGTGGCGGTGAGGAACATCTGTGCGTTCCACGGCACTACCGCCGCAACCACGCCAATTGGCACGCGCCTGGTAAACACGTGCATATCCGGTTTATCAATCGGTAGCGTAGCGCCCTGAATCTTGTCAGCCAGGCCCGCGTAATAGTAATAGTAGTCCGCCACGTAACCGGATTGCGCGCGCGTTTCCTTGGCCAGCTTGCCGCTGTCGATGGTTTCGATTTCACCCAGCATGGCTGCATTTTCGGCAACCAGGTCACCGAGACGGTGTAACATCTTGCCACGCTGGGTGGCGTTCATCTGCGCCCAGGGCCCGGAAGTCAGTGCGCGACTGGCAGCCGCTACCGCTCGATTCACCTCGGCTTCACCTGCGATGGCGGCGGTCGCCCAGACTTCACCGGTCGCCGGGTTGATGGATTCGAGGCGGGCACCATCAGTTGCATCAACCCATTCCCCATCGATATACATTTGGTAGTGTTTCATTCGCATATTCCGCTGATCAATATGGCGCAAAGACTAGCGTTAAATGCGTTTTGATAAAAGCGAAAAAGGGTAAATGAAGGTAACATGCGCGCTGACTCTGGCCTCTGGATTCGATTCAACATGGCAAATCTGCTGCCCTTGCAACAACCCAACCCGAAAGCGGAAGCAGCACTGCTGCGTCATCGCCAGGCTATTGAACGTACGCTGGTCAACCACGACTACGCCTACGACAGCGACGCCCTGCTCGATCTCAAAATGAAATGGATGGCGGCCGAATGTGAAATGGTACTGGACGTCGGTCAATCAACGCGCGAGCGCTGCGAGCTGTTCGCAAACGATCGTATCGAAACCATGGAAGTCAATCGCAGCGAACCGCTCGCCGACATTATCGACGATATTTGTGCACCGAATCGCCTGCAGCCAGGGCGCTACGATGGCATGGTCTGCCTGTCAGTTCTCGAACACGTCTACGACCCGTTTGCCGCCATGCGCCACATGCACAATCTGTTACAACCGAATGGCTATCTGCTGTTGCACCTGCCATTTCTGTTCCGCTACCACGCACCGGCTAACCTGCAATTTACCGACAGCTATCGCTTCAGCCGCGATGGCCTGGCCTGGATGCTGCGCGATTTTTCGGAAGTCACCCTGTACTCCGTACGCGGGCCCTGGTCGGCGATCTTCAATCTGCATAAACCCTGGAAAAAAAGCATCGAAAAACGTTTTGGCATGGGGCCTGCCCGCTGGGTGGATAAACTCGCGCTGAAGCTGCGGCGACGCCCTACCAGCGAGTTGCAGGTATCCGGTTACTACGCCTGGGCCAGAAAGTAGACGAGATAACCCTCACAAGTTGTTATTACAGTGAGGTTTTTTATCTGATACGACAATAGTGAAACTTGAATTGTGGCGCGACCTCGTGCCAATCTTTACCAATTGACCGCAGTAGGCGTCGAATCAGCGTTTGGAGCAAGACTCTTGGACCTCGCAGAAGAAACTGATTTACTTCGAAAAATTCCGATGTTTGCCAAGATGGAAACCTCGAAGCTTAAATTGCTGGCCTTTGCCAGCGAGATGGTTTTCTTCGAGGATGGCGATATTGTTTTCAACAGTGGTGATACGGCTGACTACGCATACGTCATCATGGAAGGCGCGGTTGATGTCATCACTGAAACCGATAAAGGACCGGTGGTGTCGGTGACCCTGTCGCAGAACCAGTTGGTTGGCGAACTCGGTGTACTCAACAACACGCCACGGATCGCAACGCTGATTGCAAACGGTAATTTACGCGCGATGAAGATCACCGCGGAAATGTTTTTTCGCATTTTGCGCGAAAATTCCGAGGTAGCACTGGACGTGATTCGCATGCTCAGCGATAAACTGACCCGCACCCACGAACAGGTCGAACTGTTACAGAAACGAGCGAATCAGGAGGACCAGGAATAGGTGGCTGGCGAATCCGAGCTTCTGACTCGACTCGGTCGTTTCCAGGCACTTTGGCAACGTAACCTGATCGCTGGCGCTGCGGACGACAGCAGCGCAATTCACCAACGGCTGCTTAGCGGTTACCAGGAATCACATCGGCACTATCACTCACTGACCCACATCGAGCACTGCCTCGGCATGTTCGATCAATGCAAGGCACTGGTGGAAAATCCTGACTGGCTGGAAATCGCCATCTGGTTTCACGATGTCATCCTGGAATGCGGCAAGCGTGACAACGAAGCCTTGAGCGCGCAGCTGTACCTGGAGCTATCGGCAGGTGCTCAATGCGACGACATGCGCAACACCATCCATGGTCTGATTATGGCGACCTTGCACGATGGCGGATCCCTGGATTTTGCCGACAGCATCTACATGGTGGATATCGATTTGTCGAGCTTCGGCCTGCCCTGGGATGATTTCCTGCGGGATAGTCTCAATCTGCGCGCGGAAAATCCTCATCTTTGCGACGCAGACTATCAACTCAACCAGACCGGGTTTCAGCGTGGGCTGTTAGCGCGGCCGCGCTTTTACCTGTCCGATTTTTTCTACACGCGTTTTGAACAGCAGGCGCGCACCAACCTGGCACGTTATTTCGACTACCTGGACAATCCAGCTTAAGCCTCTGCGCTGGGCAATAATCCACTCGATCTTGCCTCAACCGTGAAGATTCGTACTGGCCGATTCAAGCCGCGCACCGCTACCTCGCCCAGTTCGCGAAACTCAAACTCTTCACCCGCAATCGCATCGCGAGTGCTCTGCGAAACGATGATGCGCGTGCCGTAGTCCTTGTTGAGTTGTTCGAGGCGCGCCGTTAGATTGACGTTGTCGCCATGCACCGTGTAGCCAACGCGATCGCCCGAACCAACCAGGCCACCCACCACGCTGCCAGTGTTAATCCCCACGCGCGTATTAAACGCACTGCCCTCGCCGAACTCGACACCTTGCAAAACTGATTGAATTGACAGCGCTGCGCGCACCGCGTTGGCCGCGTGATCGGCGTCTGGTCTCGGCAGGTTAAAGGTCGCCAGCACTGCGTCACCCTGAAACTGGCTGATCGAACCACCGTAGTGGCTAATTGGCTCGGCGATCAAGCTAAAGTATCGGTTCAGGGCTTCGATCAACTGTTCCGGCGGCAGGGTTTCGCTAATCGACGTAAAGCCCTCGATGTCGGTGAACAAAATGCTGCAGTCGCTGACCTCTCCCTTGCCGGTAATCGCACCCTCTTCCGACTGGGTTACCTGTGCCGCCACTTCCTCGGGTACAAAACGCGATAAATCACGCGCCGCGCTACCCTCGATAACGGACTCGAACAACAGGTTACGGGCCCGATGCAACGCCAATGCGAGGACTCCGGTGACCATTAATATCGACAGGATCTTGTCAAATTCGGCGCCGATCAAGATGCTGTTTGACGTCATGTATTCGACGTAGTCGCGCGTTATCATATTATCTGCCGGATCCTGCAGCACCACGTAAAGCACCATCAAAGCCCAGCCCACCGCCGCACTCACGCCGGTGGAGATGACGAAGCGAGGATCGAAGTGCAACGCACGAATGGCGATGAAGATGAACAGGTAAAGCACCGTTGGCGACTTCAGGTAAAACGATGGCGGCTGTTCGTACTGCAGGTGGAAGCTCCAGATCAGCCCGAGCAGCAGAATGATATCCACCACCGATGACAGGTACAGCATCCAGTCCGGTAACTTGCGCTTGAAGGCCAGCCGGAGCCGAATCAGGCTAAACATCAGGTAAAGCGACAGTACCCAGGGCACCGGAACGAAATCCACGTCATGCGCAAAGGTTTTGGGTGAAATGGCATACAACAAACCGAATATCGTGACGATGATCAACTGGATGAGACTGATCAGGATTTCACTGCGTTCCTGTTGATCCTGGATTGCCTGACGCAATCGTGATGGCAGCACTTTATCGTGCAGATCTCGCCCGAGTAACGCCCAGCGGGACTGCTTGTCCGTCATATTTGTTTGTCTGTCCAGTGCTGACTCTCCAGGCGGGGTTCTGGCTATTATGACGTTATGACAATGAGGCATGTCAATAATTCCAGTTTCAGCACCTGATATACTCCACCGACCCAGCCATAATGACAGTGCGTTTACAGCGTTTTCGGTGTAGGCTGCGTGCAAAACAATGACTCAACCTGGGCTGCGGCCATTGATAAAAATATAGGGAGATTCATCGCAACACACGGGTAACATGGCAGAACGACTCAATCAGAGCAGGATATTAATCTACAGCCACGACTCGTTTGGCCTCGGTCACTTGCGGCGCTGCCGCTCGATCGCGCATTCGCTGGTGGCGCGCTACAAAGGGTTATCCGTGCTGATACTCTCCGGGTCGCCGATCATTGGCAGCTTCGACTTCAAGGCACGGGTCGATTTCGTGCGCATTCCCGGTGTCATCAAGTTGAAAGACGGCGAATATACCTCGCTCGGCCTGCACATCGACCTCGAACAGACCCTGGCCATGCGCGAATCGATCATTTTTCACACGGCGGCCAGCTTCAAACCGGATATATTCCTTGTTGACAAGGAACCCACCGGCCTGCAGGGCGAAGTCCTCAGTACCCTGGAAATGCTGCAGCAGCAGGGTTGCATCAATGTCCTCGGCTTGCGCGACGTGATGGACGAAGTCGGCCAGTTGAAACGCGAGTGGGCGCGCAAAAAGGTCGCCCCGGTGCTCGACGAACTGTATCACGACATCTGGGTATACGGGCTAGAGGAAATGGGAAGTCCGATCGAGGGTCTCGAACTGCCGTCAACCACCAAAGCGAAAGTAGCGTTCACCGGCTATCTCGACCGGGAAATCCCGAGCGATCGCAACTGGACACCACCCATTGAACTGGACGATCCATTCATCCTCATCACCGCCGGTGGCGGTGGCGACGGTGTGGAAATGATCGACTGGATATTACGCGCCTACGAGTCCGGTGCGACCCTGCCCCATCGCGCCGTCATCGTCACCGGGCCTTTCATGCAACCGGCCGATCAACAGGAGTTTCACGAACGCTGCAATGAACTGGACAATGTCGAAATTCTGTCCTTTGACAGCCACATCGAATTATTGATGCAAAAAGCGATTGCCATGGTCGCGATGGGTGGATACAACACCTTTTGTGAAATCCTGACGCTCGACAAACCTGCCCTGATCGTGCCGCGTTCGGTGCCACGCCAGGAACAATTGATTCGCGCCGAACGCGCCGTCAAGCTGGGGCTGGTCAGCATGCTCGACCCGGCCCTCAATCGCGATGCGGCGTTGATGGTAGCTGCACTGCAAGCTTTACCCGGGCAGCCCAGGCCATCGCTTGGCAAGGTATCCGGATTGCTCGCCGGCCACAGCAACATTGCCGACATGGTGCGCGACTACCTGGAACCCAGTGAACAGGCCAGTATTACTGCCTGAGTTCAGCCTTGTCGGGTAGCAACACTTCTCGTGTACTGATTTACGTGCAACACCTGCTCGGCGTCGGTCATTTACAGCGCGCACTGCAATTGGCGCTCGCCCTGCGCGACCAGGGATTCCTGGTGAAAGTAGTTTCCGGCGGCATGCCCACTTCACTCGAATTACCGCGGGATGTGCTGTTTCGGCAGTTACCACCGCTATACAGTGCCGATAGCAGTTTCAAGCAACTCCTCGATGCAACCGGCAAGCCTATTGACGAGACCTGGCGCGAGCAGCGCAAACAATTACTGCTGCAAACCTTCCAGGCCTTCGCACCCCAGGTTCTGATCACCGAAACCTTCCCCTTTGGGCGGCGCATGCTGCGCTTCGAATTGTTGCCGTTGCTGCAGGCGAGCCGCAGCCATTGCCAACTGGTCATTGCATCGATTCGGGACATTCTGCAACCCCGTTCGAAGCCAGAGCGCGATCGCGAGACCTGCGCCTGGCTCGACGCTTACTACGACCAGGTGCTGGTGCACGGAGATCCACGCGTGGCGCGCCTCGAAACCAGTTTTCCGTTGGCCGCGAGCATCGCGCACAAACTTCATTACAGCGGCTATATCTGTGCCACCAATCCTCGACTGCCACATGCTGATGAAGGCCACAATGAAGTCATCGTCTCTGCTGGCGGCAGCGCCACCGGTTTGCAGATATTGACAACCGCGCTCGCCGCGAAACCCCTGTCCGTATGCCGGGATTTACCCTGGCGCCTGTTGGTCAGCCCGGCCATTGGAGCCAAACACTTTGCCGAGCTTCAACGGCATGCCGACGACCGGCTTGGCGTCGAGCGCAATCGTGCCGATTTCAGCGAACTGCTAAAGCGTGCTCACCTGTCAATTTCGCAGGCGGGTTACAACACCGTCACCGACATACTGAACAGCGATACTGCCGCCGTGGTCATTCCCTTCGCGCAGGCGCAGGAAGTCGAACAAACGCTGCGCGCGCAGGCTTTGCATGAGCGTGGGCGCGTGGTTGCGCTGCCCGAGTCCGCACTCGATGCCGCGTCGCTGGCAGCGGCTATGTCAACGGCACTGTCGCTGGACACAACGCTTGCGGTCGATCTGAACGGCGCCCGCAACAGCGCCACGATGGTTGCGCGCTGGTTACAGGCTGAGCAGGCAGCAACATGAACCTGAACGGACAGGCATGGAGCTGGTTGCAACGCGAACTCGATGCCTGGGGCGAGCGCGAGCTTCTGGCCGACTTCTGGTGGCGCGATGACGACGCCGTCGCCGCCAGCCCGCAACTGGATCGACTCCTGCAAATCGGCGAACGGCATGGAGTTCCCCTGTCACTGGCGGTCATTCCAGCATCGCTGCAGCAAACCCTGCCCGACCGGTTGCAATCGTGCCCGCAGGTCAGTGTATTGCAACACGGTTACTCGCATCAGAGTCACGCCAGGCCGGGGCAGCTGAAACTGGAACTCGGCGGCGAGCGCGATCTCGCGCAAACACGCGCCGATCTGCGCCTCGGTCAACAACTGCTACGAAATCATTTCGGCGCAGGTTTCACACCCGTGCTGGTGCCACCCTGGAACCGCATCGACCCGCTAGTGGTCGCGGCCCTGCCCGGGCTCGGGTTTACCGGCATTTCGACCATGCGGGTGCGCCGCCTGGCCGCGCCAGCCCCGGGACTGCTGCAGGTCAATACCCATCTCGACCCGGTAAACTGGCGCCAGCGGCGAGGCTTCATCGGCCTGTATCCGGCCATCGCGATCCTGGTTCAGCACCTAGTGGCCAGGCGCAGCGGTTACCGCGATTTCGCCGAACCGACCGGCATACTCAGCCATCACCTGGCGCAAAACGACGCGGTGTGGCGTTTTCTCGACGATCTGTTCAATTTTCTCGATCGGCATCCCGCGGCCTGCTGGCGCAGCGCCGAGACCCTCTGGAAAGTTTCAGACTGTTAACAACGGAATCGATTGGTAGGCTTGCGACAAATCGCCGTCAGCGGTCAGTTCAAACTGGTGAATCGCATCCCAGGCAAAATCCACGGGCGATTCGCCGCGCATGTCCCAGTCGCAGGCAAGCGCGTAAATACAGCGGATAATGCCCTTGTGTGCCACCGCGGCCGCTGCCTCGTTGGCGTGTGCGAGCCGCAGCAAAAAAGGACGCAGTCGCGCCTGCACCTGGCGTGGGCTTTCGCCCCCGGGGGGACAAAAATCAAGCCCGCGCCGCTCGTTGTCCCGCATCACGTCACCTAACTGCTTGCGCAGCGGCTTGAGTATTTCGCCTTCCCACTCGCCCCAGTGCATTTCGACCAGCGCCGCTTCGACCTGGTAATCGGCTATCCCGAGAATTTCGGCGGATTCACGCGCGCGCCGTAACGGGCTGCAATACCAGCGATCGTCACGAAACTCGGGCGGTAGCCTGAGACCGCGTAACTGGCGCCTGCCAACATCACACAATGGCCGGTCGATGCGCCCCTGGATGCGTTTTTCCAGGTTCCAGTCGGTTATCCCGTGGCGGATCAGGGCGAGTCGCGTCACCGGCCCTGACCTGCAAAGGATTGCTCGAGACGCTGCATCAACAGGTCGATTCCGGCCTGCATCGAGAACTCGCTGCGCACGCGCGCGAATCCAGCCTGCGCCAGCCGAGCCCGCAAGTCGGGTTCGGTGATCAATTGCTGCAAAGCCTGTCCAAGTTCGTCGCTATCTTGCTGTTCCACCAACCAGCCACTCTCGCCGTGTATCACCAGCTCCGGAATACCGGAAATACGTGTCGACAGGCAGGCGAGCCCCTGGCTTTGCGCTTCCATTAACACGTTGGGTAAGCCATCGCGGTCACCGTCGGCGGAAACCCTGCTCGGCAACACAAACAGGTCGGCATCGCGGTATTGCGCCAGCACTGCCGATTGCGGCAGGGCCCCGAGCCACTCGATGCGTGAATCCAGCTTCAGTTTGCGGGCCTGTTGCTGCAGAGATTCGAGCAGCTCACCCCCACCGATGTGAGTGAAACGCCAGTGCAGGGTTGACGGCAATGCGGCCAGTGCCGTCAGCAGCAGGTCGTAACCCTTTTTATCCACTGCACGGCCGACGCTGAGCAGGCGTAGCGGATGCTGCGCATCGCTGCCATCACGCGCGCAATCGGTCGCCTTGAACTGGTCGAAGCGGGCAAAATCAAGCCCGTGGTACAGCAGGCTTACCTTGCCAGGCACGGGTGCCAGACCCGACAGGTAGCTGGCATTGGCCGCGGTACAGGTGACCACCCAGTCGCTGGCAAGCAGTTTGCGGCGTAATTCACGTTGCGGGATAGTCCAGATATCCTTGGCGTGCGCGGAAATGCTCCAGGATTGCCGATTGATGATGCTGGCGTAGTGGCAAACCGATGACGGGGTGTGCATGAAATGCGCGTAGTAGTGCTCGACTGAAGCGGGCATCTCCCGGGCCATCACCAGCGCCTGCGCGAAACGACGCAGGCGACTGCGCGTCGGATCGTGCCAAAGATCGGCACAGAAAGTCGCCAGTGAGCGCCACAGGCCCGGCTTCCAGCACTGCAGCAGCGCGGCGCGCAGCACGCGGCCTGGAGCGTCATGCACGTACTCCGGCAGATAGTAAACCGGGGCCTGGATCTCGGCGTGTATCGGATGGCTGGCGGGATCATAGGGATGCCGCAACGAAAAGATGCACAACTCGATACCACGCAGCTCCAACGCGCGAATTTCCTGCGCGATGAAGGTCTCGGACAGACGCGGATAGCCCTTGAGGATGATGGCAAGCCGGGGTGGCATAAGCGGAATTTGATATAAATCGAATGATGCGCGATAGTACACCCGCCCGACTGGCCTTACTAGCCGGCGGCGGCGCATTCGCATCGCAGCAACCACCAGGAATGAATGGAACCATCGCTCTTTAAATATATCCTGATGCACAGCAAGAAAGAGCAGCTGCTGCTGGTATTGTTATCCCTGGCCTCGCTACCGCTGATTTACATCACGCTCGAACTGCCGAAGAAAATCATCAATCTGCTCGAAGGTACGGAAATTCCGCAAAGTATTATCGGTTTCCCGGTTGATCGCCTGGACTACCTGATGCTGCTCAGTTTTACCTTCCTGCTGGTGGTGCTGTGCAGCGGTGGCTTGAAATACGTATTGAACGTATCTCGTGGATCGTTGGGCGAACACGTGCTGCGGCGCCTGCGCTACGAACTCTATCAGCGCATCCTGCTGTTCCCTGTACCGCATTTCAAACGCGTGTCCTCCGGCGAACTGATCCCGATGATCACCGCCGAAACCGAGCCTCTGGGTGAATTCATCGGCGAATCCTTCACCCTGCCTGTATTCCAGGGTGGCACCCTGCTGACTTATATATTCTTTATATTTCAGCAGGATCTGTTTCTTGGCCTCGCCGCCATCGCCCTCTACCCGTTTCAGCTCTACGTCATTCCACAATTACAAAAGCGCGTCAACCAACTGGCCAAAGAAAGGGTCGCCACCACGCGAGAACTGTCCGGACGGATCGGCGAGACGATTTCCGGAATCAACGAGGTACACGCCAACGACACCAGCCACTATGAGCGCGCGCACATCAGCCAGCGCCTGGGCAAGATTTACCTGCTCCGGTTTGACATTTTCAAGCGTAAGTTTTTCATCAAGTTCCTGAATAACTTCATCGCCCAGTTAACGCCCTTCTTCTTTTACTCGGTGGGGGGTTATTTCGTGTTGCGCGGCGATCTGTCCATCGGTGCGATGGTCGCTGTACTGGTGGCCTACAAGGATCTATCCGGACCCTGGAAGGAATTATTAACCTACTACCAGCGCCTGGAAGATACCCGCGTAAAGTACAGCCAGGTGATCCAGCAATTCAACCCGCATAACCTGCGGAATCTCGAAGTACTTGACCATCGTCCCGAGCAACTCGAACTGCCCGATCGCGAAATTCGCGCCAACAATATCCGTTACTCCGAGGACGGACTTTACTACAGCATCGACGGCACCAGCTTCAGGTTTCCACTCGATCAGCACTGCGCCGTCGTCGGCCTGGGTAACAGCGGTAAGGAAGAACTCGCGTTCCTGATGTCGCGCCTGATCAGCCCGAGCTCGGGCAACATGGTGATCGGCGATCGGAAAATGGAAGACATGCCGACGGCCATTACGGGCCGACGCATCGGCTACGTCGGACCGTCGGTGTTCATGTTCAATGGCTCGGTATTCGACAATGTCTGTTATGCCCTCAAGCACCAGCCGGTCACTTCCGCTGATGGGGACAAGGATAAAGCCAAACAGCACGAGCGACTGCTGGCGAAAAAATCCGGCAACTCGCCGGATCGCTACGACGATGAATGGATCGATTACAAGGCGCTCGGGCTGAAGGGTAGCGAGGAGCTTGATTCACTGATTACGAATATTCTACAAGCGGTCGAACTGGACGAGGAAATTTACCAGTTCGGGCTGCTTTCCTACGTGCAGCAGGCGGATAACTCGGACCTGGTCGAGCGCATCATGGAGGCGCGTAAACAACTGCGCAACAAGTTCAGCGAGCCGGAGATCAAGCGCCTGGTCGAACCCTTTGACCACGAACAATTCAACAACAACATGACGGTTTCGGAAAACCTGCTGTTCGGCACGGTCTACGACCCTTCGGTCAATGTCGAGCAACTGATTGACAAGCCGGTGATTCAAGACCTGCTCAGCGAATTCGGCCTGAACGATGAGTTCCTCGATGCTGGTCTGAAAATCGCGGAAATCATGCTGGACCTGTTTTCCGATGTTGAACCCGACAGTGAATTGTTCGAACAATTCAGCTTCATCCAGGCTGACGATCTGCCCCAGTTCAACAAGCTCCTGCAGTATTCACGCCAGCACGGGGTGGAAAACATGTCCAGTGACGATCGGCGCCGCCTGATTTCGCTGCCGTTTAAACTGGTCGTCGCACGTCACCGTCTCGGCCTGATAACCAAGCCCATACAGAAAAACATCCTCGCGGCCCGCG
Source organism: uncultured Gammaproteobacteria bacterium (assembly GCA_963835795.1). Lineage (GTDB taxonomy): Bacteria > Pseudomonadota > Gammaproteobacteria. The sequence continues at coordinate 72,654 of CAWIHJ010000087.1, forward strand.
CTAAAATTCATGAAATCGCCGAAACCGAGGATCTCGGCATCGAATTTTTCGATGAAGTTACTTACAACCCGCGCATAACGATCCAGGACAACATCCTCTTCGGCAAACTCGCTTACGGCCAGGCCCATGCCCAGCAAAAGATCAATGCACTGATCGCAGACGTGGTCGACTCACTCGATTTGCGCGACGACATTATCAAGGCCGGCCTGCGCTATGAAGTGGGCGTCGCCGGCGGGCGCCTGTCCTCGATCCAGCGTCAGAAACTGGGGCTCGCACGCGCACTGTTGAAGGCGCCCGACCTGCTGGTGGTCAACGAGGCGCTGTCGAGTCTCGACACGTCCAGCGAACGCCGCCTGATCGACAACGTGCGCAAGGTCATGGGAGAGCGCGGCATTCTCTGGGTGCTGGGCCGGGTAAAACTCGCCAAACAGTTCGACAGCGTTTTGGTGATGGAGCGCGGCAAGTTACTCGACCAGGGTCCGTTCGAAAAAATGCGCGAAGGCAACGAGCACTTTCGGCACCTGCTCGAATCCGCCTAGCCCGCATATCTCACCGATTTAAGTAGCGAGGGCGTCGAAAAGACGCTGTGTCGCGCCGCTCAGACCAGAGGTCCGCGCCGACGTAGTTTACGCTAGGTTTAGCGGGCCGGCGGGAGTACGGCGCGTCACAGTGCGCTTTGCGACGTCGGAATGCCGCACCACCGCAGTAGGAAATCGGTGAGATATGCGGGCTAGCGCCGAAACATCAGGTGGGTGGTAAACCAGCGATCTGAAATTTCTCGACGCAAACTGCTGTGCAGGCTTCTCCAATTAAGTCGCAGTGGTGGTTGCAGCGGCTGCAGCCCCACAGATGCCGCCAGCTTGATCAGGGTGCCACGGGTAAAACAATTGATGTGTTCCAATGGGTGAATGGCGTCCAGTCCAGGCATCCAGCCGCAGTCTTGCAGGCTCTTTACCACGTTACGGCCATCGGGTACTCGCAAGTAAACGATGCCATCGGCATGCAGGCAAGCGCAAAGTTCACGCAACACCTCCAGCGGTTCGGGCAAGTGTTCGAATACCTGGTTCGCATAGATGAAATCATATTTTTCTGCGCCCTGCTCCAGCTGGTCGATGACCCGTATCCCGAGGCGTCGCGCATGCTCCGAACGCTCGGGTGATAGCTCGTAACCGGCGACATCGAAGCCTGCCGCCCGGGCCATCTGGCACCAGTAGCCCCAACCCATGCCATAGTCGAGCACGCGCACCTGGGCGGGCGGTTTGGTGAATAAACTCTGCAGAGTGCGTAACTGTCCCGCGTACTGCTGACGACGGCTGGCGCTCATGTTTTTCTTTTTGTCGAGGCTTGCAACCTGGTCGACCCAGTCCTGGTACAGCAGCTGCATTCCATCACTATCCAGGATCGGATCCTGGTAAATAAAGTCACAGTCGCCACAGTGCAGGATTTGATAACGACTGCCTGACAGTAGCGCGGGATTCAGGCGTCCACCGTAGAAATTGTCCAGGAACGGCGCCAGCGGCGCCTGGTCAAAGGCGAGATCGCAAAGCTGCTGCGAAGTCTTCGACCGACACAGCGGGCAAACTTCGCGATGCACAAATTGTATGGGCATGGATTACTTGTAAGGATCAGCCGCGTCGCGTAATCCGTCGCCGAAGAAATTGAAGGTCAGGATTACCAGCACGACCGGCACCACCGGATACAGCAGCCACGGATAGAGCGCTACGACATTGATGTTCTGCGCTTCATTCAGCAGAACGCCCCAACTGGTCACCGGCGGGCGCAAACCGAGGCCAAGGAAACTGAGCGCGGTTTCACCGAGGATCATGGCCGGCACGGATAGCGTCGCCGACGCAATCAGGTGACTCATGAAACCGGGCAGTAAGTGTCTGCCGATGATTCGACCCGGTCTTGCACCCATCAATTCCGCCGCCGCACAGTAATCTTCCTCGCGCAACGACAACAACTTGGAACGCACCGCGCGCGCGAGCCCGGTCCAGTCGAGCAATGCCAGGATGACCGTTATCCCGAAGAAAATCAGGATCGGGCTCCAGTTGACTGGCAGTACTGCCGACAGCGCCATCCACAGCGGCAACTCCGGAAACGAACGAATGACTTCGATCAGGCGTTGTACGGAAGCATCCACCCAGCCGCCGTAGTACCCTGCAAGCCCACCGATAATGATGCCGAAGGTAAAGCTGATGATGATACCCACCAGGCCAATGGTCAGCGAGATGCGCGCACCGTAGGTGATGCGCGAAAACATGTCGCGCCCGAGCCGGTCGGTACCGAGCAAAAAGAAGGTGCCGTTCTCGGGCGGACAGATCAGGTGAAAACTCGCCTCGAACAATCCCCAGAAACGATATTGATCGCCCGAGCAAAAAAATCGCAACGGTTGCACGTCGTCTGCGCGTTCCGGGTAGTTGCGTTTCAACAGCTCCAGGTCGAGTTCGAAATCGCGGCCATAGACAAAGGGGCCGATGAATTCTCCCTGGTGGAACAGGTGAACCGATTGCGGCGGCGAGTAAATGTAGTCGGTATTGCGGGTATGCAGGTTATAGGGGGCAATCACTTCGCTGAACATAATGGTGGCATAGTTCAATGCCAGGATAACGCCACATATCACCGCAAGCCGGTGGCGCCGTAATTTCCACCACATCAGCTTCCACTGCGAAGCCATGTAGTACTTTTCCTGTACCGGCGTCAGCGCTTCAATCGAATGAGGATTGAAGGGTTCCGCTGAAACGTAATGCTCGCGCGTCATTTGTTAGCCGCCCCGCCAAGGCGAATGCGGGGATCGAGCAATGCCAGCGCAATGTCGGAGACCAGCACACCGAACACGGTCAATACCGCGAGAAACATCAGGAATGACCCGGCCAGGTACATGTCCTGGCTTTGCAACGCGCTCAGCAGGATCGGTCCGGTAGTGGGCAGCGACATCACCACGGCGACAATCTCGGCGCCGGAAATCACTGTCGGCAACAGGTTACCAACGTCGGCCACGAAAAAATTCAGCGCAATCCGCAGCGGGTACTTGCGCAGCAGCTTGCCCGGCGGCAATCCCTTGGCGCGCCCGGTGGTCACGTACTGTTTTTGCAGTTCATCCAGCAGGTTTGCGCGCAGGCGCCGAATCATGCCCGCGGTACCCGAAGTGCCGATCACGACGACTGGAATCCACAGGTGTTCGAGGATCGACAGCATTTTATCCAGGGTCCAGGGCGCGTCGATGTACTGGGCATCCATCAGCCCGCCGATACTGGTGCCGAAATACACGTTGGCGAGATAGAGCATCACCAATGCCAGTAAAAAGTTTGGCGTGGCCAGGCCGAGGAAACCGAGCGTAGACAATCCGTAGTCACCCCAGCTGTACTGGTGAGTAGCCGAATAAATGCCGATCGGAAAAGCGATCATCCAGGTAAACAGGATCGTGGCGATGGAAATGATAACCGTCAGGAACAGGCGATCGCCGACCACCTCGGTCACCGGCAAATCGAATTCGAAGGAATAACCGAAATCGCCCTGTAACATACCGATCAGCCAGTACCAGTATTGTTCAACCATCGGCTTGTCGAGTCCGTACTGCTCGCGCAGAAACTGGATCTTTTGCTCGTCAACCGCCTCACCCTGGCTTTGTAATTCGGCGATGTGGCTTTCCAGGTAATCGCCTGGCGGCAACTGGATAATGACGAATACCAGCATACTGATGACCAGCAAGGTCGGAATCATCGTCAACACGCGGCGAACCAGGTAGCGCAGCATCAGCGTCGCGCCTCGGCGAACCAGAAGGTATCCGGTTTGTAGATACCAAAATAAGCCCCGGGTGAAATATCAAAGAAACCGCTTTGTGGCACGTTGTGCAGGAAGTTGTTGACCACGACCGGATGCGGAACGTGATTGACGATACCGATGGTAAACATCTGATCACGATTGATGTCGAGCATTCGATGCCAGATTGCTTCGCGCTGTTGATAGGACTCGGCATGCGACCATTGATCGACCAGGTCTACCAGTTCGCACCGCCGCGGTAATTCGGGCGCTTCACCACTTTGTCCACCCGATTCATAATAGTTACCCCATTGCGGCCACTGGTACTGGTACTTGGACGTTGGCGCGAGCTCCATCGGACTGTTTTCGGCCGTCGGAATCCCATTTTCAAGACCGGTCCAGATCGACATGATCGCATCCCCGGAAAAAATTCGGTTGCGAAACACTTCGCGCGTCGACGGCACGCTGTACAGCTTGATGCCCGCCTCCAGCCAGCTGTCATGGATCAACTCGAGCACGTCGGTTTGCTCGGTGCTCTCGCCGGCCGTCTGCACGACGATTTCCAGGGGACGGCCGTCCGCCAACAGGCGTACGCCGCGGTCGTCGCGCTCGCTGCAGGCCGAGTTCGTCGAGCAGTCGATTGGCATGCTCGAGATCGAACTCGATCCAGTCCGTCTGATATTCGGGCTTATACAACGGGCTTTCGGTCAGCACGGTGTTATTGCTTTCCTGCACCAGGCGGAAATACACCACCTGGTTGATTTCGTGGCGATGAATCGCCAGTGACAGCGCGCGCCGAAAGCGCACATCGCGCAGCAATTTGCGGTACACCAGGTCACTGGTATTCAGGTTCGGGTAGAGCGCGAGGTGCGCGCCCTTGGCGGTATTCCACAGACGCACGTCAAAGTCATTGCGTTTGGCGGTGGTCTTCAGAAAGGTGAAGTTGTCCATGCGCAGGTAACGCGCCTGTAAGTCGGATTCACCGGCGCCGGTCTTGGCCGGCACCAGACCGCTCGAGGCGATGTTGATCGGCGATCGAATCGATATAGGGTAGCTGGCGGCCGTTTTGGTCGACACGATGATAGTAGGGATTGCGTTCGAAAATGAAACGCTCCGCGGGCGGAAACGTGACGTTCATCCAGGGTTGCAGCGTCGGCAAATCCGGATTGGTTGCCTTGTATGGCCGATCACGGCTGACGTGTACCGACATCCAGTTGCGCCTGTCCTCTTCCTGATGAGTTTTTCCAGCACTTCCGCACTTTGATAACGCGCGTGAAACTGGCGCAGGTAGTGCGCCGGCTTATATATCCACAGCGGTACCGCATTCGCCAGCGAGGTCAGAAAATAGGGGTTGGGCGCATGCCAGCTGTAGCGCACCGTATGCTGCATCCGGGAACTCGACTTGCGGCAACTGGCCATCGACCAGCAGGGCTCGCGGCGGCCCCGCACTGGAAAGCTCCGGGTTGTTGGCGACATCTTCCCAGTAATAGCGAAAATCCTCGCTGGTAAAGGGGTGTCCGTCCGACCACCGGTGTCCCTTGCGCAGATGCAGCGTGAATATCCGACCATCGACCACCTCGTAGCTCTTCAGCAAATCGGCCTTGAGCTCGAGCTCCGCCGTATAACCGATGAGGCGCGCATAGCCATAAATGACCAACTGGCGAATATCTTTTTGCTTGCCCATCAACATGCGCATCTGGCCACCGTGCTCACCCGCAGACCGCTCGCCGCTGAGGGTCACTCGTAGCGCGTCGGCGGGCAGCCGCTGCGCCACGGGCGGTAGCACACCTGAATCCACCCGCGCCTGCAGTGAAGGGGTTTCGATAAAATTATCCATCGCCAACAGCGCGCCCGTTGGCAAAATCGCAAGCAGCAGAAAGAGTCGGGGGAGCCAGTACATCAGGCAGCCAGGTCGGATGGTTTGCATCCGGCGGCGACTCGTACAAAGTGACCCTTTACCGAGATCGATAAAGTCCGTTGGTTGCTGGTTTTCGAGGGTAAACGGGAACGGCCACTGCGCGGGCTCGGAGGCGGCACTTTCATTAATCGCGGTAAAACTCAGCGGCTGCGACAACTCTGGGTGAGGCACCGCCGACAACAGTGCCTGGGTATAGGGATGTAGCGGGTTGGCGAACAACAGGTCACGCGGCGCAAGTTCAAATTCAATAATAGGTGATAGATTACGGTTTTAAACCTTAGATGCATAAAAAACGTGGTTTAAACTCAATTATTTCTACAAATTATAACGACCATTGTTTATCATCCTAAAGTCATTGTGTTAGGATTTAGTCAAAATAAAAACGACAAGGATAAATGGCTTGCAGGACAATATAAGCCAAATAATTTTAAATGGCGTACCTAAATCTTATTGATTTCTAGTTATATCTTTGTCTGCCTGACGAGGATAATAGTTACTACTCCTCTCAAAAATAAAAATATAAGTAGACTGTAGAGTAAAAAAATGACCAATTAATTTCTTGATACAAGCTGGTTTAATAACAAATCCTTCGTCTCAATACAAATAAATTTATTGTTTGAATACACAACAAGTTGTTTTGGTTTTTATAGCTCTGACAAAAGGGGCGGCGCTTTCAATTCTCTAAAATGGAGATTGCTACAATGTATTGTTTTGATAAAATTATAAAGTCAGGTTTATTTTATTTATTTTTAATTATTTCCACTGGAAATAATTCTTTTGCTGATAAGCAGAATAATAGTGACGAGAGCGTACTTATAAATCGAGATAATGATTATAGCAAAACAAATAATGATGGTTATGGCTGTAGTCAGTATGTTTCAGTCACTTCTAATATAAAAAATGCTCATTACAATAATAGAACAAAAGAAATTTGTAAGTTGAATAAGAATTTAAATGATATTAAATTTTATATAAATGATATTAGTGAATGGTTTAGAAAAGAAGAAAACAGCAAATCAAATAAAGAAAGCAATTTTCTTAAAAGTGTTAGTATAATTGGTGTTCTTGGTCTTTTTGTTAATTGGATCAGGCTACGAGTGGCAAAAAAACAAATTAATGAAAATGAGAAAAAAGAATTTCTAGAATACAAGTGGAGCAAAAATGAATTATTGGCCGAGACAAAAGTATTGATGCGAA
>CAWIHJ010000088.1:0-43534 GCA_963835795.1 uncultured Gammaproteobacteria bacterium
GACCAATTGCTTGCAAGTCAAGCATCAAGCCACTATCTAGTGCAAGTCAAGTATCAAGCTGCTATCCAAGATTAAGACCAAGACTGAAGAACAACACGAGGACACAAGGAGGAAGAGGATGAGGATACTCCTGTGGGGGTAGATCCTCTGGCTGCTCTGGTAGATTCAATTCCCAGAGGACCAGCACTAGGAATCAGCACACCAAGTCTGCTGACAAGCCTAAGGAACTGAAGTTCCACCCACAGACTGTGGGAAAGACCCAAGTGGCGACCTATGCCACAACCAAGGAAGCCTTGGAACAGTACATTCAGAAAGAATGGAAGCAGGGAGGCTATGATGTAGCCAGATCCCTGAGAGACCTCAAGGAAATCGACATTGAAGCCAACAAGCCTAAACGTGAGATCTCTACAAAAGCTGATGCCTAGAAGGCTGAAGATCAGAAGGGACTTGATATCATGTATCAAGAAAGTCTCAGGCATTACCTGGACAGGGTGCAGGCCATGCAGGATGGCATGAACCAAGCCTACTCCCTCATCTACTCTACCTACTGCAGCAAGACCATGCAGGGTAGGATTGAAGCACTCCCAACCTTTGACAAGGACATCAAAGATAAGCCTATTGAGCTATTGAAAGCAATCAAGAACTGTATGGTGGAGTCTGTCAGAGCACAGTACCCACTAATCTCTATGACTGAAAGCCTGACAAGGCTAGTCAACATCAAGATGCTAGACAATGAGTCTGCTCTTGATTATCTGAAGTAATTCAAGCAGACCCGTGATGTGTTTGTAAGCCACATGGGTAAAGACCTGCTTGATTACAATGTGACACAAGGTGAGCCCTACAAGAAGGGCAGCACCAGTGAGAAGGCCGGGCTTAAAGCAGGAGCCTTTGAAGCCTGGATGGCCTACCTCTTTATCAAAGGAAGTGACTACCCCAGGTATGGCTCACTACTCCAAGGATTTGGAGTGCAATTCTCTCTTGGAGTTGACCAATACCCCAAGACTCTGACTACGGCCCTTGATATCATGTCCAACCACAAGTTGGACCCAAAGTATTTTGAACTCCAGGATGCCCAGAAGAAAGCTTATAACAAGCAACAGCAGCAGAATGAGCCTAAGGACTCTGATGCTGCTACTACTGAGACAAGTTTCACTCAGACAGATGCAACTTGCCATGCTGTGGCAAGCCAGGACACATGTCCAGGGACTGCAGCAAGAAGTTCGAATGCAGAACTGGGAATTGCAATCACCCAGGCCAGGGCAGCGCAGACAAACTGGCACATGCTAAAAGGTTTCGAGCGCAGTCACAACTGGACGATAAACCAGCTTAATGAAAGAGTGTTCGGCATGTTTGCGATGCTGGTGCTGGTCATACTTATCAGTGTCTGGGCATTTGATGTCCCGGCATTAATTCGATATGCGGTCACCATTGTAGCCGGGGCCATTTTTGTATACTGCAAAAGTATGGCAACAAAGCGGAAGAAGGACCTGGATGCTTTGCGCCAGCAGCAAGTAAAGGAATATTCGCGATATAAAATAATCGGTTTTTATTTGACTTGACCAACTTGTAAAAACTTTCACTTCTAAGGAAAAAAAGGGACAGTATACCTGTTTCAATAGCCATTGAGTTTGCATAGTAGCATCAAGTGAAATAGGCAGACCGTCCCCTAATCCTTTCCCCTCAAGCTCAGCAAAGCAGACGCTGAGAGATTCAGAATGGGTGGCAGCAAAGTGCCCTTAGTCGTCGTTAGTGGCCAAATTTTGGAAGGAAGGTTACGACCCAGTTCGTTCGTTGCGGCCTAGGCCATGCGTTCCAATAAAAATTTAAGATCGTTCTTTACAATGGCGTCAATTTCTTTCGTGGAATATTCAGATTTGAAGCATATTCGATGAACCGAGCATTATGAACACTGTAGATGACTGCCGCAACGGTCTGGCAAGTTCGCAACGGGCATCGATTAGCTTCCGTTTCTTTAGTTGATCGATAATCTTCGCCAGCAGATCTATCAGTTTATGTTCCAGTTCCGCCAGCCCGCGGCCAAAAGCCGAGCTACCCTCTTTTATCGAGGTTGCCAGCACATGCCCCCAGACTAGACGGTCGAGATAGGAAAATGCATGGTCGAATATGGTTAGTGAGAAGTCGGTAATTACAGAAATCGCATCGCGACTATCCGCTTCCAGAATTGCGTTAATTTTTTTGAACCAGATGACGGTCGCTCTCAGCTACCAGGGCCAATAATAAGCCGCCTTTCGAACCATAGTAGTTAAAAATAGTCATCGCAGACAGATCTGCATCCTCGGCAATCGCCTCAATTTTAACGTCCCATAATCGTCCACTTTGAATCTCTGCCTGGCCGCTTCAGAATCGAACGCTGTCGCTTGCTTTTCGTTTCTTTCTCCAGCCTCATCAAATGTGCTCAATTACCCTGCATTTGTAAATTAATCCCATATCTGATCGATATTATAACTTTTAGTGACTAAAGATATTTATTGACTAAAATCAACTGCACAAGTTAAAACATAAATTTACCAAACAATGACAAATCCAAACCCCACCTGCCGTATTTGTCTATAAATTGAGGAGCGCAGAAATGAAAATTAAACGTTATGTACCAGTAATCGCGTCGGTCGTGTTCTTTCGTCATTGACATCATTGGTGCCAATGCCGCGGAAAAAGTTAATGTTGCGGATACGCGTATCCTGGCCAGGATACGCCATGTTGAAGGTTGCGGAAGAAAAAGGCCTCTCTCCTGACCTGGAATACAACTTCACGTTATTTGAAGACCCCATTGGCGGCCACCTGGCGATCGCATCCGGTCAGATCGACGTTTACATGTGCACAGGCGATTACACACCGTTGATAGCCCAACGTGGTACCGACGTGGTTAATGTCGCTTTCACGAATCCCTCCTATGGAGTAGACCACATTATTTTTTCGCCCGGCGTGACGGCTGAAAATATCAAAGGCCAGAAGTGGCCGCTCCGCAAGCCTATATCGGCCACTTGTTGATGGGCCTGATGCTCGACAGCATCAATGTTGCCGCAGTGAAGTCGAATGGGTTAACCTGAATTCAGATGAGGCTGTTGGTCCGATGATGTCAGGGGATCTTGCCGCCGCCTATCTATACGAGCCCTGGATATCAAAGGTCTCTTGCAAACCGCGAGGGTGCGCACAGTGCCATTCATACGGCTGATGCGGCGATGCTTAAAAGACCGGCATATTCATGATGTAATTTACATGAATAAGAACTTTATCAAGAAATGTTGTCAGACAGCCCTGGATGTGTTGAAGGCACGCTGGGATTCCGTGCAATACTGGCATGACAATACAGCTGAAGTTAATAAGCTATTGGCTGAATTTCTTCAGTGGCCAGTCGAAGATATCGGATATGTTATTGGCACAAATGGCAAGTTTTTTGAAGGTGGCATCTAGATGATCATTTTCATGAAGCGGCCCGTGTCTGGTGGTGCGCTGGATGGTGAGCCACCGTTTGGATTAAGGAATGGCAGCATGGTCGATGTTGTGTCCCTTATCAATGAATGGTGGATCAAGCTTGGGCTGATGGACTCAAAAAGGTCGACGCCTCGGGTGCCGTTGACTGTTCCCTGGTCGGCGATCTCGTAAAGAGTGGCTATCGACAATCTATTTCTGCGAACTAGTTCACAAGAGGTGGGGACAGCTGTATGTCCCCACTAGCCTTTGACTTATCGCTATTTGTTTTGATCCCTGGCCTCAGGCACAGTGCAGTGACTATATGAATAGACGGTAAGCCAAATGGGTTGGAGCATTTCTAATGTCAATTAAAACGAACCGGCCACCCCTGCGGGTGACAATGCGAAAGCCCGTTTCCCGCAAGCTTAGCATCCTGTTGGGGATATCGGTCGGTAATTTTCTTCGCGGCCTGGGAGTTGGCGGTGGTCTTCGAAGGCGTCAACGTCTTGCTGGTGCCGCCGCCGGAGAAGGTACTTGGAACCTTGTATGATTTGTTACTGGGGGGAAATTCCCTGGTGATATCGGCGTCAGTGTACTTCGCGTGGTGGTAGCTTTACCGGGCACGCCCGGCAGCAGTGCCCCTTGGCATTTTAATGGGAACGTTCGCGTCAGTTGAATCATTTTTTAATCCCGTTCGCCTGGCGATATTCGCCCGCACCCGCATTCATCCCTATCTTGCTGATGTGGCTTGGAACGGGCGAGGGACCGAAGCTGGCATTGTTATTTATCGGCGTAGTGTTTTTTCTTATAACCGGTGATGGATTACACCCGGCAGGTTCGTATCGAACTGATCGAAACGTCTTTAACACTCGGGGCAACCCAGAAACAGGTGTTGTGGACGGTGCTACCGCTGGCCGTCCTGCCAAATGTCGTGGTCGCCATGCGCCAGATGCTGGCCGTCAGTTGGACCTATCTGTGTGATTGCGGAAATCGTGGCCTCTACCAGTGGTATTGGGCTGATGATGATGCGGGCGCGTCGTTTCCTGCACACGGATGAAATCATGGCGGGTATTCTGGTAATCGGTCTGCTGGGGCTGCTGTTCGATCTGTTGTTCCGTTGGATGCATCGTGGACTCTTCGGCTATCTCTACAATCAAGGACGATGAGGAGAGCGGTGTATGCATCCCACAGGCTAACGACTCTGCCAAAAAACTGATCGTCGAAAATGTGGGCAAGGTTTTCACCCTTGTGGATGGGTAGGAATGTCATGATGATTTCTCCTGATGTTAGTTTTGTCGTCAGGCGAAACGAGTATTGCGTTTTACTGGGCCCGTCAGGCTGTGGTAAATCTACGGTTCTCAGAATGATAGCGGGACTGGAAACACCCTCTTCAGGTCGTATGCTGCTTGATGATGTGCTTATCGAAGGCCCGGACCGGCATCGCGGCATGGTGTTTCAGTAGTCACCCCTTGTTCGACTGGATGATGGTGCAGAAAAATGTCGAGTACGGCATGAAGTGCAACGGCGTTCCGGTTAAAGAGCGCAAAGAGCTTGCTTCCTATTTCATTGATCTTGTCCGTCTGACGAAGTTCAAGGATGCTTATCCCAGCCAGTTGTCCGGGGGCATGAAACAGCGTGTCGCCATCGCCCGGACGCTCGCAAACAAGCCCAGTGTATTGTTGATGGATGCCCTCTGGCGCGCTGGATGCGGAACTTGCGAACATGCAGGAATTGATGATCTCGATCCTCGAATCATCGGATACCACCGTGGTCAGCGGCACCCATGATATTGAAGAAGCCCTGTTTCTGGGGGACCGAATTGTGTTCTTTTCCCGTCATCCCGGTACCGTTCTCGAAGATGGTCCAGTTGCGTTCAAGAAAGGACAGCGTATCGGGTCCAAGGAGGAGGTGCTTGATACGGATGGTTATCTCGAATCCGAGCGCCACATTATGTTCATGCGCTCCCAGCGCCCAGATGTTGAGGCTTGAGTCCGCCGTGGGCAGAATTCACGACGATTTCAGTGGCAAGAAGGTTGTGTACTGGTGGCAGTCGTGGCATCGGTTATGGGATCGGCGCAGGGATTTGCGAATGCCGGCGCAGAAGTTATCCTTCTGGCCGAAGATGATGCCGTGCATAATTCGGCAAAACCTCGCCAATGAAACTGGTGCATCCGTGCAAGCCATACAATGCGATATTACGGATGTGGCGGCGGTTAAAACAGAACTTGCTTGTCTCCGTCAGATCGACGTTCTGGTTAATAATGCAGGCCTTGAGCGAATAACCCCGGCGTACTTGATGACGATGACGCGGTTGAACAATCATTCCGGCGTATCGTTGATATCAACATGACTGGCACTTTCTATGTAACACGCGATGCGGCACCGAGGATGCCCGGGTTCGCGACTATATTCACCTGTTCAATCTGGAGCCGAACCGCAGTACCTGAATTTTCAGCCTATTGTAGTACCAAGCATGCCAACCTTGGTTTCATGCGGTCCATGGCCCGGAGGCTGAGGGCATCGGTGACGGTGTTTGTCCGGGCTGGTCAGAACGGATGCCTCCATGCTGTCGCTGAAGAATATGGCCAAACGCACAGGGCGTACCGAGCAGGACTTGCTGGATGAAATCACCGCTGCGCAGATCATGGCAGGGCTGATGGAACCCGAAGATATGCAGTCCACCTACCTGTTTTTAGCATCCAGTGCTTCTTCAAATATAGTTGGACAGGCAATCATGGTGGACCGTGGCGAGGTCCTGGTATGACGTTCCTGGGGAATGGGTGCCGCTACGGGGGCGAGCCGCGGTATCGCAGGGCTTGTGCCTGGTATCCACTGGCAGCCGAAGGCGCCGATGTCACAGTTGTTGACCTTTTAGATGGCACAGAAACCATCGACGCGATCACCGAGGCAGGTGGTTCAGCCAGGCAGATGACATGTGATGTTTCCGATGAGGAATCTGTACTTGCCGTTTTCAGGGAATGTTTCCCCGAAAGTCGGCCGCTTGACTTTTTAGTGCATTGCGCCGGGATCATTCACGAGCGCCCGTTGCTGGATACTCCTGTCGAGGAATTTGATCGGGTGATCGCGGTTAATTTGCGCGGGGCTTTCCTGGGCGGGGCGAGAGGCACTTCGTTGCATGTCCAGAACAGGAAGCGGACGTGTCATTCTGACCTCATCCGACATGGTGTATTACGGGGGCGCGAAACGTTTTCTCCCGATGTTGCTTCAAAGCACGGGGTGATGGGGCTGGTGAAGTCCTGGGCTTATGAATTTTCCCCGTCAATCAATGTAAATGCCTTGTGCCCGGGCCGATAGATACGGCCATGCTGGATGCCGACAACATGACGCCGGAATGGCGGCAAAAGGAACTGGATATTCCTGCTGAAGCGATTTGGCAAACCGAAAGAGATCGCGTACATGGTGACATTCCTGTGTGGCGTTGGCGGTGCCTATATCACGGGGCAGGGAATTGGTGTAAAACGGCGGGAGTGTCATGCCATGACACATGCATCTTACGGAGAAAAGTTATGATCAATAATCCTGTTCCATGGCCAAACGGGGCCAAATGTGCGGTTGCGTTTACCTTTGACAGTGGGACGCCGGAGCAGTTTTCTGCAACTCGTCGCATCCGACGGACTCCTTATTGCCGCGTTGAAGCCACTGCCGAATTGCAGTATGGCCCAAAGGTCGGTGTCCAGAATACTGTATCTGTACGAGGAATGGCCTGAAACAGCTCTTCGACATTCCGGCATGGTGTATTGAACATATTCGACACGGTGGACGCCATCGTCAAGGCCGGCCATGAAGTCGGCCATCACGGTTATCTGCATGATCTGAATGAACGTCCAGTCGATGAGGAAAATATTGGCTGCAAAAGTATTGAGGTCATTGAGCGTCATACCGGTCAGCGCCCCTGGATATCGAGGACTTTACAAGTTTTCTGAAAGCACGCTGAATTTGTTGCTCGATGAAGGCTTCACCTACGACGCATCACTAATGGCGGATGACATTCCGTATGAAATTAAATCGGCAAAAGGCTATTTGTCGAGTTCCCCATCCTATCGGGTGGACCATTGGCCGCCCTATGTCCATATGAGCGACATTGATTTCATGATGCCGATAAAGGCGCCATCGGAGGCTATTGTCGGTTTTCGCGACGAATTTGATGCCGCGTGGGAATATGGCGGATTGTGGGTTGCTGTCTGGCATCCGTTTGTTACCGACTGGCTCGCCAGGCTTCGGGCCTGTTGAAGGCCTGATTAAAGATATGCTGGAGAAGGGCAATGTATGGTTTGCCAGCATGGAAGAGATTGCTGACCGATGTTCGTCACGTTTCTGCGAATGGTGAGTATTCGCCTCGAGTCGATAAGCTACCTTATTACGTATGACCGTAGAAATTCCTGCCTATCGGGATAATCCGACCCAGTCAAATTCTCCATGCAGGTTAATGGCTGCAACAAACCAGGTTAGAGAGGTGCGATCGAGACATGATGACTAAAAACGAAGAAAATTCGCTTCCACGTTACTCTGGGCCTGCCCACATTCATGCGGGTTCCCTATCAGCCTGATCCGCAAGGACTCGATATCGCCTTGATAGGTGTCCCATACGATGGTGCCGTAACGAACAGGCCCGGTGCGCGGCACGGGCCACGGGAGATACGAAATCAGTCGAGCCTGATGCGGTCTATTCATCATGTCACTAAAACCGATCCCTATAAGTTATGCAAGATTGCCGATATTGGCGACGTGCCGTTTCAGGCACTGTTCGATCATGAAGCGGTAGTGCGAGATATCGAGGCTTTCTATGCCCGTGTTCATGCCGCAGGGGCGCTCGCTAGCGCCGGTGGTGATCATTCCGTTACCTACCCACATCATGAAAGCCATTGCCAAGGACGGGCCTGTTGGCCTGGTCCATATTGACGCCCACACGGATACTTGGGATGAATTTCAGGGGTCCAAGTTCATGCATGGAACACCGTTTCGTCGTGCACATGAAGATGGCTTGCTAGATGCCAGCAGAAGACGATCCAGATTGGAATTCGCGGCGCTCAGAACACCACGGAAGGCTGGGAGATACTCTATCGAGCAGGGTATGCGGGTGGGTTCATGGAGGAATTGCTACTGAGATAGGCGTTAAAGCGGTAATTGAAGAGGCTCGTCATATCGTTGGCGATGGCCCCACTTATATATCGTTTGACGTTGACGGCCTCGACCCGGTGTATGCGCCAGGAACGGGTACACCTGAAATCGGAGGCATTACTACCATCGAAGCACAGGCTCTGCTCAGGGGTCTGGGCGGTCTCAATCTAATCGGTGGTGATGTGGTCGAAGTCGCTCCCTCCGTTTGATCCCAGTGGTAACACCTCGCTGGTGGGTGCGACTCTAATGTATGAGATATTGTGCCTTTTGGCAGAAACGGTTTCTAGAAACCGGGCGTGAGCATTTGACTGGACTACTCAAGTAGTGCAGCCTTAATAAGCTGAGGCGATCGAAGAACTCGATTGAATTCTTTCGCGCCAAAAGCACAATTTAAATACAAACTTTTTAGTGTCCAACGCCGAAGACTGCCGCCTACCTTTGTGTACTGGGAGTCCGAATCGGGTCGGATTTTGCCGCTCACCGCAGCTTTTTGATCGTCTGCTTCACGCCCTGAGGTATTCAGTCAAGCTGATTCAAGCATTTCCCGCCTTTTGACCAGGGGTGACCCACGTCGCTCCAGGGCTTTCAGATATCGGGATTCATCGTAGGCAACACCTATCTGCCAGCAACGGTAAAGAATCCGTATCCATTTGAACGCTAGCGACCTAACTGCAGCCTGGTAGGTTGATCCTTTGTCACGCTGTTGCCGATAATACGCCCCGGCCCAGTAGGATTTGTTGATTGTTTGCGCTGCCCATTCGACGAAAGTCTGACGCATAAATGTTGGGCACTGTAATCGCCAGTGCACCCAGTGCTTCTGTCCACTGCGTTCCGTTACCGGTGCAATACCCGAGAGCTTCTGGACATCGGCAGCACTGGAAAACCGCTCTCGCTGCTCACCGAATGCAACCATCAATCGGGGTGTGAGTGACGGGCCCGCTCCCGGCAGTGGCTGGAATAAGGCATAGTCAGGATGCTGTGAAGCCAGCTTCGCGATTTCATCATCGAACTGGTCGATGGCCTTGAACATCAACTCCAGCTGATCGACCAGAACCAGGACTTGCATCCGATACGGCACGATCACCGCTTCATCCAGGGTGAGTGGGCTTGCTGCATTAATTGCCCGGCGGCGGCGTTCGACTACATCTTCACGATACATGTGGTGCTCGTGGAAGAATTGCTTGAGCGTGTTGGCACGTGCACGCCTGGCTTGCGTCAACGTCGGCCAGCGTTTTACAAAGGCACAGAATAACGGCGTATCAATGTGCTCAAACCACTCCAGCACCTGCGGATAGTACTGTTTTAGTGCGCTGCGCAGCCGATTGGTGATCCGGCCCTGCTCGTTGACCAGGTGCCGGCGCTGTTCCACCATCGCCGCCAATGTACGCATCTCAACGCTCTGGGGTTTGAGCACCTTGAAGTGCTCTGAGTGGCGCAGCAGCATATCCACTGCGAGCTCCGCGTCAGTCGGGTCGTCCTTGGCCTTACTCGGCTGAAACGCCTCCCGATACTTGGCCAGTGTGCTCGGGTTTACGGGAAAGAGGTCGATGAAATCATACTTCTGCAAGGCCGAGATAATAGGACCTTTACTCAGTTCTACCACTATCGCAATTCGACCGCCATATCGCTGGTGCAGGTCTTTCACCCAGACATCAATCGCTTCAGCGTGGTGACGAATAACATCGAACTCTCGTGCATCTGAATCGCTCGGGCAAATGCAAACATCGTGCTTCGAATCCGCCCAATCAATACCGACATAGACACTATAAACAACCGATTCTTGCTCATTCATGACAACTCCCCGATATGTTAAATTGCAGTGGTGGGGCATGCAGCCTGAGATCTTCGAAACCAATATAGGTGAGCCGGTGCTGACGGCGAGCCCTGAGTATTCGTTAACGATCTCAAGCGCACTCGCTGACTCGAAACCAAAGCGGTGAACATCGCATGTTTGGGCACAAATATTCGTAGTCAGCGGGTGCATGTCCCGCTCTCACTGACAGATACCTGACAGCTTTACCAGTATGGTCGAGAACGGGTATGAGTATCTATATCGGTGCGATAGCCGTCTTTGAGAAACACTGAACCAAAGGCAGCTTCGTGCCGATACTGTTGAAAAACTCGCTAAATTGAATGCGTGATTTTTCCAATGAAAACCAAACCACCCTGAACCTTATTAACAAATGGGCTCCAGAGCTTATCAGTGACGCTGTAAGAACTGATCACGATAACTATGATCCCCTCCGAATATTAGGTTCGTTAGAAAGGTTAAAACGCAAATGGTTTTGTTCGGTTTAAAAATTTAGAGTTTTTCAACAGAATCTGCCCTTTGCTGCCGTTCGGCATTGATAAGTGATCGACTTCTCACGTCCCTAAGCAACCATTCGACCCTCAAGAAACAAGTCGCATTTCGCGAAACTTTGAAGCAGATGTTCTTTGAACAAACTCGACTTCTAATCGTATTTCGATTGATCGGAATCAATTTGCCCTGCTGCCGATATTGCTAGGTTGGAACCAGCATTTGAGGTTGAGGTGATGATTTCCAAAGAATGTAATTCAGCAATTTTTTTATCTATCGCCCTGCTAATCAGCGGTTGCGCCTCGGGACCGACGGTTCACAGCATTGACATAGGTGCGTCCCACGAGATAGAGGCTGCCGAGAAAATAACCCGCGCCAATGTTGGCATTTACTATGAACCGAGCCTTGCCAATTATATCCACGTACAATCCATATCAGACGATATAGCCACGGTGAATGCCGGACAGGAAAGTGTGGCTTTATTCAACGCAACCATCCCGCAAGTGTTCGAACAATCGGAGCTAGTCGATCAATTGCCACCGTACGACATTCCCGAAAGCGAACTGGATGGAATCATCGAACCCCGCCTCGATTATGTTAACTGGAGAATGTTTTTCGACAGCGAAGAAGATTTCTTTCATGTTGCGTACACCTTTCTATTCTATTCCTCGCAAGGTGTCCCGATCTCGAAGTGGGCGATTATCGGCGAAGGCCCACAGCTTAAAGATCAACTGGCCAATGCGGCGCAGAAATTTGTAGACGAGTTCGCAACTGCACCCGAAACCAGGAGATTTCGGGAGTATCTCGAAACCAAACGTGTCGAAAAGGTCGGCTTTGACGTCAATGACATCAAGATCGAGGCGAGTCTTCGCGGGTGAAAACGAACTCGGATTGAAATTGAAAGAAGCCGGGATACTCCCGGTCCGTATAACGGTTAGAAATCAAACCGGCGGAGATATAACCGGCCGTGGATTCGACGTCCGGCTGATATTTGCCGACGGCAAGCGAGTGGTTCCCGCTTTCCCGCTAGCCGTAGTGTCGTCATTCGAATTCCAGGCCGCGGTTACCGCTTCGGACCCTGCCCTTGTGGGGTCATTTTTTGGGCTGCCGGGCCTTTTCGGCAGCATGTTCGGATCGCATTCTGAGCGAGTCGATACGAGAAAACAGCAAGCAGCTTATTTCGAAAAGTCACGATTAAAAGAAGTCACCCTGGCGAGCGGCGAGTCGATCGAGGGAATCCTGTACTTCGTCCTGCCGCCTGACGTAACTCGACTGGACGAGGCGACACTCTCTTTCTGGTTTATCAATGAACCGGCCGCAAACGGAGAGCGGAAAACGATTACCCTGTCGGGTATCGACTACACGATCAGTCCGGTGACGAAGGCGGCATACGAAAAGACGACCGGTATCTATGCACCCGCTCTTACCAGCAAACCGGTTAAGTTTAGCGGCGATTTTTCCGGTACTTACGTCGGACTCACTGCCGAGGGAAGGCCAGCTTCGGATTCAGTGGTCAAGCTTGTCCAGGATGGCAACAAGATCACCGGTTCATACGGTAGCAAGGGCGGCAAGATCTGGGGCGACGTCGAAGGAAATACCATCAGCTTTGACTGGTCCTCGCCCAGAGGCGCAAATGGAACCGGTAGATGGCACTTTACTCAGGGCAGTAGCGAAGTGACCGGCACCTGGGTCAATAGAACCACCGCCAAAGGTGGGAAATGGAACCTGAGGAAAATCGAGTGACCGCACAGGTGGGTAAGCAGAAGCTAATGAAAAATTTCCGAACGTCTCATTTGGATCGGTTTTGCCACTCACCGCAATTTTGCGAGCGTCCGGTGTGTGCCGAACTCTGCCACCCGCACTCCTCTTTTCAGTGTCTCCTTTGAAGAAAACAGACGCTTGCAGGTTGCTGATCGAGGCGGGATACGAGACTGAATAAAGGTTGACTGAACCTGATCCTTCTTTTTGTGATCTAGCGTAGAGTATCTGGATAATCTAACAGGATATATAGTCATGAAAAAGCTCATCGCCTTACTTGCCTGCTGTCTGATGACTGCATGTGCTACCGGCTACAACCCAAGCTACTATTTCAACGAGGTGCAGGTTGTTAATCTCACCGGTGCGACCATTACGGATGTCAGTTGGCAGGTTGTAAATTCTCCAAAGGCGTTAAGTTGTCCCGAAGTTGCAAAATTCGCCATGTGCGCCGACCGTTTTCCCAAGCGTCGCTATCCGCAGCAGGGTATTGAGATAAGTTGGAGCCACGCTGACGGCAGCCGGAAATCAAATATGCCAAATCCGTCTGTTCCGGCCTACGTCTTAACGTCCATTCCGCTGCGCGTCGTGATGGAATTAAGCGAAGACGGCAGCGTCAAAGCGTTCTACGAGCAAGATGAACCCGGTCGCGATGGCGTATACGACGGTTGATTAAGACCTGTCTGATCGCTTCGTGTGCGGGCAATACTGGTCCCCTGGAAACCGCTTCCATCGTCCTTCTTCGACTGGTGATCAAGCAGATACTTGCACCCCTTTAGAGAAAAGCGGAATCAAAAGAATTGAACCCGTTGCCCGAGATCAGGGTGTCCGGTTAGTGCCGAAAGTTGCCTCCGACGAAGCCATTCTCAGTGTCTCCTCTGTAGAAAGCAGTCACTCAGATTTGAATTTTAAGAGGCAGGAAAGTGCTGTCAGCTCAACCGCAAGTGACAAAATTTGACCCGGAAGCGAAAAATGAAACCGCGAATAAATCAATCGACACTGACCCCTTTGGTTCAGCGTTGGAAATGAGTGGCGATTTCGCGCAGGCCGGTAAGTGCGGTTTGCTGGATTTCGGGGTGGGACGGGTTTGACCGGGTAAAGCGCATAGGCGGGTCGCTCGAATACCGGCGCCTCGTCGACGCGGCGTAACACGGCCCTGCTCGATCAGCGGTAAAGCGGCGCGCTCCACCACGTAAGCGCTGCCCGCTTCACGCAATATCAGCGCCCGCGCGGTATCGATGAACGGCGTGCGCAACGGGTAACCCCGCTGCGGCTCACCGATAAAACGACGCTGCTCGTCGTCGAACTCGTCATCCCAGCCGATCGGTATGTAGTTTTCGCGCCAGTCTTCGGGATCAGCAAAGCTGGTCACCAGGATCAATGTCTCGTTGAACAGGATTTCAAACACCACGCCGCGGGTCATCTGGTACTGGTAGCCGACCGCGATGTCGAGCAGGCCGTGGCTGATCTGTTTCGCCGCCACCACCGACGGGCCACTGTCGATGCTGACCGAGACATCGGCCACACGATGGCGCATCCAGTCGACCCAGTCGAGTGCGTAGCTTTCCAGCAACAGGTACTGGCTCATGAAGCGATAATTGACGCGGTAGCTACTGGCCTGCTTCGCCTCTTCGCGACCGCGATCGATGACATCGAGCGCGTTGCGCGCAAAACCAATGAAGCGTTCGCCCTGCTCGGTCAGGTCAGCTCCGCGTCGATGCCGATCAAACACTTCGAAGCCGAGCCATTGCTCCAGCATCTTGATGCGGCTGGTGACCGCCGCCTGGGTGACGAACATTTCCTCGGCGGCGCGCCGGAAGCTGCCGTGCTGGGCGACCTGCAGGAAAGTTCGCAACTGCGTATCCAGATTAGACATAACGAATTTCTATCACTGTGAACGATTAATTTAACTAGATTTTTACCACAATTGCTTCAATATTTCGCCCAGATTGAGAATTACGCGAAATCCTCGATCCTGAGTCTAAACATGACCCTGTGCCCTTGAACCCGGGAATGCCCATGAGTGCCGCACCCTATAACCCGACCAGCGACTATCAGCCGGAATCGACGGTTGGCTTGCCCGCGCTTTTTCGCCTGCCATTTCAACCCACTGGCCGCGCTGCACTACCTGTTTATCGGCATGCTGTTCCCGTGGGGCTATCTCTACATCGCCCTCGGTTTCATCGCCTGGTATTTCCTCACGCCCGCGATGGCGACGATGACCGAGTTCGCGCCGGGCTGGATTGCACTGGTCTGGTTGCGCAACGCCGCGCTGCTGACGTTGGTGGCCGGCGGCCTGCACTGGTGGCTGTACATGCGCCGCAGCCAGAATGATCAATACAAGTTTCACCGCCGCTGGCCGGACACCGATAACGACAAGTTCCTGTGGGGCAACCAGGTCTGGGACAACGTCTTCTGGAGCCTCGTCTCGGGCGTCACCATCTGGACCGGTTTCGAAGTCATCACGCTGTGGATTTACGCCAACGGTTACGTCGCTTATCCCGGCCATCGCCGAACACCCGATGTATTTCGCCAGCTTGTATTCTCGGCGTATTCTTCTGGGGCACCATCCATTTTTACTGCATTCATCGGTTATCGCACTGGCCGCCGCTGTACCGCGTTGCGCACGAACTGCATCATCGCAACGTCAACACCGGGCCCTGGACCGGCATTTCGATGCACCCGATCGAACACCTGCTGTATTTCAACGGCTTCATGCTGTTCTGGTTTCTACCGGTGCACCCGGTGGTCATCCTGGTGTTCGGCATGTTCATGGGCATCGGCCCGGCGCCGTCGCATTCCGGCTTCAACTTTGTTTCCACGGGACGCAGACGAATCCCGGCCGGCGACTGGTACCACCAGTTGCACCACCAGTACTTCGACCTTAACTACGGCAATACCAACGCGCCGCTGGACAAGCTGTTCGGCTCCTGGCACGACGGCAGCAAGGAATCATTAATGGCGCAGAAAGCGCGCAGCAAGGCACGTCGACGCAGTCAATCCCGAGGGATCCCGGGGAGTCATTCATGAGCGAAACCTATACCGCGACCAACGCCGCATCGAGCGGAATCAATCTCGATCGGAAAACCATCAAGGCGCTGTGCCGACGCAGCGACCGGCCGGGCGTGGTGTTCCTGGTGAAGTGGGCACTCAGCCTGCTGGTCACCGGCTACGGCGTGCATCTGACGATGGATAACCCGTGGCTGTGGCTGGCGATGTTTGTTCACGGCTCGGTGATCGGCTTACCGGCTTACGCGATGAGCCACGAAAGCGCGCACGGCACCGCGTTTCGCACGCGCTGGCTGAACGAGCTGGTGTTCTGGATTACCTCGCTGCTGTACATGGAAGAACCGTTGCATCGTCGCTATACCCACACCAATCATCACACCTACACCTGGCACCAGGGCAGGGACAGCCAGATGCCAGACGAGACATTGGTTACCCTGCGCACCTGGCTGAAAGACGTTTCCGGTTATTCCCTGACGCGCTTTCACCTGGTCGCCTTGCTGCGCGTGATCAGCGGGCGCTATACCGATGTCATGGATTGGGTCATCCCGCAGGATGAACGGCCGCGCATGCGCCGCAACGCCTGTATTTTCGTTGCGATTTATGCGGGTATCGGCATTGCCATCGCGCTGGGTGCCGACTGGTTGTTGTGGTACCTGGTGATTCCCGTGTTTCTCGGCCAGGTCACTGTGATGGCCTTCGGCCTGATCCAGCATGTCGAAATGGCGGAAAATGCGCCGTCAATCCTCGACAGCACGCGCTCGTTTTGCACCAACCCGCTGGTGTCCTTCTTATACCTGAACATGGAACACCACATCGAGCACCACCTTTATCCGCAGGTGCCGTTTTACTCGCTGCCCGGATTGCACGAAGCCATCGAGGCGCAACTGCCCGAGCCCGATCCCGGCTTTTTACGCACCTTCATCGAATCGCTATCCGTCGCCGTTCGGCGTACGCTGGGCCGCAATACCCGGGCCTGGAGTATTCGCCAGGCACCGCATATGATCACCGAGCCTAGTTTCAAGTAAGTCGTCATCAGGAGCACGTAATGAGCACTGCCGCTAACCGCATTCCATCCATCTCAGAAGCCGAGTGGCAGTTGCGCTGTGAACTCGCCGCCTGCTATCGCCTGTTCGTGCGCTTCGGCTGGACCGACATCATCTTCACCCATCTGAGCGCACGCATCCCCGGCCACGCCGACCAATACCTGATCAATCCTTACGGCTTACTGTTTCACGAGATCACCGCTTCCAACCTGATCAAGGTGAGTTTCGACGGCGAAGTCATCACCGGTGATTACCCTTTCAACGATGCCGGCCATGCCATCCATTCCTCGGTATTGAAGGCGCGCCCCGACATCAACGTGGTGCTGCACAGCCATACCCGCGCCGGCATGGCGGTCGCCTGCATGGAAGAAGGTTTACTGCCGATGTCGCAGCAGGCGGGCGAGATCATCGAGCTGGTGTGTTACCACGACTACGGTTTTGCCGACGAAGACAACCCCGACGAATGCCGGCGCCTCGGCGAAGACATCGCCGACAAGTGGCTGATGATCATGCACAACCACGGCCTGCTATCGGTCGGGCGCACGGTAGCCGAAGCCTTTTTCTATCTGTACACGCTGGAGAACGCCTGCAAGGTACAGGTGGACGTCATGGGTTCAGGCGCCACGCCAAAGCACATCGATGACGAGTCGCTGCGCCAGCTCGCGGAATACTCACGCCCCAAAGCGGCAGGCCCGAGCGATTCGGTCACGCGCAGCTGGCAGGCACTGGTGCGCCAGCTCGATCAGCAAGATCCTTCCTATAAAAACTGATTGCGTGGCCCATCGATGACCGACAACTGGATTCGCGCCTGCGCGGCGGATGACATCGAAGTCGAAGACGTACTGGGTTTCGATCACGACGACAAAACCTACTGCATCTACAACACGCCGGACGGCTACTTCGCCACCGACGGCATCTGCACCCACGAGGATGAACTGCTGGAAAACGGCATCGTCATCGATTGCGTGATCGAATGTCCGCTGCACCAGGGGCGCTTCGATGTGCGCACCGGCAAGGCGCTGAGCGCGCCGGTGTGCGTCGACCTGAAAACCTGGCCGGTGAAAGTGGAGAACGGCAGTGTTTACATTGACACCAGCGCTACCGGCTAGCGCGAGCCACAGTGGCAGGGGCGACTGAGTGACCGACAACCTGCGTCAACGACGGCTCGACAACCTGAACCGGCTGCTGCGGCCGCGGCACATCGCCTACATCGGCGGCAGCCAGGTGGCGGGCGCAATCACCGCCAGCCGCGAAGCAGGATTTGCCGGCGATATCTGGGTGGTAAACCCGCTGCGCGACGAAGTGCAGGGCATCGCCTGTTGCAAGCGTATCGAAGACCTGCCGCAGGCGCCCGACGCGGCATTGATCGCATTGTCGGCCGAACGTTCGATCGAGTCCGTGGCGACGCTGGCGCGGGTGGGCGCCGGCGGTGCGGTGTGCATGGCCGCGGGTTTCGCCGAACTCGGCCCGGACAATAACCTGCAACAACAGCTAGTCGACGCGGCCGGCGACCTGGCGGTCATCGGACCCAATTGCATGGGCGTGCTCAATCTGTTCGATGGCGCCTCGACCTGGGGGTCCGGCGGCACCGTCGAGCCCGCCGGCGCGCGCGGCGCCGCGATCATTTCGCAAAGCGGTGCATTCCTCTACGGCATCACCAATGTCGAACGGGGGTTTCCGCTGGGCTATGCGATCAGCACCGGCAACCAGGCGGTGATCGACATCGCCGACTGTATCGAAGCGCTGCTCGACGACGAGCGGGTGCGCGCCATCGGCATTTATATTGAAGGCCTGGTGAATGGCGCCGCGCTCGGGCAGGCGTGCTGGCGCGCACTCGAAAAAGGTATTCCGGTAATCGCACTAAAGGGCGGTGATACCGCTGCCGCGGAAGCGGTGGCCATCAGCCACACCAGCGCGATGGTCGTGGAACGCGACCTCTGGCAGGCGTTTTGCCAGCGCTACGGGGTGATCGGCGTGTCGACGCCCAAGGCCATGGTGGAATCACTGAAACTGCTGACCATCGCCGGCGTGCCGCGCGGCAAGCGTCTGAGCACCATTTCATTTTCCGGTGGAATCAACAGCCTGATCGTCGCCAGCGCCTCGCAACTGGGCATCGAAATGCACCCGCCCACCGCTGAAAATGCCGCCAGCATGCGCGCGCAATTGCCGCCGGTCGTGCCGGTCGCCAATCCGCTCGATTTGAACCTGCCGTGGAGTTCGAAGACCGGCATGTCACTGCAGGATGGCGAGCAGATTGCCGATTGCCTGACGCGCCTGACGGCCGACGTCGCCGATCTGGCCTGTTTTTTTCTCGACGTGCCACGCCCGGACGCGCTCGGATCCGACCGCGACTGGTACCCGGCGATGGAAGCCATGGCAAAGGTTAGCGCAGCCAATGGCATCCCCTGTGCGGTGGCGGGCATCCTGCCCGAGGGGCTGGATGCCGAACTGCGCAAACACCTGATCGATCTCGGAATCGCACCCTTGCTCGGCTTCAGCGATGCGATGGAGGCGCTGGCAGTCGCGGTGCGGGTGGGCGCGGCACAGCGCCAGAAGGCTAACGCCAGTGCGCCAGGTGAGCTGTTGACCGACACTGGCGATAAAAGCGTTCGCGCACGGGCAACGCATGCTCGACGAAGCCGAGTCCAAATCGGCGTTGATGCAATACGGCCTGGTTACCGCAAAATTCACCACCGCGACTCCACAGCAGGTAGTCGACAAGGCGCGCGCCATCGGTTTCCCGGTCGCGCTCAAGCTGCTCAGCAACGAGATTTCACACAAGGCCAAAATGGGGGGTGTCTGCCTCGCACTCGACTCGCAGGCCGCACTCGAAAAAGCGATCGAAAAGATCGAACAGGCCAGCATCAAACACAACGGTCAGTCGGTTGAGCGCTTCCTGGTGGAAGCCATGGTCGACGCGCCGCGGGCTGAATACATCCTCGGCATCAAACGCCAGGCCGCGCTCGGCTTTGCGCTGCTGATCGGGCACGGCGGCGTAGACGCCGAGCGTATCGGCCGCTACGCCAGCGTCTTGCTACCACTGGTAGAAAACGACCTGGCCATCGCGATGGAGTCAATCGGTCTGTCGCAAAACGAACCGGGGTATGCCGCAGTAGCTGCCGCGGCCCGTGCGATCGCCGCTTATGCTCTCGATCATGCACGCAAACTGCAATCGCTCGACGTCAACCCGCTGATCGTCGACACCGACGGTAATGCGATTGCTGCAGATGCCCTCATCGTGATGTCACAGGAGAATTGACCATGCCAGCCGAAGACGCCGTCGGTTTAACCGGCCCTGAGTACTTGATGGATATCGAACGCGGCAAAGTCCGTGATTTCGCGCGCGCCATGAACGCGCCCCTGAGTGAATTCGTCGATACCGAGCATCCGTTCATTCCGGCGACCTTTCTGATTACCGCGGCTTACAGCTGGGGCTATTCGCTGGAACGGCCGCGCGGCACCGTCTTCGAACAGATCGACCACGACCTGTCGGTGCCGCTGCATGCCGAGGAATCGTTTCACTTCCATGGCGCACTGCCGCGTGCCGGCCAACGCCTGCATTGCCGCGCGTCGCTGGAAAAGGTCTGGCGCAAACAGGGTGCGCGCGGCGGTGAGCTGACCTTCCTCACCATGCTCACCGAGTTTCGCGATGCGCAGGGCATTCTGCTGGCGGAAGAGCGTTCGACCACGGTGACCACCGGGGCTGCGCCCGAATCGGACGACTGGGAAGTGGATGTTCCCGAGTACAACCCGGACTATCCTGAAAACCTGGATCCAGTCGACCCGTTTACCAGTATCCAGCGCAGTTGCTGGGAGGATGTCGACACCGGCATGTCCTGCGGCGACATCGAAACCGGGCCTTTGCGTATCGGCGATATCGTGCGTTTCCAGGCCGTCGTCGGCGAAGACAATCCGCTGCATTACGACCTCGTATGGGCAAAGTCCCTGGGATACCCAAACGTGTTCGGGCTGGGTTCGCACCAGGCCAGCATGCTGGCGGCAATGGCGGCACACTGGCTTGACCCGAGCGCTGTACGTTCGTTCAAGGCGCGTTTTCGCAACGTTTACTGGCCCGGCGAAGTGCTGACCTACCGCGTGCTGGTGACGAACAAGTATCGCGACCCGGTTAGCCAGCAGCGCATGCTCGAGCTGACCCTGAACTGCACGCGCGGCGATGCCGACCCCGTTGTCGACGCGTGGATGACGCTGGACTTCGGTGCGCGGATGAAAAACAACCAACAAAAGGGGGACAAAAGGGGACAAAAGGGGACAGTTTACTTTTCCCCCGAAATTTCGAGGGAAAGTAAACTGTCCCCTTTACGTCCGAAATTTTGAGGAAAAGTATACTGTCCCCTTTTTTGGGTCCCCTTTATTGGCTATGGATCCTGGGTGGGCAGGTTTTCGAGCAGGAATTCGACCTGTTGGCGGATTTCTTCGTCGCTATCCCCGAGCGCGGATTCCAGGGCCGCACGCAATGTCTCTCCGCCGATGGCCTGGAGTTCGTCGAGTGCGCGCAACCTGGATTCTGGCTCGGCATCGAAATGCAGCGTATTCAACAACTCGGCCACGGCCTCGTGATCGACTTCGTGTTCCGGCAACGTGGCCGGGATCGGCTCAGGTTCAGTCTCGGAGCCAGTTGCGTCCGAACTTTGCAGTTCATTCGAGCCCGTTTCTACGGAGTCGAGTTCAACTGGACTGCTCACCCCCGTACCCGAGCCGAGCAGATATACCGCCGAAATCGGTTGCGCAGCATTTGCAGGGCTTGCCCTGGTAACGATTGCGTTGGTATCAGCCAACAGGCGCTTTAACGCTTTCTCCAGTGGCAAATCCACAAACGACCAGGAGCGAACATCCGTCTTCAGCTCACCGACCGCGATGACCACAAAACCCATCTCGTCGCCAACGCGGTTCAACAGGTCGATGCGCGAAACCCGATCAACAGAAACTGACAGATTGCCGTCGCGAAAGTTGATCTGGCCTGAATACGTATCATTACCCAGGCCGGTTTGAGCCAGCAGGTGGCCGGGCATGGTTGCGCCAGATACCAGCAACAGCGCTAGCGACCACAGCTCACGGCGCCATGGCATCAATCGATTCACAGCAGAAATTATGTGTCTCATTCGCTTTTCCCTGGCTGTATTTGGCCAGCCTGACTCGTACCAAATGCCTACCCGCCCGATTTCGAATACCTGGACTAAAGGGGACAGTATACCAGTTGCTAGAAACCGGCTTCGCGTTGGCGAATGACGGCGCTGAGGACTTCGTTGTAGGGCGTGGCGATGCCGAGTTCGCGCCCGAGTTGGACCGCCATGCCGTTGATGGCATCGATCTCGGAGGGCCGCCGGGCGTGGTGGTCGAGCAGCATAGACGGGCGCGCATCTGGCATCTTGTTACCGAAGGCGGTGATGTATTCGAGCGGGTCGTCAAAGGTGAAGGCAATGTGCTTCGCCTGGCCGAGTGCATAGACTTCGAGCGCACAGCCCTGCGCGATCGCCCAGCTGTCCGCATCGGCCATGAGTTCGCCGAGGGTGCGATCGAACACGGTGCAGGGGCCGCTGAAGGCGACATTGCAGATGTACTTGCCCCAGATCAGCTGATCGATATCTTCGAAGGCCTGGGCATTGAATCCGGCCTCTTGCCAGATGCCGGTAATGCGTTGCAGACGATCGCTCAGGCCACCGTTCATTTCGCCGACGCGGATCAGGTTCATCGCCGAGTGATGCACGTGCCCCGGCCCTTTCATCGACGCACCGAAACCATCGGCGACGCCAAGCAGCACGCGATCGGTCGCCATGAACTCGGCAATACGTTCGCCGGCACCGAGCCCGTTCTGGATGGTTATCACCATTGACTCCGACCCCATTAACGGCGCAATGCTCTGTGCCGCCGGACCGACCCCCGATGCCTTGGTGGCGAGCACGTAAAGATCGCACTCACCAACATCCTGCGCATCGGTGGTCGCCCTGATGCCCTGCACCACCCGGTCACCGCTCGCGCCCTCGACGCGCAACCCTTGCTGGTTGATCGCATCGACGTGCTGCTGCCAGATATCGACTGCCCAGACTTCATGCCCTGCTTCGGCCATCAGCCCGGCATACACCGAGCCCATTGCGCCCACACCAAATATGGCTATTTTCATTTGCCCCTCTTAAGCACTTGCGTTCACTGGATATCGAATTGCGCGCGCGGACGACCGGCGACAAAGCCTGGGCGCCTGCGTTTTGAATTCGCTTGCTTGCATGGGCCGGGATTATAAGGGGTCAGGGCGCTGTCTGTCAGCGCCCTGCCGTGATTCACCGAAATCGGTCCAGTGCCGCGCTTGAAAACTGTGCAACGGCATACTGTCCCGTGCTTTTGTTACTCGACCGCGCGGCCAACCCAGTAGGACAGGAAGCCCAACAGGTCTGCTTTCATGTACTGGTTGTAAGTCACGCCGTGGCCAGAATCGGGATAGACGATGACCCGGGCGTTCTTGTAACCGCCCGCGGAAAGATGCGCCGCACAGTTGCCGGTGTTCTTTGCGTACTGGGTGCTGTAAGGCGCGTCCTTGCCAAAATAGAAATCCTGGGCGCCCATGATGTTGAGGAAGGGATTTTTGGAGCCGGCGCCCACCTTGGGATAATCGGTGAAGTAGCCCGGCTCGCAACTCCAGCTCAGCACCAGCCTGCCCTTGAATTCCTTACCGTTGTAGCGTGCCGCTGCCATCGCGCCTTCGGAAACCCCCAGCAGGTACATCTCGTCGGTGTTGGCAAAGTCCTGTTCGACCAGGCTACGTGCCGCCTGCGCCACTTCGGCCTGGCGAATATTGTGCACCTCCTCATAGTTCTCCTTGGGAACGGGCGAACTGAACGACGGACGATTTTCGAAGCCATACGAATCCGGCGCAACGAAGATATAGCCAGCCTGGGTTATCCACTCGCCATAACCATAATCCCACTTGAGTTTGGGGTGATCGCCGGAGCGGTCGATCGCCTGCCCGGAGCCGTGCATGTAAACCACCACCGGCGCTTTCCTGTCGGCAACGAAATCGAGATCCTTCAGGTCCGAGTAATGGCCGTAGAAATCCTTGCCGCTGGTGAGCATTGAACCGGGAACCCCCACCATGGCGCGATTCAGACTCTGCTCGAAGTCGGGATAGGTCGCGGTCATTTGCGCTGGATCGATCGCCCCCAGATTGAGCTTGGCGCCCATGGCAATCGGTGCCCACAGACCGAGTACCGAAAAAATCACTACGAAGAAACGAGTGCGCGCTTTCATGACAACCCCCTGGTATGTGTGTAAGTACGACGCAATATCATTCACCTTTATCAATGGCGAAACAAGCGACTTATTGATCGATCATAGATATAATTTTTTATATCTATCCTTGCAGGAATTCTGATGCCAACCAACCCATATCAACGCTTGCCACTGACCGCGTTGCGCATCTTCGAAGCGGCGGCACGACTGCAGAGTTTCAAACACGCCGCGCGGGAACTTAACGTCACCCCGGCAACCGTGAGCAACCAGGTTCGACGACTGGAGCGCGACTGGGATTGCCTGCTGTTTGTGCGCAAACCCCGCCAACTGGTGCTCACCGAGGCGGGTCGGGCGCTGGCGCAAGTCGTGGGTCGCGCCTTTGAAGACATCAAAAGCGAGATCGATGCCCAGGTAACGCGTTTGACAAAATCGGTGACCCTGGCGGTAGGCCCGATCTTTGCGTCGCGTTGGCTGATCCCGCGGCTGAACCGCTTTCGTCGGCAACAGCCCGGCATCGAACTGGTATTGCATCACGGGCCGCGTATTGCGGGTGCGGAAAGCATGATTACCGATGTTGCCGTGGACTGGGGTACGGGCGAGTGGTCCGGGCTCGAATTCACCCATTTGCTGAACATCCGTTACCTGCCGGTTTTGAGCCCTGCCCTGGCCAGGGCGAATGGGGGCCTCAAAACACCTGCCGATCTGGCGCGCTTCACAATATTGCACCAGCACGACCGCAGCGAATGGCATGCCTGGCTACAACTTGCCGGGGTCCCCGGGCTCGACATCGCCGATGAAACCGTCATCGCCGATGCCAATGTTGCCGTGCAGGCCGCGATAGATGGCCAGGGTGTAGCGCTTGGATCATTCCCGTTTGTGCAATCTGACCTGGATAGCGGACGCCTGATTTGCCCGCTGGATATAGCCCTCGAACCGACCCGCTCCTACCACCTGCTGACTCGCCCGGGTGCGCGCAAGCATGCCGAAGTCGAATCGGTATGCGCCTGGCTCGAGAACGAGGCTGGAATTTTTAATGCCCGGCGTAACAAAAACTGACCGCCCGAAGTGCTTGCACAACTTCGACCTGATGGCGATTATTTCCGACCCGCAATGTCGTTTGCCGAGTGGAATAACTGTTTCAGGCACCGCACAATACCCTCTATAATTCCGCCGGACCTATTTGCCAGACAATTCGATGCCATTCACCACCATTGACGTTTCACAGCAGGGACCTATCGCCCTGCTCGCGTTGAATCGCCCCGATAAACTCAACGCCATCAACGCGCAGATGATCGACGAGCTCAACCTGGCGCTCGACCAAATCGAGGCGGATGCGGACACCCTCGCCATCGTGGTGCACGGCAACGGTCGCGCCTTCAGCGCCGGTTTCGACCTGCAGGCCGGGGTAGCAGCGCAACGCGAGACCGAGGCCGAGTGGCGCGCTGCTATCGACGCCGACCTTGAGCTGATCATGCGCTTCTGGCATTCGCCCAAACCGACCATTGCGGCTCTGCACGGTTACGTGCTGGCGGGCGGTTTCGAAATTGCGCTGGCCTGCGACATGAGCGTCTGCGACAGTGCCACACTGTTCGGCGAGCCGGAAGTCCGCTTTGGCAGCAGTATCGTCGCCCTGCTATTGCCCTGGTACGTTAACCCGAAACGCGCCAAGCGCATGTTGTTGAGTGGCCAGGACCGAATGCCGGCGCAGGAAGCACTGACCTGCGGCATCGTCAATGAAGTGGTCGCCGAGGGTGAGGCATTGAATTCCGGCCTCGCGCTCGCCCGCGAAGTCGCGCTGATGGACCCCGACTCGGTGCGCCTGACCAAGCAGGCAATCAACCAGACTTACCAGATCATGGGGCTCGGCGACGCCCTGCAAATGGGCGCCGATACCTCGGTCAAGCTGGAAACGCTGGAAACCGACTTGCGCCGCCAGTTCAACCAGGTATTGCGCGAGCAAGGCATGAAAGCGGCGCTGGCCTGGCGCGAGGCCCGGCTCAGCCTCGATGACTGAACACCGCCTCGACCCGTTACTGCAACCGCGCAGTATCGCGCTGCTCGGCGCTTCCGAGCGCCCCGACAGTCCGGGGCGGCTGCTCGCCAGCATGGTGATCGAGGCGGATTACGCCGGCGCCGTGTTTCCAGTCAACCCCGCTTATGACCAGGTACTCGGTCTGACCTGTTACGCGGATTTGAACGCACTCCCCGAAACCGTCGATCACGTGGTCATCGCGCTTGGCAACGCGCACCTCGAAGCCGCCCTGCGCGCCACCATCGAACACGGCGCGAAGGCGGCGACCATCTATTCCAGCGGGGTGCTCGATGAGGACAGTGAACCGGCGCTGAAACAGCGCCTGCGCAAACTGGCGCGCGCTGCGGGCCTGCACATCTGCGGCATCAACGGCATGGGTTTCTACAACCTCGAACAACAGTTGTACGCCGGCATTTTTCCGCGCGCGGCGCAGATCAACCGCGGCGGCATCAGCTACATCGCGCAATCCGGTTCGGCGTTTACCACCTTGTGTCACAACGGCTGCCGCCTCGGCTTCAACCTCTGCGTCTCCGCCGGCGACGAGATGACCACCAGCGTGGCCGATTACATGGACTGGTGCCTCGAGCGCGAGGATACGCGCGTCATCGCCCTGTTCCTGGAAACCGTGCGCGATCCGCGAGGCTTCGTCGCCGCGCTCGAAAAAGCGAATGCGCGCGGCATCCCGGTGGTGGTATTGAAAATCGGTAAATCCCCGCTGGGCGCGTCCCTGGCGGTTACCCACACCGGCGCGATTGCCGGTAACCACGCAGTGTTCAGCGCGCTGTGTCGGGCCTACGGCGTGATCGAAGTCGACGACTTCGATGAAATGGCGGCCATCCTGATGCTGTTGCAAAACGGCGGCGAGGTCGCCGATGGGGGATTTGCCGCGGTGTTCGAATCCGGCGGTTTCCGCGAACTGGTCAGCGACACCGCATTTACACTGGGACTCGAATTTGCACCCTTGCAGGCGCAAACCATCACCGAGATCGATCGCCACCTGGACCCCGGACTCAAAGCCGAAAATCCACTCGACATCTGGGGGTCACGCGAGCGCTACGAGGAACGTTTTGAAGCCTGCTTACTGGCGCTCGCGCAAGATCCGAAGGTTGCAGTCACCGCGTTCATCACTAACTACCGCGACGGCTATTTCCTCTCGGAAGCGATTTACCGCGTGGTCGCCAGGGTGATCGCCAAAACCGGAAAATTAATCATCCTGTCGACTTGCTATTCGGACCTCGCCAACAGTGCAATGTGCGGGCGCGCCCACGCAGATGGCATCGCCTTGATCGACGGCACCCGCGAAACCCTGCTGGCGATTAAACACCTGTTTGCCTTGCGCGATTTTCAGCAACGCCCAGTTGTCGCTCCATCCCTGCCGCCAACCGCTACGGCCGTTGTCGAGCGCTGGCGTCAGCAACTGTCATCCCGTTGCGGCGATGCGCTCGACGAGCACCAGGCGCTCGCGCTGCTGGGTGATTTCGCGATACCCGTGGTGCGCCGCGCAGCCATCGCCTCTGCAGAGGAACTGATTGCCGCCGCCGACAAGCTGGGCTATCCGCTGGTATTGAAAACCGCGCAAGCGGGAATCCATCACAAGAGCGATTGCGGCGGCGTGGTGATCGGTATCGACAACGAGGCCGATCTGCTGATGCATTACGCGGATTTCAGCACGCGCCTGGGGCCGCAGGCGTTAGTCTCGCAGATGGCCGCGGGCGGGATCGAGCTCGCGCTCGGCGTAGTGAATGACGCGCAGTTCGGCCCGGTGATCATGGTCGCCGCCGGCGGCATACTGATTGAATTACTGGATGATCGGGCGCTGGCGATGTGCCCGGTTAGCCCGGCGCAGGCGCAAGCCATGCTGGATTCATTGAAGCTGACTCGATTGCTGGGGGGTGTGCGCGGCCAGCCCGCGGTGAATCGAGCGGCGCTGATCGCTGCTATCGTCGATCTGTCGCACCTGGCCACGGACCTGTGCGAGCAGATTGCCGAGATCGACATCAACCCGGTCATCGCCGGCGCCGAGGCAGTGCTCGCGGTAGACGCGTTGATCCTGTGTAAAGCGGCCGAGGCATGATACATTCGCCATCCGCCAATCCATTGGCTATCAATTTAACCAGCCGGCACGGGCAGTAGACTTGAATTTCTTTTCCATCGACGACCTGGATACTTCCGAACGCATCGCACTGGTTCTGATCGTCGCCATTGGCGCCCACCTGACGGTCTTCGGCATTCGCCGCCTGGGCCACCACCTGATGAACAACGAGTCGTTATTGCGCTGGAACAAGCTGCGCACGGTCGCCGGTCTGCTTACCAGCGTCCTCGTGTTCGGCCTGTATTTCGGTACGGTCGGCTTCGTGTTACAGGAATTCGGCGTGTCGTTAACCGCTTACCTCGCCAGCGCGTCGATAATCGGCCTCGCCGTCGGCTTCGGTTCGCAGGGCGTGGTGCAGGACGTGGTCACTGGCCTCACGGTGATACTGACGGATCTGTTCCAGGTTGGCGACCTGGTGGAGATTTCAGACAAGACCGGGAGCGGGATCGTACTGAGAATCAGCATGCGCTTTACCACGTTGCTCAGTCCGCTGGGGGCGAAAGTTCACATACCCAATCGAACGCTGTCCGCCGTCACCCTGTACCCGCGTGGATACCTGCGCTGCTATGCCGACGTCACGCTGTCGAGCGAAGCCGATCTGGCCGCGCAGATGCGCACCAGGGTGGAAGCGATTACGCAGGGATTCGTCGAGCAATTCCGCGGAATCCTGCGCGACGATCCCGAACTCGACAAGCCAGTCACCCTCGCTTCAGGGCGCGTCTACCTGCGCATCAAGTTTCGCGTCTGGCCGGGTCGGGTTGTGCCCATCGAGCAAGCCTTTAAAAACGAGGTCGTGCAGAGTTTGAAACTGCTCGATCCAGCCTACGCCGACTGGATGGTCACGATCAATAGCGAGGTTAGCGAAGAACCACGGGTGATCATTCCGTTTCGCGCAGGCCAACACCGCAGGCACCGATCACCCGATCCGGATGCCGAGTAGTAACACCTGCGTGCCCACACTGCAACGGGTTACAACGGGTCCAATTAAAGTGCACTCCAACCAATGCTGAGACTGATTCATGGCGAATGGCGCTTGTTGCTGTTCGGCTTCCTGATGACCTTCTGGTCGTCGCCCGGCCAGACTTTTCTGATCTCGCTGTTCAGCGGCGAAATGCGCAGCGAACTGAACCTGAGCGACGGCGAATTTGCGGCGATTTATTCACTGGCTACACTGGCCAGCGCTATCGTGGTGATCTGGTCGGGTGCACTCGCGGATCGCGTTGACCTGAAAAAACTGTCGCTCGGGGTGGTCTGCGTGCTGGCGCTCGGCTGCGGCCTGATGTCGGTCAGTTACTCGGTGCCGATGTTGCTGCTCAGCCTGTTCCTGTTGCGCCAGTTTGGCCAGGGGCTGATGTTCATCATCAGTTCGACAGCGATGGTGCGCTACATCGATGCGCACAGGGGCAAGGCTTCGGCGCTCGCCGGTATCGGTTACGCGGTATCCGAAGCCGTCATGCCACCGCTGCTGGTGGCCTTATTGCTGTGGGTGGGCTGGCGCCAGAGCTGGCAGGTAGCGGGCCTGTTGCTGCTGGTGTTCATGATACCGGCAATCCTCTTGCTGTTGCGCGGTCACCGGCAAAGGCACGATGACTACCTGCTGCGCACCGACGACCACGACGCAAACGGCACCCGCGGCTATCGGCAGCGTCAATGGACACGCGCCGAGGTCATTCGCGACCGCTACTTTTACCTGTTTGCGCCCGGCCTGATGTCGCAGCCATTGATGTTTACCGGTTTTATTTTCCACCAGGTACACCTGGTGGAATCCAAGGGCTGGTCGCTGATCGGCTGGGCGGCGTTGTTTTCCCTTTACGCGACGGTGTCGGTGGCCACCAAGCTGATCTGTGGCCCGTTGATCGATCGCTTCGGTGCGATTCGCATGATCCCGCTGGTGGCCCTGCCGATGGGCATTGGCCTGGTGATCCTGGCGTTCGCGGAAAACCTGTGGTGGGGTGGCGTGTTCCTCGTGCTGACCGGCATAACCGTCGGCTTTCAGTCGACCACGGTGGCGCCTTTCTGGGCGGAAATGTATGGCACGCGACACCTCGGCGCGATCAAGTCACTCGGCGCCGCGGCGATGGTGTTCTGTACCGCGTTGTCGCCGGTGGTCATCGGCTGGCAAATCGATCTCGGTGTCAGCATGGAAACCCTGGCCATGAGTGCGGCCATTTACATTTTCCTGACCTCGGCGTTGGCCTGGTACGCCTGCCGTCATCGTGCGCGCTATCAGCAACCCGCCCTAATCTCCTGAATAAACTGTGCGCAGGAAAGCGGAACTGTCGTTGCGCATCGTTGCCATTGAGTTCGGAACATCCGACAGATAAAAATCAACCTGCAACGCGGTAAATTGCGTTAAGTCGACCAGTTTTGAAAGCCTGCGTTCCGCGGCGCCATCGACACCTGCTGCTTCAATTCTGTGCGAAAAACTTTCCTCACGAATCAGTCCGCCATCGGCGTCAAGAAATTTTAGCCGTGCGTTGAAGCGCGCGTTGTCGAGGCTGGAGCCATTGGAAAACATCACCTGGATAACGCCGTGTCCTTGCATGTCGGTCGCCACGTAAACGTAGCCGTAAGCCTTCTCCAGCGTACCGCCTGCCTGGTGTTGCATGCGTGCGTCGTGGTGGAATTCAAAGGTTTTTCCGGCAAATATTTTCCCGGCGGCAAACGCGGATCCGCAAACCATCAGCAAAACAACTGCACAAAAACTAAATCCCAGACGTTTCATCGCTTCTTCCTCGTATCAACCACGCTTGTGGAATGGAGTATTTATACGTAGTCGCTGTGAAAAATCGGTGAACAGGACTGGTTTATTCGCGCTCGAATCGAATATAAGATACGCCTTGCCTGCCATGGAAAGGGTCATAATGCCCCGACACAGGGTCACCCTGGTGCTGGTCGCCAGCAGCACGTGAACGAGAGGAGTACCGTCCAATTGATTCCAGTTTCCGCGAAAGTCCGCCTGGCCTGGTATGGCCTGACCGTGTTCCTCAGTTCAGCCATCCTGCTGGTGCTGGAAATTGTTGCGGGCCGACTGATCGCACCCTATGTCGGTGTCACGATTTACAGCTGGACTTCGATCATCGGCGTCATCCTCGCCGGCCTGTCGCTCGGCAACTGGATCGGCGGCCGCTGGGCCGACCGCGGCGCCGATGAACGCAGCACCGGGATCGCACTGGCGCTGGCGGCCATTTTCAGCCTGCTCAGCCTGTTGACGCTAACGATCATCGCGCCGCTGCTGCAGTCGAGCCGCCTCGACCTGATCAGTTCGAGTTTCGTTTACGTGCTTTGCCTGTTCTTCCTGCCCGCGTTAATGCTCGGCATTCCGACACCGCTACTCACCACGCTCGCGCTTGGGCTGGATAAGCGCACCGGCCATATCGTCGGCCGCATGCATGCGCTCGCAGCACTCGGCAGTATTCTCGGAACCTTCGTCACCGGGTTCCTGTTGATCCAGTACTTCGGCTCGCGCAGCGTGGTGGTCATCGCCTCGGTGCTGTTGCTGGTACTGGCGATCCCGTTTCTGTGCAAGGCGCCGCTCCGGGAGATCGTGGGCCTGCTGCTGCTCGGCGCGATCAGCACCTCGCTGGTGCAACTGCAGCAGGGCTTCGCCAGCCCCTGCGACCAGGAGAGCAACTACTTTTGCCTGCGCGTGGTCGACGCCTCGGACCAGGCACCTTATGGCAACGCCCGAGGACTGGTACTCGACCACCTGCTGCACGGCATCAATCACGAGAGCGCGGCCGAGATGCTGATCTCTCCCTATGTTGACCTGATGCAAGAGCTGGTGATTCAGCATTTTGACGAGCACGACCGCCTGCATTATTTTTTTGCCGGTGGTGGCTCCTACACCCAGCCGCGTGCGATCAAGCGGCGCACCCCGCAGGCGTCGGTTACCGTGGCCGAGCTCGACCCGATGGTAACGCGCACCGTGGCGCAATTGCTCTACGTCGACCCCGCCGAGTTCGAGGTTCGCCACGGCGACGCGCGCACGCAGCTATGGCGCCAGCAACATGCCAGCTTCGACGTAATCGTCACCGATGCCTTCCATGATATCGCCATTCCCTACCACCTGGTCACGCTGGAGTACGCAAATCTCGCCCGATCGAAACTGAAACCCGGCGGGCTCTACACGACCAACGTGGTGGACGCCTTCCCCGATCCGAAAATGGTGAAG
The DNA here is from genome assembly GCA_963835795.1 of uncultured Gammaproteobacteria bacterium. Classification (GTDB taxonomy): domain Bacteria; phylum Pseudomonadota; class Gammaproteobacteria. Next base: position 32,215 of record CAWIHJ010000088.1, read on the forward strand.
AGCATGATGAACACGCTGCGCCAGGCTTTGCGCACGTGGACGTCTGGGTCGATCACATTCCGCAGCAGCCGACGCGCATGACCTATGTGCTATCGGCCAGCGATGTGCGAATCGACAGCGATCTGCTGAGGTCGACCGGTGGCTTCAGTCGTCAGTGGTTGCGCATCAATGCGCCGCTATCGCGATCCGGGACCGCGTTGCAGGATCTGCCGATTTTTACCGACGACTACGTGCCGGTGGAACGCATGATTTCCAGCTTGCTGCTCACTACCGAGGGGTTGTGAGCGATTCAGGCGGTGCCCAACCGATTGCTAGTCGACGATAAATACCTGGCCGCTCAGGCAACCTTCGACGGCCTTGCTGTAGGCAAGCCCAACGGCTTCGTTGGAGACGTGCACGTGACCGCGAAAAAAACCGTCGTATTTTTGTCGCGACACTTCGAGGACTTCCGGGCTGACCGCATTGATGCGAATCCCGCGCGGCATGTCGACCGCCGCGCCAAGCACGAAACCATCGAGCGCGCCGTTGGCTGCCGCGGCGCAGGAACCGCCGGGGATCGGGTCGCGATTCAACACGCCGCTGGTCAGCGTGAAGGAACCACCGTCGTTCATGTAGTCGAAACCCTCGAGCACCAGGTTCACCTGCGGCAGCAGCTTGTGATTGATGCCTTTCATGAATTGCTCGCTGGTCATTTCGTGTACCGCACCGAAATGCCCGTGCCCGACCGCGCTGACCACCGCGTCGACCTTGCCGGTCTCGCGGTACATCGCGCGAATGCTCTCGACATCCTCGATGTCGGCCTTGATATCGCCACTGCTGCGACCGACGCTGATCACTTCGTGACGCGTCGACAGCGCATCGACCGCGCATTTTCCGACGGCGCCAGCGGCGCCGATGACTATAACTCTCACGGGATTATCTCCCTGCAATAATCGCTATCTTAACGCCTTGAACAGTATTGCGCGATGCTCTGCTTAAACCCGCGCATGATCGTCGGCAACAGTGGCGTGGCGCTCACGGCCAGTGGTTGCGTAACGATCTCGCGCACCGGGATCAGTTCGGCTCCGCTACCGGAGCGCAGGTGCGACGGGAATTGGAGCGGTGCGGCGGATTAGGCGCGGTTGCCGCCGTCGAGGACCAGCGGATAGCCGGTGATGAAGCGGGCCGAATCGGTGCAGGCATAGAGCACCATGTCGGCGACTTCCTGGGCGCTGCAGACGCGTTTCAGCGGCACGCCCTCGGCGGACTCGCGCAAGCCGTCCTTGGCATCCAGTCCACGATCACTAAATTCGCCGCGCAGCATCGGCGTATCCACATCCCCCGGGCACACCGGCACGATGCGAATTCCCTCGGGACCGTGATCCAGCGCCATCGCCCGCGTCATCTGCAACACGGCGCCCTTGCTCGCGCAATAGGCGACCAGATGTCTGACTGCCGCTGAGCGCCGCATCCGAGGCGATGTTGATGATCGTGCCCTTGCTCGATTTCAGATGCGGCATGGCCGCACGACAGATGTAAAACATGCCGTTGACGTTGACGTTCATGGTCTGCAACCATTGCTCGTCGGTGGTTTCTTCTGCCGTGGCATGGTAGATGATGCCGGCACTGTTGACGACGATATCGAGTCCGCCGAGAATGCCGACGGCTTCGATGACGATGAGGTCGCATTTTTTGCGCGAGCCAATATCGCCTTCCACGAAAGCGATGCTGCCGGGTCCACGTTTGCTGGCGGTAATGATGGCGCGCGCACGATCGTGGTTACGCCCGTTGATGACGACATGCGCACCGGCCGCGGCAAAACTGCGCGCACAGGCCTCGCCCATGCCCGAAGTACCGCCGGTGATCAGCACCCGTTTAGCGGTGAAATCGAACTGCAGTGATGCGGTCACCGCATCACCTGCCCTTGAAGCCGGTAATCGCCTTCAGTTCGAGGAACTCGGCGAGACCCCATTTACCTTTTTCGCGACCATTACCCGACTGCTTGTAACCACCAAACGGCGTATCACTGGTGCCGCCGACATAGTTGATCGCGACCTGGCCGGCGCGCAAACGCCGCGCCACGATCTTGGCGCGTTCCATTTCGGTTGAGCTGACATAGGCCGCAAGACCGAAGTCGGTATCATTGGCGATCGCCACCGCCTCGTCTTCGCCGTCATAGCCGATGATCACCAGCACGGGTCCGAAAATTTCTTCGCGCGCGATGGTCATGCTGTTGTCGACCGGACCAAACACGGTCGGTTTGACGTAGTAGCCGGTGGGCAGATGATCGGGTCGCCCGATGCCACCGGTTATCAGCGGCGCACCCTCGTCGATACCCTGCTGGATTAATCCCTGGATCTTGTCGAACTGGGTCTTGTTGACGACCGGGCCGATGTGATTGCCGGGCTTTTCCGGGTCGTCAACAGCGACGCTCTCGGCCGCTTCCTTTGCCGCGGCGAGGGCGACATCCATTTTCGAATTTGGTACCAGCATGCGGCTCGGTGCATTACAGGACTGGCCGCTATTGCCCATCATATAATCGACACCATCCTTCACCGCTTTTTCGATGTCGCTGTCGATCAATATGATATTGGCCGACTTACCGCCGAGTTCCTGGCCAACCCGCTTAACCGTATCGGCTGCGGCCCTGGCCACCGCGATACCACCGCGCGTCGAACCGGTAAACGACATCATGTCGATACCCGGGTGCTTCGACATGGCTTCCCCGACTACGGGTCCGTAGCCATTGACCAGGTTGAATACACCGGCGGGCACCCCGGCCTCCGCCAGCACCTCGGCGAACACCATCGCATCCAGCGGCGACTCTTCGCTGGGCTTCAGAATCATCGTGCAACCGGCTGCGAGTGCCGGCATGACCTTGGCCGCCACCTGGTTGACCGGCCAGTTCCACGGCGTGATCATGCCGCAAACGCCGATCGGTTCGTAGCGCAGGATCATGTCGTCTTCTGTGGTTTCGAAAGTGAAATTGAGCAATGCCTTGATCGCGCTCTTGATGTGGGCCGCGCCCAGTTTGGCCTGCGAACCGCGCGCGAGATCCACCGGTGCGCCCATCTCGAGACGGATCGCCTCGGCAATTTGATCGAAATATTTGGTGTAGGTGACGCGGATCTTTTCCAGCAACGCCAGGCGTTGCTTCACGTTCCACTGCGAGTATTCGACGAAGGCTCTTCGTGCCGCGACGACCGCACGATCGACATCCGCGGGGCTGCCGGCGCTGACCTGCGTAAACGGCTGCTCGGTAGCAGGATTGATGACATCGATGGTCGCCGGGCTCACCGGGTCTACCCATTCACCGTCAATGTAGAATTTCAAATGATCCATCTAATCGGAATCCCTGCTGTGTATTGATTTAGGAAATGCGAAATGTGCCGTGAAGCCGGACCATGCGCAAGGTTTTTTTCAATATGGGGGGTTTTTCGACAATTCCAAATCCTAACCGGGGCCGGCACAATAGGCTTCGAAGTGGAAGGCTGGTTTGACTTCACCGAACCGGAACTCCATAAAAGTATATCGGGTCGCTAGCATGCACCGTATAATCGGGCGTTTCGCGTTGGCTGTCGAAGCCCGGGATTATGGCCACACATCGACTATTCCCTTATTTCCTGATCTTGTGCGCCGGTACGATCTGGGGCGCGACTTTTTCGCTGGCATTGATCGCCACCGGGAATGGCGCACATCCGCTCGCCCTGTCGGCATGGCAGGTGGTGTTGACCGCCGCCTTCTTCCTCGTCGTCTTTCTGTTTTCCCGCTTTACACTGTTCAATTTCAGGCACTTGCGTCACTACCTGGTACTGGCCGTGGTCGGCATCACCGCGCCCAACCTGCTGTATTTCTTCGCCGCACCGCACCTGTCTGCGGGCATACTGGCAATCACCATCTCGACGGTGCCGCTGTTCACCTATGCCATCGTCTTGCTGCTGCGCTTCGAATCGATCGTCGCCAGGCGCCTGGTCGGCATCGTCCTCGGCATGATAGCCATCTTGCTGCTGGTGGTGCCAGACCACGGCTTCAGCAGTACCGACGCCAACTTCTGGATCCTGGCAGTGATGATCTGCGCCATACTCTACTCCATCGAAAATGTGTATATCGGTCGCGGAGTCGCACCCGAAATCGACATCCGCGAGTTACTCTTCGGCTCCAACCTGGTGGCTTCGCTGGTGCAGTTTCCACTCGCTATCTACCTCGGCGTCAACGAATCCTGGACCTGGCTGGCAAGTCCGGCAGGGCTTGCTATCGTCGGCATCGCGGTCGGCAGCGGTTTTGCCTACGCGATGTTTTTTTACGCGATCAAAACCTCGGGCCCGGTGTTTGCGAGCCAATGTGCCTACGCGGTCACGATTTCAGGCGTCATCTGGGGTATGATTATATTTTCCGAGCAACACAGTATCTGGATCTGGATTTCAATCGTGGTCATGATGTTCGGCCTGGTACTGGTGTCACCCGACCAAAAAGCGGAGATCGAAGATGGCGCAGCAACCGCGGCCGCGGAATCTACCTGCTAGCAGGCGCACGAGGTGATCATCACCTTTTACGGGGTACGTGGGTCAACCGCGGTACCCGGACCGCTGACGGTAAAGTACGGTGGCAACACTTCCTGCGTTCACATCGAACTCGAAACCGGACACGACCTGATCCTCGATGCGGGTACCGGGATTCGCATGCTCGGTAACCGACTGGCGAAAAAAACCTCGCCGGTTAACATCCTGGTGTCGCACGGTCACTGGGACCACATCCAGGGCTACCCGTTTTTTTCGCCCATTTACCAGCCCGAGCGGGATATCCACGTCTACATGAGTGTCGAAAAAGGCCGCAAACTGCTGAGCACCCTGGTCGAACAGATGGATGGAACCCATTTCCCGGTCAAGGTCGAAGATCTGCCCTCCAACAATTTCACCAAGTTCAAGGGCATCGAAAGCGAGCTCTACGAACGCGAGGGTCTACGCGTCGTCAAACAGGCGCTCAATCACCCCGGTGGCGGGTCGGCCTACAAGATCGATGAAAACGGCGCCACCTGCGCCTACGTTACCGATAACGAGCTCCATCCCCCGCATGCGCCCAACACTAACTACGACCAGTGGGTCAATTACCTGCACGGTGTCGACGTGCTGATTCACGATGCGCAGTACATCGAAGACGACATGCCGCACAAACACGGTTGGGGGCATTCGCTGATCTCGCAGGTGCGCAAGCTCGCCACCGATGCCGAGGTGGGCACACTGGTCATGTTTCATCACGATCCCGATCGCAGCGACTCCGAACTCGACGAAATCCAGATCGAAAACCAGAATTATCTCAAGTCCCATCGCGCGCCTACGCGCAGCGTCTGTGCCGCTGAAGGGATGCGTATCGAGTTGAGCAAATCACTGCTTGGCGGCGATACGCGAGTGCAAATCGATTAATCAATACAGGTAGCAACAGCCATGAAGGACCAGGACCTGCTCGCCCGACGCAAGGCGACACTCGGCCCCACCTACCAGAATTTCTACGACCAGCCGCTGCACCTGGTGCGCGGCGCCGGTAGCAAGCTGTGGGACGTGGACGGGCGCCAGTACATCGACGCCTACAACAACGTGGTCTCGGTTGGCCATTGTCATCCCCACGTGGTCGACGCGCTGTGCCGGCAGGCCGCAACGCTGAATACCCACACGCGTTACCTGCACAGCACCATCGTCGAACTCGGTGAAATGCTGGTGGAGCGACTGCCCGGCGATATCGACACCTGCATTTTCACCTGCACCGGTAGCGAAGCGAACGACCTCGCCACGCAGATCGCGCGCCACGTGACCGGCAACCAGGGCGTGCTGGTGACCGAGGCGTCATACCACGGGGTTTCGCAGTTGACGCGCCAGCTATCCACCGACAGTTACCCGGCAAAGGATCGCCCGGACTGGCTCGCCGTCGTCGAACCACCCAACCTGTATCGCGGCCCGTTTACGCGCGACGACCCCGACGCCGGGCAAAAATACCTGGCGCAGGCCTGCGCACAGCTCGACCAGCTCGAACAGCGCGGCCACCGGCCGGCGGCGGCGATGATCGACCTGGTGTGGGATTCCAACGGACCGCTGGCCGCACCGCCCGACTACCTGCTCGGACTGTGCGCCGAGGTGCGCAAGCGCGGCGGGTTGATCATCGCCGACGAAGTGCAATCCGGCTATTGCCGCAGTGGCCAGCACTGGTGGACGTCGGACGTCTACGGCTTGCAACCCGACATACTGACCTGCGGTAAACCCATGGGCGCCGGCCACCCGCTCGCGCTGATGGCAACCACGCGCGCCATCATCGAGCAATATGCCGAGCAGTATCACTACTTCAATACCTTCGGTGGCAACCCGGTGTCGGCCGCGGTCGGCAAGGCGGTGATCGAGGTGCTTGAGAGCGAAGGACTGCTGCACAACGCGGGCGATACCGGGGCCTATCTCGAAACCGGTTTACGCAAGCTTGCCGCAAAGCACGCGGCGATCGGCGATGTGCAGGGACGCGGCCTGTTCTGGGGGCTGGATATGATTGCTGACGCCGCGTCCAAAACTCCGTTTAGCGAAGCGCAGATGCGCCGACTCGGCAGCCTGATCGTCGAACAGGGCGTGATTACCGGCACCTCGGGGCGCTATGGGCAGATATTGAAGCTGCGCCCACCGCTGGTGTTTTCGCGCGACGATGCCGATCATACGCTGACGGCAATCGACAATGCGTTGCAACGGCTGTAGCCATGACCGGTAAATCCACGAAACTCCGGCCATTCAGCGATGAAGGATCGGCACGGATTGATCAGTTGATGCGTGACTACGTCAGCAGCGGCAAATCCGCTGGCATGCTGACGCTGGTGTATCACCAGGGCGAAGTCGCCCACCTGTCCTGTCACGGTTACGCGGACATCGAAAGCGCCCGGCCACTGCAGACCGACAGCATTTTTCGCATCTATTCGATGACCAAGCCGATTACCAGCGTGGCGCTGATGACGCTGATGGAACAGGGGCGCTTCGAACTCGATGACGCCGCCAAACGCTGGATTCCAGCGCTTGGCAAGCTCGAAGTCGAGCACCAGGGCGCGATCGAATCCGATATAACCATGCGCCAGTTACTGACCCACACCGCCGGTTTCAGCTATGGCTTCGAACCCGAGCAATACTCGATCGACAAACTCTACGCCAGGATCTGGCGCCAGCGTCTACAGGATCAGCGCATGGAGCAATTGATACCGCAGCTGCTCGAACTGCCGCTGATGTATCAACCCGGCAGCCGCTGGCGCTACAGCATCGCCACCGACATCTGCGGCTACCTGGTCGAATTGATGAGTGACATGCCACTCGCCGACTTCCTGCAGCAAACTATTTTTGAACCACTCGGGCTGACCGACACCGCCTTCGAAGTCAGCGCCGACAAGATCGAGCGCTTCGCCACGCTGTACGGCTATACCGAGGACGATCCGTTGGCGCAACTCGAGCGCAACGAAAGCTCGCCGTTCATTTCGGCTATTTCCGGCATTCCGGTGCGCCTGCACTCCGGCGGCGGCGGGCTGACTTCGACCGCCGCAGACTACCTGCGCTTCGCGCGCATGATGCTGAATCGCGGCGAACTCGACGGTCGCCGAATACTAAAGCCCGAAACCGTCGCACTGATGACGCGCAATCATTTACCAGCGGAGCTACTGCCCATTGCATTCAACGGCGTCGCCCGCGGGCCTTATAAAGGCTATGGCTTCGGTCTCGGCTATTGCGTCACCATCGACCCTGCCGACACTGCGGCAGCGGGCTCACTCGGCGATTTTGGCTGGGGCGGGATGGCGGATACCTATTGCTGGGTTGATCCACAGCAACAGTTGATCGGGATTTTAATGCAGCAATACCTGCCGTCGATGCATCACGCGGGCCGCCAGGAATTTCGCGACTGCGTGTACCAGGCGTTGCAATAAACAGGCTAGCCTGCATTTCTCACCGTTTTCCGTAGCGAGGGCGTCGGAATGCCGCACCACCGCAGTAGGAAATTGGTGAGAAATGAGGGCTAGTTGCGGTTATCCAGCAGTTCGCGCAGCGCACGAATGTGTTCGGGGCCGGTACCGCAACATCCACCGACGATCTGTACGCCGAAATCGCGAATCCAGCCATCGATCTCGGTCGCGTATTGTTCGGGTGAGCTGACTTCTTCGTAGCGCCAGTCGGGCAGGATCAATTTTCCGGTTTCGGCATAGGCCATCAGCGGGCCCGGACCAGTGCTCGCGCAATACCGCAAGCGCCGGCGCGGTATCTTCGACGCGCGTATGCATGATACCGGCGGCGAGGCCGCCCAGCGATTTGAGCTGATCCACCATCTCACCGAAATCATGCGCGACGGTGGTATCGTCGGTATTCTTCCAGCGCAAACTGCGCACGTCGACCCCGTTGTCCGCCATCATCGCACTGAAACCGATCAACACCGGCAAACCGGTCGATACCGCGGCGCGGATCACGATGCTGGCATTTTCGAGATCGCGCATCATTTCCGCGACGATCAGGTCGACGCCCGCGTTGACCAGGCTTTCGGCGAGTTCCTGGTAACTGGATTCGACCTGGCCATCGATGGCCACCTCGCGGTGACTGGTCAGCGGCGGCATGCTCGACATCGATCCGGCAATCAGCACCGAATCGCTGCCGACGTTGTCACGCGCCTGCTGCGCCAGTTGCACCGACTTGAGATTGAGCAATTTCGATTCGTGGCCGAGATTGATGCTTTCCAGCACGTGTCTTGCGGTGGAATAGGTATTGGCGGTAATGATTTGCGCGCCAGCGCGAATGTAGTCTTCGTGCACCGCGCGTACTTCGTCGGGATTGGTCTTGGTGGCAAGCCCGCTCCAGACATTGCTATCGAGGGTAACCCCGCGGCGTCTGATTTCGGTGCTCACGCCACCATCGAGGAGCAGTATTTCACCGCTTTGCAGGCTTTCGATCAGGCTACTCATGGGTCAACAATCAACAGCAAAACATCGCCGAAGTGTACCAGAGAATCGGCCCCAGACTCGACAAATAAGCGCTGATTGGGATACCTTTACAGTTCTACCCGGATACCGACCCGATGCCCACCGTTACCTGCCCATTCCTGACCCGATTGCTGCTGCCAATACTGGCCTGTCTGCTGCAAGCCTGCGCGACGTCGAATCCGCTGCTCGAGTTACCGCCTTTCGTCGAACAACAGCGTATCGACGAATTGCAACAGACAATCCTGTCGCTCGGCGAGGATATCGATCGCGACGAAGCGCGCCGTGCCGCGACGATTGCGATCGAGTACCCGCTTGAGCTCGCGCGCGAGTACGAGATCACCGATTCGCCACTAATGCACAACATGCTGGTCAACCTTGGCATCAAACCCCGGGGCCTGTGTATTGACTGGACCTGGGACCTGATCACCCGGCTGCGCGAGGAGCGGTTTCGCAGCCTCGAACTGCACTGGGGCATCGCCAACTACGGACGCGTGTTTTTGATCGAGCACAGCACCGCAATCATCAGCGCGCGCGGGCAGACGTTGCGGCAGGGACTGGTACTCGATCCCTGGCGTAATGGCGGCAATCTGTTCTGGTCGAAAACGGATGAAGACCCCGGCTACCAGTGGCATCCGCAAGCTGAAATACTCGCGCACAAGCGTGAACGTAAGGCGCTTGCAGATAGCCGCACAGCGGTGCGCTAGCCTGAGCAAATTAGACGTTTTCCGCGCAGGCTATTAACGATGACAACCCGCATAGGCCTGATCAGCGACGTCCATTCGAGCCCCGAAGCGCTCGCGCAGGCGCTTGAAATCTTTGCCGACGAAAAGGTCGACGACATCATCTGTGCCGGTGACATCGCCGGCTACTACGAAGCCTTGTCGCCAACCGTCAAACTGCTGCAACAGGCGAACTGCAAGACCATCGTTGGTAACCACGATCAATACTGGCTGGAAAAATATGCCGCCGAGGGCGACCCCGCCATCTGCACTTATTTTGCCCAGCTTCCAGAAACGCTTGATCTCGAGATCGAGGGGAAACGAATTTTCGTGGTACACGCCAATCCACCGCGTGAACAACACGGCGGCATCAAGTTGCGCAACCGTGATGGCGATATCGTTGCCGAACGCAAACAGGAATGGACGCAGCGGCTGGAAGGCTTCGACTACGACGTCCTGATCGTTGGCCACACCCACCAGGTCTATGCCGAGCAACTGGGCAAGACGCTGGTGGTCAATCCGGGCAGCGTGCCGTTCAACCACAGTTGCATGATCCTGTCGTTACCCGACCTCGAGGTGGAAATTTACCCATTGGGCGGGCGCGAAGTAATTTACTGCTGGAACTTCAGCATGCTGCAAGGCTGACTCGTGGATACCTCGACTACGATACTGCAGGTGGCGGTCATCCTGATGGCGGCCCGCATTTTCGGAGAAATGGCGGTTTACCTGGGCACACCGGCCGTCATTGGCGAAATCGTCGCCGGTATCATCCTCGGCCCCACCTTGCTGGGATTCGTCGAGGCGCAGGGCCTGATCCAGATTCTCGCCGAAATCGGCGTCATCACGCGCCCTGCCCGGGGCTAGAGTCTGGTCCCGGTGAGGAATTTTTGATCCACCGGAGAAGGCGCTGCGTACTGTTTACCATGAAGCAGAAATCGCCGAAAAGCGCTCATGACCGCGCCTCCTGAAACCATCCTGGTGATCGGTGGCAATGGTGGCCTCGGCCGTGCCCTGGTTGCAAGCCTGCAAACCCGCTTCCCTGCCGCACAGGTCTTCGCCAGCCATCACCGGCCGCTGATCGGCACGCTACCCGAAGGCGTACACTGGCAATCGCTCGATGTCGGCGATGCCGAAGCTATCGACAGCTGGTCACAGAAATTTAAGCGCGTAGACTGGATCATTAATGCCGCTGGCTACCTGCACGGCGATCACGGTGGTCCGGAAAAAAGCATTCGCGCCATCGATAGCGAGTTTCTACTGAATAATTTTCGCATCAATACCTTGCCTACCCTGTTGCTGGCGAAGAGCTTTGCCAGGGCTTTGCGCCAAAGCCCCGCGCCGTTACTCGCCACGCTTTCGGCGCGCGTCGGCAGCATCGAGGACAATCGGCTCGGTGGCTGGTACGCATACCGCTGCTCGAAAGCAGCACTCAATATGGCGCTTAAGACTCTCAGCATCGAGTGGCAGCACAGCCATCCACGCGGCTGCGTCGCGGCACTGCACCCCGGTACCAACAACACCGCCCTGTCCAGACCCTTCCAGGCAAACGTGGCGGCCGCGGACCTGTTCGACCCGGCCGACACGGCCGCCGCCTTCGTCGACCTGTTGGCGCGTCTTAAACCCAGCAATACGTCTCGGCGGAGCAGGACAT
>CAWIHJ010000089.1:0-23954 GCA_963835795.1 uncultured Gammaproteobacteria bacterium
TTCATGAATTGCCAGGTCCGTGGACATTCCCGAGCTAACATCCGAACAACTGGTAGTGGACGGTTGCCGCCGCTTGACGGGCCCGTCGTTGGTGTGGAATGATCCGGGTGGAATTCTCGATGTCCTGATTACCGACCTCGACATGGAGCAGGTCCTCGAACTGCTGGTATCGCCAGATCGAACAACTGCTGGCTGAGGTCGAATGGGCCAATCCCCGGTTGACTCACCGGCAGTTTGAAAACGGCTACAACCTGCTGCTCGCCGCCCCGATCGACCAGTTGTACAGCGCGGTGCTGGCACTCGAGACCGCCTGGTACTGTTGCAGCTGTGAATTACTCCAACAACCGCCGCAATCGCGCGCCGTACTGGTCGATGAAGTGCGCCAGCAGATGCAGCGCGAAAAGAATCCGGCACTGATTGACATTGAACACGCGGCCGCCAGTCATGGCGTCGATTTCCTCGTCGATGATGAAACCATTTCACTCGGACACGGTTGTGGCAGCCGCAGTTTTTCACTCGAGCAAATCCCGACACCCGATGCGATCGACTGGCCAGCCATCCACAATATACCGGTTGCCCTGGTCACCGGTACCAATGGCAAGTCGACCTGCGTGCGGTTACTCGACGCCATCGCGCGTTCGACGGGCCAGGTATCGGGCGTTACCTCGACGGATTTCGTGCGCGTCGGTGACGATGTACTCGATCAGGGCGACTATTCCGGCCCGGGTGGCGCCCGGCTGCTGTTGCGCGATGCACGCCTCGAAGTCGCCTTTCTCGAAGTGGCGCGGGGCGGCATCCTGCGGCGCGGCCTGCCCTTGCGGCGTGCCCGTGCGGCCCTGGTCACCAACATCGGCGCCGACCATCTCGGACAATACGGTGTCAATACGCTGGCTGCGCTTACCGCAACCAAGTTTGCGGTGCGCCGCACCCTGGCCGATGACGGTATGCTGGTTGCCAATGCGGATGACGACGAAATTGTCAGCTACCTGGCAACCAATGCGCAACCCAGGCTATGCTGGTTCAGTCTCGACAAGGCCAACCCGCAGATTCAGCAACACATCAGCCAGGGAAAGCCGTGCTGCTTCTGCGAAAACGAGCGACTGGTTTATTTCGATGGCAATGCCGGTATCGATATTTGCGCGATCGACGAAGTACCAATGACATTAAACGGCGCTGCCTTGCACAATGTGCGCAATGCGCTCAGCGCAGTTGGCGTGTCTTTCGCGATGGGATATGACGCCCGGCAAATCGCTACCGGCCTGCGCGGCTTCCACAGCGACGAGCGCGACAACCCGGGGCGCATGAATCACTTCGTGCTGTCCAACTCGGCACGTGTCATCGTTGATTTCGCCCACAACGAACATGGGGTCAATGCCATTGCCGGAACAGTTGAGCGCATGCCGGCACGCAGGAAATGGGCATTGTTTGGTTCGGCAGGCGATCGATCAGATGAGCATATGGCTGCCATAGCGCGCGGCATCTGTTCGATCAACCCGGATCACGTGGTGATCACCGAGCTCGAACATTACCTGCGCGGACGCGAGCCCGGTGAAGTCAGCCAGTTTATGAAGCGGGTTTGCCTGCAAAACGGGATTGCCGAAGACTGCATTCATCTTCAGGATTCGCCGTTGGAAGGGGTTCAGTTTGCGCTGCAGCGGATGGCGGCAGATGACCTGGGCCTGTTCCTGGTGTTAGCTCAGCGTAGTGAAGTTATCGAGTATCTGAAATCGCACTGACACTCAGGTCGAATGCACGACTCGAATCTTGGGCCGGTCTCCGCCGATCATGGTTTTAATCACATCCGCTGGAACGGCCTCGCTGATAAAAGTAGCCCTGAACCATGTCGCATCCAAGCTCGATCATTAATTTGCTTTGCTCTTCGGTCTCTACACCTTCGGCTATGGTGACCAGGTCAAGCCCGTGGGCCATGGCGATAATGGCTTCTACCAGCCGACGATTGTTAGGCGCCAGAACGATGTCGCGAATAAACGAACGATCCACTTTCAGCGTGCTTACCGGAAAATCGCGCAAGTAACTCAATGCCGAATAGCCGGTGCCGAAATCATCGACTGCCAGGCGTACGCCCATTTCGCGGAATTCACCCAGTACCGCTCGCGTACGAGAATCGTCTTCCATCAACAGCGTTTCGGTTATTTCCAGCAACAAGTGCTCGGCTGGAAAACCGGTTTCGTGCAAGACCCGCTGCAGTTTGACCTTGTCAAACCCGGCTTTGAACTGGCGCATGGAAATATTTACCGCCAGGTAAAACTCCGGATCCTGTACGTGGAGTAACCATTTGCGCGCTTCATTGCAGGCGGTTTGTAATACCCACAGCCCGATTTCCTCGATGAGCCCCGTTTCTTCCACTACGCCGATGAAATCGGTTGGCAATACCAGCCCTCTTTGTGGGTGCTGCCATCGAATCAGTGCCTCGACACCCTTGAGCTTTTCGCCCTCGGTGGTAAATATAGGCTGGTAATAAACCTCGAGTTCATTCTGAGTGAGCGCGAGGCGAATGTCCTTGTCGACCTCCATGAACTGGCGCGCACGATCCGTCATCTGCGAAGTGAAAAAGCGAAACGTGTTGCGTCCGTGGTCCTTGGCTTCATACATCGCCATATCGGCATTTTTAAGCAGTGTATTCACATCCGAACCATCCAGCGGGCTAATGGTAATGCCGATGCTGGCGCTGGTATAAACTTCGTGCCCATCCAGCACAAAGGGTTGCGCCAGTTGCGCCAGAATATTCTTGGCAATGATCGACGCGTGAATTTCATCAGAGACGTTCGTCAGCATTACGGTAAATTCATCACCACCCAGGCGTGCTACCAGATCGGTTTCGCGGGTCGATATCTGAATTCTGCCGGCCACCTGCCTGATTAACTCATCACCATAATCATGACCCAGGGTGTCGTTGACGGTTTTGAAACGATCGAGATCGATAAAAAGCAATGCGGTTAATCCCTCACTGCGTCTATCCCGATTGAGCGCTTCGGCGAGTTGCTCGCAAAAATTGGCGCGGTTTGGCAACTGCGTCAGCGGATCAAAGTTGGCGCGAAAACGTATCTGTTCCTCGCTCTTTTTGAGCGCGACGACAATTTGCTGCAAACGCAGGCCAAGGAGGACTAGCCCTATGGTCATCAACGCCACCACCGCCAGCGTAAACACCATGATCGTGCGAAAACTTTCTATCCTCTCGGCTTGCTCCGCCAGTTGATTACTCGCCGTTTGCGCGACCTGCTGCAAAAGTGATTCGGATTCGCGGTGCGCCTGTTTTGCGCGCTCCTCAACCAGCTTTAAGTGTATGCGCCGAAGTGGGTTCGAAATTTGCAATGCCATTGGTTAGCCAGTTTTTTACATCGAATACAGCCGGGCTGATTTTCGCATGAATGACCGAAATACCGAGTAAATCATTGAATCGATAGCTACCGCGCATTTTTTCCAGATAGCGTTCGACTGAATCGATTTGCCTGAGCACGACAGCAAATGTGGGTAATCCCGTGTTGGCGCGGGCGAACTCGATGTCCTGTACCAACCGCCCCATCTCGTTGACCAGTACACGTATGTCGCGTTCCTGCGTCGACAGGGTTATCGGTAACGCTTCTTCAATTTCAAGCAAAGTGCTCTGGACGTAATAGATCCCGGTAAACGTGGTGATCAACAACACCACTACCAGCCAGATTGATACAGTCGTGCGCATCAGCATCCGCGGCCCGCCCATGCTTCGTGCCGAGCCTATGATCGAATGGACTTGTTGCTGGTCGAATACAAGCTGAAGGAATTTTCCAGGCGCTTGCGTCATTCGCTGGTCAGTCCCATCTCAGCGTAAAATCGCATGGCTCCGGGATGCAAAGGCACGGTAATGCCGTCCAACGCAGTTTTTAATAAAATATGTTTACCCTTGGCATGCCCCGCATCGAGCAGTTTGCGTGAATTCTCATGCCACAATGAACGAGTGATTTGATAGACCATTTCAGCGTCAACCGCCGAGCTAACCAGCCACTGCGCGCCCACACTGAGGGTTTCGACTCGCCCAACACCCGTGTAAATTCCAGCAGGAACATGATCAAGGGAGAAAAACTGATGCTGTGCAACAATGCTTGCGGCTTCAGGGCCATCAATGGGTAAAAGAATGATTTCGGTGTCGCTCGCGAGCTCTGAAATGGCACGTGCGGGGTAACCGGCAACGACAAAAAAGGCGTCGAGTTCGTGATTGCGGACGCGTTCGATGGCCACGGCCGGCTTTAAATATTCAAGTTCAACATCACTTTTTGCAATGCCGTATGCGTCCAATATCAATTCCGCATCGATCAAGGTGCCCGACCCGGGTTCATCGATGGAAACCCGCTTGCCAATCAAATCGCGAATCTTGCTGATTCCGGCGCCTTTACGGGCTACGACATGCAAACTCTCGGGATAGAGATTAGCGATCGCACGCAGTTCCTGTCGCGGATGATCGCCCGCGAAGGTACCCGTACCGGTATAGGCCCAGTGGGCGATATCGGACTGCACGAAGCCCGATTCCAGGTTGCCTTGCTGGATACCCTTGACGTTGGCGACTGAGCCGTTTGCGGATTGGGCAATGATTACCAGCCCCGCCGGACCACAACTGCCACCGGATTCACAGGGTCGAGAACCTGGGGGATTACTGATCGCATACGCGATGGTTCCCGCAATGGGGTAATAGGTCCCAGCCACGCCACCCGTGCCAATGCGAAAAAATTGAATTTCCTCTGCAGCAGAAATGTACGAGCTCGGGTGACCCAGTAACAAAAGCATCCCGACAATGGCTATTATTATGCGCATAGATTTTGAACTAACCCGGTAATTAACCGAGCATTTACATTAATTAAGCGAAATAAATATTTGTTTTATATGCCTTTGGTTAAAATAAAAAAGCCAGTATTTCAGCCACGGTAACGAAGTAAAAGGCCTCTTTATCATATTTTCTACATTGTGATTAGCGGCACAAATCGGATAGTACTGCTTTATCTATCACCGATAAAACTATTCTAGTAGCTGAGCATCATTTTGTCGGTATATTTCGCCCAAAAATTGCTGTTATGCGACCTACCCGACAACTTGCCAAGTATTGATAATCAAACTCAAAAGGGTCTACCCGGCAGCTTCATCATTGCTTAAGGTGTTTACTGCAGTCGTTGACCCGATAAAAGGCGACTGTCGGAAAGCCGGGTTGCAGGTCTCACCCGCCGAGCACCATAAATCCACGCCCGACAAAAAAAAGCCCGCATCTGCGGGCTTTTTAAATCTCGAATTGCTTACTGGTGTTTCGAGCGATAGTTATCGATTGCCGCTGCAATCGCGTCTTCCGCCAATACCGAGCAGTGAATCTTTACCGGAGGCAAAGCGAGTTCCTGAGCGATGTGAGTATTTTTGATCTTGGCAGCTTCGTCGAGGCTCTTGCCCTTGACCCATTCGGTCACCAGAGAGCTTGATGCAATCGCCGAACCACAGCCATAGGTTTTGAATTTTGCATCTTCAATAATCCCATCGCTATTGACCTTGATCTGCAATTTCATCACGTCACCACAGGCGGGCGCACCCACCATTCCGGTGCCGACCGACGAATCGTCTTCGATAACACCAACGTTGCGTGGATTTTCGTAATGATCCAGAACTTTTTCACTATATGCCATTTTACACCTCTAATTGCAGCGCCTAATGCGCTACCCATTCAACAGAATTCAAATCGATGCCGTCCTTGTACATATCCCAAAGCGGCGACAAATCACGTAACTTTTCAACCGCAGCGCGCACCAGTTGAACGCTGTAGTCGATTTCTTCGGCCGTGGTGAAACGACCGATAGTAAAGCGGATTGAGCTGTGTGCCAGCTCATCGTTGCGCCCCAGGGCACGCAAAACGTAGGAAGGCTCGAGGCTGGCCGAAGTACAGGCTGATCCCGAAGATACGGCCAGGTCACGCAATGCCATGATCAACGACTCGCCTTCGACAAAATTGAAACTGATGTTCAAATTGCCGGCAATACGGTGTTCCAGGTCACCGTTTACATAGACTTCTTCCATATCGTTGAGGCCGCTATACAGGCGATCACGCAACATGCGGATGCGCTCGTTTTCAGTGGCCATTTCCTGTTTGGCGATGGCGAAGGCTTCGCCCATACCCACAATTTGGTGGGTCGCGAGGGTACCGGAACGCATGCCGCGTTCGTGTCCGCCGCCGTGCATCTGCGCTTCCAGACGAACGCGCGGCTTGCGCCGTACATACAGTGCGCCAATGCCTTTCGGACCATAAGTCTTGTGACCGCTGAACGACATCAAGTCTACTTTCAGATTTTCCAGGTCGATATCCACCTTGCCGGTGGACTGTGCCGCGTCGACATGGAAGATAATGCGCTTTTCGCGCGCAAATTCGCCGATGGCTGCAATGTCCTGGATAACCCCGATTTCATTATTGACGTGCATCACCGAAATCAGAATGGTTTGCTCGGTAACCGCCGCGCGCAGCATATCCATGTCCAGCAACCCATTGTCCTGTGGATCCAGGTAGGTGACCTCAAAGCCTTCACGTTCGAGCTGACGACAGGTATCGAGTACCGCCTTGTGCTCGGTTTTCATGGTGATGATGTGGTTGCCTTTCTTGCGATAAAAATGCGCTGCACCCTTGATCGCCAGGTTATTCGATTCGGTTGCCCCGCTGGTCCAGACGATTTCGCGCGGATCGGCATTGACCAGGTCAGCAACCTGCTCGCGGGCACGATCTACAGCCGCCTCGGCCGTCCAGCCGAAGGAATGGCTACGCGATGCCGGGTTGCCAAAATTGCCTTCCAGGGTCAGGCAGTCGGCCATCTTGGCCGCGACCCGCGGATCGATTGGCGTAGTTGCACTGTAATCCAGGTAAATAGGTAGTTTGATGTCACTCACTTCAGGTTCTCCGTCAGGCTATTGCTTGGGGTCGATTCAAAAAGCGACCGTATTGAATATCCTGTTTCTTCACGAGTTCACTTATATCGGGTCGGTTAACGTACTGATCAAGCTTGATGTCACTCAAAAAGCGATAAAGATTGCAGGACAACTCGTACCAGAGTTGATGCGTCAGGCATTTCTCGCCCTGCGAACAGTTACCCTTGCCACCGCACTTGGTCATGTCGAGTTTTTCGTCTACCGATTGAATAATGTCGGCGACTGAAATCTGGTTTGCCGGGCGCGCCAGGCGATAACCACCACCCGGACCCCGCACACCTTCAACCAGACCGCCTTTACGTAACTTGGCGAATAGCTGCTCGAGGTAAGACAAGGATATCCCCTGGCATTGTGATATATCCGCCAGGGTGACCGGACCGACGCGCTCGTGCAACGCGATATCCATCATCGCGGTGACGGCGTAACGGCCTTTGGTAGACAATCGCATGGGAAATTCCGTAATTCCTGACTAATTTAGTCAGGAATTATATCGATGCCTGCTGTCAGGTCAAGATGTATTTGCTGCGGGTTGTCGGGAAATCCGAAAAGGATAATTTTAAAACCTATTTGTTATTTTATTTCAATTAGTTAGGATAGTTATCTAAAGTTAATTGTTATTTACTTTCAAATGCTGCATCGGCTGGAAATAATGCCCCTGGTAGAGACAGTAGCCGAGCCACTTGAACAGGAATCGGTTCATGCGCCACTTCTGCTCGACCAGGTCAGCAATGAACATCGGGCCATGCGCGCGCGAGGTAAACTGCTGCACTTCGACGACGCGCGCGTCGTGATAAACCTTGAGGTGCAAATCCGGTTCGAACAACAGCTTGCCCGCGTCTTCGAACTGGTAAGTCAGGCGCAGCATCGTGGTATAGCGGCAACGCTGGGTAATCGACAGATAGAGGTCTTCGTGGCCTGGCACCGAGGAGATCATTTCGTCGGCAACTTTGAGGTCGGGGGCGATATTGCGCAGTTGCATGTAATTGTGTTCGTAAAGCTCCATCAAGCCGGCAAAGCTGCGAGCATTGGCGCACCGGCCGGCGCGAACAGGCGTCAGATCAAGCAGCATCGACGCGCTCCAGCAGACGTAAATCGAAACGCAGCCGGCGGTAATTTTCGACACTGTTAAAGCAATCAGAATTCAATATCAGGACCCTTCCAGTTTGTTGATCGACAAGCTTAAGAATAGCAAACCATCGACTTTGGTAAACCTTGTATTTGCGATAGAAATATGGTTGCCCGGATTGCTGAAATTCGACCAGCTGTCGAACCGGGTCAATGCGCAGACGAATAATGTCCTGTCGAATCAAACGCCTGTACCCGCACAAGGCGGCAAGCGCGACTCCGGCCATTCCGGCAGTTTTCAATAACCAGGAATCGACAAAGAAAAAAATTGTGCTGGCGGCGATGAAATGCGCCGCAAGCGTAATTAGCGATTGCGTTCGGGAAGGTACGACTTCGTAAAATCGATGCATGTGACGATCCTTGTCATGACGGCCCCGATGACCCACGCAGTCGTTGCAGCAAGCGCTCGCACTCGGGGCTGGTTGCGGCGTCGCGTCCAAGCAACAGATTGTAAAGCTCCGGGTCGGGTAACTGCAACAGTTGGCGAAACTGCGCCTGATCCGTCGCCGCGGCCGCGGCGTAGTGTTGCTCCAGGTAACGGGTCAGCACCACGTCGAGCTCCTTCATTCCTCGCCGGCACAGCCACTTCAGGCGCGACATCTCGGACATGCGGAATTAAAATTTAAGGCTCGAGGCCGACTGGTGCATCATGCAGGCTTTATATTTTTCGCAGGACCATCAGTTTCTTGGTTTCGGCGATGGCCTTGGCCGGGTTCAGTCCCTTCGGGCATACCTTGGTGCAATTCATGATGGTATGACAGCGATACAGTTTGAACGGGTCTTCCAGTTCGTCGAGCCGCTCGCCGGCCGCCTCGTCGCGACTATCCACGATCCAGCGATAGGCATTCAGCAAGGCCGCCGGGCCCAGGTAGCGGTCGCTGTTCCACCAGTAACTCGGGCAACTGGTCGAGCAGCAGGCGCAGAGAATGCACTCGTAAAGACCATCGAGCTTCTCGCGATCTTCGCGCGATTGCAGGCGTTCGCGATCCGGTGGCGTCGCCGTATCGGTTTTCATCCACGGTTCAATCGAGGCGATTTGCGCATAAAAATTGGTCAGATCAGACACCAGGTCCTTGACCACCGGCTGGTGCGGCAGCGGGTATACCTTGACATCGCCCTTGATGCTGGCGATCGACTGCGTGCAGGCCAGCGTATTGGTGCCATCGATATTCATCGAACAGGAACCACAAATGCCTTCGCGGCAGGAACGCCGCAACGACAGGCTGGCATCCATCTCATCCTTAATCTTGAGCAAGGCATCCAGCACCATCGGTCCGCAGTTATCCAGGTCGACTTCATAAGTATCCGTATGGGGATTCTCGCCGCTGGCCGGATCGTAGCGATACACCACGAAACGCTTGATATTGGTGCCGCCCTCGGTGGCCTTGAAGGTCTTGCCCTGGCCGACTACGGAATTTGCAGGTAAGGAAAATTCTGCCATCTTCTGTGCTCTCTCAGTAAACCCGTTTTTTCGGTGGGATAACTTCACACTCATCGCTGAGCGTGTACATGTGAACCGGGCGATAATCGAAGCTGACCTGCCCGTTGCCGTCAATCCAGGAAAGCGTGTGCTTCATCCAGTTTTCATCATCGCGTTCGGTATAGTCTTCACGCGCATGACCACCACGGCTTTCGGTGCGGTTGAGCGCGCTCTGGATGGTCATTTGCGCTTGCACAAGCAAGTTCTCCAGTTCCATGGTTTCGACCAGGTCGGTGTTCCACACCAGGCCGCGATCGGTGAGCCCGACGTCTGCAAAGCTGGCAAACACCGCGTTCAGTTTTTCGACGCCTTCGCGCATCGAATCCCCGGTACGGAATACCGCGGCGTGCTTCTGCATGTCGCGCTGCATCTGGTTCCTGATTTTGGCCGTTGGCGTAGAACCCGAGGCATTTCGCAAACGGTCGAAGTGCTCGAGAATAGCGTCGCAGGCATCGGTCGCAAGCGGTTTGTGCGGCGTGCCGGGCTTGATGTTTTCTGCCGCGCGCAGCGCTGCCGCACGACCGAAGACGACAATATCGAGCAGCGAATTGGAACCCAGTCGATTGGCGCCGTGCACCGAGACGCAGGCGGCTTCACCTATGGCCATCAGGCCGGGTACGATCGAATCCGGATCGCCGTCCTTGAGGGTCACGACTTCACCGTGATAATTGGTGGGAATCCCGCCCATGTTGTAGTGCACCGTGGGCAGCACCGGAATCGGTTCCTTGGTGACATCCACCCCGGCAAAAATCTCGGCCGACTCGGAAATACCGGGCAGGCGCTCGTTGATGACCTCGGGGCCGAGATGCTCGAGATGCAGGTGGATGTGATCGGCGTCCGGCCCCACGCCGCGTCCCTCGTTGATTTCGATGGTCATCGAGCGGCTGACGACATCGCGTGACGCCAGGTCCTTGGCGTTGGGCGCGTAACGCTCCATGAAGCGCTCGCCATCCGAATTGGTCAGGTAGCCGCCCTCGCCGCGCACGCCTTCGGTGATCAACACGCCGGCACCAAAAATACCGGTGGGATGAAACTGCACAAATTCCATGTCCTGCAACGGCAGTCCGGCGCGCGCCACCATGCCACCGCCGTCGCCGGTACAGGTATGCGCCGAGGTGGCCGAAAAATAGGCGCGTCCGTAGCCACCGGTGGCAAGCACCACGGTGTGCGCGCGAAAGCGGTGCAGTTCGCCGGTGGCGAGATCCCAGGCCACCACGCCCCGACAGACGCCGTCTTCCATGATCAGGTCGATGGCGAAGTATTCGATAAAAAATTCGGCCTGATGCTTCAGGGACTGCTGGTAGAGGGTATGCAGGATCGCGTGCCCGGTGCGATCCGCGGCCGCGCAGGTGCGCTGCGCCGTGCCTTCACCAAAATTGGTGGTCATGCCACCGAAGGGACGCTGATAAATCTTGCCTTCCTCGGTACGCGAAAACGGTACACCGTAATGCTCGAGTTCGATGACCGCGGGCACCGCTTCACGGCACATGTATTCGATGGCGTCCTGGTCGCCCAGCCAGTCCGAACCCTTGACCGTGTCGTACATGTGCCACTGCCAGTTATCCGGCCCCATGTTTCCGAGCGAAGCACTCATGCCGCCCTGCGCCGCAACCGTGTGGCTGCGCGTGGGAAACACCTTGGTGATACAGGCCGTCGACAGGCCCGCCGCGGCCATGCCGAGCGTTGCTCGAAGACCGGCACCACCGGCGCCGACAATAACCACATCGTAGGCGTGATCGATTAACTTGTAGTCGCTGGACATGATTCAGGCCCCGAAAGCAATTTTCAGCACCGCAACCACGCCGACGGTACCAAACAATAAACACAACAGATTCGACAGCAGCAAGACCACGGTACGACGTGCATGCGACGAAATATAATCTTCGATAACCACCTGCAAGCCGAGTTGCGCATGGTAGAAGACGGCAATCACCAGTAGCACCAGTGCCACGGTGACCAGCGGCTGGCGAACCCAGTCCAGCAGTACCTGGTGTTCGGCCGGCAGCGCGGCAATACAGAAGCCTATCCACAACACCAGCGGGATTAACAGCAACGCGGTCAAACGCTGGTGCCAGAAATGAGAGGTGCCGTCGCGCGCCGAACCCAGCCCCTTGACCCGCGCCAGCGGTGTTCTCAAATCGCCCATCATCCTGCCCCCCCGATAAACCAGGTGGCTATCGTCAAGATCACCGCCATGACGATCGCCAGTTTTGCCGTCAGGTCGACGGTTTCCAGTTCGAAGCCGTAACCCACGTCCCAGAACAGGTGGCGGATACCGTTACAGAAATGCAGGTACAGGGAAAACAGAAAACCAATCAGGAATAGCTGTCCGTACCAGGCCTGCAAGTGCGATGCCAGCAGCGCGTAGTAGTCGGCGCTGTGTGCCGCGGCCGACAATACCCACACCAGCAGGAAACAACCCAGCGCGAGAAATATGCCGGTGAGTCGGTGCGTGATCGACAGCAGCGCCGTCAGCGGCAAGCGATAAATTTGTAAATGTGGCGAGATCGGATGATGGCTATTGGACATTGTCAATTCCCGGATTCGAGTTACTTTGCGCTGTATGAGGTCGGCATCGGTTAAAAATCGATGCAGCGACCGTTCTTCTCCCAGTCACCGTAGCGTGTCGGCTCCCTGCCCTTCGGTCCACCGTATTCCGGCGGCCGCTCGCCTTCGTCGAGTTGCTCCTCGACGACTTCTTCCGGCACAGGCTCGGTGGATGGTTGTGGATCAGGCATTCAAGCGACACTCGGTTCTATCAGCCGCGAATGTTACCACAGGAAAAACGCTCGGCACGCACAAAAGCACCTTGCCGACACGAACGACGGCAATTTTTTGCCGATAATTAAAAAACTGATCAGGATAAAGCTACTGATTGACCAGCAGCGGGATCAATTCGCGATACGGCACGTAACCGCGTTCGAAATAAGCGCCTTCGCTGGTGTAGAGCGCGGGCGTGGCATTCACACCAATACTGAGCCCCAGCGCATACCCCTTGCAGTCGCATCTTCAGCAAACGCGTCATTTCTTCGAGTGTTGCGTCTTCACTGGCGGATGCCAGCGACAGGCTGGCCAGGGGTATCAGGCATACCAGCAGAACGCGTAGGAGAGAATTAGTCATGGTGGTACCAGTGATGTTGAACACAGGTTTTAGTCTGCAAACGCGCCGGGAAGTTCGCTCAATCCGCGCGTTTTTTCCACACCAGGCAGCGATTATTGGCCGGCATCTCGATGTCGGCTTCAAGCGCCATTCCGGCCGCCTGCGCCAGTTCATCCAGCCATTCGAAGTCCTTGATACCGCTGTTTGCGTTCTGCGCCTGCAACATCGCATCGAAGCGCTCATTGCTGGCAGAGGTATATCGGCCGCCGTAGTTGAAGGGTCCATAGACGGCAAAATGACCCCCGCCGCGCAAACAATTAGCGCCACCCTCGATGCAGCCAGCCACGGCTTTGCGCCCCATGATGTGAAAACTGTTGGCGGTATATATGGTATCGAACTGGCGCTCGGGCCAGGCATCACGGGCATCCAGCGGCAAGGGTGCGGGAAGCTCGAGCCCGGATTCATCGATCCAGCCCTGGATGCTGGCGAGATTGTCTTCGAGGTCAGAGGTTTGCCAGTGCAACTCGGGCATCTGGCTGCAGAAATAAACCGCGTGCTGGCCGGTTCCACTGCCGATTTCCAGAACGTTACCGCTAAAGTATGGCCGTAGCGCCTGCAGGATAACCTGCCTGTTTTCCTCGGCCGCCTGCGCGAAAGGCAGGTTCATAGTCGCACACTCATTTTCTGGCCTCACGATTCAGGCGGCGCAGGCGCGCCAGTTTTTCAGCAATCTTGATCTCCAGCCCGCGTTCCACCGGCTGATAGTATTCACGCCCGGCGAGCGCCTCGGGAAAATAATCAACGCCCGCGGCAAAGCCGTCGCTTTCATCGTGTGCGTATCGATAACCTTCACCATATCCCTGTTCCTCCATGAAACGCGTCGGCGCATTGCGCAAGTGCAGCGGCACCTCGAGGCTGCCCGAGTCGCGCGCATCCTGCATGGCCTGCTTGTAGGCGCTGTACACGGCGTTGCTTTTGGCCGCACAGGCCAGGTAAACCACGGCCTGGGCGATCGCCAGTTCGCCCTCGGGACTGCCCAGGCGTTCGAAGGTTTGCCAGCCCTGCATGCACAGATCCAGCGCGCGCGGATCGGCGATACCGATGTCTTCCACCGCCATGCGCACCACGCGCCGCGCGATGTAAGTTGGATCACAGCCACCGTCGATCATGCGGCAAAGCCAGTAGAGCGCGGCATCGGGGTCTGATCCGCGAACCGATTTGTGCAGGGCCGAGATCTGTTCGTAGAACAGGTCGCCACCCTTGTCGAAGCGGCGCGGCCCCTGCTGCGCAATTTCGCCGACCAGCTCGGCGCTGATCGGTCCGTCTTCGACCAGGTCGCTGATAATTTCAAGATAGGTGAGCGCGCGCCGGGCATCGCCGTCGGCGGCAAGCGCCAGCAGCTGGCTGGCGTCAGCGTCGATACGCAGGCCAAGCTTGCCGAGCCCGTGCTCCTCGTCCTGCAGCGCACGCGCGATAACCTGCTCGATTTCCTCCGGCTGTATCGACTTCAACACATAGGTCCGGGTCCGCGATAACAGCGCGTTGTTCAGCTCGAACGAAGGATTTTCGGTGGTGGCGCCGACGAACAGGATGGTGCCGTCTTCGATGTGCGGCAGGAACGCGTCCTGCTGCGCCTTGTTGAAGCGGTGCACCTCGTCGACGAACAATACCGTCATCCCCTGCGACTGGCGCGCCTGCTCGATCGCTGCACGGATGTCCTTGACGCCGGATAACACCGCGGACAGGGTAATAAAATGGGCCTTGGAATACTCGGCCAGCAGGCGGGCGATGGTGGTCTTGCCGGTGCCGGGTGGCCCCCAGAAAATCATCGAATGCAAACGGTTCGATTCGATCGCCTGGCGCAACGGCTTGCCGGGCGCGAGCAGGTGAGATTGCCCGAAAACCTGGTCGAGCTTGCGCGGGCGCATGCGGTCGGCGAGCGGTTGAAAGTCCTTCGCTGCCGTGAACAGATCGTTCATCGAGACAGTCGGTTACCCACCCACGCCATATACATCGACTCCGGGCGGCGGTATGAACTTGAACACCGCGGGGTTGTGCACCACGCCGACGCGCAAGTTGTCGAACACGATCTGCGTACTCTGACCGAACTGATCCTGCAGTTCCATCGCGCGCACCCGCTCACCGTCGATGCCGATGTAAATGTGGGTGTATTCGAGATCTCTGGCCGCGTCGCCGGCATGCGGCAACAGTTCGACCCAGTAGAGGAACTTGCGCTGCCCTACTTCCTGTACCTCGAATTGATCGTTGATATCGGTCTGCTTCATCAGGATCATGATCGGCGCGTTCGACAGTCCCTGGTCCATCGGCTTGACGGTGACCTGGTCGAGTTCGACGTCGTAGATCCACAGTTCACTACCGTCCGCGACGATGCGCTGCTCGAAAGGTTCGGTATAAATCCAGGCGAACTTTACCCGGACGCTGCAGCGCCAGCGTGCCACGGCTTTGCTGCACCACGTTCTTGTCTTCATCGAGCAAGGTTTGCTTGAAATCGGCGGTCAGGTTATCCATCTGTTTGAGCGCTCGGTTGAGCCGCTCGGTCGCTTCGTCGGCGTAGGCCACGGGGGCCAGCAGCAGCAGCACATAAACCAGGTATTTCATAATCAGTCCGTCGGTGGGGGTGGCGCCAGCACTTCACGGCTGCCGTTCGATTGCACCATGGAGACCACGCCGGATGCTTCCATTTCTTCGATCATGCGGGCGGCGCGGTTGTAACCTATCTTGAGCCGGCGCTGCACGTAGGAAATCGATGCCTTGCGGGTTTCGGTCACCACGGCAACCGCCTCGTCGTACAGCGGGTCGACTTCGTCGCCATTGGAATCGCGCGGCGCTTCGCCGGGCAAAACCGGCGCAACCGACTCTTCGAGGACATTCGGAATGTAGTTCGGCGCCCCCAGCTTCTTGATCTCGTTGACCACGGCATGCACTTCGTGATCGTCGACAAAGGCGCCGTGTACGCGTTCGGGCACGCTGGTGCCGGGCGGCAGGTAGAGCATGTCGCCATGACCCAGCAGGGTCTCCGCGCCCATCTGGTCGAGAATGGTGCGCGAATCGATCTTGGACGACACCTGGAAGGCGATGCGCGTCGGAATATTGGATTTGATCAGGCCGGTGATGACGTCGACCGATGGTCGCTGGGTCGCCAGCAGCAGGTGAATGCCGGAGGCGCGCGCTTTTTGCGCCAGGCGCGCGATCAACTCTTCCACTTTCTTGCCCACCACCATGATCATGTCGGCGAATTCATCGACCACCACCACGATGTAGGGCAAGTGTTCCAGGTCGTCGGGCTCGGCTTCGGGCTCCAGCAACAGGCGTTTCTTGTCAAACAGCGGATCCTTGATCGGCGTTCCGGCGGCAGCGGCCTCGCGCACCTTGCGGTTGAAGCCGGTGATATTGCGCACCCCGAGCGATGCCATCAGGCGATAGCGCCGCTCCATCTCCGCCACGCACCAGCGCAGGGCGTTGGCGGCTTCCTTCATGTCGGTGACGACCGGTGCAATCAGGTGCGGAATGTCTTCGTAGACGTTCAGCTCAAGCATTTTCGGATCGATCAGGATCATGCGCACTTCGGCGGGCGTCGCCTTGAACAGGATGCTCAGCAACATCGCGTTCAGCGCCACCGACTTACCCGAACCGGTGGTACCGGCGACCAGCAGATGCGGCATCTTGCCGAGGTCGGCCACCATGGCTTCACCGCTGATGTCCTTGCCGAGCGCCAGCGTCAGCGGCGAGGCAGCCTGGTCGAAGGCCTTCGACTGCACGATTTCGCTCAGCGAGACGATTTCACGATTTTCATTCGGAATTTCGAGTCCCATCACCGACTTGCCGGGGATAATTTCGACCACGCGCACGCCGATCACCGACAGCGAACGCGCCAGGTCCTTGGATAGATTGGATATCTGGCTGACCTTGACGCCGGGCGCCGGCAGTATTTCGAAGCGCGTGATCACCGGGCCCGGGATGCACCGACTCGACCTGGATTTCGATGCCGAAATCGCGCAGTTTCGACTCCAGTTGCTGCGACATCGCCTCCAGTGCCGACTTGCTGTAACCCGCAACGCGCGCGCGCGGCGGGTCGAGCAAGGCCAGCGGCGGTATCGTGCTGCCGCCCTTGCCACTCGGCTTGAACAGCGGAATCTGTTTTTCCTTTTCGACGCGCGGGCTGGTTTCGATCTTTTCGACCACCGGTTCGATCTTGATCGGCTTGCGCTTTTCCTGCCGCTGCTGCTGCACCTGGAAAATCTGCTCGCGTTCACTGCGATTGCGCTTGCCTTCGACGCGATCACGCAACAGGTAATAGCGATCGATCAACTTGTCGATGGCGAGCAAGCGTGAACTTGCCGAGATTATCGATCAACGCCAGCCACGACAGGCCGGTGAACAGCGTGAGACCCGACAGGAACAGGGCCAGGTGCAATACCGTCGCGCCGACGTAGCCGAGACCGTGGGAGAAATAAGTGCCGGTGATCTGGCCGAGTATGCCGCCGGCATCGAGCGGCATGGTGCCGGCATCCACCGCAGAAGTGCAGGCTCGCCAGCGCACACCCGGAAATCAGCGTCAGCACAAACCCGCTCCAGCGAATCACCAGCATCTGGTAGCGATCTTCGGCACTCAGATCACGGGTTTTGACCAGGATCATGCCGTTGTAAATCAGCATGGCAGGCATCAGGAAGGCCAGGAAACCGAACAGGTAGAAGCTCAGATCGGCAATCCAGGCGCCCGCGGTGCCGCCAAAGTTACTGATTTCGCTATTGCTGCCGCTGTGCGACCACGAAGGGTCCTGCACGTCGTAGCTCGACATGGCCACCAGGAAGTAGCCTGCGAGCGCAAACGACAGCAGCATGCCGGCCTCGCGCAGCCGCTGATTGATGTGCACCGCAAACATCAACCGGTTTTGCGTCGAATCGGTGCGCGCTTTGTGTTTCGCTTGTGCCAATGAACTGCTTGCCTGTGGTAAAACGCGGTATTTTACATGATCCGCTCTTCTGTGAACCAGAATTAATCCCGTTGAAATAAACAACGCTATCGCCATATAGTCTTTTGCCGTTATAGGCTTTATTATTGGCGTCTTTTTTGCGGCCTGCAAACTCGGCCGCATCCGTTCCAGAGAGCAATCCATGTCCGAAATCAAGCACCACCGCGTGATCATCCTCGGTTCCGGCCCTGCCGGCTATTCAGCCGCTGTGTACGCCGCGCGCGCCAATCTGAAACCGATGGTCATCACCGGTGTCGAAGCCGGAGGCCAGTTGATGACCACCACCGATGTCGATAACTGGCCCGGGGACGTGGAAGGCCTGACCGGCCCGGTACTGATGCAACGCATGCAGCAACACGCCGAGCGCTTCGAGACTGAAATCGTCTTCGATCACATTCACAGCGTGTTCCTCAACGAAACCCCGAAGCGCCTGGTCGGCGACAGCGGCGAATACAGCTGCGACGCACTGATCATCGCCACCGGCGCGAGCGCGATGTACCTGGGTGAACCGTCTGAGGAAAAGTTTCACGGCAAGAGGCATTTCGGCCTGCGCGACCTGCGATGGATTCTTCTTCCGTGGACAGAAAGTCGCGGTGATCGGCGGCGGCAATACCGCGGTCGAAGAAGCGCTCTACCTGTCCAACATCGCCTCGGAAGTCACCCTCGTGCATCGTCGCGACAAACTGCGCTCGGAAAAAATTCTGCAGGATCAGTTGTTCGAGAAGGCCAAAAACGGCAATGTCAAACTGGCCTGGTTCAGCGTGTTCGACGAGGCGCTCGGCGATGATTCCGGCGTGACCGGGTTGCGCATCCGCGATGTCAAAGACGACAGCACCCGCGAACTCGACGTATCCGGCATCTTCATCGCCATCGGCCACAAGCCCAACACGGATATCTTTGCCGGCCAGCTGGACATGAAAGACGGCTACATCCGCGTTCACGGCGGCCCCGACGGCAATGCCACCGCCACCAGCATCGAAGGCGTGTTCGCGGCCGGCGATGTCATGGACCACGTGTATCGCCAGGCGGTCACTTCGGCCGGCAGCGGTTGCATGGCAGCACTGGACGCCGAGAAGTACCTGGATGCCAAGGAACTCGAATGACACCGAGCTGCGCGTCAGCGTCACGCACAGCCTGAAAGAGGTTGCGGCGGACGCCTGGGATGCGCTCGGCGACACCAGCTATCCCGTTTACCCGCCACTGCTTTCTCTACGGACTCGAGCAGCACGACTGCCTGGAGCCGTTCGGCTGGTATCCCGTCTACTTCCTGGTGCACCGCGAAGCGCAACTGATCGCGGCGGTACCCTGCTACATCAAGACCAACTCCTACGGCGAACTGGTGTTCGACCACGCCTGGGTCAATGCCTACCAGCGCAGCGGGCTCGATTATTATCCCAAGCTGGTCACCGCGATTCCCTACACCCCGGCCACCGGCGATCGCTTTCTGATCGACCTGGCCAGCATTGACACGACGGCCGAACAGGCGCAGTTGCGCGACTTGCTGTGCCGCGCGATCAAGGGTTTCTGTAGCGAACAGAACATGAGTTCCTGGCACATCCTGTTTCCCCACAAATCCGTGCTC
Source organism: uncultured Gammaproteobacteria bacterium (assembly GCA_963835795.1). Classification (GTDB taxonomy): domain Bacteria; phylum Pseudomonadota; class Gammaproteobacteria. Next base: position 19,224 of record CAWIHJ010000089.1, read on the forward strand.
GACGAACTCGCCGGGCAGGAATTACTGCTGCGCAACGACGTACAGTTCCACTGGAACAATGACGCTTACCGCGATTTCGACGACTTCCTGGCGCGTTTAAGTTCGCGCAAACGCAAGAACATCAAGCGCGAACGCCGCAGCGTGGCCGAGCAGCAGCTCGACATTGGCATGCAGACCGGCGGCAGCCTGAGCGCCGATGAATGGCATCGCATCCATGATCTATACGCCGGCATCTATCGGCGCAAGTACGGCACCGCAACGCTCAGCGCCGATTTTTTCCGCCATCTCGGCGAACACATGCCGGAGCAGGTGCTGGTGGCAAGCGCGCGCGAGCAGGGCCAGATCGTCGCCGCCTCGCTGTTTTTTCGCAGCGACACCCACCTCTATGGCCGCGTCTGGGGCTGTGATGATTACTATCGCAACCTGCATTTCGAATGCTGTTACTACCAGGGAATCGACTACTGCATCCGTGAACAGCTGCAGTGCTTCGACCCGGGTGCACAGGGTGAACACAAGTTGAGCCGAGGCTTCCTGCCGACGCGCACCTGGTCGGGCCACTGGATTGCCCACCCGCAGTTTCGCGAGGCGATCGAGCAATTTCTCGATCAGGAACGGCGTTACCTCGATAGTTATCGCGATGATTTGCTCGATCACTCGCCTTTCAAGGCGACAGAGTAGTGTTATATTACTTTAAGTATATTGAATATATATTTGATTTATAATGATTTCTTGGCTTGATCCACACGCAAAGCCATATTTTCCCGAGGCGTCGCAGGCACTCGAGGAACCGGCCGGATTACTCGCCGCCGGCGGCCAGTTGAGTGTCGACTGGTTACTGCTCGCCTACCGCAATGGCATCTTTCCCTGGTTTAACGAAGACGAACCCATCCTGTGGTGGTCGCCCGCACCGCGCACGGTTTTGTATCCGGCCAATTTTCACTGCAGCAAGAGCCTGCACAAGCTCGCGCGCCAGGCACGCTACCGCATCACCGAGGATCAACAGTTCGAGGCAGTGGTAATGAGGTGCGCCGCCAACCGCCCCGGACAACGCGGCACCTGGATCAACAGCCGAATGATCGAAGCCTACGCGCGCATGCACCAGGCCGGTCACGCACATTCCATCGAGTGTCTCGACGGCGATAAGCTGGTCGGCGGCCTGTACGGCATCGCCATCGGTAAAGTTTTTTTCGGTGAATCGATGTTCAGCGGCGCCGACAACGCCTCCAAGCTCTGCCTCAAGCACCTGGCCGAGTGCGGGCGCTATGAAATGATCGACTGCCAGTTGGCCACCGATCACCTGCGCACGCTCGGTGCCAGTGAAATCAGCCGCGAAACCTTCGAAGGTGAACTCGCGCGCTGGACCGCATAGGACTTAACCGGGCCGTAAACCTGCAGCGCAATCTACAACTTCGCCAACGCCTCGGCCGTCACCTGGCCAAATTCCGACGGACGCAGGATGATGCCGACACCGGCGGCACGCAGAATGTCGACTTTCTCTTCGGCTGATTCGCCGACACTGGAGACGATGGCGCCCGCATGGCCCATGGTTTTTCCGCGCGGTGCGGTCAAACCGGCAATGTAGGCGAGTACGGGTTTGCTCATGTGATCGCGCACATAGGCCGCCGCCTCGGCTTCCTGCGGACCGCCGATTTCACCAATCATCACCACCAGGTGGGTGTCCGGGTCCTGCTCGAAGCGTTCCAGGTGATCGCGAAAAGCGCTGCCGTTGATCGGGTCACCGCCGATACCGACACCGGTGGATACGCCGATGCCCATGGCTTTCAGTTGCGACGCGGCTTCGTAGCCGAGCGTGCCCGAGCGACCGATCAGGCCGACGTTGCCCTGCATGTAAATGTGGCCGGGCATGATCCCCATCATCGCCTTGCCGGGACTGATGGTGCCGGCGCAGTTGGGACCGGTCAGCGTCATGCGCTCTTCGCGCTTGTAGCGGCGCATGTAGCGCTTCACCCGCATCATGTCCTGGGCCGGGATACCGTCGGTGACACACACGCAGAAAGCGATACCGGCATCGGCGGCTTCCATGATGGCGTCGGCGGCAAATGGCGGCGGCACGAAGACGATGCTCGCCGTCGCGCCGGTTGCCTTGACCGCGTCCTTCACCGTGTTGAACACCGGGCGATCGAGGTGGCGTTCACCGCCCTTCCCCGGGGTGACGCCGCCGACCACGTTGGTGCCGTAATCGATCATTTCCTGCGCGTGGAAGCTGCCGATTCGCCCGGTGTAACCCTGTACGATAACCGCGGTGTTTTCATCCAGAAAAATACTCATCTCGATAGTCCTCAGTTAGCCGCTTTGGCAGATTGGTGGGCTTGCGCCGCGGCGACCGCTTTTTCGGCGGCCTCGGCGAGCGTATCGGCGGTGATCAGGTCAACGTCGCTGTCGGCGAGAATCTGGCGGCCGAGTTCGACATTGGTGCCCGACAGGCGCACCACGACGGGTACCGGCACATCGAGCTTTTGCATCGCCTGGATGACGCCTTCGGCGACCCAGTCGCAACGATTGATACCGGCGAAAATATTCACCAGGATGGCATCGACGCCGTCGTCGGATAACACCAGGTTGAAGGCCTTGGCCACGCGATCGGGCGAAGCGCCGCCACCGATGTCGAGAAAGTTGGCGGGTTCGCCGCCGACGTGCTTGATCATGTCCATGGTTGCCATGGCAAGCCCGGCGCCGTTGATGATGCAGCCGATATTGCCGTCCAGCCCGACGTAGCTGAGGCCGCGATCGGCGGCGTTCATCTCGCGCGAATCTTCCTGCGACTTGTCGCGCAGTTCGGAAATCTGCGGGCGGCGAAACAGCGCGTTGTCGTCGAAGCCCATCTTGGCGTCGAGCGCGATGAGGCGGCCGTCGCCGGTGACCACCAGCGGATTGACTTCGACCATGGTGGCGTCGAGATCGCGAAAGGCGCGGTAACAGGCTTTCAACGCCTTCACCGCTTCGGCGATCTGGGTTGCTGCGAGACCGAGCGCGAAGGCAATCTCACGCGCCTGGAAATCCTGCATGCCAACGGCAGGTTCGATCGGCACGCGCACGATCGCCTCGGGCTGCGTTTCGGCAATCTCCTCGATGTCCATTCCCCCGGCCGACGAGGCCACGCACACGATGCGCTCGGAGGCGCGGTCGAGCACGAAGGCGATGTAGATTTCGCGCGCGATATCGGTGGCTTCCTCGATGTACAGGCGTCCGATCAACTTACCCTGCGGCCCGGTCTGGTTGGTCACCAGGCGGCGGCCCAGCAAGGCGTTGGCCGCTTCCAGGACTTCGCCTTCGCTGGCGCAAATCTTGATGCCGCCGGCCTTGCCGCGGGCGCCCGAATGTATCTGCGCCTTCACCACCCACTTTTCACCGCCGAGTTCCTTGGCGCGGTAGGCTGCCTGCTCAGGGCTATACGCAATGCCGCCCCGGGCGATGGGCATACCGAAATTGGCCAACAACACTTTCGCCTGGTATTCATGAATATCCATCGATTGTCTCCTGCCGCAACGGCGTTATTTTTTAGCCTTGATGGCGGTGTCGGTGTTGACGATGTTTTCCGCCATGCGCGCCGAGGCGGCATCGATCATGCGTCCGTCGAGCTGGGCGGCGCCCTTGCCCTCGGCTGCCGCCTGTTGCAGCGCGGCAAGAATGCGATGCGCCCGATCCACTTCGGTGTCGGGTGGTGAAAACACGTCGTTGGCAAGTTCGATCTGCGATGGGTGTATGGCCCATTTGCCCTCGTAACCCATCGCCGCCCCGCGCCTCGCGGCGTCGATGTAGCCGTCCGGATCGTTGAAATCACCGAACGGTCCGTCGATCGCGCGCAGGCCGTAGGCACGGCAGGCCACCAGCATGCGCGACAGGCCATGGTGCCACTGGTCGCCGGGGTAATCCGGATTCAGCCCGCCGATGTTGGTGGTGCGCGCACGACAGCTGGCGGCGTAGTCGGCAACACCGAAGTGCATCGCCTCCATGCGCGGGCTCGAGGTCGCGATCGCATCGACATTGGCCATGCCGAGGGTAATTTCGATCAGCGCCTCGATGCCGATGCGGTTGGTAAAGCCTTTGGCCGTTTCAATCTGCGTCAACATCGCGTCCACCATGTACACGTCGGCAGCGACCCCGACCTTGGGAATCAGGATGGTATCGAGCCGATCGCCGGCCTGTTCCACCACGTCGACGACGTCGCGATACATATAATGTGTGTCCAGGCTGTTGATGCGCACGGAAATCGTCTTGCCTTTGCCGCGCCAGTCGATGTCGTTGAGCCCCTCGATAATGTTCTTGCGCGCCTGTGCCTTGTCGGCCGGCGATACCGCGTCTTCGAGGTCGAGAAATACGTAGTCGGCCTTGCTGTCGGCCGCTTTTTCGAACATCCCGGGATTGGATCCCGGTACCGCCAGCTCGCTGCGCTGCAGGCGCTGGCGCGCGGGTGTGTATTGCGTGTGACTCATAACAGTTCCCCAATGAAAAAATGGCCGGATGTGATTGCGGCTTATATATGAAAAATCTATATGCAAAGTTTAATTGGTTATAAGCGAGCACAACTATCGCTCAGCCGACACAAGGAAATTCAGGAACGACGAACGGCCCAAAAGGAGGTTTTTAATGTGGCCTTGGCCCGCTATTTCTCACCGCCGTTCGTACGCAGACGGCGGTGAAAAATATCGGACTAGTGCATCACGGCTGTGACCAAGCAATACGTAACTGGACGAAATAGGGTTAACATAA
>CAWIHJ010000090.1:0-16712 GCA_963835795.1 uncultured Gammaproteobacteria bacterium
GCGACACGATTTTGCCACCGCGATCGCGATAGCGGATCAGGACTTCGTAGTGATCGCATTCCTCGGCTTCATCTATGGGCACGATGGGTTGTATGTACAGACAGAAGCGATCCTCGGTAAATCCCTCCATGATACCCGACACCCACTCCATCGACTCCTGTTGCGCCAGGACTTTTTCGTCGTTCTCATCAATGAAGTGGTACTGATTGCCACCATTTTGCTTGGCCAGAAAACAGGCGGTAGTCACTTTCGAATAATTGTCCGCGTATTCATCGCTCATCCGCCCGAAGGCCATCACGCCGATACTGGCGGTCACCTTGTAGTCGTGTTCATTCCAGACGAAGCGCGAATGCTGGATATCGATGATGATCTTCTGGATGGTTTGCAGTGCGCGTTCCATTTCGAAAAATGGCATGATAATACCAAACTCGTCACCGCTTAGACGCGCCAGGATATCTGACTGACGTACCTGTTTCTTGATCACCGAACCAATATGTTTCAACAACAGGTCACCGGCGGAACTGCCACAGGTTTCGTTCACGGTGCGGAATTGATCGATATCAAGATAGGCGAGCACGTGCTGCGGCAATGCGCCATTGTCTTCGGTAACCAGGTTTTCGAATTTTAGTTCAAATGCACTGCGATTGAGGAAACCGGTGAGTTGGTCGTGGCTGCCCTCATAACTCAGCTTGCGGCGCAACTTACGATCTTCGGATACATCCTTGAGGATAATGACGAAGCCGATGTCTTCGGCAACCATATCGATCATCGGCGAGGCCGAAAATTCGAGCTCAACCAGTTTTTTGCGAGCATCGTAGAAATACATCGATGACATCGATATCTTGCGATTGAGCAATTGCTTGAGATCAACGATGTGCGTAGCCTGCCGATTCGAGTAGAGCACCAGCAGTTCGTGGATAGAAGCGTCGATCAACTCTTTCTGCTTGCTGCCAAACAGATTTTCCGCACCTGGATTGACCAGCTTTATCTGTTCCCTGGAATCGATGACGATTACCGGGTTGGCAATCGAGTCGAGCGTAGTCGCGATAAAATCTTTTTCCAGGCGTAGCCGTTCTTCGATATTACGCCGGCTAATGGTCTCGCTTTCCAGGCCTTCGACCATCTGGTTATAGGCAACTACCAGGTCGCGCAGTTCAGCGGGTAATTTGTCTTCACCGATAGGTGCGTACTTACCCGTCAACAATGCACCCACCGAATTGCGCAACTTGTTCATCGGTTGAAAGGCGCGATTCAACAGGAACAACACCAGCACCAGGGCGACAATGGTGGCCATCGTGGTGATGATCAAAAAACTGTTCTTGGTTTGATTCAGGCGCTGAATCAACGGCTGCTGATCATAGGCGGCGTAAATCGTGGCGCCGAGGAATGCATCGTCACCGTAGAGCTTGTAACCCGGATACAAATGGGTTTCGCTTTCGGTTTGGGCCCACTCATCGGAACGAAAAAGTAACGTTCCAGACCCGTGCTCCACGGTAATCGGCATACCGAGTTCCTGTTCGATACGCTGCAAGGCAGTGCCCGCATCCGCAATCACCTGCAGATAGCCCCTGGGTGCCAGGGTGCCCACCGGCATCAGCACTTCGCTCACCAGCCGATGATCAAAACTGCACAGTGCGTATTGTGGTTTTACCAGGCGGATCATCGAACCGCTAATCGATTCCAGGACTTCGGCACAGCCCTGGTATCCGTAGAAGTCGTCGGCTGAGCTGTGGGCGACGATTTCCCCGTTCAGGTCGCGCACGATGAGCGCTTTCAGGTCAATCAGCCCGCGCGCAACCTGGTAGCGGGAGAAACTTTCTGCCAGCCAGGATTCCAGCGCCACCCGGTCACGGCTTTCGAATGCCTGCGAAAATGGTGTTTCGCGTTGCAAACGTAAGGCGAAAATCTTCATCTGCTGGTTGAGTTTTCGCAATGTCTCAGAGCTTTCGTGGCCAAGCTGTGATTGCAAGGTTTCAACTTGAGCCTGGATGGCGTGTTCGCGATACACCTGGGTGCTGTAAATGGCCAGTCCATAAGCGAGAGCGCCCAGCCACAGCAGCGCGATGCCGATAATAATTTTGAAACTGTAGAGGCGTGACAGCAAGGGTTAACCCATCACGTAGGGATAGTCCTTATCCTGCCATTCGATAAACCCACCGCGCAGCCAGAACAGACGCTTGTAACCACAGGCAGAGGCAATATTAAGCGCCTGGATGCTGGCGTCGCCATCGATGCCATTACTGTAGAAGACCATCGCAGTATCCTTGTCCGTAGCGAGTCGGGCTAGTGACTCGCAGCTGGTTTCAGCCATCGGCAAGTTGCTCGACAGTTCGATATGACCGAGCACATGATCTTCACGGTGGCGCGAATCGACGATGCGCAAATCCGGTACCGACTGGTAGAGTTCGATCAGGTTTTCGGAATCAATGGTGATTGCGACCGCATGTGATTCCGCAGTGGTGGTCAGGACCGATGTTTGCGCAGCTCCGATTGCGGGGCAGAGCAGCATCGCCACAGCAGCAAAAATGGTCAGACCACCTGTTCCCCGGGACCAGAAAAAATCGGTAAAGATCATAGCAAATAGCCCGATAGGCCATTGTCTCAGCAGTCGCTCACCGTTTTATACTAGTATACAAATCGCCATCCAATGCGATATTTTTCACAAAATGCCTAACAGCTCACACCGGTGCCACCAAGACCACAATAACCCCCCGGATTTTTCTCGAGGTACTGTTGGTGATATTCCTCGGCATAGTAAAAAGACTCGAGCGCTATAATCTCCGTGGTAATCCCGCTGAAGCCGGCATCAGCAAGCCTCGACTGATACTGTTCCAGGCTACTTTTGGCAGCTATGCCTTGCTGTTCATCGGCATAGTAGATTCCCGAACGATACTGGGTGCCACGATCATTGCCCTGGGCCATGCCCTGGGTTGGATTATGTGATTCCCAGAAGGTTTTCAGCAAAGTTTCGAGGCTGATTTCGGCCGGGCGATAGACCACCAGCACCACTTCATTGTGCCCGGTCATACCACTGCAGACTTCCTGGTAGGTCGGGTTGGGAGTGTGACCCGCGGCATAGCCGACGGCGGTAGTATGCACACCCGCAAGGTTCCAGAACTTGCGCTCCGCCCCCCAGAAGCAGCCCATGCCGAAAACCAGCTGCTCACAATCATCCGGAAAGGGTGCCACCATCGAAGTGCCAAGCACCGCATGAATCGGGTTGAATTGCATAGTCTCGTTGCGCCCGGGCAGCGCCTGTTGCGCCGAAGGAATTTCGCTTGGTCTGCCAAACATGATGTCTACCTCTAGGTGTCGGGAGTGGCGCTATGACGCGCCATTATCCAGGTTGAGTTCAATCCAGACCGGGGCATGATCGGATGGTTTTTGCATGCCCCGAATATCGTAATCTACACCAGCATCGACCACGGTGGGCCGCAAGAGTTCCGAAACCAGCAGATGGTCGATGCGCAAACCACGCGGCGGTTCGCGCTCGAAACCCCGGCTACGATAGTCGAACCAGCTGAACAAATTATCTTCACTGGCATGGCAAAGTCGAAATCCGTCATGCAGCCCGAGCGCGGACAGCTGTTCAAACCATTCTCGCTCTTCCGGCAGGAAACTGGCCTTGCCGGTTTGCAACCAGCGTTTGGCGTTATCCGCGCCAATGCCGATGTCGATATCCTGAGGTGCAATATTATAGTCACCCATGACCACCAGCTTCACCTTGCGCAAATCCCAGGTACCGAGGAACTCGATCAGGTCGGCATAGAAACGGCGTTTGGCGGGGAACTTGACGGCATGATCGCGACTTTCACCCTGTGGAAAATAGCCGTTGAACACGATCAATCGGTCGCCATCGATTTCAAATTCACCGCCGATAAATCGTTTTTGCGCATCGGCTTCGTCAGCTGGAAAACCGTAAACGGGATCAGCGCAGGCAGCGCGCGAAAGTAGCGCTACCCCGTAATGGGTTTTCTGACCGGCATAGATGACCTGGTAACCCATCGCCTCGACGGCTTCGAGCGGAAATTCATGGTCCTGTACCTTGGTTTCCTGCAGACCGATAAACTGCGGCGCATGCTTGTCGATCACCGACTGCAACTGGTGCAGGCGCTGACGCAGGCTGTTGACGTTAAACGAAACTATTTTCATCGTGTTTTTCTTTCTCCATGGCTTTCAGGAAATCGGCCAGGGATTCATCGCCAAGCCGCTCATCGAATTGCTGTTCGAGTGACTGTAACAACTGCGATACGGCCAGGTCGCTGCGCAGGGAGTCGCTCTGGCCATCGTCTTCGGCGCGGCGCGCGCACCGCAAAATATCGATCAGCAGGATACGCTGTAAAGCCGCGCCGGGTAAATACCGGGGCGGCGAATCAGATGACTGTGTGATCAATCCCTCGCGTTGCAGTGCTTCGAGCATGCGTTGCAATACGGTCGCCGGTACCTGTTGATAGGCGGCAAGGTTTTTCAGGTCGGGTACCAGTTCCGTTTGACGATCGAAGGCAAGGGCGATGTTGACCATGACCTGCAAAGCAAGCTGATCACGCAATCGCCCGCTCAGACGCGTATGCTGATTACGCCATTTGAGCTGATCCGGATTCTGGTAATAAAACGAAATGCTGGCGCCCACCAGCAGGATAACCCAGTTCAGGTACAGCCAGATCATGAACACCAGGATCACCGCAAAGCCGGAGTATATTGCGGTATATTGCGACGAGCCGCCCACAAACGAAGTGAACAGCATGCCGGAAGTTTGCCACAGGATTCCGGCGATAACGGCGCCATACAGGGCAGCGCGAAACTGTACCCGGGTGTTTGGCACCAGCACATAGATAAAGGTGAATGCCGCAATCACCAGTAAAAAAGGCACAAACTTGCCGAAAAAATACAGCAGGCTGTTCAACACCGGCAAGGTTTGCATTAGCTCTACAATTTGATTGCTGCCAAGCGAAGCCGTAATTCCAACGGCCGAAAACATCAGCACCGGACCGACCATGATGACACTGAGATAATCGCTGAAACGCTGCATCAGGCCGCGATTCGATTGCAGATGCCAGATGTAATTGAATGCGGCCTCGATCTTCAGGATTAGCGAAATCGAGGTGTAAATCAGCAAGCCCAGACCGAGCGCGCCGAGCACGCCGATCTGCATGTTTTCGACGAAGCCGACGATGCGCTCGCTGATCTCAACGCTTTGCGGGCCCAGTGGCGCCAGCAGATTTATCAATGCCGGTTGCAATTGATCGTGCACCCCGAAGCCTTTCAACACCGAGATGCTCACCGCCATCAACGGCACCATCGACAGTATCGTGGTGTACACCAGGCTCATGGCACGCAAGGTGATCATGCCCATCACGACATCACGGCCGACCATGACCATAATCTGCAAGAAGTGACGCCAGGCAGAGCGCGGCGCGTTAGTATCGCTCGCGTTGTAACTCCAAATATACTGGTCTATTTTTTCGAGCATCTGGTGAGATTAACCGGTAAAGGCTTCTTTGGAGTTCAGATATTCGATTTCGCCCGCGCTGCTTTCACGTCCGAGCGCTTTGTTGCGGTGCGGGAAGCGGCCAAATTTTTCGACAATGTCGTGATGATGGCGCGCAAAACGCAGATTGCCTTCGAGGCCGGGTTGATCGAAAAGCTCCAGGGCGCGTTTTTGATCGGCAAGCGCTTCGCTGTGCATATACGGCATGTAGAGGAAGGCGCGCTGATCATCCGCGAGCACCCGATCAAAATTATGCTGGATTGCCGTCTGTGCCACGTCACGCGATTGCGCTTCGCTGGCAAAACTCTGTGCTTCTCCGCGAAACATGTTGAGCGGAAACTGGTCGAGAATAATCACCAGTGCAAGGCAGCCCTCGGGGGTTTGCATCCAGTGATTGAGCTCTCCCCGGCTTGCCTGCTGCCACAGCGACAGGTAGCGCTCACGCAGCAACGCATCGAACTCGGCCGTGGCGCCAAACCAGAGCTTGCGGACTTCGTCCGAGAACCAGAAATCAAGTATTTCCTGCGGCATCGCATACCTCGTTAATGGCGCACATCTTAACAGTCATTGCGCAGGGCTTCGACCAGCACGCGCAAGCGTTGCTGCAATTGTTTGCGGCCTTCGCTGCTGGAAGCGCGTGGCAGGCGCTCCCAGGGGCGATTCTGTACCGCCTTTTCGACCAGTAATGGATCGATCTCGGTGTTGCTCTCGGCGACCCGCTGCATCACGTAGCGCTGCAGGCTGGCAAAACAGAATTCGAAACCCTTGTGGCCACGGGCGAAGGCGTCGATCTCCTGTGCCTCGAGATCACACAAAGCGGCGTCGAACCCGGTGAAGCGCAACAGGGCCACCGCCTCGGCTGCTTCCATGAGTTGCAGGAACTGGGTCATCCACACGGGTAGTTGCCGTTTGATGCGTTGTTTTAGCTGGTCGACAACGGAGTCCACACTCGCTTGTAACGGGCACAGCACCGCGACCGAATGATTGCCAGTCGACTTGCCCGCGGCGTAGCTAACGTGCACCAGCGAGTAACCCGCCTGTTGCCAGAACCCGGCGCTGTGTGCGTCGAGCGCAAAACTGGCGCCAAGGTAATCCAGCCCGGCACACGCGGCAACTTCGCGCGCACGCTGTAACAAGCGGGTTCCGAGGCCACGCCGCCGCCAGGCTGCGTCCACCGCGATGCGCTGCACCCTGAGTCCGCGGTATGCGGCAAAGCCTTCGATACCGGCCTGGGCCGTCAGCATTTGCGCGAGCAAATGCCCGCGGGGGCGACGCTTTCCCAGGAAAACCTGTCGACAGAGCCGGGGTTCGAAACCACCTTCACGATTTAGCAGCACGGCGCCGACGACCCGAACGCCCACGCGCGCAACGATCAACGACAGGTCCGGGTTTTCCATCAACATGCGCAGGTCGGATGGTCGAGTGCGATAGTGGGCGACGTTCAGCAACCGGTAGATCTCGCGCAGCGACGGGAAAAAATCGGCAGCACCCGGATCTTCGACCCACTGCAGCTCACAGGATTCGACGTCGATCGCATCTACCACAGGCGCAGCTTCGGCGTCCTGCAACATCACGCGATTCAACCAGCCCTCGAGGTAATCACCCTTGCACCAGCGCACCGGATCCTCGAGTTCGAGCTGCAGTAAGCGATCGCCTGGCAAGTCGGCGATGAAGCGCAACATGAAGCCCTGACCGGTACCTTCATAGCCACCGGTGGTAGTCGCCATCACCAGGCGGGAATAGCGCTGTCCGATTTGCCGCAGCAGCGATTGTGGAATCATCGCGGCTTCGTCGATGACGACCAGGTCCGCCGTTGGTGCGTCCTGCAGCAGTTGATCGGGCGCGATGAACTCGGCATCCGGCGCGAAACGCATCAAGGCGGCCGCAACCTGGCGCGAGCTGGCGCACACCAGCACGCGATAATCGGCCGGCAGACGCTTCACCAGCAATCCGAGGCAACTGCTCTTGCCACGGCCGCGTTGCGCCTTGATCAATACCACACCGCTGTGCTTCGACGCGAGCCAGTGGTCAATTTGCTGCAGGCACTGACGCTGTTGTGGCGTCTCATCCTGTTCAATCACGGTAGGCTGCAGCGTCGGTAAATTGAGTTCCAGCGGCGGCAGTAGATCTGGCGATATCACCTTACCAACGCGATCATCGGCGCGCAGTTCGGCAAAAAAATACTCGGGAAAGCGCGCGTGCTGCGAGCGTGTCAAATTTTGCCAGCTCGCATAGTCATCGTCTTCCAGACTCCAGGATTCCATTGGCGCCGAGATCAGCAGCAATACGCCACCGCAGCGCACCTGGCCGGCGGCGATACACAGTAGATCCGGATTCAACCCGCCAAACAGGTCGACTACTACCAGGCTTGCCTCGTTACCCAGGCTGGTCTCGGCCTTGTCAAAAGGGATTGATTCGACCGCGCGGCTGCGGTTGGAAAACACCTGTATCGGCACGTCCAGCGACAACAGGGAATTGACCTGCGCATCGCACCAGTCCTGTGGTCCTTGCAGGGCCAGCAGTTGACGCTGTCGAAGCTGGCTTAGTTGGCCGAGCAATTCCCGCATCCAGGGGTTGATATCGATTGCCGGCATGAGGATTATTTGTTAAAAACACAGCCCATTATAAAGGAGTGCCACGACATGACCAAAGATCAGCAAACCGAGGCTGAAGCAGCGGCGTTCCGCGCGCTAGTCGCCCATTTACAGCAGCGCAGCGATGTGCAGAACATCGACCTGATGAACCTCGCGGGCTTTTGTCGCAACTGCCTGTCGAAATGGTACTCGGCCGAGTGCAAAAAGCTGCAGCCGGACTTCGATTATGCCGACGCGCAGCAATATGTCTACGGTATGTCGATCGATGACTGGAAACGCGATTTCCAGGGCGCGGCCAGCGATGAACAAAAACAGCGCTTCGAAGCGAGTAAACCGCTACACGCCAGGATCAGCGGATACGATTAACCCGGCGACTGAGTATGTCGTATTCAGCCAACGCGTGTTTGTTCGCAGCAAGGCATCGGAACGCCGCTTTAGTACTTCTAAAGCAAGTTCCGCCATTAGATATTAAATGGGCAGTCTGCGGGCAAACACGCGTTGGCCTAATTTATTGAATATTAAATGATAGGGGCTTCCGATCAGCGCAGTTCGCGGCGCAGTATCTTGCCCACGTTGGTTTTGGGTAACTCATCTCTGAATTCGACGATCTTGGGAATCTTGTAGCCGGTCAATTGCTTGCGGCAGTGCGCAATGATGGCGTCGGCATCGAGCGTCGGGTCTTTCCTGACGATCACCGCCTTGACGACTTCACCGCTTTCGGCGTCGGGTTCGCCAATCACACCAACCTCGAGCACGCCTTCGTGGCCGGCAATCACGGTCTCGATTTCATTCGGATAGACGTTAAACCCCGACACCAGGATCATGTCCTTGAGGCGATCGACGATACGAAAGAACCCGTGCTCGTCCATCTGTGCCACATCACCGGTTTTCAGCCAGCCATCATCGGACAGCACCTTGGCGGTCTCCTCCGGCCGTTGCCAGTAGCCCTTCATCACCTGCGGGCCGCGGACGCACAATTCACCGACTTCGCCCTGCGGCAGGAGATTGCCATCCTCGTCCTGCACCGAAACCTCGGTGGATGGCACCGGCAGACCGATGCTGCCGTTGTACTTTTTCAGATTCAGCGGATTGATGCATACCGCCGGCGAAGTCTCGGTCAGGCCATAGGCTTCAAGCAGCGGCGATCCGGTCAGCTTTTGCCAGCGCTCGGCCACGGGTTGCTGCACTGCCATCCCGCCACCCAGCGACAGTTTCAGGTGGGAAAAGTCGATCTGCTCAAATCCCGGTGTATTCATCAAGCCGTTGAACAGGGTATTGACGCCGGTAAACGCGGTAAATCGCAAGCCCTGCAATTCCTTTACGAAACCCGGCATGTCGCGCGGATTGGTAATCAGGTAGTTGAGCGCACCGATCTTCATGAAGGTCAGGCAATTCGCCGTCAGTGAAAAGATATGATAGAGCGGCAAGGCGGTAATGATCACTTCTTTCCCTTCCTCGACGCCACCCTTGATCCACGCGGACGCCTGCTGCATGTTGGCGATCATGTTTCTGTGCGTCAGCATCGCGCCCTTGGCGACCCCGGTAGTACCGCCGGTGTATTGCAGGAAGGCAATGTCATCGTGGCTCACCGCAACACTCTGGTGACGGCTACCAGCACCCTTTTGCAAGGCCTGCTTGAAACTGATGCTGCCCGGGAGCGAGAAAGCGGGCACCATCTTCTTGATGTACTTGACCACCAGGTTGACGATGATCGACTTGGGAAACTTCAGTAAATCGCCAAGCTGCGTGGTAATGACATGTTCGATCGGGGTACTGGAAATGACTTCCTCGAGTGTATGGCAGAAATTCTCCATCACCACAATCGCCTTGGCGCCTGAGTCACAGAGCTGGTGTTCGAGTTCACGCGGCGTGTACAGCGGATTGGTATTCACCACGGTAAAGCCTGCGCGCAGGATGGCAAAGATGGCGATCGGATTTTGCAGTACGTTGGGCATCATGACCGCAATTCGGTCACCCTTGCTCATCCCCGGCAGACTTTGCAGGTAGCTCGCGAGCTGATCCGTGTAGCGATCCATCTCGTTATACGTCAGGGTTGTGCCCAGGTTGGAGAAACAGGGATTCCCACCGTATTTCGCGATCGCCTGTTCGAATACATCGGTTACCGATGCATAGGCATCGATATCGATTTCTTCCGGTACCCCGGGCGGATAACTCTTTAACCAGACTTTCTCCATCATTGCTTTAGTCCCCCCAAAGCCGATATTGGTGTTGCTGACGACCTACGGGTGACAACACACAATACGGTGCCACAAACGAATCCCTCGAGACTTACGGTATTGTCGATTTTTTTTACCGCTGTCGTCCTTTTACTCTTTTTATTTCTGGTGCTACTGTTTTTTTTCGGCTTTCTTGTTAACTGCTTTACTTCTGGCCGACTTTTTTACGGTCGCTTTCTTTTTGACGACTGTCGCCGCGGTTACTGCGGTTGCGCTCGATGCAGAACTTCCGGCGCCGCCATCCTCATTGCGTAATTGCTCTGGCGTAAAGTCATCGACCCGAACTACCCTCATCGTTGCCAGCCTGGCTTGCGACAGTATATCAGCTTCGGCGCTGGATACCTGCTCGGCTAATTTCAACCGCGCCACCCATTGCAGGTAGTCCTCAAGTCCTTCCGGCTCCAGGTTTTCGCGACGCAGTCGGCGTTCGATCGGTTCCGCCTTGATGACCTTGTGCAGGGCGTCTTCGAGGCAGCCGGTAATATCATCGGGATCATCCGTGATATAGATACCTGCCGTCAACCGGTCGCGTGCTTCCCCGGGTCGAATCAGCAGTGACGCCACACGGTGGCTCAGCGAATCGTTGGGTTTACGCAGGCTGAGCCCCAGTGGAAATATCGAATGCCGAATGACCACTCCGAGCCATTTGATCGGGAAGTTTCTGAGGATCTCATCCAGCGCCATCTGTACCTCGTAGAGGCAATACTTGGCGGACCATTCGACCAGCGGCAAATCGCTGCGCGGCTGTCCATCCGCGTCAAATTTCTTCAACACCGCAGAGGCGTAGAACATGTAACCGAGCGCATCGGCAAATCGTCCGGACAGCATTTCCTTGCGCTTGAAGGCCCCGCCAAGAATCATCAATACCAGGTCGGAACACACGGCGAAGGCAGCACTCATCTGCCCGAGCCGCCGGTAATAATCACCGAGACGACCGTCATAGGGGCTGGGCGCGAGGTGGCTGCCGCTAATGCCATAGATAAAGGCGCGACAATAGTTGGTGAGAAAGTATTCGGCGTGTCCGCGCAAGGCCTGGTCGAAGGCTTCCTCGGCGGCCGCTGATTCCGGCATAGTCGCGGCTTCCATCTCGCGCACCAGGTAAGGATGGCAGCGAATCGCACCCTGGCCGAAGATAATCATGCTGCGCGTCAGTATGTTCGCACCTTCCACGGTAATGCCCACCGGAATCGACTGGTAGGCGCGGCCGATATAATTGGACGGTCCCATGCAAATGCCACGACCACCGTGGACATCCATTGCATCGTTGATGACATCGCGCATGTGCTCGGTGTTGTAACACTTCAATATGGCGGTAATGACCGAAGGTTTTTCGCCACTGTCGAGCGCACTGAGGGTCAACAGTCGCCCGGCCTCCATCATGTACGCCAGGCCACCGATACGCGCCAGCGCTTCCTCGACACCCTCGAACTTGCCGATCGAAGTATTGAACTGCTTGCGCAGATAGGCGTAGGCGCCGGTGTTGCGCGCGCAGGATTTCCCGGCGGCGACACCGACCGCGGGTAGCGAAATGCCGCGCCCAACCGACAGCGATTCGACCAGCATGCGCCAGCCGTTGCCGATGTTTTGCTGGCCGCCGATGATGTAATCCATCGGAATAAATACATCCTTGCCGAAATTCGGGCCGTTCTGAAAGGCGCTGTTCAACGGAAAGTGCCGATTACCGATGGTAACCCCAGGCGTGTCGGCCGGGATCAGCGCACAGGTAATGCCGAGCTCCTGCTCGCCGCCGAGCAAGCCGTCCGGGTCGAAAACCTTGAAGGCGAGGCCGAGCACGGTGGCCACCGGGCCGAGCGTGATGTAGCGTTTTTCCCAGTTCAATCGTAATCCGAGCACCTTTTCTCCGTCGTGCTCGCCCAGGCAAACCACGCCGTGATCGGGAATTGCACCGGCATCGGAACCGGCATCCGGCCCGGTCAACGCAAAACAGGGTATTTCACGACCATCGGCGAGACGCGGCAGGTAGTGATCCTTCTGTGCCTCGGTGCCGTAATGCAATAACAGCTCGGCCGGTCCCAACGAGTTGGGCACCATCACCGTTACCGCGGCGGAGATGCTGCGCGAAGCAATCTTGGTGACCACGCTGGAATGACCGTGTGCGGAAAACTCGAGACCACCGTAATGCTCTGGAATTATCATCCCGAAGAAGCGCTGCTGCTTGAGGAATTCCCAGATTTCGGGCGGCAGGTCCAGGCGCCGATGGGTAATATCCCAGTCGTCGATCATCGCGCAAAGCTGTTCCACGGGACCATCGAGAAAGGCTTGCTCCGCCTCGCTTAACTGGGGAATCTTGTAACCTTGCAATTTCCCCCAGTTCGGCGCGCCGCGAAACAATTCGGCCTCCCACCAGACGCTGCCGGCCTCGATGGCATCGCGCTCGGTCTCGGACATCGGCGGTAAAACCTGGCGAATTCTGCGCAGCAGCGGGCGTGACAACCGTGATCGCCGTAGTTCGGTCAGGCCGATCAGCAAGGTAGGCAGTAAAAACACAGACCACAACAGCAGGCCCCAGAAAAAATTGAATCCACCGAACAGGGTATACAGGCCGAGAAAGAGTGCTGTGAGCCCCGCCAGCATGCGCAGTGGCAGCAATTGGCGCGCTATCGAATAACACAGCGCCAACAAAGCGCACAGCAGGATGAGTACATTCATTTGGGAGTCAACTCGAAGGTTTCTGAATCAGGTCAGTGGATTCAAACAGTATAATACATTGACTCGGCGGGCAATATAAAGTTTCAATTTGAAACTATTTGGAAACAGGCATTCATAAGGCTGGATTTGCGCGGCCATCTCGACCCCTGAAAGAACCCTTTAACGGCCATCCGCTTACGGACATCGGCAGTGGATTCAAACGCCATTTGCACGGCGCGAAATCAATTTCAGAAGCAACCGCATTCTATTCTCCTGCGATGCCGATCAACTCAGGAATGAGCCTGCTTCGCAGGGGCGCTCGAGGTATCGATTTTGCGGGTCAGGAAAAATTCGGCAAACCAGTCGGCGAGGATCTGCGTGTCCGGCGCTTCTTCACCCTCGAGCGAAGCAATGGCAGATTGCGCGATGTCAGCGGGTACCAGTTTGCCGACGAACATGTCCAGCAGTGCGCGTTCGTAATCCGCCTCGATTTCCGGGTGCGCCTGCACGCTGATCATCGAGTCTCCGTAACTGAGTCCGGCGTAAGGACAATCTTCCGCGCTCAAAAATACTTCGGCTGATGGCGGGCGTGTAACCACCTGGTCCTGATGCCAGGCATGGATGGCGACAGACGCCGGTTGCTCAGCCATCCAGGCATAAGTCTTGTCCAGACAATAGTGTTGCAACCCGACTTTCCAGCCCAGATCCGATTTGACCACTTTACCGCCCATCGCCGCAGCCATGATCTGGTGACCAAAACAGACGCCGATCATCGGCAGCCCGGCCGCGGCCACGTCGCGAATGAATTCCTGCAACGGCGCCATCCACTCGAGCTGATCGTATACACCGTGGCGCGATCCCGTGATCAGCCATCCATCACAGTCGTAGATGGAATCCGGCATTTCACCGCGAAGCGGACAGTAAGCAACGCATTCAAGATCGCGCTGTGCATGGCCCAGCAAGCGTTCAAACATTACGGGATAAGGATCGAAACGATCCGCGAGTTCTTCGCGTATCAGGCCTGTCTCAAGAATTCCGATCTTCATCTGTTGTTACCGTGAGGCTAGAGTCACACCTGGTCGCTGCTGATTGCTGCGCATCGACGAGGGCGCATTGCGTGAATGAGGCCTCATATTATCGACTTATTATTGAATCTGGCAACCACCTCATTGGTGCAGGATGCCTAATTATGATTAAATCATTCGTTTCCCAGGATTTCGGTTAACCGTCAATGCCATCGTCCGACCCACAAGATCTAGAATTGCTGATGATTGCAAGGTCGGATGATCTGAAGACACACCAATGGGTTTATCAATTGCTGCGCAACAACCTGATGTGCGGCCGCATCGAACCGGGTATTGCCCTGACCATTCGTGGGCTCGCGCATATTCTCGACGTCAGCCCCATGCCGGTTCGCGAAGCGCTGCATCGGCTTGCCTGCGAGGGTGCAGTCGAAGTAAAAAATAACCGTCGGGTTATCGTACCGGCGATGACGGCGGAGAAATTCCGCGAGCTCAGCGATTTGCGCATCTTGCTCGAAACCCACGCGGCGGAAGGTGCATTGCCGTATATCAAAGAACAGGACATCGAAACCCTGGAACAGATCGATGCGCGCATCGACCAGGCCATCGACGCCAACGACGTCGATTACATCAGCCTGCACAACCAGGCCTTTCATCGCACTTTATACCAGGCGAATCCGTACCAGATTGCGATCCCACTGATCGAAAGCCTGTGGCTGCAACTCGGCCCGTTTTCCCGCATCGCCATCAGCAAACTGGAAAAGGCCTACCTGGTCGATCGGCACGTCGAAGCGCTGGAAGCACTGCGCGAACGCAACCTGTTCGGTTTGCGGCGCGCCATCGAGGCCGGACATTCGCGACGGCATTGCCTCGATCAATACCGTCGCAGGGCATCCACGACTATTTTCGCGGCGTTGCCTGATTCCTGGTTGTCGATTCCGGAACCGATCAGCCAGTCATTGGCGTGTCGCGGATAATGTTGACTGCGCGTGCAAGGGCATCGAAAATGTCCTGCCCGCCAGGGCATAAAAACAAATCCATAACCTGAGTACCTGAACTTCCATGACTACCCGGCAAGGCCAGCAACTGAAACGCGAGATCAACCGGTTTTTGCAGGAGAATCCGCAAATCAGCCAGTTCGAAGTACTGGCCACGGATATCTGCGGGCACCATTTCGGCAAACGCTACCCCATCGACAAGCTGCTGAGCTTCGCCAGCGAAGGCCTGGCGATGCCGGCCAGCATGTTCGTACTCAACACGCTCGGCGAGCCCCTCGAAGAGCTGCATTTCGGGATCGACGACGGCGATCCAGACGCCCACTTTTACCTGGTGCCCGGCAGCCTGTGTGTGAACGACTGGGGCAGTCAGCCGCGCGCCCAGGTCATCGCCAGCACCTGTGGTGGCGAGCAACCGGCGTGGTTTGAACCACGCCAGGTTTTGCAGCAGGTTGTGGATGCCTACGCGGCCAGGAAGTGGCGGCCAATGGTGGCCTTCGAACTCGAGTTTTACCTGTTTGCTGGAGAACGTGACGCCAGCGGCCTGTTACAAACCGTGCGCAATCCGAAAACCGGCCGCAAGGACACCGCAACGGTATTATCGACGGCGCGTATCGGCGACTTTGAAGCGGTCATCGACGACATTATCAAGGCTTGCCA
Organism: uncultured Gammaproteobacteria bacterium; assembly: GCA_963835795.1. Taxonomy (GTDB): domain Bacteria; phylum Pseudomonadota; class Gammaproteobacteria. The sequence continues at coordinate 15,646 of CAWIHJ010000090.1, forward strand.
GTTACAGAAAATCGACACCGGTGCAATTTCCGCCGAGCTCGGCCCGGGCCAGTTTGAAATCAATTTCAATCATCACGCCGACGTCTTGCGCGCCGCCGATGAAACCTGTTTATTCAAACGCCTGGTCGTCGAAGTCGCCAAGAAGCACGGCATGTGCGCCAGTTTCATCGCCAAACCCCTGCTCGATTTCGCCGGCAACGGCTTGCACATGCACATCAGCGTGGTCGACAGCAAGGGCAAGAATATTTTTGCCGGCGCCGGCAAGGCGCATGCGCGCCTGTTCCAGGCAATCGGCGGCCTGCTGGCCACCATGCCTGCGGCCATGTCGTTCTGGGCACCCAATGTCAACGCCTACCGCCGCTACCGCGGCGGCATCAGCTGCGCGCCCGTGAGCCTGACCTGGGGAAATGAGAATCGCACCGTGGCATTTCGCATTCCGCTCGCCAAAAACGGCGCCTGGCGCGTGGAGAATCGCGTTCCGGGCGCGGACGCCAATCCTTACCTGGCGATGGCCGTGACGCTGGCCGGTATGCTGCACGGCATGGAAAACAAGCTGGATCCAGGCCCGCCTACCGATCAGGCGGTAGCCGGGCGCGATGAAGGATTACCGCTTGAGATGCGCAAGGCGCTCGCACGCACGCTGGAAGACCAGGCGCTCGCGGATATAATGGGTCGGGAGTTCGTCGAATTTTACTGCCGCCATCGCCTTGCCGAAATCCTCCAATTTGAAAATCACATCGCCGCGCGCGAATACGACTGGTACCTGTAAATGAGCAACGACAACTTTATCGACAGCTTTTCGATCTACGCCAACCGCTTCAGTTATATGGGCCGGCCACTAAGCCGCAATCCTGACGACGCCGATGTGTTCGTGGTCGGTTTGCCCTACGATCTCGGTACCAGCGGGCGCGCCGGCACGCGCGGCGGGCCGGGCGGCATCCGCAGCGCCAGCGCCAATCTGCGCTGGGAAGAAAAACGCTGGCCCTGGGATTTCAACCTGTTCGAGCGGATTCGAGTCGCCGACTACGGCGACATCGAAGTCCCGACCGGTAACCACGAAGCTTTTT
>CAWIHJ010000091.1:0-5088 GCA_963835795.1 uncultured Gammaproteobacteria bacterium
ATCAGCCTTGTCCACGGCGGGGACGTCAATGGCTACGGCGTCTTCGGCTTCGGCTACAGCTGCAGCTGCTGCTTTGGCTTTGGCTTTGGCTACGGCTTTGAATTTGGCCAGGGCTTGGGCTTCGAATTTGGCTTCGGCTTCGGATTTGGATTTGGCTTCTGATTTAGCTTTGGGCAAGGCCTTGGCCTTTGCGGTGTCTTCGGCCGCGGCGGCTATCGGGGTATCGGGATCGAGGTCTTTGGTCATGTCTGCGGCATCTTCAGAGTAAACAAACATTATATCGATCGACCGATCGTTATGCCATTTGAAGGTGTCGTGAGTTGATCTCGGTCAATTGTTTTGCCGGGTTGCCAGGCTGGTTTATAATTCCGCCATGAATAACGACCCTGATACTCTTACACAACGGCTGGCCAAGCAGTTGCTGACCAAGCGGCTGAGTACCTGCACCGCAGAATCCTGCACTGGCGGATTGATCGCCAAGACATTCACCGACCTGGCCGGCAGCTCGGACTGGTTCGAGCGTGGATTCGTGACCTATAGCAATGCCGCCAAGAGCGAAATGCTGGGCGTACCGTCTTCTGTGATCGAAGATTATGGCGCCGTCAGCGAGCCGGTCGCCAACGCGATGGCAAGCGGAGCGCTGCGGCACAGCGCGGCTGACTACGCGGTTGCGGTCACTGGCGTCGCCGGCCCAGGTGGCGGTAGCGACGATAAGCCGGTCGGCACGGTATGGGTTGCGGTTGCCTCAAAGCATCAGTCTAACGCCCGGCTACATCGCTTCGATGGCGATCGGCAGGCGGTTCGTGAGGCAACGCTGCAAGCCGCGATACAGGCGTTGCTCGATCTGGTCGAGTCAGACTGATCCCGGTGTCCGTTTCTGAGCCAGGCCTGTCTGCAGCGAGGCCGGCTCAAATTCTCTGGTCACAATGACTTTTCCACAGTAGATTTATCCTGTTAACCCGACATACTTAGTCGCCGGGTTAATAAGTCCGACAGGGTCCTGGCGTCAGGAAGCGATACAACTGCGTACGCCACCTGTTGCGCTTGCGACTTCAGCTGGCTTGTCGACGCTGGCATCGGCGCTTAATTGACCGGCCGGCGCGGCAACCCGGATGGTGGAAACCTTGTTCTGGGTAAAGAAGTCGAAACCCTCTTTGCCCTGTACCTTGTTGTTGCCAACCAGCGATTCCTTGATTCCGCCAAAAGGCATATAGGGATGTGGTGCGCACACGCCCACGTTGATGCCGACCATGCCAACATCGGCGTCGGCCATAAATTTCTCGGCATAATACATATTCTGCGTGAACAGACAGGCGCCGTTGCCGGTCGGTTGTTTTTGAATCAGGTCGAGGGCGTCATCGAGGCCGTTGATTTTCATGATTGACAGCACCGGGCCAAAAATTTCGGTCTGGACAATTTCCATGCACGGAGTCACGTCGGCAAAAATAGTCGGGCCGATGAAATAACCATCCTTGTTCGCCGCCGGCACATCCGGGTTGCGCCCGTCCAGCACCAGCCTCGCGCCGCTTTCAATGCCGGATTCGATGCAGGCTTCGATGCGTTGTTTGGCGCGCGCCGAAATAACCGGGCCCATGAACGCATCCGCGTCCATCGCGTCACCGACGCGGATTTTGCGCGCCGCGTCGGCGACCCGTTCAATCACCTGGTCATAAAGTTCCGGTACTACCGCGATGATGGAACTCGCCAGGCAGCGTTGCCCCGCCGAGCCGTAACCCGACTGGATGATGTTGCTCACCAGCAAATCGATCTGTGCGTCTTCGAGCGCGACCAGGTAGTTCTTGGCGCCACCGAGCAACATGGTTTTCTTGGCAACCCGGCCGCAGGCTTCGGCAATGCTCTTGGCCGTTGGGCTGGAACCCACCAGGCAGACACCCGCCACTTCGGGCATCTGGTACCAGGTTTCGGCGACTTCACGTTCGCCGTGAACAATGTTGACAACGCCCTTCGGCAGCCCGACGTCCAGCATCAGCTGGCCCATCACCTGCATGAACAATGGCGATTCCATCGATGGCTTGAACACAAATGTGTTGCCGGCGGCGATTGCGAATGGAATGAACCAGCCGAATACCAGCGCCGGAAAATTAAACGGTGCTATGCCGCAGAACACGCCCAGCGGTTGCCGGGTGACGCGGCCGTTGATGCCGGGTGCGATGTGCGCCAGGGTTTCTCCCTGCAGCAGGGAAGGCGCGTTGCAGGCCATCTCCATGATCTCGATCACGCGTTGAACTTCGCCGCGCGCTTCGCTGATGTGCTTGGCCTGGTCGATGGCGATGGCTTCCGCCAGTTTCTCCAGGTTGTCCTGCATGGCGGTGTGAATCGCAAAAATATAACCGACGCGCTTGCCGATCGGCACCTCGCGCCAGTGCAGGTAAGCGGCGTGTGACGATTTCACCGCGGCCTCTACCGTCGCCGCAGACGACATGGGTGCTTCGCCGATCTGCGCCCCGGTGGATGGGTTATACAGTGCTACCGTTGTTTCGTTGTCTTCGGCCAGCCATTCGCCGTCGATGAGATTCTTGATCCGTATTGGGTCAGCCATAAGTGCACCTTTGCCATCTGCGAGTTAAATTCAATGCCCAGCCGTTTGCCTGCAGTCGAGGCGGGGCATTGCAGTATAGAGGGGTGATTTCGGCGAGGCAATTGCTAACTTGGCGCTCCGATCGGAGCCGGAATCTCCTGCTTTAGCGTCGAATCGGTTCGTTTCAGGCTTTGCTCACCCGGCACAGATTGCTCTTTAAATTCGCCTGCTGGGAAACCGGGTCGAGGCGCGCGCTGGTCAGGTGATTGACGCTTGACGCCGGGTGATAGGGCTGATGTTCATCCCAGCCGATGGGAATAAATACGCTGGTCGGGCGAATGCCACGGTGCAGCCAGGCGCGCGCGCTGATCTGCCCGTTTGCAGTCTTGATGACGACGCTGTCACCGTCTTCGATAGTGAGCGCTTTGGCCTTGTCAGGGTGGATCTGGCAGTAGAGTTCGGGCCACATTTCCTGGGCCTGCCAGAAGTAATGGGTCCAGGAGTGGAAGTGGGGCGCGGGAGGCCTTCCGGTGACCAGTTCGGTATCGAACTGGGCGTCACGGGTAACCGGCTCATCGACAATTTTCCCTGTGCGAACCAGCGTGTCGTTTTCAAAGAAAGGCGATACCTGTGCCGTTTCGTCGTACTCGATGTGCGGCATATCGATCAGCTGCTCGGTTTCACTGTAAAATTCGGGCAATGCGGATAACCCCGCTGCGCTGAACTTCGCTTCCAGTGCCTCGGTCCAGAATTCCAGCTTGCCGCTGGCGGTCAGGTAGCGCAATTCCGGTTTTTGCGCCTGCGCTTCGGTGACGTATATAGGGTCGATTTCTCCCGCCTCACCGTCGAAACGGGGCACCCGAACGGTGCGGTTAGGCAGGCTGATCAGGTATTCGGTCGTCGCGCCTGCGAGTTCAGGGGTCGACGCGACCATCAATTCATCCCACAGCCGCCGCGGTTGCTTGTAGTCTTCTTTCAACAGGTCGTCGAAGCCGAAGCTTTTTCCCAGCTCGATCCAGAACCAGTGATCGGACCGGGCTTCGCCGGGTGGATCGATGAGTTTATCGTTCCAGACGATCCGGCGATCTTCGGCGAAGCGCGTGGTGCCGCCTTTCTCGATGCCGCTCGCCATCGGCAGCACGTAGTCCGCATAGCGCGAGGTGGTGTTCTTGAATAAATCCAGGTGCACCATCAGGTCGAGTTCCGCGACTGCCGCGCGTACCTTGTTCTGGTCCGGCCAGTGCATCAACGGGTTGTTGCTGGTGATCAGCGCCTTGATCGGATAGGGCCCGTCACCCTGCATCGCATCGATCCAGGCGCTGGGGTTCTTACTGATCGCTGCGCGGATTTCAGGCTTGCGTTCGGCGGGGATAATCGGTGGTGTCCAGGTGACCTCGGAGGAAACGTTGAGGAATCCACCGCCGCGGCGCCCCCAGTTACCAGTCATCGCCGCGATGAACATGAGCACCCGGTTGGTCTGTGTCGAGTTGGTGTGCTGGTTGATACCACGACTCGAGAAAATCATGCAGCCATCGGCGTCGGCGATGGTTTTTGCCAGCGCCTCGATTTGAGCGGCTGGCAGGTCTGTCATTGCCGCGGCCCACTCGAGGTTGTATTTCTTTTGCACGACGAAATCACGCCACTCTCGCCAGCCTTCCACCCATTGCTCGCAGAATGCTCTATCGAACAAATCCCGCTCGAACAAATGGTGGATGATTCCGAGGCCGAGTGCCATGTCGGTGCCCGTTCGAATCGGCAGCCACAGATCGGCCTTGCTGGCGGTGGCGGTCAGGCGCGGATCGACGACGATCATGGTCGCCTGGTTATTGATGCGCCAGTGGTTGACCATACCGAAGTTAACCGGACGCGTTTCCGCCTGGTTGTCACCGATGTAGACATACACTTCGGCCTGGCCAATATCGTCCTCGGTATAGGTGTTGGGCATGATGCCGCTGCCCTGGGTCAGTTTCATCGCCGTACTTCTGCCCAGGCTGCAGTAGGGTTCGGTAGTCGCTACGTTGCGCGTGCCCCAGAGGCCCGCGAATAACGGAATGACGCCAATGATATTGAGCACACCGGTGCGCGAACCCGACTGGATGGCGAGCGCTTCGCTGCCGTATTGATCGCGCACCCGGCCCAGCTTCGCGGCGATTTCATCGAGCGCCTGATCCCAGCTGATCTCCTCGAAACTATCGCTGCCGCGTTTGCCCACGCGCTTCAACGGCTGCAGCAGGCGGTGCGGATTGTTATACATCTGCAGGGTCATTTGCGATTTCGGGCAGATCCGCCCCTGAAACACCGGATCGTCGCTGTTGCCATAAATGTTGACGACCTTGTTGCCGCGCAGATGGAACTTGATGGGGCAGGCGTTGAAGCAGATGTTGCAGCCGCCCGGGACGATGCGTTCTTCGATCCCGGCCACCGCGTTTTTATCCTGGCGGCGGTATGAGCCACGTGCGTTACTGCCGGACAGGCTGCGTCGGGGCTGGTGATCGCTCATCAGCGCTGGCGTGCTGCGTAACGGCTGGTTTTCGGCCGACTGATCTGCA
>CAWIHJ010000092.1:0-88960 GCA_963835795.1 uncultured Gammaproteobacteria bacterium
ACGGCCCGTCAAACTGGACTGACTTTTTCAGCCAGGATAATAAAACAATGGATTGCTGCAGTTGAAACTGGCCAGACCGCAGATGTTTAATACAGCCCCCGCGTAATCCATTGTGGGTCCGGCTCCAAACCCGTGCCTGCAGGCATTCCACCAGGGAATCAAGCTTAACGCCCGCAATTGGCAATAAGTTATTTACCGGGATCGGGAACCTGAACGAGGATTATTTGACTATGGATGATTATTTCCACTCTATTCGTGAATTGCTCGGCACCACCGAGATTTCAGTTCCCGCGGCTCGTGCAGTAATCGTCAATGGCGTAAACGAAATTCTACTTGAGAAAAGATCGGACTTTAAGCTGTGGGGTCTGCCAGGAGGTAGCGCGGACCCCGGCGAAGACATTCTGCAGACGATTCAAAGAGAAGTGTTTGAGGAAACTGGACTGAAGATTCAGAATCCACTGCCTTTTGGATTTTCATCTTCGCCAGATTTTGAACGGATCACTTATCCGAATGGCGATAAATTACACGCTTTTAACCTCCTGTTCTTTGCAAATGAATTTTCCGGAGACATCAAGATAAGCGACGAATTGACCCAAATAGACTGGTTTTCTATGCATAACTTGCCGCCAATGTTAAAAAACATGGAGCGAACCGTGATGGCTTATCTCAAGTACTCAAAATCGAAAGAATTTAAAATTTTATAAATTCTCCACCTTTCAGTCATGCGGGCCTGGCACGCATAGAAGCTGATCGTGCGGGTCACCCTCATTGCCTTGCCTATGAATGAACCAGGTAATAAATCCCGTAGTAACTCAGAAAAATAACGTTGAACGCCAGGAACCAGAGGCCGGTCATAAAATAGGCTTCGGTCCAGACATTCTTATCGGATAACACTAAAAAATAGCGTGCACTGGTTGGCCCGCGTAGCACTAGTACCAGCAGGATGGCGATGATGGGCAGGTGCCCAATTGCATCAACGATTCCAAACTTGGTAATAGCCAGCACGAAAATCAGCAATAGCCCCAGCGCAATGGTGCGCGACAGCATGGAGACACTGCTCAATAATATAAACGTGACATTAAATTCGACAAAACCAGCCAGAACCATGTAGATGTATGGCGACATGCCAAGTAGCAAACTCGGGTCGCTTTCCAGCAGCGGATAAGTCCAGTAGGGATAGCCCCATTTCTCAACCGATGCCCATAATAGTGTCAGGCCGGTGGTTGCAAACAGTGCGATGTAGCGATAACGGATCCAGTTTTCGCCGCGCTTCGAACTCGCGAGAAAATAATACCCAATGCCGAGAAAAATCAGGTAATCCAGGGTATGAAATATGCCGTAATAATAAGTCGCTATGGCGTAGAGACTAAAAATACCAATCCCGATTAACGGCAGTGTCATTCGATGTAACGCAGACAACGCGATCATCAGTTGTAACCAGAAGACGAAGGTCAGGCTGGTTTTAAACTCCGGAGTTAACAGGAATGGCTGGTCATATAACCCGTATACAGCGACGGATAAAAAAAATATAAAAACAGAAACGCGTAGCAGCATCAGTGCCTGTTGCTGACTTATCACGTAACGGAAAAGTACCGTGCGTAGAAATTCGTGTTTATAGAAATATCGATCGAACCAGAAAAACCCGTAAATGAATACTATTGAGCCAATATAAAAATACAGGTATTCCCGGGTAAGAACCTCGTTGACAGGTAAGGGAGGTGTCTCCAGGTCGTAGGGTGAAAACCATTTGACGTGCGCCCTGGCCGTTGGCGTATATCCTGAAGCCAGCATCAAGGCGATCAACCATCCACTCGCCCGACGAAAATGACCAGAAAAAGTGCGCATTTCCCACCTGTCGAATAGTCCTTAAACGATGATTCAGTCTACTGAATTTTTCTATTGGGGTCGAGAATGGCGGTAATTACAGGTTCATGTTTCAAGGCCTGAAAAAATTATGAATGCGACAATCCAGGATCCACAATATCCTTCGTGAGAAAGGAGACAGAAAATAAATTTGGAGATGTAGAGTTCATTCACTCTTTTGCCGGAAGCAGACGTCTAGTAGATGCAGTCAATCTTTGGCTATCGCACCGGGGCCGTCATTCGAGAAACCCGGGTTAGCAGCAGGAATCGACTCCAAAGAGACGGTCAGTTATAAGTTGCTGAACTGGGTTTTCTCAATTGTTCTATGGAGACAAGGCCTGGATAAATCCTGCCCTTGTTAAAATACACTTGTTGACTTTAGGGCTTTTGCATCATACTTTCCATTGGTATTCCTCAGTCACTCGGAAACCACATAATGGTCAGTAAAGCGAAAAAATCAAAAACAGACGCATCGAGCTTCAATAAAGTGAAAGGCAGTGTTAGTTCTACCGCGTCAACGATCACCGATGAGATCGACAAAGCGAGAGAAGTTGTTCTGCGGGAAATGCAGGAGAGCTTCGATGTCGTGTCCAACAGGGCTAAAGCAGCAAGTAAAAAAGCAACGGAAGCGACTAGCAGTGCCGCAAAGGAAATTACGAAAACTGCCTCCGGCGCCAGCGAATCGATAATGGAATCGATCGCAGAAACACATATGGCCGAGACCTTTCATAAATTGATAGGCGAGGTGGAAGAGACAGCAGAAGAAATGATGCAGGGTATTACCACTAGATTCAATCAACTACAGGATTTCGCAATGAAAATAACATCCGCAGGTACGTCACCATCCAAAAAGAAATCAGCCGTCAAGAAAAAGGCCCCGGCTAAGAAAAAAGTCGTAGCGAAAAAGAAGGCTCCGGCGAAAAAGAAAGTCGCAGCGAAAAAGAAAGCTCCGGCTAAGAAAAAAGTCGTAGCAAAAAAGAAGGCCCCGGCTAAGAAGAAAGTCGCAGCGAAAAAGAAGGCCCCGGCTAAGAAAAAAGTCGTAGCGAAAAAGAAGGCCCCGGCCAAGAAAAAAGTCGCAGCGAAAAAGAAGGCCCCGGCGAAGAAGAAAGTCGCAGCGAAAAAGAAGGCCCCGGCCAAGAAAAAAGTCGCAGCGAAAAAGAAGGCCCCGGCCAAGAAAAAAGTCGTAGCGAAAAAGAAGGCTCCGGCCAAGAAGAAAGTCGCAGCGAAAAAGAAGGCTCCGGCTAAGAAGAAAGTCGCAGCGAAAAAGAAGGCTCCGGCCAAGAAGAAAGTCGCCGCGAAAAAGAAGGCTCCGGCTAAGAAAAAGTAAAGGGGACGGTTTCCTTTAACCGGCTAAATTAATTCTTGGCGAGTGTTGGATCCTCGCCGAAGTTACCTGCTATTGCCATGCTATGCGGGCCTGCTTCGGTCACACTGCGGCAGTTGTAGCCGGTTAAGCGAATCTCCACCTTATGCAAAAGTCATCGATGAGAATGACGGGACAAGGTAATGCCGAAAAGGCTAGCTCCCCTGCGTTGGTTTAACGCTTACTGGTGGGTTCGCAGTGGTGAGCGTTGAACCAGGTAAACGGTGAGTAGCGGCGCAATAAACCCGATCAAGGTAACGCTGATCAGTAGCCAACCGAGCTCGCTGTAATCGGCGCTCGATTGAATGACATTGGTGACACGATCTTTGACTTCACGAGTTATCGAGTAAATTTCGTTAATGTAGCGGGTACCGAGACTGGCGGCCGATAGCGCCAGATTGGTAAACGAAGCCATTACCGCAAAAAAGGTGGCTTTCAGATGAGCGGGCGCGTTTTGCGCGATCCAGGCCAGCATCGGGATCATCGCGATTTGCCCTAGTGGGGATTCCAGCGCGGTGTCGATGATGGCGATAAAGCGCGCGTCAACCACGCCCGTGGTGTGCGCCGCGGTCCATTCATGGATACCGTAATAGAGACCGATGTTGGGCAGCGATAACAGGCCGGCCAGAATCGTCAACAGGACGATGACGAAAGCGATCGAGTGTTTCGCCATCATCGGCCGCAACACGAACATGCCGACCAGGGTAAGCGCCGCGCCGATCAGGGACAGCACCGACAGGAATTGCTGATCGAATCCGAGTACATCTATTTCGAACCAGGCCACACCGGGCCCGGGCAGCGGCGTTGCGCGGAACACGAAGATGATAATTGCGGTGCCGATCAGCATATTGCGCGCGCTGGCGTCGAGTTCCAGCAGCAGGCGATACATCAGGAACAGGATAATGCTCATTGAGCCGATAAAGATGATTTCCTGTGCCAGCGGAATATCACTGACACCCATGCTGACGGTGAACACAGCGAACACCAGGCTGCCGCCGAGAATCCACCAGTTCGCTTGAGTTTCAGTGTCCGGCGCAAACAGCAGTTTGTCGATGGCGCTGTGGTCGTGACCCAGCGCTTCCATCTGACGGGCGCGCCGCCGCAGCATGATGCCGCCGAGAATGACGCCCAGTATCGACACTGCCGGGATGGCCAGCGCGAGCAGGTAGATTTTTGCATAGACATCGATCTTCATCGCTTCGGACATATTCTCGATGCCGGAAAACATGGTCACATTAAGCATCGCAACCCCCACCAGGCCGCCGATGATGGCTACCCGCCCGAGGGTTTGCATGGTGACGTGCATGACCTTGATATCACGCTCGGAGTAGGGATTGCCCTGTTCGTCGATGGTGGGTACGGCTTCAACGGTCATTGCGTCGGCGACCACGTCCTGCAGTACGTAGCCGGTGGGCGCCAGTATGGTTGAGATGACAAACCAGACTTCGGGCGGCAGCACGGTAGCCATGGCCGTGGTGTGGGCGATGACACCGTACATTATCAACAGGCTGGCGGCGATCAGGCTGGCGCCCAGGTAAACCAGCAACGCCTTGCGCCGCCAGATCAGATCCACCAGGTGGCCGATCGGCATTTTCAGGGTCCAGGGAATACCGGCCCAGAAGGCAAGCCCGGCGAGAAACGCCGCCGACAGGTCGAGATACTCCTTGATGAAAAAGGTACCGACGATCGCGGTAAGCCCCTGGATCCCGGCGGCCAGGTAAACCATTAACGGCGGCAGGTAAGACCAGCGGAACTGCCGCCCGAGGTCGAGAAAGGTGTCGTCAAACCAGCGCCAGATAGGGTTGTTGGTCATGCCATGTTCTCGGCTGTGATGAGTCTAAAGGGTCGAGTTTAAGCTGGGTTTCAAGCGCAGGTCAAAGCGATTCTGAACATCTGGATTTTGCTCCAGGCCAGGCGGGTGACTGGCGTCATTCAAACCAACAGCATAAACAGTGCCGATACCGTTACCACGGACAATGCCGTAGAGATTGCGATCACAGCGCTACTGCGGGTGACAAAACCGTTGTACTGCTGGGCCAGGACGAAAACCGGCACACCGCTCGGCAGGGCGGCCTGGATCACGGCCACGGTGGCGAACAGGTGATTCAGTTCAAACACATGGAACGCCAACCACCAGGTGATCAATGGATGCAGCACTAGCTTGGCGCCAACCAGCCAGCCGATTTCCATGCTGGTGCCACGTATCGAACAGCCGGCGATGAACAGGCCGGCGGCGAACAGGGAGCAGGGAACGAAGGCGCCGCCTAGCAGCGAGAAAAATGCCCCAACCGGAACGGGAATGGATAGTCCACTGGCGGATACGGCTAAACCCAGCGCCACCGCGATGATGGGCGGACGTGACACAACGGCCAGCAACGGCGCGAGTAAATGCGCTTTGCCATTGCGCCCGCGCCCGATTTCTATCAGCAGGATGGCGAGCGGACTAAACACCAGCCCGGTGATTATTGCGCCGATGATGCCGGGTACGCGCGCGGCGTCGCCAAAAATTGTCAGAATCAGCGGCAGGCCGATATAGGCTGTGCTCGAGTACATCGCCGTCAACCCGTGCAGAACCGTTGTGGTCAAATTCCCTGGAAAGGCAAATCGAGACACCGTCATGGCGATGACAAACATCGCCAGCATGCCGCCACCGAGTACTGCGATGTACTGCCAGTTAAAAAACTCGGCGACGCCGATGCGTGTTAACGACGTGAAAATCAGCGCAGGCAGGGCGACCACAAACACGAAGCGACTAAGCACTTCGCTGGCGCCATCCGCTAGCAGTCGAAAGCGCGCGACCAGGTAGCCGGCCACCATGATGGCGAACAGCGGCAGGATGACGGAGAGCGCGAGATAGTCCACAGACAGTCCCGGTGATCAGGCTTTGTCGAACATCGCGAGATAATCGATCGAGCGATTTTGCTGACCGATATGGATTACCAGGATATGCTGAATCTTGACGTGGGTATGGCGCGCGTGTTTTTTGGCATGCCAGAATACGTGGCGAAGTCGCTCCTCGGAGTGAACGGTAATCATCACGAAATCCTCGGCTTGCATGTCATCGATATTGACTCGCTGCAAATTTGCCTGGCGAATGGACTCGGCCCAGCTTTCGCAATCCTCACCACAAACCATGACGTATTTTCCGCCCATTTCGACCAGCCAGTCTGAAATTTCCGCTTGCCGGGCAGGTTCGACCGCATCCTCGACTGCTAACACTGCCTTGAAGGGGGCGAACTGGCGGATCTCGGGTAAACCCTTATTTTCAACGAGATGAATATATTCCATCGGTGGCACTATCTATGAACAAAAAGAACTCGAGCAGTATACCCGGTTAGCGGGAAATTCGAGATGGCAGTAAAGCCTCCGGAGCAACAGACCAGGGAACTGTGGCGGCCAGCCGGGCAGGTGCAAACCCGGGATCGAGAGCGCTAATCGACGATCCCCAGGTTCTCCAGGAAGGTGATGATCTGCTGATGATTTTTACTCGCGGCGCAAGCGTAGGGTGTCTGGCCGTCACTGCCACTGGCGGTAATATCGGCACCATTCGACACCAATAATTCGACCGAGCCCAGGCGGCCGTAACTGGCGGCACTGTGCAGCGGCGTGTAATCCTCAAAATCCCGGGCGTTTACATCTGCACCGTGCACGATGAGCATTTCTGCCAGCCGGTCATTTCCCTTCATGGCGGCGATATGCAACGGGGACTGGTCATCGTCGGTGGTCTGGTTGACGTCCGCGCCCTGGAATATCAGCAGGCTGGCCATTTCCAGCGAGTTCAGGTTGGTAGCGATGTGCAGTGGCGAAAAATCGTGCAACGGTGTAAAGAAGCGCAGTTCGGCTTCATTACTATTTACCGCGATGTTTACGTCGGCACCATTGTGAATGAGGATTTTAATTAATTCGACGCTGGTGTTCGAGTACCGCAATATGGATGGCTGTCATGCCCGACGAATCCATTTCATTGATATCCTGTGCGGGTGTGATGAGCGCCCTGACCTGATCGATATCGCCGGATGATACGGCTTTGTGAAACTGCGATGCGAAAATGCAGGTGTTAAACAGCAGGGCGAGAAAACATACGATGGCTGCGTACCCTTTTTGGATGAACCCATTTCGGACTCAACCCATTTCGAATGGACATATCTGCTCTCCGTTTTGCGCCTGGGGAAGGCTGACTAAACCGGACTCTCAGGCGTCACCAATGGCCAGCTCGTGATGCTGGCTCACAGTCTGCCGTTAATCATAACGCTTTTGCCCCGGGATGTAATGGGCCTTAAAACGAGTTATAAGCCTGGATGCACGCTAAAACGGGTTGATAACACGGATTGTAACTCGCGGCTTGCAGAACACCTTGCGGTGCACGCTTAAGCGGTTACCTGCCTGGCCGGCAGGCGCATTTGCGGGCACTGAATCGGGCGCAAAGCCTGTTTCCACCACAGCGGGTTGCTCGCCTGGTTGACGACCTCGTTGTGGTCCTGGTACTGGTAGCGACGGATGAAGCCCCAGTCGCGAGTCTTGGGCGCGTGCAGGAACAGGCTCCAGCATTCGCTTCCGGGCGCAATATTGATGCGGTGATAGACGTCGCCGGTGATGTAGTTCAACTGGCCGGCACGCAGCCAGCGACGCTGCAGAGCGTTGTCTTCCTGTGCGGCCAACATGCGCGTCTCCTGGTAAGTGCCACACACCAGCAAGGACAGCGCATGCCGCCAGGGATGATTGTGTAATCCGCGACCGGGATCGCTGGCGACGAAACGGTGCAGGTAAACACGGTAGCCAAACGGCAGGCGCAACAGGTGGTAGCGCTCCAGGTACGGTTGTTCGTCGGGCCCGTTGATGACGCGGCAGCGCAGGTATGCGGATAACCGGTAAAGCAGTCGATTTGGCCAGGACATAGTCTTTCCTCAAAAGCAGTTCGTGCTATTATCCCGCATCAAGTGGCTCACAAGATGAGCCACAATCAATGGAATTTTTATGGATCGCACCGAACGCTTTCACCTGATCGACCAGATGCTGTGTAATCAGCGCGTGGTCACGCGTTCCCAGTTTCTCGAAGCGCTTGAGATTTCACCAGCGACCTTCAAGCGTGATCTCGAATACCTGCGCGACCGGCTCGCCGCGCCCATCGTCTGGGACCCTGAACGGCGCGGCTATCACTACGAGACGGGTGCTGCGCTGGAGCAATTTCAACTGCCCGGGTTGTGGTTCAATACCAGCGAGATCCAGGCCCTGCTGAGCATGGATGCACTGCTCGCCAACCTGCAGCCCGGCGTGTTATCCAGGCACATCGAGCCATTGCGCTCGCGCATCCGCATGCTACTCGATGACGGTGATCACAGCGCCGACGAAATTGCCCGCCGGATTCGCGTTGTGCCCTTCGCCGCCAAGGCTTACAGCAGCGAATTTTTCCAGGATTTATGCCAGTCGCTGTTGACGCGCCGGCGCGTCGATATGACTTACTACAGCCGCCCTGCCGACAGCAGCAGCGACCGCCGGGTTTCACCGCAGCGCCTGATCTACTACCGTGACAACTGGTACCTGGACGCCTGGTGCCACCTGCGCAAGGGCTTGCGCAGCTTTGCGATCGATGCCATCACCGCGCTACAGATGACTGCCGAGCCGGCGAAAGAAGTCGATGATGCGGAACTGAACCGGGAGTTGGAGAGTGGCTACGGCATATTCTCGGGTGCCGCTACCCACATGGCGCGTTTGCGTTTCAAGCCCGAAATTGCACGCTGGGTTTCGCGTGAAACCTGGCACCCGCAACAGGTCAGCGAATACGACGATGACGGGTTTTATCTGCTCAGTGTTCCGTACAGCATGGACACCGAGCTGATCATGGAAATATTGAAGTACGCGGACGAAGTTGAAGTGCTGGAGCCGTTGCAACTGCGCACCCGTGTGGCGCAACGTGTCGCGGCAACGCAGGCGCTATACACAGACTGACGGCTCACCACAGAGACATTTCGATATTGTCGAGCAGGCGCGTCGCCCCGAGCACGGCGGTCACCAGAATCACCAGGTCACGGTCTTCGGGGCTTGCGGGCAACAGGGTCTCGGCGTTGCAGACGTTAAAGTACTCGGTGTTGAATCCGGCCGCGTTGAGCGCCACGAACCGCCCGCTGCTGTATCACCTCGTAGTCGCGTTCACCTTCGTTGATTTGCTGCGCACTGTGGCGCAGCGTCTGGTAAATCAGCGCGGCCTGTTGTGTTTGCGCGACATCCAGATACTGATTGCGCGAACTGGTGGCGAGCCCCGATGCTTCGCGCGTGGTTTCCTGGCCGATGATCTGCACATCGAGATTGAGATCCTCGACCATCTTGCTGATCACCCGGTACTGCTGGTAATCCTTCTTGCCGAATACCGAGACGTCGGGTTTCACGATGTTAAACAGCTTCAGCACCACGGTGGCGACCCCGGTAAAGTGGCCCGGGCGGTGCGCACCCTCGTAGTGATCGGTTAAGTCGGTGACGTGGATCTGGGTGATTTTGTCGAGGCCTTCGGGGTAGAGTTCAGACGCCGTCGGCAGGTACACCAGGTCGCAGCCGGCTGCCTCGAGCTTGTCCAGGTCGCGCTCGAGCGTACGCGGATAGTGATTGAAATCCTCGTTGGCTCCGAACTGCATGGGATTGACAAAGATACTGCAAAGGCTGCGATCACAGAGCGACTGGCCTTTTTCAATCAGTGACATGTGACCCGCGTGCAGGTTGCCCATGGTCGGCACAAATGCAATCGACTGGCGGTGATCTTTCCAGTGCTGCACGTACTGCCGCAATTCGATCACACTGTGAGCTTGATACACGCGTCGATCCTCAGGTGAAGGTGTGGGTCTTGTCCGGGAACTGGCCGCGCTTGACTTCCTGCACGTAGCGGCTGATCGCGCTGTGAATGCTCGACTCGCCCTGCATGAAATTTTTCGAGAATTTGGGTTTTTTACCCACGGTGACATTTAGCACGTCGTGCAGTACGAGGATCTGACCATCGACATCGGGTCCGGCGCCGATACCGATCACCGGAATTTCGAGGGCCGCGGTAATTTCGGCGGCCAGTGAAGCCGGTACGCATTCGAGCAGCAACATGTCGGTGCCCGCCTGTTGCAGGTCCTGCGCGGTGGCAAGCATCTGCTCGGCGTCACTCTTTGCCTTGCCCTGTACCCGATAGCCGCCCATCTTGTTGACCATTTGTGGCTGCAGGCCGAGGTGCGCGCAACTGGCAATGCCGAAACGCGCCAGGGTTTCCACGGTTTTCATCTGCGTTGCGCCGCCTTCCAGCTTGACGATCTGGGCCTGGGTAGCTTTTAACAGTTCGCTGGCGTTATCCAGCGCCTGTTGCGTTGAATTGAGCGAGCCAAAGGGCATGTCGAGCATCAACATCGCATTGTTGAGACCGGCCGCCACCGCTCTACCGTGGTATTCGATTTCCTCCAGGGTGACCGGAATCGTGGTGTCGTGACCCTGAATGACCATTCCCAGCGAATCGCCGACCAGCACAACCTCGACCCCGCATTCTTCCACCAGGCGCGCAAAACTGTAGTCATAAGCGGTCAGGCAGGCGAACTTCTCGCCCTGTTGCTTGAGCTTTTTCAGCTGTGGGATGGTGATTTTATCTTCGAGTGGTTTGGGGATATACATGCGAGGTCGAAAGACTCCTGTATCCAGCTTAGAGGGCGAATGATGACTGATTGAAATAATGCCGTCCACAATGGATGTCACCCAGTTTTTCCAGTATCGCCTGGTAATCCGCTGCATTGTTGATCAAATCCACCGATTGGGTGTTGACGGTGAGCAGCGCACTGTCGTCGTAGTCGTGGAAAAAGCGGGTGTAGGATTCCGACAGCTTCAACAGGTAGTCATCGCGAATCTGCTGCTCGTAACCGATGCCGCGGCGCGCGATGCGTTCGCGCAGCGTGGCGAGTGGTGCCTGCAGGTAGATGACCAGGTCGGGGCGCGGAGCGTCGAGCGTCAGGTGTGCGTAAATCTGTTGATACAGCGCCAGTTCATCCTGGTTCAGGGTCAATTGCGCAAACAGTCGATCCTTGTCGACCATGAAATCGGCGACGTGCGAACTGCGAAACAGGTCGGCCTGGCGGAAGTCCTGTACCTGCTGCGCGCGTTGCAGGAGGAAATGTAACTGGGTGGATAAGGCATACTGGCGCGGGCTTTTGTAGAAACTGGCGAGAAACGGGTTGTCTTCTGCCTGTTCCAGCAGCAATTCGCTGTCGAGATCAAGGGCCAGCTTCCTGGCCAGGCTGGTTTTGCCGACGCCGATCGGGCCCTCGATGACGATGTAGCGAAAGCTTTCAGCCATGGCAATCGGTGATTTTTTCCATCTTCAGCGGCGGCGCCCGTTCGACCAGGTAAGCCAGGCTGCCGAAAACGGGAATGAAGCGATCGCCATCGATCTCCAGCATCGGTTCGAGGACGAAGCGGCGATTGATGAATTCAGGGTGTGGGATAACCAGGTGGCTGTCTTCAATCTGGCGCGTACCGAACAGGATGATGTCGAGATCGAGGGTGCGCGGCGCCCAGCGCTCCTCTGCGTCGCGGCGGCGATAGTAGGCGTGCTCGATCGCCTGCAGTTCCAGCAACAGCGACAGCGGTTCAAGCTCCGTGTCGATCCGCGCCACTGCATTGATATAGTCATCCTGTGGTTTATCCCCAAGCGCCGCGCTGCGATACAGTGACGAACGCGCCGATAGCCGACAACCGCCGATTTTGCCCAGCATCGCAATGGCCTGTTCGACGATGGTCGTCGAATCGCCGATATTGCTGCCGAGACCGATGTAAGACCGATTCAGTCGGCATTGCGCTTGCGCCGTCGCCGGCGCGGCCGCCTTGGCTTTTCGGCTTCCACCGGGACAACATCGGCATGTGTGGTTTGATAATCGGTCCACCACTGACACAGGTGGAAAGGTAACAGGCCAACCTTCGCCTGGATGCACATGAAATCGTAGGCGGCGCGAAACACCGGGAAGGCGAGCAGGCGTTCCGCCTGTTTGCCCTCGGTACGGTGAAAACGCGGCTGGGCGCTCCACACGTCCCTGGCCATCTGGCTGAATCGGCGCGGAATCGAGATGTGTCGAACCTGGCGTTTCATCACGGTTTCGCCTACCTGCGCGAGCGCCGGTATCATGCGTTTGCGGTCCGATTGTATCTGATTGGCCTGTTGCCACACCACCGGCCACAGGAGCACCGCGAAAATAAACGCCGGCGATACCGGTTGCCCGGTATTCACCCGGTTGTCGGTATTGACCAGTGCCAGGTCGATGAAATCGAGCATCAGTTCGGAAGGTTCGTCCTGCAGCCATTCGTCGAGCGCTGGCACCAGGTACTTCAGCAGCTTGAATTCACGTAGCAACTCGAACACGCGCTGTGCGCAACCGGAGTGAAACAGCTTGATGACTTCATCAAACATGCGCGCAGGTGGAATCACTGCCAACAGGCGTCCGCATTCTTGGATGGCTTGCGCCGCCCCGGTTTCGATATTGAAATCGAGTTTGGCGGCGAAACGCAGCGCGCGCAGCATGCGTACCGGGTCTTCCTGGTAGCGGGTGGTGGCATCGCCGATAAGGCGCAGCTGTCGATTTTTGATGTCCTGAAGGCCACCGGCATAGTCCAGCAGGCTGTAGTCGTGGATATCGTAGTACATGGCATTGATGGTGAAGTCGCGGCGAATCGCGTCTTCTTCGATATCGCCAAAAGTATTGTCGCGTAGAATGCGTCCGTGGGTATCGAGCTCGGTGCGCGGCGAATCCTCGGAATGGGCGCGAAAGGTCGCCACCTCGATGATGTCACGGCCAAAACGAATGTGCACCAGGCGAAAACGACGCCCGATAATGCGGGAATTCTTGAATAGTGCGCGCAGTTGTTCGGGCGTGGCGTCGGTCGCCACGTCGAAATCCTTGGGTTGTACCCCAAGTAACAGGTCACGTACGCCCCCACCAACCAGACAGGCCCGATGGCCAGAATTCGATAATCGGTTCAACACTTTGAGCGCGGCTTCGGAAATCGATTTCCTGGAGATATTGTGCTGGCTTCTGGGGATGACGATTAACTGGTGAGAGTGTGCCTCTGGGTTATTCACACGGTTAGTAATCCTGGATAATGCCGCAATCATAACATCAGCTCTGACGGTGAGCACAGATAAATAGCGAGCGCAAAATTTCATCACAGGGTTACGGCGGATCTAGTGCGTAATATCGAGATACAAACCCCTCCAAATGTGAACGGAGAATCAATATGAAAATGGCTAATCAACGGGTTGCCTCTTATCTTGAGCGTTGGCATCGACTTCGACATTCGCCTGTTAGACGATGCGGTGCGGACCGCCAAACTCGCCGCCGAGGCGCTCGGCTGTGAGGTCGGGCAGATTGCCAATTCGTTGATATTCCGGGATATCAGCGAGCAGCGGGCGGTGTTAGGAAATTTTGGGGACAGTATACCTATTTCCTCAAGTTTACTGCCATTGGGTAGAGGCTCAATGAAATAGGTATACTGTCCCCAAAATTTCGATTTCGTGCGGCGCGAAACCGGTTTCGCCATTGGCACCCCGGAATCGGTATTCCGCGTGACTCCAGCGCAACTCGAGCAAATCACCGGCGGCACCTGGCACGACCTGGTCCTGGACTGATGCTATTAATTTTCGAGTTCCTCCCAGCGTTGATACAAGCTGGCAAGCTCGGTCTCGAGTGCCTGTAAGCGTTGTTGATCATCGCGAATCACCGACGCTTCCTGCAGGTAATAGTCGGCCTCGGCGAAGCCCAGTTGCAGCGCTTCGATGCTGGCTTCCAGCTTTTCAATCTTTGCCGGCAGGGTGCGTAATTCCGGGTGCTGAGAACGTTGCTTTGGTGCCGCGGGGGCGGGTTTCGGCGAGCGGTTTACGGCGGTCTGTTCCTGTGTGTCGGCGCGCTGGCGTAGCCAGTCGCGATAGCCACCAACGTATTCGTTGATGATTCCCGGACCTTCGAACACCAGCGTGCTGGTCACGGTATTGTCGATGAACTCACGATCGTGGCTGACCAGCAACAGGCTGCCAGTATAATTCACCAGCATGTCTTCGAGCAGCTCCAGGGTTTCGATGTCGAGGTCATTGGTGGGTTCGTCCATCACCAGGAAATTGAACGAACGCGTGAACAGGCGCGCCAGCAACAGGCGATTGCGTTCGCCGCCCGACAACGCCTTGACCGGCATGTGGATGGTTTTCTCGTCGAACAGAAAGTCCTTCAGGTAACCCACCACGTGGCGCGATCGGCCGTTGATAGTGACCTGGTCGCCGGCCGCGCCGAGATTCTCGCGAACTGATTTCTGTGGATCGAGCGCCTCGCGATGCTGGTCGAAGTAGGCGACCTCGAGGCGAGTACCGGTCTTGACCCAGCCGGACTGGGGCTTTAGTTGACCTAGCAGCAGTTGAATCAGTGTCGACTTGCCACTGCCGTTGGCGCCGAGGATACCGATCTTTTCTCCGCGCAGGATCTTGCAGCTGAAATTTTTCACGATCAGCCGATCGTCCCAGCCGAAGTTAAGGTCCTCGGCCTCGATGACGATCTTGCCGGAGGCATCGGCCTTTTGCGCGTTTATCTTTGCGGTGCCGCTGCGTTCGCGCCGCTCGGAGCGTTCACGACGCATCTTTTCCAGCGCGCGCACGCGGCCTTCGTTGCGCGTGCGCCGGGCCTTGATGCCCTGGCGAACCCAGGTTTCTTCCTGGGCCAGTTTTTTATCGAACAGTGCGTTATGGCGTGCCTCGGTTTCGAGGTCGGCGGCTCGCGCTGTGAGGTATCGCTGGTAGTCACCGGGCCAACTGGACAGCTTGCCGCGATCCAGGTCGATGATGCGCGTCGCCAGGCGCTGCAGAAAGCTGCGATCGTGGGTGATGAACACCAGGCTGCCGTTGAATCCCAGCAACAGGTTTTCCAGCCACAGGATCGAGTCAATATCGAGGTGGTTGGTGGGCTCGTCGAGTAACAGCAAATCGGGCTCGGCGACCAGCGCCTGACCGAGTAGTACGCGTCGTTTCATGCCCCCGGACAGATCGCCGAAGCCTTGATCTGCGAGTAACCCGAGGCGTGAAATGGTGCTGGAGATCCGGGTTTCCAGGGTCCACGCAGCATTAGCTTCGATCTGATCCTGGTAGCGCTGCATGCGATCCAGCGCCTTCGGATTAGTGGCGGCCTCGAGCGCGGCGTGATGCCATTCGGTAAACACCCCGGCAAGCTCGCCGATGCCCTTTGCAACGCAGTCGTAAACACTGCCGCTAAAGTCCTGCGGGACTTCCTGGCTGAGATCGGCGATGCGCAGTTCGGGCGCGTGGTTGATTTCGCCTTCATCGGCCTTGATGTGCCCGGCGATGATTTTCAACAGCGTCGATTTGCCGCTGCCATTACGACCGACCAGGCACACGCGTTCACCCGCTTCGAGCGTCAGGTCGACGGCGTCGAGTAAGGCGTGATCGCCGTAACTGTGGTGAAGATTTCGGGCCTGTAGCAGGGACATCTTTATGGGGCCATCTTTATGGGGTTGGCGAAACTGCGCTATTATGCGGCTTTCACGGGTTATTGAAAGCTGATTCGAGGGAAGCTATGTGTGGAC
This sequence comes from uncultured Gammaproteobacteria bacterium, assembly GCA_963835795.1. GTDB lineage: Bacteria > Pseudomonadota > Gammaproteobacteria. Next base: position 15,812 of record CAWIHJ010000092.1, read on the forward strand.
GATTCTTTCTTGATACGCCCGCGGGCGATATCATGGAGCACTATAATGCGCCGCCGCCCGACCTGTTTAGCGCGCGTTACAACATCGCGCCCACTACGCCGGTGCTGGGCTTTAGCGAAGGCAAGTTCGACCTGTACCGCTGGGGCCTGATTCCAGCCTGGGCAAAAGATATCAGCATGGGGAACCGCATGTTCAATGCGCGCGCCGAAACCGTTGCCGAAAAGCCCTCGTTTCGCAATGCCTACAAACGCCGCCGCTGTCTGATACCGGCCAGCGGATTTTTCGAATGGCGACTCGAAAATGGACGCAAGCAACCCTATTGCTGCCATATCGATCACCGGCTGTTTTCGATGGCGGGTATCTGGGAACACTGGCAGGATGCCGAGGGCAATGAGCTGCAGTCCTGCGCGCTACTGACTACCGAGGCGAAGGGGAAAATGCAGGAATTGCATCAGCGCATGCCGGTGTACATTGCGCCCGAGGACTATGATGTCTGGCTGGATTGTCGTGCCGACAAGACCGACGCGGCGGATCGACTGCTGCTGCAGACTTCGCCGAACTACGATTTCTATGCCGTCGGTAGCGCGGTTGGCAACTCGCGCAATGAAGGTCCAGAGCTGATCGAACCGCTAGCCTGAGCGCACCGCCACCACGCTCGGGATGACGACAAACAGGCTAACTCGCGTTGCCGCCGTTCTTGACCAATTCAGCGAGGCGCGTGTCGTCGAATTCCTGTTCGAATTTGGCGGCGGCTGCGTCGGCGGCGGCCTGCAGGTCGCGTCCACAATTGACCACTTCGCGGCGCCACTGTTCGAGGTAGGCGTCGGTGCCGGCCATCTTGGCGCGCATTGCGGCCTTGTCGATCGCTTTCTCGAAACGCTCGCTGAGAACTATCTTGGCGGTTTCGCGGCGTTCCTTGGCGATTACCTGGGCAGGAATGTCGCGCCAGTAAACGGTGGTGAGTTTGGCCATCTGTCAGGTCTCGATTGAAAGTAATTAAATTTGCAGGGGGCGAGTATAAAGACCAGACAGGTGCAAATCCAGCATCAAGTTTATCGATCGGTCGCCGTGAAAAATATTGTTTACCTGGTTTGAATGCTGCGCGTAGAATGCCGCGCAGTATAACCAATACTTCGGCAGGAGAACGCTATGTTGAAAGTAGGATTCATCGGGCTCGGTAATGTTGGCGGCAAGTTGGCCGGCAGCTTGTTGCGCAATGGTGTCGATCTGACGGTTCGTGATTTGAACGCCGATATCGCCCAGCCGTTTCTCGACGGCGGCGCCAAATGGGCCGATAGCCCGCGCGAAATGGCCGAGCGGGTTGATGTGCTGATTACCTGTCTGCCAAGCCCGGCGGCAAGTGCCGCGGTAATGGAAGCCGCAGATGGTGCGCTGGCAGGTCTCGGCGCCGGCAAGATCTGGGCAGAAATGAGTACCACCGACAAGGACGAAGTCCTGCGCCTGGGCGAAAAGGTCAGGGCGGTCGGCGCCGAACCGGTGGATTGCCCGGTATCGGGTGGTTGCCATCGGGCCGCGACGGGCAACATCGCCATTTTTGCCGGTTGCGAGCGCGCCACCTTCGAAACCATGTTGCCGCTGCTCACTACCATGGGCCGGCGCATCCTGCATACCGGCGAGCTGGGTTCGGCCTCGGTGCTCAAAGTGGTCACCAACTACCTGGCGACGGCTAACCTGTTGAGCGTTTGCGAAGCGCTGGTGACGTCAAAAATTGCCGGCATGGATCTGAATACGACCTACGAGGCGATTCGCATTTCGTCGGGCAACTCTTTCGTGCACGAGACTGAGAGCCAGGTGATTCTGAACGGTAGCCGTGATATCAGCTTCACCATGGACCTGGTGTGCAAGGACATTGGCCTGTTCAACGACGTGGCCAAACGCGCTGGTCTCGAACTGGAACTGGGCTCGATGTTTGAGCGTATTTTCAAGGAAGGCCAGGCGAAGTATGGACCGCGAGAGCTGTCGCCAAATATCATCCGCCGGCTTGAAGAAAAGACCGGCGTGCAAGTTCTGGCGCCCGGATTTCCGCCCGAAATGGTCGACGATGAGCCCGAAGAACCGGGTTACGAAGTCAAGGTCAAGGGCCGCGACTAATCTTTCCAATCATGTCATCCCGATACGCCGGACCATCGAAAAGCAGGAACCTTATAAAGCCGCTGCCCTCTCCAGTCACGTCATCCCCGCGAAGGCGGGGATCTTGCAATAGTAGTGTTGTGTTAAGTTCCCTGCTTGTGCCTGTCCGCGACATTTGGGAATGGCTTCGATGGGGACAGTATACTTATTTCGCCAGATTTTATGGCTTGTCTGATAGCCTGAGGAAATAAGTATACTGTCCCCGAAATGTGCAGTCCCCGGATTGTACTAGCTTTCGGGATCGATCAACTTCATGCCGCGGCAACAGCAGGACGATTTGATTTCGATGTCGGATTGACGCACCAGTTCATCGATGGCTGGCTTGACGGCGGCGGCTTCGTCTACGCGTCCGAGGCGTGTCAGGCATTCGTGATAGCCGTGTAGCGCCCAGATGTTGCCGGGATGTTGCGCGCAGCGGGGCAGGCGGTTGCCGATGCCGAGATCGTCTTCGTAGTGAATGATTGCTTCGTTGACCCGATCCTGTTCCAGCAGCAGCGCGCCCAGCGCGTGACGCGGCGGGTGCATCCATGGCCAGGGTTCCGAGTACTCGAGCTGATCGCATAGCACGCAGGCTTCGCGCAGGTAGTGAAAGCCGAGTTCATGATTGCCGGCGTGATATTCGACTTCGCCGTTCATCATCGCCTTCGCGACCGCGAGGATGTCGCGACTCGGGTTGTTGGCCATGATGTGCCATTCGGGCATCTCGCGGTACCGCCGGTAAAATTCCTGCTGGTGGCGGTGTGCGGATTCCAGGTCACCCAGCGCCGCGTGGGCAATCGCCTTGGCGTAGACCAGTAGTATGGTCGTGATTGGCACCGAATCGGGATCGTCGGGCATGTCTTCGTCGCAAATCTGTTGCCAGCAACCAAAGCGCACCAGCACGTGCGCACGCCCGGCGTAGTAGCCCTCCAGGGTCGAGGCCAGGTAGCGTTTGTCGCACAGCCGGCGCTTGTCGCGCACGAGTTCGCAGATGGCATCGGCGCTGCGCAGCGCTTCGCCATACTGACCGAGAAACATCGATGCCCAGATATTGAAGTCGTGGTTGTGTACCACCGAGATCATGTAAAACTCGTCGCTGCCACGCAACGCGACGTACTCGGCGTCGACCCTGTTCGCACGGCGATTGGCGTCCGCCGCTTTTTGCCAGTCGCCGCAGAGACTGTCGATGTGGCTGGCCATGTGCACCAGGTGACCGCAGTCGAGGCGCAGGTCACGCAGCTGATTGGCGCAGGGCAGCGCTTTTTCCGGGGTCGGTGACATTTCGTAGACGTGGATATAGAAGTGTAACAGCCCCGGATGCGGGTCGCATTGCCAGTTGTTCGACCCGTTGTAACCCGTGTTCGAGGATCGCAATGGCTTCAGTGGTGCAGGCGTCCCTGGCAGGCAGTCCATACTCGATGTCCCACAGTTTCCACGGTGTCAGGTTCATCACCGCTTCGGCCGCGAGGCAGGTTACATCGAGATCATCGCCAAAATCGGCGTAGGCGTTGCGCATCGCCTGCGCATAGTCCTGGTTCCAGCTTTCCAGCTCGACCTTGCCCGTGGCGAAAGATGCTGGATGCCTGGCGCAAATCGCCTCGATCAGGGCCGCTCCACCGGCGAGGCCTGAGCAATGAGTGCCGCCGCCTGCTGTGCATACTCGTGGCAAAGCTGGGTGGTTGCCTCGCGTTCCAGTTCACCGTAGGAGTCCCAGGGCTTGTTGTAGAAAGGTCCGCTGGCATAGGCTACTCCCCAGTAAGCCATGGCGCATTCGGGATCGATTTCGATGGCTTTCAGGAAGCAGCGCACGCCTTCTTCCTGGTTGAAGCCGTAACACCAGATCAGGCCGCGATTGATCCAGGTCACCGCTTCGTCGCTGGCGCTGGTCACCTTACGGCGGTATTCGCCGAGATCGAAATATTTGCTCATGTACTGCCCTTAAAAATAACCACAGCGATTATATTGATTTAGCAGAACGGTGAAAGTGATTCCGTTCCCACTCCTGTTGCTTTTTATCAACGCGCGGCCGGTTGCGGTTGCCGATCAGGAATACAGGTGACATTATCTCCGGCAACAATAGTGAGAATCTAAGACAATGACCCTGGACTACCTGACCCGACTCGATCCGGCACGTTTTGACCTGGCGGGGCAAGCAACCATGAAAGCGGTGGTCACCACTCGGCAACGGCGATTACGACCAGCTCGACGTATCGCGACGTGCCGATTCCGGTGCCGGGTGCCGGCGAAGTGCTGTTGAAGGTACTGGCGGCCGGCGTCAACAATACTGAGATCAATACGCGCCTCGGCTGGTACTCGGCCTCGGTCGATAGCGGCACCGAACAGTTGTCCTCAAGCGATCGCGATGCCGAGCAACCGGCAGACGGGGGCTGGAACTCGGCTACACCCTTCCCGTTTATCCAGGGCACCGATTGTTGCGGCGAGGTGGTCGTCTGTGGCGACGATGTCAGCGCATTGCCGATCGGCGCGCGCGTGCTGGTGCGCGCCTGCATGCGCCTGCAGGGTTACGACTCGCTGGAAAATATCTGGATGGCATCGGATTTCGATGGCGCCTTCGCCCAGTATGTGAAAGTACCGGCCAGTGAAGTATTCGTGATCGACTGCGACTGGAGCGATGTCGAGCTGGGGACCATTCCCTGTGCCTATGGCACCGCCGAGAACATGGTGCATCGTGCGGCGATCGGTGCCGCCGATCGGGTACTGGTAACCGGGGCCTCGGGCGGCGTCGGTTCGGCTGCGGTACAGCTGGCAAAGCGCCGCGGGGCGTCGGTGATCGCCGTTGCCGGGCAATCGAAACGGGATGCCGTGGCTAGCCTCGGGGTCGATCGTGTAATCGCGCGTGATGCTAACCTGCTCACCGAACTGGGTGAGTCGAGTGTGGATGTGATCATCGATAACGTCGCCGGCGATGGTTTCACGCCGTTGCTTAAATTGCTCAGTCGGGGCGGGCGCTATGCGTCGTCGGGTGCAATAGCCGGACCCATGGTCAGCATGGATATGCGCGATTTCTACCTCAAGGATTTACTACTGATCGGCTGTACGTCCTGGGATGAACCGGTGTTTCCGAACCTGGTGGGATACATCGAGCGCAACGAAATCAAACCCCTGGTGGCGAAGACTTTTGCGCTGCAGGACATCGCGCTCGCGCAGCAGGAATTCCTCAAAAAACAGCATTTCGGTAACTTTGTTCTGATCCCGCCGCAATAGACGGCATTCCGATAAGTTGGACCGCCTGATGCGTCGGCCTTGCAATGGTGGCGTTGTCCCAAGATTTCTGCTTGCGCCGGTCCGACGCATCGGGCAATGACAGCAGAGGGCGCTAGAGCTGGTCGGCGACGTAGACGAACAGTGGCAGGGTAAAGAAGGCGGTGATGACCTGGAAGGTGACGATGCTGGACATCAGATCGGCGTCGCCGCCCATCTTGCGTGCCATGACGTAGGCCGAGGCTGCGGTCGGCACCGCGCCGGCGATAATGGCGACCGTGCGAGCGATTCCTTCCAGCCCGATCAACCAGGACATGGCGATGACGATCACCGGCATGCCGATCAGGCGCGTCAACACACCGATGGTCAGCAGCATTTTGTGCTGCGCTGCGTGGCTGAATTTCATGCTGGCACCGACCGCCAAGCAGTCCGAGTCCGAGCCCACCGGCGCCGATGATATCGATCGCGTCGAAGAGTATGTCGGGTAACGCCGAGGTAGTTGAATAGCAGGCCGCACAGGCAGGCGATGATCAGTGGGTTGGTGAGCACCTTGCTGGCCACCGCGGCGAATTCCAGCTTGCTATCGCTGCGACCGTAGACTCGACAACACGATGACCGAGATGACGTTGAGCAGGGGCACCATGATGGCGAGCGCCAGTGCCGCCAGGGTGAGTCCGGCATCCCCGTAAAGAGGACCAATCACGGCGATGGCGACAAAGCCGTGGAAAGCGGGTGGCGCCCTGGAACACACTGCTGAAACTGGGGCCGCTTTCTGGATGACGCCGCCAGACGAAGACCTGAATCAGCACCAGCAGGCTGGCCATGCCGAGAATGGCGACCATCAGTACTGTCAGAAAGTCGAGCACTGGAACACCACCGAGGTTGGCGCGACTCAGGGTGCGGATAATCAGGAATGGAAACAGCAGGTAAAAACAAATGTGTTCGATTGCCGACCAGATGGTTGCGCCGACGATTTGCATTCTGAACAGCAGGTATCCGGTTGCGATGATCAAAAAGATCGGGGCAATGGCGTTTAAGGTCGTGAGCACCTGGCGCTAGCTCTGCGGTTTAGAGCGGGCTGCGTAAATCGTCTTCGTAACTGCAGGGCACCGAGCGCGGCTGCAATGACTCTGCTGCAACGACCGATTCGTAAGGTCGACACTTCCTTGCTGTGTACGTCGTAACGACCGACGCGAATAGCGATGCCATCGTCGTCGACACCGATGACGACGGCGGCAAGTTTGAGCGGGACACCGTGCTTATCGGTGTACAGGTAGTACACCATATCTGCGGCCTGCATTAATGCGGAGTGATTCCCCGAATGCGCTCACTGCGGCGACGCAACAGTTCGAGCGTAGTGAGCAGCAACACCGAGAACAACACCAGGATGGTGGCGGCCGAGAGGATAGTCGGGCTGATTTCCTGACGAATACCAGACCACATCTGGCGTGGCAGGGTGTGTTGGTCCGGGCCACCGATGAACAGGATGATAACGATTTCATCGAAGGCGGTGATAAAAGCGAACAGCGCGCCCGAGATCATTCCGGGTGCGATCAGCGGCATCTGGATCTTGAAAAAATTGTAGGCCGGTGTGCCGCCCAGATTGGCGCCTGCACGCATCAGCGAGCGGTCGAATCCCACCAGTGTCGAGGTCACCGTGATGACCACGAAGGGCATGCCGAGAATGGTGTAGGCGAGGATAATGCCTGCATCGGTATTCGACAGGTTAACCCGTGGCAAAGAAGAAAGCCATGCCGGCCGCGGTAATGATCAGCGGCACGATCAGCGGCGAAATCATCAACGCCATGATGGCGCGCTTGGCGGGCATGTGCTGATTGCTGAGCCCGAGTGCGGCCAGCGTGCCGAGGAAGGTGGCGAGTACCGTCGAGATTACCGCGTAGTACAGGCTGCGTCCGGCGCCGGTCATCCATTTGTTGTGACACATCGTCGAAGCGCTGTCATCGACACCACCACATATCCCGAACAGCGCCTTGTACCAGCGTATCGAGAAGGCATCGGGATCGAGCGATAACATTTCGGGCGTGAAATTCAGAAACGGTGTCGAGGTGAACGATAGCGGAATAACGGCGATCAGCGGCGCCACCAGGAAGAACAGGACGAAGATACAAAACGTCATGTAGGTGTAGTGCCAGATGCGTTGCCCAAATGTGGTATAGATTGGTAAGGCCATGTCTTTAACCCATCTTCATGTTGTCGATGCCAATGATCTTGTCGTAGACCCAGTAAAGCAGCAGGATCACGCACAGCAGTATGGTACCCATCGCTGCCGCCAGGCCCCAGTTGAGCGAGCGCTGCATGTGATAGGCGACCATGTTGCCGATCAGGCGCCCGTCCTTGCCACCGACCAGCTCCGGCGTGATGTAGTAACCGATGGCGACGATGAACACGAGGATACAGCCGGCGCCAATCCCCGGAATGGTTTGCGGCATGTAAACGCGTATAAATGCCAGGGTGGGCGTCGCCCCCAGGTTCTGTGCCGCTTTCATGTAGCTCGGCGGAATGGTTTTCATCACGCTGTATATCGGCAGGATCATGAATGGCAGCAGGATTTGCGTCATGACGATGATGGTGCCGTTGAAGTTGTACATCATCTCGAGGCGATTATCGTCGGCGAGGATTCCCGCCGCGACAAGGGTGTCGTTCACCACTCCGTTTTGCTGCAACATGATCATCCAGGCGACGATGCGCACCAGCAGCGATGTCCAGAAGGGCATCAGCACACAGATCATCAACAGGTTGGATATCCGCATTGGCAGCGTGGCCAACAGGTAGGAAACCGGGTACGCCAGAATCAGGCAGGCCAGGGTGACGATGATACTGACCATGATGGTGCGCTGCCACAGCAGATTGTAGACCTTGCGATTTTCATCGACTTCGATCACGTTCTTGTCGAAATCATAGGTCCTGTCCACCGCGTTCCAGTAATAGCCCAGCGTATATCGGTCTTTCATGATGCCGAGCGACAGCCAGAATTCTTGTTCCAGCCAGCGATCATCGGCTTCCAGAAATGCCGCTTTATACGGTGGTTCCATTTTTTTAATCTTGCGCGCGGTGATCTTGATCAGGCTGCGCCAGCCGGGATGGGCGTAGTTCATGCGCACGCTGGCCTTACCGATATCGGTTCTTTCAGCGTCGCGTAAATCTTTATAGAAAGCCTCGAACATCGCCTCGGACGGCTCGCTTTGCTTGTCCCAGGTTTCAAAGATTTCGAAGGTATTGGGTAATATGTCGTTAATCAGATTGTCATCCACACTGCGCGTCAGCATGCTGCCGATCGGGATGATGAAGACAAATATCAGGAATGCCAGCGGCGGTGCGACCAGTAAAAAGGCGCGTATCCGACTGCGGCGCAGCGACTTTTCGAGGCTCGCTTTGAGGGGGACACCGTCTGCGGTTAGCAGGGGGCCGTCAATGGTTGCAGGTGCTGTGCTCATGATATTTTTGTCGGCTAGTTAGGGGAAAAGGGACAGGCGCGAACGCCCGTCCCCGGGTTATGCCAGCTTATTACTGACCCATCCACGCGGTGTAACGCTCGGAAATCGAGTCACCGAAGTCAGCCCACCAATCGGGATTTGCCACGACAGAACGCGCCATTACTTCCGGACGGTTCGGCATGTGCTCCATGATGGTTTTGCCATTGTGGAACCAGGGCTCGCCTTTCTTCATGATGTCAAACGCTGAAGCGCGCATCGGACCATAGTTGATGTACTTGGCCTGCTCTGCCTGCGACTTGGTTGAAGACGCGTGCACCAGGAAGTCGAGTGCGGCCTGACGGTTCGGGGCGCCTTTCATCAACACCAGCCATTCTTCCTCGAGTACCTGTCCGTCCCATACGGTGACGAACTTGGCGCCTTCAGACAGCACGGCAGCACCGATACGGCCGTTATAGGCGATTGACATGGCGACTTCGCCCGACTGCACCAGTTCCAGCGGCTTGGCACCAGAAGACCAGAAAACTGCATGGTCCTTGATCTTGTCCAGCATCTTGAAAGCGCGGTCGATGCCTGCGTCGGTGCTCATCACCTTGTAGACGTCTTTAATCGCAACACCGTCAGCCAGCAGCGCCATTTCGATCAACGCGTTCGGCCAGGTGTGGATGCCACGCTTGCCGGGGAATTTCTTGACGTTGAAAAAGTCGGCGATGGTGGTGGGCTGCTCACCCTTGAAGGTGCCTTCCTGGTAGAAAGGTACGTAGGACCAGAAAATCTGCGGTACAACGCAATCATTCGGGACGTCGATCATCATGTCGTCGTCCATCGACGTGCCGTCAGGGGCTGGCGAGAAAATACTGCGATCGATTTCTTCAAACAGGCCTTCATCGCAACCGGTACGCGCCTGGTCAGGCAGTACGTCGACGATGTCCCAGGTGACGTTACCCGATTCTACCTGGGTACGCACTTCACCAAGACCACCGTTGTAGTTGATGAAGTTGATGCTATCGGGATCTTTATAAGTTGCCTGGTAAGCTTTTTGCTGCGAGGCAGTGTAAGCACCACCCCATGAAACGATGTTCACTTCAGCTTGCGCCGCAGTGGAAACCGCAAGCACTGAAGCCAGCAGCGTGTGTTTTAATGTTACTTTCATTTTTGAGTTTCTCCTCGTTTTCGATTTACTTCTCTTCGGTTAATGTCTATAGCCTGCGGCCATAGCTCCTTGGGTACTGCGCGGTTAGTCGGACGGGTCCAGGGCCCGGCAGTCTTCCGCATTCCAACCGATATTGACCGTGTCACCTTCTTTGAGGTGCGCATGGACGGCTGAGTTTGGAATTTTTACTATGAAATCGTCGTGACCCAGTACGGTAAAACGCGTACGAATGTGATCGCCCAGGTAAATCAGTTCTTCGGCCAGGCCGGAGAAAATATTCTCCAGCGATCCGGCTTCCGGGTTGACGGTAACGCGTTCCGGGCGCAGCGACAGTGTGCTGCGGCTGCCAACGCCGCCAACATTGACTTTCTTGGCGATCACGGTGCCGACATTGTTATCAATTTCGACCTTCACGGTGTCACCATTGTCCTCTGTAACCTTGCCGACGAAACGGTTGTTCTCACCGATGAATCCGGCGACAAACGCGTTATCGGGTTCTTCGTAGAGCACCGGCGGCGGATCGCACTGCTGAATGATGCCATCGTCGAACACGGCGATGCGGTTCGACATGGTCAGCGCTTCGCTCTGGTCGTGGGTAACGTAAACCACGGTGAGACCAAGATTTTCGTGAATGTGTTTGATTTCGTACTGCATCTGTTCGCGCAGATTCTTGTCGAGTGCGCCGAGCGGCTCGTCCATCAGCACCAGGTCGGGATCGAATACCAGCGAGCGGGCAACCGCCACGCGCTGCGCCTGGCCACCGGAGAGTTGCGCCGGACGGCGATCGCCCAATGCGGTCAGCTGAACCATGTCGAGCGCGCGCTTGACGCGCTGTTCGCGTTCGCTTTTATCGATGTGACGTACTTCCAGCGGAAAGGCCAGGTTTTCGGCTACCGTCATGTGTGGAAACAGCGCGTAATTCTGGAACACCATGCCGATACCACGCTTGTGCGGGGGCACCCGGTTGATCGGGCTTTCGTTGAGGAATATCTCGCCGTGAGTTGCCGGTTCGAATCCCGCCAGCATCATCAGGCAGGTGGTTTTACCCGAACCCGATGGTCCCAGCATGGTCAAAAATTCGCCCTTGGCGACATCCAGATTCAGGTTTTTTACAACCAGGACTTCTCCGTCATAACTTTTCTGGATATCGACGAAGCGTACGAGAGCGTTTTCACTTGACATGGCAGGGTTATCTCGGCTGGGTATCTTGAATCAGTAATGTCTTTATTGTCAGGGCTTTAGTTTTAATGTAGTTACCCTGAACCTTTGCTTAATCCTGAACCATATCGGTGTTATCCAGCAAAATCAACCGTTTTGTAGGGTTTCAGACAGCGAGCACCCCTTATACCCAGCGCTTTTGATCGATAGGATAACTGGCTGGAAATTCGACCGGAAAACGCGCTTTAACCCAGCGTTTCAGTGGAATCGCCCATGGCCGGGTCGAGGCTGTCGAACTGGCAATTGTAAGTAATTACCTCGCCTTTGACGCCGCCGACATTGCTTTGTACTCGCGTAGCGATCAGGGTTTCCACGGGGAAATTGAAAACGAATGTCCAGCTTTCGGTGGAAAACGGATTGGATGCTGATGACACCACGATCAGGCTGCTCCTGGTCTGCGAGCGTATGCGGATCAGGTTGTGCGATTTGTCGGTGGTTTCGATCTTGATGCTGGGACCCTTGTCGCCGCGTGGCTGCCAGTAGAAGCGGACCTTCGACTTGCCGTCGCTGAAATTCTCCGCCATCATCCATTCGGCGAAGCGCGAGCGAGCCTGGTCGGAATGTTTCTGTGATTCGGACTGGCGATGCCGCCCCTGCAGGCTGGATTGGTCGCTGATGCAGGAAATCGTGCTTTGCAATTGAATGTCGGCTGCCTGCAGGGTTAGCGGCGACAGTAACAGGCAGGCGAGCAGCAATCTCATCGCGGCAGTATAGCCCCTGCTGATAATCCACGCGAGAAGGAGTATTCTAGAGGACTCGACGAACGCCGAAGGACAGTATCATGCGAATCCCCGGATACTTTGCCACGCCAGCGCTTGCGCTGGTTATCTTGATGGTTGCTCCCCTGTCAGCCGCAATTGCAGAAAAAGCACCGCCAGTTGCTTTGCCACAGCCTTCGTTGCAACAGCAACCCGAAGACGTAGTGCGCATTGTCATCGAGGCGCTGGCGAACAACGATGAACCTTATACCGATGCCGGTATCGCCACCACTTTTGCCTTTGCCTCCCCGGCCAACAAGGTCAACACCGGGCCGTTGCCGAAGTTCAAGCAAATGGTGAAAGCGCCAACTTACGGCATCATGATCAATCACGCCGAGCACGAATTCAGCGAAGTGGTGCTAATGGGCCCGCAAGCGTATCAAATGGTCAGGATCAAGGGTGCCAGCGGTGCCGAGGTGATCTTCGCGTTTCGTCTGAGCCAGCAACAGGACGGGGAGTTTGCCGGCATGTGGATGACCGACGCGGTGTGGCCGGTGGCCATCGGCGATATCCCCGAACAGGCGTTTTAGAGCCCGGTTGAAATTCGCTCAGGGTTTATTTCAGGCTGCATTATGTAAGTTTCGGTTTCCGGCACACGGTGGCGGGTTGAGTCGGCAGGTGCCAGTCGCCGCTGCGCTGAAAATCAGCAATAAACGGAGAGTTTACGCGCATTGTTGGTCGTATCATGGTGATCAATACCAATCCGACGGAGTATGAGATAACCATGTCGACACCCAGTGAGCAAACCTTGAGTAAATTCGTGCAACTGGCGCGTTACATTGCCGCGCAGGCCGACCAGTCGCTGACGCTGGACCGCCTGGCGCAACGCGTGCACCTGTCGCCCTCGCGCATGCAGCGCGTGTTCAAATCCATCTTCGGGGTATCACCGAAGAAATTCCAGCAAGCCGCGCGCACGCAACGCTTCAAGTCCCTGCTGCGTGAAGGCACCGACATTACCGATGCCATCTACGCCGCAGGCTACGGCTCCAGCAGCCGGGTCTACAGCCAGGCGATGCACGGTATCGGTATGACGCCAAAACGCTATCGTGCCGGCGGCAAGGGTGAAACGATAACCTGGGCCTGCCGCGACACGGTGCTCGGGCCGTTGCTGATGGCGGCCACCGACCGGGGCGTGTGTTTTGCGCAATTCGGCAGCCACTGCGAAGCACTGCGCACGCAGCTGCAGGCCGAGTATCCGCAGGCACAGCTGCAAACTTACCAGGGACAAACCAGCTATCAACTCGATCGCTGGATCGACGCCCTCAATGCCTACATTCAGAACAAGCAGCCTCGCCCGGAGATCCCGCTCGATTTGCGTGGCACGGCCTTTCAGATCAAGGTCTGGGAGTTCCTGTTGAGCCTCGATGACGGCGACGTCATCAGTTATTCCGAACTCGCCCGCGGAATCGACCAGCCGCGCGCCGTGCGTGCCGCGGCCTCTGCCTGCGGCGCAAACCGCATTGCGGTACTGGTGCCCTGTCATCGCATTCTGCGCGGCGACGGCGGGCTCGGTGGCTATCGTTGGGGAATTGAGCGCAAGCGCGCGCTGATCGACAGCGAACGCGCGCGCCGCAGCGAGGCGCAGGCGTAATCTCCGCCGATGCTCCAGAATCTGCGGGCGGCGGCGCCTGCGATCGAAATCCCCTGGTGGTGCGGGACGGTAACCTGTCCAACCCGGCGATGGCGGGCTATGTCAGTCAGCCCTCGTTATCGATTCTGATAAGCTGACGCTTATGTTGGGCGAAATCTTCAATATCGTGGCGCCGGTGTTCATCGTCGTCGGCGCGGGGTACGCAGCGGTCAAGGGCAAACTGCTCAGCGATGAACCGATCGACCAGCTGATGAAGTTTGCGATCCAGTTTGCGATTCCCTGCCTGTTGTTTAGCGCGACTTCGACCATCGACCTGTCGGTTGCTTTCAACTGGCGCCTGCTGTTCTCCTATTACGCCGCCGCGATCGCCTGTTTCGCGATCGCCTATCTGGTCTTTCGCCATGGCTTTAAACGCCGTCCCGGGGAAGCGGTCGGCATCGCCTTCGGCGCCCTGTTTTCCAACCTGGTGCTGCTCGGCCTGCCGATTTCTGAACGCGCCTGGGGCGTTGGCGGCATGGAACCGAGCTTTCGCCCTGGTGTCGGTGAATGCACCGATTTGTTACCTGGTCGGGATTACCACGATGGAACTGTTACGCGCGGATGGGCGTGGCGCCATCGATACCGCGCGCACCGTGGCTAACGCCATTTTTCGCAACAGTTTGATGATCGGCATTTTACTCGGCTTTTTCGTCAACTTCAGCGGCCTGACGCTGCCGAGCCCCGTTGCTCGGCGCGATCGATTTGCTGGCGCGCGCCTCGCTGCCGGTGGCGTTGTTTGCGCTCGGCGGTTTGCTCACCCGTTACCAGTTGTCACGCTCGCTGGGAGAAGCGGGCGTCATTTCAATGTTGTCGTTGATCCTGCAGCCCGCGCTGGTGTGGTTGCTGGCCTGGCAGTTGCAATTGCCGGAGGCGACCACGCGCGCGATCGTACTGATGGCCGCCGCCGCACCGGGCCTGAATGCCTACCTGTTTGCGGCGATGTACAACCGCGGGCAGGACAGCGCGGCGAGTTCGGTGTTACTGGCGACGCTGTTGTCGGTGTTCAGCATCAGTGGCTGGCTGATCCTGCTGTAAGCCAGTGCGGTAATGACATACCTGACCCGGGTTTCAGGGTTGCACGACGTCGATGGTGATCTGGCCTGCATCCGTTGCAATGCCATCGAATACGCTGAACGGAAAATTCACCGACCCACTAAATCCGCTTTTGGGTACAAACGACCAGTCGGTGTCAGACGGCACCAGGTGGCCGTTTTCAGGTTCCTTGACCGGCGCCATGGTAAGCCGGTCGCGCGCGTTGGCGTCGGTAGCTGACAGGCGTATGGTGATCGCCTCGCCCATCGGCGTGGACAGCGCCTGATCCGTGGCTTTGGGAGGGCGGTTTTCCAGCGTGGCAAATCGGCCCTGGCTGTAGCGGTAAAAGGATCCCGCATAAACGCTTTTGAGGGCATGCGCGCGCACCATGTACCAGCCGCGAGCGATCGGCCTGGTGTCGATATACTGATTACCCTTATGCAGTTTTGACGGGTTCAGCGCCTGGTAGGGGCCGAAGCGGCTGGCCGCGCGATAGATGCGATACTGCCGGCCGGCAGTGGATTCCGACGCATCCCATTCGAGATGCACGCCAGCGTCGCTGGCGCGCGCGCGCAGGCGACTCACCGGCGCGAGCGGAAAGGGGCGCAAGGTCGGATCACCCAACAGGTTGACCCAGACCGGGTTTACCCATGGGTAATGGCCGGTCGAGGTGTATTCCAGGGTGATCTGGCCGCCTTTGGATTGAGCCCCGTTGTTGACCGTGCGCAGGTGACTGTAGCCGATCGATTTGCCCAGCGCCATGTGGTGCAGTTGCCAGGCCGGGCGCGCGCCCCATCCGGTCGAGAGGACGTACCAGCGTTGTGCCAGCAGGGCAATCATTTCGTTGTTGTAACGCGAAAAATCGAGCTTGCCGCTGCCGAAGTTGATGGTAAATACAGCCTTGATGGGTGTCGCCTCGGCGTACGTTCGTATATTTCGAACTACCGAAGTCGACCCCGAACAGCCAGGGTTGCCGGGTGCCGGTATCGTGGTGCTTGCCACTGGCAACCTGTTTCGGTCCCACGATATTGCGCAGCGCAGCGTTTTCGACGAACAGGTGCGGGGCGTTCCCGTAAGCCTCGCGCAAATCGCCCAGCTGCCCGTGGCGCCAGTGATGGTTCTTGTCGAAATACTGCTGTAACAGCGAAATTTCATCGCCGAGCGCCCCGTCCAGGCGGGCAAAGTCGATGCGCCCGATCTGCATTTCGATGTGGTCGCTGGGGATGATGTTGTGCATCAATGCGCCCGCACCGTTGTCATTCCAGACGCCGTCCACATCGGCATAGAACAGGTCGGTTTCCAGCGCCCGTGGCTGGTGTCCGTCGGGTGCGGCTTGCCCGCTTTTGACGACTGGAACGCGACCGACCAGGATGATCGCGTGCTGAACCGTGGGCGCCGCAGCATGCTGTTGCTGGATCCAGGCGCGCAGGTTTCTGGCATTTTGCAGGTTGGCCACCGCGTCCTTGTTGCTGCCGCGCGTCACGCGGTGACGCACCACCGTCCAGCCGTCGCCAATCAGGTCCAGCGCGAATCGATCCAGGCGCGTGTCGAGGCTCGCGGCGACGGTTTCATCGACGATGACCAGGGCCACTCCCTGGGTTTCCTCGGCCGGCAGGTGGAGGCCGGTGGCCCAGTATCCACTTTCGAGCTGTTCCTTGCTGGGACGTGAAATTCGATATTCGTAAGCGATACCCGGGCGGATGTCTTTATCGCGAAACAAGCGCACAATCTGCCGGGTGGTGTCGAGGAATTGCCAGGAATATTTACTCGTTTCACCGAGCTTGCGGCGCTCTATGCGGGTTCGCTCGACCCGGGTTCCAGTGGCGCGCGGCCAGTTGAATTCGACGAACCCCGCTGCGCTGTCTATTTTTGCGTCGAGTGGCAAGGTTCGTTCGTCCAAAGCCTGGGCCGCGGCCGGGTTTCCCAACAGGAGGAAACCGAGTAATCCAACCAACAGGGCTGTTAAAATTTGCCGCAAGTAATGCACTGCATCGATCTCGAGTAAAAACACAAGCTTAGTGTGATCCCGCGTGCGCAGTCTATGAATTCGTTCACGCACCGGTAAAGTACTGACATGGGATCGAGTGGTGATGACAGGCAGCCCCGGGGAAACCGGTGCATACCAGGGGATTTAAATTTAAGCGTTACTGGCGCGCAGTTTTCTCATATAGTCTGCTATTCGCAACCAACCGCTAGACTATCCCGTGGCCGTAGCTACCTCATTACCGAACTCGCCGCAGGCGCACATTGGTGACAGTGCGCTGGCCGGGCGTTTGCGCCAGGAACTCGAAGGCGAGGTGCTGTTCGATGCGTTCAGCCGTGGTCGCTACAGCACCGACGCTTCCATCTACCAGATCGAACCCATCGGCGTCGTGGTCCCGCGCCATCAACAGGACGTGCTGGCCGCGCTGCAAATCGCCCGCGACGCCGGGATCCCGGTGTTGCCGCGTGGCGGTGGTACGTCACAAGTCGGCCAGACGGTCGGTTGTGCGCTGGTCATGGATTGCAGCAAGTATTTCAACCAGATCGGTGAATTCGATCCGGCCGAGCGTTCCATCGAAGTGCAACCGGGGCTGGTGCTCGACCAGCTCAACCGCTGGCTGAAACCACACGGGCTGTTCTTCCCGGTCGATGTGTCTACGGGTAACCGCGCCACGCTCGGTGGCATGGCCGGCAACAATAGCTGTGGTGCGCGCTCGCTGCGCTACGGCAACATGGTGCACAACCTGAACGCCATCGACGCTTTGCTCGCGGATGGCACCGCCGCGCACTTCGGTGCGTTGAAGCATGCTGCCGAGCAGGGGCCACCGGCTGAACTTTTGCAGCGTTTGAGCGCGCTCGGTGCGCGCGAGGCCGAGGAGATCGAGCGCCGTTTTCCAAAGCTGTTGCGCCGTGTCGGTGGCTATAACATCGATGAACTGGTCGATGTAAACAGCGGGAATCTCGGGCGGTTGCTGGTAGGTTCCGAAGGCACGCTGGCTTTCTTTACCCGGCTGCAGTTGCAGTTACAGCCAATACCGGCGCACAAGGTTCTGGGCGTGTGCCACTTTCCGACCTTTTACCAGGCGATGGATGCGACCCGGCACATCGTCAAACTGGGTCCGAGTGCGGTGGAACTGGTGGATCGCACGATGATCGACCTGTCGCGCGAGATTCCACTGTTTCGCGCCACCGTGGATGGCTTTGTGCGCGGTAAACCCGATGCCCTGCTGCTGGTGGAATTTGCCGGGGAGGATCACGCCGAGCAGCTTGGCAACCTCGCGAAACTGGTCGAACTGATGGCGGACCTCGGCTTTGCGGATGCCGTCGTCGAGGTGCAGGATCCAGACTTTCAAACTGCAGTCTGGGAAGTGCGCAAGGCCGGGTTAAACATCATGATGTCGATGAAGGGCGACGGCAAGCCGGTCTCCTTTGTCGAGGACTGCGCGGTAGCGCTCGACGATCTCGCCGAGTACACCGAGCGCCTGACCCGGGTGTTTGAAAAGCACGGTACCAGCGGCACCTGGTACGCGCACGCCTCGGTCGGCTGCCTGCACGTGCGCCCGATCCTCAACATGAAAGACGCAAGCGGGGCGCAGAAGATGCGCGCCATCGTCGAGGAAACCCTGCAGATCGTGCAGGAGTACAAGGGGTCGCACTCCGGTGAGCACGGCGATGGCCTGGCGCGCTCGGAATTTCACGAACGCATGTTCGGCACTCGCATGCTGCGCGCCTTCGAGGAAGTGAAGGACAGCTTCGATCCCGATGGCCTGTTCAATCCAGGCAAGATCGTGCGCGCGCCGCGCATGGACGATCGTTCGCTGTTTCGTTTCAAGCCGGGCTATGCACAGCAACCCATCACCACGACGCTGGACTGGTCGGAGTGGGGCGGTTTCGGCAATGCCGTCGAGATGTGCAATAACAACGGTGCCTGTCGCAAGGCAAACGGTGGTGTGATGTGCCCGTCATACCGGGTCACCGGCGATGAGCAACACCTGACGCGCGGGCGCGCCAACAGTCTGCGGCTTGCGCTCAGCGGGCAGCTGGGCCGCGAGGCGCTGTTCGACGACGCGATGCGCGACACCATGGATTTGTGTGTCGGCTGCAAGGGATGCCGTCGCGAGTGCCCAACCGGCATCGACATGGCAAAAATGAAAGTGGAATTTCTCTACCAGTATCACCAGCGTCACCGCCGTTCGTTGCAAGATCGACTGGTGGCTTACCTGCCGCGCTACGCGCCTTACGCGACAAAAATCGGCGCGTTGCTGAACCTGCGCAAGCGCGATGGCCTGCTCGCCCGGGCAGGTGAAAAACTGCTAGGTTTGAGTGCGCGGCGCAGCTTACCGCAATGGCGCGAGCGCTTCATCGATCGCGAACAGTCCGTTGACCCGGCGGCCAGCGACGGGCAGGAAGTCGTGTTGCTGGTGGATACCTTCAATCGCTATTTCGAACCCGAAAATGCCCGTGCCGCGCAAGCGGTGCTGACGGCTGCCGGTTACCGCGTGAGGCTGGTGCGCTCCAGCGACGGCGAGCGCCCATTGTGTTGCGGCCGCAGTTTCCTCGCCACCGGCATGGTTGACGAAGCGCGTCACGAAGCGCGACGCATGTTGAACGCGTTGCGGCCACACATCGAGCGCGGTACGGCGATCATCGGCCTGGAGCCCTCCTGCCTGCTCACCCTGCGCGATGAATTTTGCAGCATGTTACCAGGCGAGGAGACGCGCGCACTGGCCGCCCAGGCCCTGTTGTTCGAAGAATTCCTCGCGCGTGAGCAGCAGGCCGGCCGCCTGCAACTGCGCTTGAAACCTTTAGCGCAGCGCCGGGCCCTGGTGCATGGCCATTGCCATCAAAAAGCGTTTGCCACCATGGATGCGCTCAAACAGACCCTGGCGCTGATCCCGCAACTCGAAGTGGAAGTGATCGACTCCGGCTGTTGCGGCATGGCGGGTGCATTCGGCTACGAGGCCAGCCACTACGAGATGTCGATGCAGATGGCGAAACTCGACCTGCTACCGGCGGTCCGTTCGGCCGATGACAACACGCTGCTGGTCGCCAATGGCACCAGTTGCCGGCACCAGATCGATGACGCCGCCGGGCGCAATGCGCGCCACATCGCCTGCCTGCTGCAGGACGCTCTCGCCTGATGGCGATAGTGGATGGCGCACCGCTGACCACGGGAAATGCCGCGGTCACTCGCAAGGCGTTACTGGATTCGCTGTCGCTACCGGCCTTTATCCTGTTTTTCACGATGATGGGCTTCGGTTCACTGGCGCGTGGCGCGGGATTCAGCGCCGAGATGGCGGCGCTGGCATCGTTGCTCATCTGGGGGCTGCCGGGGCAACTGGCGATGGTCGAATTGACGTCCACCGGGCAGGGATTGATCGCCATTGTGGTTGCCTGTTCGCTGGCCAACGCACGCTTCCTGCCGATGGTGGTTGCCTTCCTGCCGACGCTCGCGCGCGATGGCGCCAGCCTGCCGCGCATGCTGCTCGATGCGCAAATGCTGTCGATCAATTCCTGGGCGATGTGCATGCGCGAATTTCCGAAGGTCGAGGCGGCATATCGGCATCGCTACTACGTCATCTTTGCCAGCTCGATCCTGTTGGCGGCGGTTGCCGGTACCTTGCTCGGTTTTCACAGTGCCGTATTTCTGCCGGTGCCACTGGTGCTGGGCCTGATTTTCACCAGCCCATTGTTTTTTGCGTTGGTGCTGTCGGCTGTGCCGGGTCGTGCTGAGCGCCTTTCAATGCTGCTTGGATGCGCCACGATTCCACTCGCCCACTATCTGTGGCCGGCGGTGGACTTACTGATTACCGGTGTGATCGGGGGCAGTCTGGGTTTTGCACTGGGCAAGTGGCAGGAAGGTGACAATGCCGATTGATTCTTTCTGGATTGATCGTGCTGGCCTGCAGTGCCGCCACCTTTTTCTGGCGCGCGCTCGGAGTGTTGGTAACCCGACGCATCGATGCCAATGGCGCGCTTTTTCCGCTGGATCACCTGCGTTTCCTACGCGATGGTGGCCGGGTTGATATTTCGCATGATTCTGCTGCCCGAGAGTGAATTGGCCACCGTGTCGCTGCCGATTCGGATCGGCGCATTGGCCATCGCCTTCGGTGCTTACTACCTGTTCAAGCGCCGCCTGGTGGCCGGCGTACTGGCGGGTGGAATGAGCCTGTCGGCGCTGGTGGCCTGGTTACCGGTTTAGCCCGTAAATCGTTGCGACAGGTGGGCTAGACCCCCATGTCAGTTTTGGGCGATTTACTCTTCTTGAAGAAAGCGCCATAGATGCTGCCGCACAGGGTCAGCGTGCCGGCAATTAACAGGCCCAAGGCGATCGGGCGATCGAAAAATCCACTCCATTCGAAGTGCAGCATCTGCATCGCCTGGGCAAAGGTTTGCTCGCCGATCTTGCCGAGAATCAGTCCGAGGACGATGCCGGCGACCGAGTATCCGGAGCGTCGCAGGAAGAAGCCGATCACCCCGGCGAGGAACATGACGACGACGTCGACGGTCAGCCCGCGCACCGCGTAGGCGCCGACGGTGGCCAGTAGCAGGATCATCGGCGCGAGGAACTGAAACGGAATGCGCAGCAGGTTGATGATGGTCTTGGTTTCCAGGAAGCCGATAAGAATGATCGACAGGTTGGCGAAAAACATCGCCGCGAACACGACCCAGACCAGGTCGGCGCTGTTGATGAACACCAGCGGACCGGGCTCCATGTCGTGCATCTGGAATACGCCGACCATCATCGCGGTCAGCGCACCGCCCGGCAGCCCGAGCGCGAGCAGCGGGATCATCGCCGCGCCGGTCGCGGCATTGTTCGCGGTTTCGGACGAAATCACGCCCTCGAGCTTGCCCTTGCCGAACTCTTCCGGAGTTTTCGACCAGCGCACCGCTTCGTTGTAGCCCATAAACGCGGCGAGCGTCGCGCCGATGCCGGGCAGGATGCCGCAGAAGAAGCCGATGACGATCGAGCGAATGACGGCCCACTTGTGGGCCAGCAGTTCTGCCAGCGACGGGAAATCGACGCTCATTTTGGGCGCCTCGTACTTGCCGCGCACCTTTTTCTCGGCCTGGACGAAGATTTCCGAGACCGCGAAAAAACCGAGGATGGTCGGGATGAAATGAATTCCGGCAAGCAGATAGGGCATCTCGAAATCGTAACGCTCGATACCGCCGACCGGATCCAGGCCGACGACCGCAACCATCAGGCCGATCAGGATCGACAACCAGCCCTTCCAGAAGGTCTTGGCGCCGACCGAGGCCGCGACCGCGAGGCCGAAAAACACCAGTGCGAAGATTTCCGGCGGGCCGAAAGCGGAGATCGCCCAGTCGGCGATCGCCGCGGTCGCGGCCATCATGATGATGCAGGAGACGACGCCGCCGATCGCGGAGCACATGACCGCGGCGCCGACCGCCTTGCCGGCCTGGCCATTTAGCGTCATCGGGTAGCCGTCGAACGCGGTCGGCGCGTTTTCCGGCGCGCCGGGAATGTTGAACAGGATCGCGGTGATCGCGCCGCCATAGACGCCGGTGCAGTAGATCACCGAGAACAGCATGATGCCGTGCTCGGCCGACAGGTGCGCGGTGAACGGCAACAGGATCGCGGCCAGGGTCAGCATGCTGACGCCCGGAATCGCGCCGAACAACATGCCGCCGACGACACCGCCGAAGAAAATCAGGATGCCGAGCGGGTCGCTGAACAGCGTGATCGTGCCTTGCAGAAAATTATTGAATGCATCCATCGACAATCCCTATTGCAATACCGTGACAACCCAGCTGCCGATGTCGTAAAAGGGCCTGATATTGCCGATCGGCAGGCCGACGAACAGGATCTTGACGAACAACAGCAGTAACAGGCCATAAATCAGCGCCATGATCAAGATCATCGGTTTGGGCCGGCGTTCGCCGAACAGGTACATGATGCCGATGATGAAAAACGGTGCCAGCGTGTAAAAGCCGAAGTCTTCCAGCAGCGCCGCGAAAAACAGCGGCAGCATCAGCGTCACGCGCACCCGGTGGTGGCGCATGGAGTAAATCACGATCGCAGTCAGAATGGCCGCGACGACAATACGGATGAGGTGTAAGCCCGCTGGCCTCGGCGCTGACACGCAGACGCGATCCAGTCCGGAACGCGCATGTAGATGAACGGGATGGCGAGCAGCGCAAAAGTTGACAGGTACCACTTCAGGCCTTCGTGATGCGCTTCGTGCGCGGCTTCTTCGGCGCCGTCGTCGACCGCGGCACTGATCATGCTCCGACGAGGCTTCGTCGCCTTTATACCAGTGATGCACCAGTTGCCCGATGGCGGCAATCGCCATCAGCAGGATGATCGTGCGCGGCCATGCCGAGGCACCAAACTTGTAAATTTCGATGTTCCTGTCGAACTCGAACGAGTAGGCGTAGAGAAACAGGCACAGGCTGAGCCAGAGTCCGGCTTCGACGAGGTGACCGATGCGAAGTTTGCCCATAGTCTTAGGATTTTTCCCGGAATGGCAACGCCCGGGCGTATCCCGGGCGTTGCTGGTTTAGCGGCATACGATCTGGATGCTACTTAACTTCGAGTCCCATCTCCTTGTAAACCTCGCGGTACTGCGCGACCGTCTTGGTGATCAGTTCCCGCGAACCCGGCGGTATCGCGATAGCTTTCGATCAGGGTCATGTACTTGCTCTCGTTGATACTTCTGGTAGCTGGGCTGACAGTAAGCCTTTTGAAACGCCCATTGCAACCACTTGACGCGGTCGGCCGGGGCATCCTTGTGCACGTAGAAGCCGCGGAAGCGGAACAACGGATCGAAATCCAGTGCCGGCATCGGTCAGGCTCGGTACGTCGGCAAACGCCGAGGGACGTTCCTTCAGAATGGTCAGGATCGGCTTGAACTTGCCGGCATCGAGGAAAGTGCGTACGTCGCCGGGTTGCTCGAACAGCGCGTCTACCTGGCCGCCAGCCAGCGCACCGTAACGCGGAGCACCCTTGTCGAAGGAGATTTGCTGAATCTGCATGCCGGTGGCGTCGGTGATGAATTTCATTGTTACGCGCTCCATCGAACCTTCCTTGGACACGTTGGCGATGGTCGCTTTGCCATTTTGCGCGGTGACCCACTTGACGAAGGATTCCCAGTCGGTGAAGCGATCTTCGTCGGTGCGGATGAAGATCTGCGAAAAGGTGATCTGCGAGGTAACCAGCGGGATCAGATCGCTGGCCGGATTGGGACGGCCCGAATCCAGCGCATGCGCGCTCGCGGCATCGTCGATGTGCTCCATCACCGAATAGCCGTCGGCCGGAGAGGCCATGTAAGCGGTCATGCCGACGGTACCCGAACCGCCAGACTTGTGATCGCGATTGATGGATACACCGGTCAGATCACTGACCGCCTGCGCCATCGCCTGGGCCACCTGGCCTGAACCGCCGGCCGGACCATAAGGAACCACCATGTTCAGCGCACGTTGCGGGAAACCACCGGGCTTGTCCATCGATGAAGGTAAGTTATCTGTCGCGCAGGCCGCGAAGGCGGTATTGGCGGACAGCAGCGTAGTGGCCAGCGCTATCGCGCTACCGGCCAGGGATTTTCTGAATTTCATTGAACTCCTCCGAGAGCTGTATTTATTATGTATTGCTGGATTCTTTGACAAATCACGTCGATGTTATACAAGCGCGAGAGGGCTGTCTAGCCTGCTTATCGCGTGGCCATTGGCAACCGTATAGTGAATCGAAGTCCGAAACCCTTTACTGCGTGGCGCGCCACAGCATCGACAATCCCGAGATCACCAGGATGCCGATAATCAGGTAGCGGAAACGCGTTTCGCTGATCGAGTTGCGAATACGTTGCCCGACGAGCAGACCGAGCGTGACTGGCAGGGTGGCGATGGTCGAATAAATCAGCAGGCGCTGGTCGAGGATGCCGAAGTAGTAAAGCGTCAGTGTCCAGGGTACCACCGCGCTGACATAGAGGAAGCTGATCGAACTGACGAACTGGTTTTTGGAGAGGCCACGAATCGAGATCAGGTAAGTGATCAGCATCGGCCCGAAGAACGACGAAATGCCTCCGATCAGGCCCGATGCGCCGCCAAAGAATAGGCCTGCGGGCTTGACCAGTCGGTCGGGCAGGTGCAGCTGAAACTTCGATCCCTGCAGGAGTGCAAACGCGACGACGGCGCCGCCGACTAAGTACATCAGCGTCTTTTCGTCGATGCTCGCGAGGATTTTTACGCCGATCCACATGCCGATGAGTATGGCGATGAAGGTAGGCCAGAAGCGCGCGACGACGGCTGTGCTGCGCTCGGCCTGGGCGAATTGCCAGACATTGGCCACCACCACCGGAATCGCCATGATGGCTACCGCCATCTGCGGCGGCAGCACCTGCGCCATCATCGGCACGGTCAGCAGCGGCGTGCCGACGCCGAGTGCGCCCTTGATGAATCCACCGCAGGCGAGCGCGAAAAAACACCAGGCGATAATCCAGGGACCGTATTCTTCGAGCACGCCAGTATCCAGTAAAACAGAGCGCGGAATTGTGGCAGGCCCCTGCCGTTCCGCGCAAGCGAGATTTTTTCGAATGTCGTACCTGCGCAGGCAGCGGACCGACGCATCCCGGGGGGCGACGAATCAGCGAGAGCGAGGTGATTTTGAGTTTGATACATCTGAAGGTAGACTTGCGCCCATCATTCAGGCAGCAGGAAAACCACAGTGGCCTCACCAGCAGTTTCAGCGGTAAGCGGCGCCAGCGACGACGAGATCAACAGCGTCGCGCAACTGATCGAACGTGCGCGCGTTGCAATACAAGCCTTTAGCGACGCCGACCAGGCGCGTGTCGACGAGGCCGTGACCGCGGTCGCCTGGTCGCTGTACAAACCGGAGAATGCGCGCCGGCTGGCCGAGCAGTCAGTCGCCGATACCGGCATCGGCAATGCCGATGACAAGGTCATCAAGAACCAGCGCAAGACCTTTGGCACGCTGCGTGACCTGATGCGCGTACGCACCGTGGGCGTGATCGAGCCGGACAATGGCAATGGCATGGTGCGCTACGGCAAGCCGGTAGGCGTGGTCGCTGCGATCACTCCGTCCACCAATCCCGCGGCGACGCCGGTCAACAAGGCAATGATGGCGCTGAAGGGCGCCAACGCGATCGTCATCGCGCCGTCGCCGGCCGGCTGGAACAGCACCAACGCCACGGTCGAATTGATGCGCGCAGCGCTTGCCAAGGTAGGCGCGCCCGAGGACCTGGTGCAGATTTTGCCGCACCCGGTATCGCGCAACTTGACGCGATTATTGATGGAACAGGCCGACCTGATCGTCGCCACCGGTTCACAGAACAATGTGCGCGCCGCTTACAGCAGTGGTACCCCGGCGATCGGCGTCGGCGCGGGTAATGTGCCGGTGATCATCGACAGCAGTGCGGATCTCGACGATGCCGCGCAAAAAATTCATGCCTCGAAAACCTTCGACAACTCGACTTCCTGTTCGTCGGAGAACTCGCTGGTGATTCTCGACGATGTCTATGAAGATGCCATCGCTGCGTTGCAGCGCGCGGGTGCCTGGCGTTGCAGTGCCGACGAAAAAGCCCTGATTGCCGAAAAGTTATGGGTTGATGGCAATCTCAATCGCGATCTGATCGCCAGAGATGCGGATGTCTTCGCCGCCGGCGTGGGGCTGGCCGAGGCTGCGCAGGGCGCGCGTTTTTTCCTGGTCGAGGAAGAGTTTGATGCGCAGTCCAAATTCACCGATGAGAAACTGTCGCTGGTGCTGACGGTTTACCGCGCACGTGATTTCGACCATGCGGTCGAACTGGTCACCAATATTTTGAACGTACAGGGCAAGGGTCACTCCTGCGGTATACACACCAAAGACGAATCGCAACCGGTGCGCCTCGCCGAGGAAATCGACGTGGTGCGCGTGCTGGTCAACCAGGCGCACACGTTCGGCAATGGCGGCAGCTTCAACAACGCGCTCAACTTCACCTTGAGCATGGGCTGTGGAACCTGGGGTGGTAACAGCATCAGTGAAAACCTGAACTACCGGCACTTCATCAATATTACCCACCTGGTTACCGCCGGCGCCGAGGACAAGCCTTCCGAGGAAGAATTGTTCGGCGAGTATTTCGCACGTTACGGCCGGGATTGACCATGGATACCGTGCGCGCCTGTATCGAGCAGCATGCCGCTGCATCGCCCGACCGTTGCTTCATGATCGCGCCGGAAACGGGCAAGACGCTCAGTTTCGGCGAATTGAAAACGGCCGTCGACGAAGTAGGTCAACAGCTCGATCGGCTCGGGCTGGAGCAGGGCGCCAAGGTCGCCTTTCTGCTCAATAATGGCTACTGGACGCTGCGCCTGTTCCTCGGCGTGATGGCGAACAACCGCATCATCGTGCCGCTGAATGCCGTTGCCGGTACCGTGCAACTGGTGCACGTGCTCGGTCATTCGGATAGCGAAATCGTCTTCGTCGCACCCGAGTACCGGGAAAAGCTGGACGAAATCATGGCGCAGGTCGATCGCCCGATTCGCGTGATCGAAACCATCGAAGGCGAGGGTCCGGTCTGGCCGGCGGAAGACAATCCGCTAACCAGCCCGCCACCACCGAGCGCACAGGATATTGCCCTGTTACTGTATACCTCCGGCTCGACCGGTTTGCCCAAGGGGGCAATGATCAGCCATCGCGCGGTGACCAACGGCGGGCGCAACGTGATGGAAGGCCATCAGCTCAAGCCCGATGACCGCGCACTTTGTGTGTTGCCGATGTACCACATCAATGGCGCCATGGTGACGGTGTCGGCACCGCTTTACAGCGGTAGCAGCGTCGTCATGCCGCGTCGCTTCAGCGCCAGCGAATTCTGGCAACTGGCGGCCGAGTATCGCTGCACCTGGAGTAGCATCGTACCCACCATCATCAAGTATTTACTCGATCGTGCAGCAAAGGAGCCTTACGAGTTTGGTCGCGATGAACGCCTTGCCGCGCTGCGCTTCATGCGCTCGGCGTCGGCCCCGCTTGCGGCGGTTACCCTCGGCCAGTGGGAGCAGGTGTTCAAGCTGCCGATGATCGAAACCCTGGGGCTCACCGAGACTGCCGGTACCGTGTCCAGCAATCCGCTGCCGCCGGCACCGCGCAAGCCGGGTTCGGTCGGCTTGCCTTACGGCAATGAAATCAATATCGTCGACAAGCAGGGTGAACCCTGCGCGCCACAGGAGGTCGGCGAACTGGTGATTCGCGGCAGCAACCTGCTCGATTATTACTACAAGAATCCCGAGGCCACCGAATCGGCGTTTCGCGATGGCTGGTTTCTCACCGGTGATCTCGGTATGAAAGACGAAGAGGGTTATATCTTCCTCACCGGTCGCTCCAAGGAACTGATCATTCGCGGTGGTGAAAATATCGCTCCGCGCGAGATCGACGACGTGCTCTACAAGCACGAGGCCATTCTCGAAGCGGCGGCGGTCGGGGTCGACGATGAAAATTACGGTCAGGAGGTCGTCGCCTGCGTGGTCGTGCGCGATGGCTATAGCTGCAGTGAAGATGAATTGAAAGCGTTTTGCGAAGATGGCGTTGGTCAGTACAAGGCGCCCAAGATTATCTATTTTCTGGACGACTTGCCGAAGGGGCCATCGGGCAAGATTTTGCGTCTCCAGTTACCCGCCCTGATCGCTAAAATCAACGCCGCAAAATCCTGAGCGAGGCCGTCGCTTCCCGGTGTACTCAGCCGGTGATGATCTTGTCCATCGGAATATCGTGCGCCTGCGGATAGATGGTGGCGATGCGCGCGCACCCGTAGCCTGTGCCAATAGCTTGCCGGCGCGGATTGGCCGCCGCCAGGCTGCGGTCGAAATAACCACCGCCAAAGCCGAGGCGATGCTGCTGTTGATCCGTGCCGAGCAAAGGTGCCAGCACCATCGGCGGATCGATCCAGTTATCTTCGGCAGGTTCGGCGATGCCCCAGCGCCCACGCCGCATTGCACAGCGCGGATGCCAGCGACTGTATTTTAGTGGTTGGTTGACGGCGCAAATGACGGGTAATGCGATGGTCAGCCCGTTGTCAGCCTGTTTAGCCATCCAGCGGCGAAGGTCGAGTTCCCCGTGCATCGGCCAGTAAGCGCCGAGCACAGTGACATCGCTGCTTTGCAACAACGCGTCGAGCTGTTCGCAAACCCGCTCAAGTTCAACCTCGCGCTGGTCGGCGTCGAGGGTCGCGCGCAGCGCCAGCAAACGTTCACGCTCGGCCTTGCGCCAGCGATTGACATCGGCCCAGCTATCGTCGCCCGGCGTAGCCAGATCACGATACAGCGGGTCGAGTTCCTGGGCGTAACAGGGGGGTGACGCATAGTTGCGAGTTTTGTTGTTGTCGTCACTCATGAATCTTGTGTCATTGAAAAAAAAGCTCGCCGCTACACGTCGAGCATCAACTTCAACGGCTTGCGCATGCCCGCAATCTTGCAGGCGGTCTGGCCGTAACCGGTCGGGAACAGCTGGTAAAGCATCCTGCGCGTACCTTGCGCATCGCCCCAGCTTTCGCGCATGAAGCGCAACAGTTTTCGCGCTTCAGGCACGACCTGGGATTGCTCGTAATAGTCGCGAATGTAATCAATCACTTGCCAGTGACGTTCGTCGAGTGCCTGCCCGCACTCCACGGCGATTGCCCGGGCGACGTCCGGCGTCCAGTCTGCCGGCTGCAATAAAAAGCCCTCGTTGTCGCGGGCCAGTATCGATAGTTCAATTTCGACTGAATCCTGATTCATTGATCAACGATACTCAGCCATGCCTGGGTCGACAATCTCCCGAAAGGAATAGACACAACCGCTGCCAGGCGTTATGCACGGAGCGATCGAAAGGCGCAGCTAGTTCTTAGTCGCTGCGAGGACCTGGGCTTGCGCTACTGCGTGGACGGGTTGCTGTTTTGACTTCATGTTTTTCGCCGCGGCGGTAAACCCGCCGTTGCTGCCATCGACAAAGTGAACGTGTTCCCCCTTGTCGAGATTGAATACCAGGCAGGTCATCAGGGCTGAATCGGAGCGATGCAGTCCGTAGCGAAGTATGCCCCGTTGCGAACGGGATTCGAGCATGGCTTCGATTGCCGCGGCCTGCTCGGGCTGGCAATCGAGCAGGATGCGCAGGGTGTCGTCGAAGCGCCGGTAGTCAGTATTGTCCTGCAGCTCGCTGCGATATTGCCTACCGCGATAACCGCCGGCGCTGATGTTGAAACGGTCCAGCAGCCACTGCAACAGGCTGTTGGCATAAATGGATAAGCTGTGGTGAAAGCGATTGCGCTGCCCGATAGTGGCCTCGACTTCAGCGTGCAGGGCTCGGGGTGGCCAGCGCAGTACCAGGTTGTCATCACAGACTGGTTTGCTCGAATCGTCGCCGGCGTCGGTAATTCGCGCAATGTTGTCGATCAGGTCACGATACAGCGTCGCATTGGCCTCGTCGCTGCCGGCACACGCCTGCATCAGCAGGCTCAGCATGACGCCCTGCTGTGAAGCCAGCGGCTCCCAACGGCAGGATAGTCCGCTGAGATCGGGATTGTTGTCCTGGTAACTGTCTTCGAGCAGGTAATCCGATCCCGATTTGACCCATTGTTCGGCGAGTTCGATGCCGCCGCCGGAAAACGTGGCAAGCTCATTACCCGGGCTCAGCCGATACCGGGCAACCCGAACACGCGGGCCTCCCTGGCGGTGAATTTCAGCGACCGCCACTACGCCCACACGCAGATCCAGGTCGAAACGTTTAGCGGCCATGACACGCACGCCGAGCAGCACCCTGGCAGCGCTGTCCACATCTGCAGCCGGCACCATCAAGGTTGCGCCGTCACCACCGAACACGTAGGGAATGCGGCGCTTCTGGCTGATGTTGAGAACGGCATTAATACAGGCGGCGCCGATCATGTTGACATCCTTGTAGCGGCCCTCGGCGATCGCGCGGGTCGATTCGCGGACGTCGGCGATAATGACGTGCCAATCGTCGGGTGCAAGGCGGTAGTTGCGGCTATCGGCGATGCCGGAGAAATCGTCGAATGCCGGGATGTTGGCGTAAAATTCGTGATTGCTCATAGCGTGTATACGTTTTGCTCAGCGATTCCGATTATCCTGTCCGCAGTCAATCTATAACGCCGAGTCGAGGTCGTATTTGCTACGCAGACTGGCCTTGACGAACAACGCCACGAAATGGCGCCCCGGGGGACGCGAGTTGAAGCAGATTAGCGTATTACGGGTGGCGGGTTCGGTGTAACGGAATTGACTGTTTTCGTACTCGAAGGTTTCCGTGGGACTGCTTTGCTGGCTGTCATCGGCCGCGGAAACGGGTTCGGGTTCAACCACGACGAAGTAGTGAAATCCGTGTTGCAAGGCAATTTCGGCACTGCGCAACAAGGTCAGGTCGATGGCTTGCGGGTCGTCACCCGTCGGCCCGGCGGCGTAGTCGACGAGGAACTGGCTGGCGCCGAGACGGGTCGCGGCGATGCGCTCCGAGTAGTTATCCGGCTGCAATGAAGTGGCGCAAGCGCCAAGCATTATCACCAGTATTGCCAGTAAAGCGGGGTAGACAAGTCTTCATCGATAGCATGACCGTTGCGGTGGTTGGCGAGTTCACTGCTGGATTCTGACATTGACGGTTTCGCTATAGACATCCCTTTTTGGGACTTTGTAAAGTTGTTACTTTTATAGTGTGAACCAGGTCGCCGTAATGCGTCCTGCCGTGGATTATCCTTTAAATCACTACTCCCTTAGTCAGGACGCAACAAATTCACCCGACCCAGCTGGTCGGGTTTTTTTGTGCCTGGGTGGTCGGGATTACACCGATGGCTCGAAGCGAATGCCGTCGTAGCTGCTGTCGCCGGCCTCGCGGTGCCACAGCCGATACAGATGGCGTTTTTGCTCGGGGTCGTCGTGGTCTTCGAAGGCACTGCGGTAGTGTCCGATCTCGTGATTGTTGAGATACTGGATCTGGCCGCGCTCCAACTGCGCTTCGAACCACAGGTCCGGGGCAGCGCAGACATCGTCGATGGCATCCAGCGCTGAAACCAGCAACGCATCCATCGGCTCACCGGCCACCTCGTAGCCCTTGCGAATCAGCGATGCGTTGGCGCGCGCGAACATGCGACCGTTGCGCCAGCCGAAATAGGGTGCGAGGCATACCGGCGCCGCGCCCTCGTGATGTTCTTTTTGCCGGTCGAACAACACCGGCTGGTACAGTCGCGCCAGCTCTGCCGGATATTGCTCGAGCATGCGCTGGTGCACCGAGTAAAGGCTGCAGAAGCGGCTGACACCACCACTTTTCGCCGCTTGCCGGCAAAACAGGCCGACATAGTCCGGGCGCATGCGCGCAAACGCGTTGTCGGTGTGGAAGTTCAGTTCGACCGACGTGTACGAGCCGCGCGTGCCGTAGGCATAGGCGGCGCCGGTGTCGCTGACGTGATAAATCATTTCCCCGTTCCATTTCTGCGCCACGGGGCGGCCGATGCACTGGCCCAGCAACCAGTAAATTTCCAGCAGGGTGTCGTTCGCATAAGCGTCCATCGGCATGCGCTCGAGCACCGCAAAGCCGACACCATCGTCGAGGATCTGTTTCATCCGCGCCATTAACTCGCGGCAGGCGGTCAGGGCCAGCCCGTCGATCCGGCGTTGCAATATCGGTAGCGGGTGTTGCTGCAGATACTCGGCGAGCCGATCCATTTCGTCGCGCGCCGCGGGTGTAATCTTGACAATCCAGTCGTCGTCAGAGATGTCCTGCGCAAGCCAGCGCAGGCGGGAATTTCCGCTCGGCTGAATTTCGCCGGCTTCATTGCTGCAATCGAGATAGGCGACGGACATAGGTTCAACCAGCCACGGTTGCGGCCGTTGGGCCTGGGTAAAGCAAATTTCTGAATCGAATCATGCGAATAACTTGATCACGTTTTGGCAGAACTTTACCGAAAACCGGGTTGCCTGGCTAGCCCCGGGTGATGGTGACCAGCCGATGTCCGGATTGACCGTGACCTGGTCGCCGGTCTGGATCAGCTGGGTGACGTCGCCATCGGCAAAGCGGTCGCACATCGCCATGTCGGCGAGCGCCGCGCCCTGCGCCAGGATCGGGTTGACGTTGTTGAACAGGATCGCCTTCGGTGCGATGCTACGCGATTTCATTTCGTGCAGCATCCAGGCCGAGGCGACGCCGCCCTTGGCGGTGTTGAACACCATGATCTTGTCGACGTAGCTTTGACCGGCCAGCTTGTGCTGCGGGCGTGAAAAGATGCCGCTGATGCGGTCGAGGTCGTAACGCGCGGAGAAATTATCGTCGGTCACCAGCGCTTCGCCGGTGACCGTCGGGACCGACGCCGACGTGACACTTGAGTTCGATGGTTTGCATTACAGGATCTCCCCGGCGATCGCCGATGCCACGCAGTTTTCCATGTTCGACAGGGTCGGCTGATAGCCGTAACCGCCGATGATGTTGGCGAGCTTGACCGAGTTGGTCATCAGCCGTTTCCAGCCGTTGGCTTCGCCCATTTCGCGCGCGTAGCTCTGGTAGAAACACATGCCTTCGAGCACCAGCGCGCCGGAGGACTCGATGCGCTCGACCAGGCCCATGCGGCGTGCATCGGCGGCGACCACCGGGCTGGTGACGGCGAGCAGGCTGGTGTGCGGATGCAGCTTGTTGCCGATCGAGCAGTGCGGCGAGCGATTGCATTTCCAGCAGCGACAACTGCGGCGCCGAGAACACCACCACGTCGACTTTTTCGCCCTTGCCGCCGTAGCGCGCGAAAAAGGCGTCGAGGTCGGCGGCGGTGATGGTTTCGGCGGCGAGGCTGTCGCGGATCGCAAACGGCTTCCAGCGTCGGCGCCTCCGGGCGTGACGCCGACCACGTGAAACAGCGGCATCGAACCGAAGCTCGCCATCGCCGCACCCATGTGTTTCATCTCGTCGGAGCCCGGCTGCGCGTCGATGCCCTCGATCACCGGCACTTCCCAGTAGGAACCCGCGCGCGCGCCGATGATGCCGCCGAGCGCGCCCCAGTCGGACAGGCATTGCGGCTCGCAGTCGACCTGAAAGCGTCGCGTCGCGCGGCGGTTGCTGGTCGAGGTGCAGGCCGTAGCGCGGCGTGCGCCCGGTCAGGCCGGCCGCCAGCGAAGACGGGCCGCCCTCGAAGTTGGAGTAGGCGCCGAGCACGCTGTTGCAGTAAATCACCACGCCGGTATCGCCGAAGGCGAGGTGCTCGCCGCGCACCGGCGGCATGATGGTCTGGTAGTTGATGCAGGTGTTGGTCATCAGGATGCCCATGGCTTCGAAGGCGTCGATGGCGCGTTGCTCCAGCGACGCCATCAGGTCGGTCTGTCGCAGGCGCTTGTAGTGACAGAAGTCGATGCCGCGCGGATCGGTGATCATCGGGATGCGCACCTGGCGCTCCTGCCGCGGGCAGGCAGCCATGGTTTCGAGGAACACGACCCCGGCTTCGCCGAGCGATTCGGTGTCGGCCATGATGTGCGCCTGGGTGACTTCGACGAAGTCCGCGGCGTCGAAAAAGCGCCCGACGCGCATCATGTGCTCGATGGCCCAGCGCCGCGGTTCACCCAGCTCGCCGTTCAGCATGGCCTGTTCTTCAGCGTTCAGTTTCATTGGTTTAATCCTTCTCGGAATCGGTGGATGCCATCAACGCGTCGGTGTAACGATTACCACTAACGGTGTCTTCATTGATCAGAGCGTCGAGTTCGGTGACCACATCGCTGCCCAGCGTGATCTCGCCGGCACCGGCATTTTCGATCATCCAGTCACGGTGCTTGGTGCCAGGAATGGGCACGATGTTATCACCGCGCGCCAACAGCCAGGCCAGCGCCAGTTGCGCCATGCTGCAGCCTTCGCGGGCGGCAATCGCGCCGAATGGAATCAGCAGTTCGGCATTGCGTTTGAAGTTTTCCGGCTCGAAGCGCGGGCGCGCGATGCTGGCGCGGATGTCATCGTCGGTGACGCAGGTGACGTCACGGCATTTGCCGGTCAGGAACTGGCGCGCCAGGGGTGAAAAAGGCACGAAGGCGATGCCGAGTTCGGCGCAGGTGGCGAGTATTTTGCGCTCCGGGGTGCGGGTCCACAGCGAGTACTCGGATTGCACCGCGGTAATCGGGTGCACCGCGTGCGCGCGGCGCAAGCTGTCGGCGCTGATTTCCGACAGGCCAATGGTTTTGATCTTGCCCTGTTCAACCAGCTGTGCGAGTGCGCCGACGCTGTCTTCGACCGGTACTTTGGGATCGATGCGGTGCAGGTAGTAGAGGTCGATCGTGTCGGTGCGCAAACGCTCGAGGCTTTCCTCGCAGGTTTGTTTGAGCACCTCGGGACGCCCGTCCATGAAAGTCTTGCCATCCGCGCTGCGGGAAAATCCGCATTTGCTGGCGAGGACGTACTCGTCGCGGCGAGCAGCGAGGTACCTGCCGATCAAATCCTCGTTGTGTCCGTTGCCGTATAACGAGGCGGTGTCGAGGAAGTTGTAACCCTGGTCCAGCGCGGCGTTGAATAATTGCCCCGCGGCATCATCCGCAATTCGCGGGCCGTAGCCCATCGAAACATTCATACAGCCGAAAGCCGATTGCGGAAACGCTGAAAGGGCCGAGCTGTCGTTGCTGCATGGTTGGTCCGTGGGTTGAGTGTCGGGCAATGATAACCAAAGAAGGTCGAGGTTTCGATCAGTGTGACGAGTTTCCGGGTAACTGGTCGCGCGCGAAGCGGCAGGCGCGCACCCGGTTGTCGCGTCCGCGTACCTCGATTTCGCGAATGCTGCTGTTGTCGTAGGCGATGTTTTCGACTTCCAGCGTGACCGTTGAAATGATCAGGTCACAATCCTGTTCCTTGGTTTGCGCTTCGAGGCGCGCGGCGATGTTGATGTTATCGCCGACCGCGGTCAGCAACGGTGTGCGTGGCGGTCCCATGGTGCCGACGATGGCGTCACCGCCGTGAATGCCGATGCCCATCTTCACGCTTTCACCGAACTCGCGCTGCAGCTGCAGGTTGAGCCGGTCGATGCGCTGGAACATGTCGGCCGCCCCGGCCAGCGCATCGCTGCAGGCGCTGTTGCTTGCGCGAGGCATCGAGGCCGTAGAGTGCCATCAGGCCGTCGCCGGCAAATTGCGCGTAGTGGCCATGGGTCGCGGCCAGCGCCTCCGACAACTCGGTGAAGAAGCGATTCAGGATGAACACCACGTCGTAGGCCAGCACGCGTTCGCCAAGGTTGGTGGAGCCGCGCATGTCGACGAACATGGCGACCACGTATTCCTCGTGGCCTTCGACCCCGCCGCCGTGCAGAGCCGTGGCAAGGGGCTGGTTTGCCATCACCAGTGGCGTGATGGCGAGGTCGGCGTCTGGATGCAACTGGCAGGCAAGGCGCACATCCTCGCCCGCCTTGATGCGCTCCAGGGCACGCGCTTCGAGGTGATTGGGCGCCGGCAACTGCGCCAGGCCGCTGCCAACGCGAACGCGACAGGTGGTGCAGCGCGCGCGTCCGCCACAGACCGCCGCGTGCGGGATGCGCGCCTCGCGCAGGGCTTCCAGCAGGGAACCGCCCTTGACCGCGCTGATCTCGCCTTTTTCAGCGTGGCTAATGCGATAGCTGTTGCGCCGCGACTGGCGCCACAGGCGTAGCTGGCGTGCCGCCAGTACCAGCGCGAACAAGGCGGCCATGAAAACCCAGGCCTGTCCTTCCAGGGCGCGCAGGAAATCGACGTCGCGCTGCGGCATGGCCTCGATACCCGCGTAAATCTGCTTCAGCCGTTCGCTGTCGTCAACCCAGGCGCCGGCTTCGCGCAGCATGCGATAGATACCGATATACGCCAGCACGGGAACCAGCAGTGCAACGGCATAGGCGTAAGGCAACCAGGATGGGTAGCCCTGTTTGGTGCGCAGCCAGAAATGCAGCCCGATCACCAGGTGAACCCAGATCACGGCAATGAGTATCAACAGTTGCACCAGTATCGCGGGTTTCAGCGCCAGCGACGTGATCACGTAATAGTAGTTGGGGTCCACTTCGCCGAGCAGGTCGAAGCCGCGGTTGGAGATCGCGTGGCCGACCAGCAGTGGCAGGATGGATAGTCCGAGAGCCAATTGTGCCCATTGCCAGGTCGACAGGCGCAGGCTTGCGCGCCGGTACAGCGAATGCAGTGCGATCACCGCGTGGAACAGGATAGCGCCATACAGCAGGAACAGGCCCGGCGTGGTTTGAAATGCGGCACCGATGGTCTTACGATAGGTTTCGGCCGCGTCAATCGAGACTATGCCGGAAGCGTGGTTTAACAGATGTTGTGTCACATAGGCTGCGAGTACGAGTCCGGAACCGAGGCGTAACTGGGATTCGATGTGCTTCATGGGCTCGAATTTAAGCAGAAAAGCGCGCTGCGAGATACCACCACCGATGAATCGAATGGAGTTTGAAATGAAACGAATACTGATGGTTTTGCTGATCGCATTGTTGGGCACCGGCGGCGCTGGCGCACAGGATATCAAGCGCGAGATTACGCGCGTGACTTTTGACGTATACCGCTTTCAAAACCAGTTCCACAACAACATGTTCGTGGTCACCGGCGCCGGCGTGGTGGTCACCGACCCGATCAATGTCGACGCGGCGGCCTGGCTGAAAAAGGAAATCGCTAAAATCACCGACGAACCGATCACCTACCTGATCTACAGCCACAGCCATGGCGACCACGCTTCCGGCGGCACCGCCTATGGCGACGTACCGAACGTTATCATGCACGCGAATGCACCCGAGGATATAGACCTGGTCGAGGCCACCAGGCGTTTTGATGAGCAGATGAGCTTTGTGCTCGGCAGCAAAACCTTCACCTTGACTTACCTGGGCCCCGGGCATGGCAAGGATATGATCGCCATGGTCGTGCATCCCGATGCGGTCGCTTTCGTGGTCGATGTGGTCAGCGCCAAACGCCTGTTCTATCGCGATTTCCCGGGCGCCAATGTCGATCAGTGGATCGACCAGGTGAAGAAAGTGGAGACGCTCGATTTCGATCTTCTGCTCGGTGGGCATGGTCCGGTTGGTGTCAAACGTGATGTCGGTGACGGCATTGCTTATCTCGAGGAATTACGCGCCGCGGTGCTGAAAGGACTGCAGGCGGGCAAGACGGTCGATGAACTCAAGCGTGAAGTCACCATGGACAAGTACCGGGAGTGGGCGGCCTATGATAGCTGGCGTGCACTCAACGTGCAGGGAATGGCGCGCCACCTGAGAGAATCAGGCGCGCTGCAGTAACTGGCAATGCCGTTTACCGGGGTTTTGCTGTAAATGAGCACGGCGCGCGCAAGGAATGGCCTGGCAGTCTGTCGGACTTAGGGATGATCTACTGCGGCGATGGGAAATCGGCCCATTTTTCCGATCTTTTTCGTTGCGTAGTTCCCACTATGCGCCTCAAAAGGTCGAAAAAATGGACTCGATTTCCCACTCGCCTCGCTACGATTCCCTAAGTCCGACAGACTGCTAGAGTAGCGATTCGATTGGCATCAGTTGCAATAACCTGTCACCAAAGCGGCGCCAGAAGCCGGCATTCGGTTCGCTTGTGAAGCGTTGTTCCTCACCTTCGAGAGTGCGGTGCCAGACCAGTTTTTCTTTACCGGCCTGGTTAGTCTCCAGTAGCAAACGATAAGCAACGTTGTTTACCTCCCGGTTGAACCAGTCGTTCATCTCACGGGCAATTTCGACGGAATCAATGACCAATCCGATCTCGGTATTTTCAACCACCGATCTCGGGTCAAGATTCATTGAGCCGATGAATACGCGCTTGCGATCGATGACAAATGATTTGGCGTGCAGGCTGGCCTTCGACGAGCCGGAAGGGCCTTTTTTCCCCTTGCGCTGCGCGCGACTCAGCACATCGTCGATCTCGAAAAGCTCGACACCCGCGCGTAACAGGCCTCGGCGATACCTGGCGTAACCCGCGTGCACGGTAGACACATCAGTTGATGCCAGTGAGTTGGTCAGGATACGCACCCGTACGCCTTGTTCGCGCAAGGTTTGAATTTTTTTCAATCCTTGCCGACCCGGAATAAAATAGGGGGAGAATATCGTCAGTTCCTGCCTGATTAGCGAGCTTAGCGGTTCGAACTGGGTGACCAGGTGAAGTTTGGTCTGCTCTCGACCGGTGGTCACCTTTGCGGGGTCATCGTACATTACCTGGGCATTACCCCAGTTCATCGCAAAGCGGTTGTTGCTGACGTCTGCAACCAGGGTGGCAGGATTGTCTTTAATGCGTGCAACCAGTTCGCTGTTGCGCAGTGCTTGCAGGTACTGCGAATCAGGCTGCTGTTCGACAAACTGCGAGAAATGCCTGCGCAGCTTTTGCAGGTCCTGCGATGGAGCTTTCCTGCCGAGCAGGGTGGCTATTGGGTAACTGGTCTGGCTGTTCCAGTACAGGTCAAAGCTGGTCGAAATGTCTCCGACCACCGGGCCAATGGCGAGGGCGTCAAGATCACCAAAGGCCAGCTCCGGATCGGCCTCGAAGTATTCGTTGCCGATGTTGCGTCCGCCGACAACGCTGATCTGGTTGTCGACGGTAAAGGATTTGTTGTGCATGCGCCGGGTAATGTCGTCGAAACGCGTCAGTAATTGCAGCCAGCGGTATGATCTGCGGGTAAACGGGTTAAATACCCGTATTTCGACCAGCGGATGGGTGTCGAGTGCCGCCATGCTGATGTCCTTGTAGTCGTCGAGCGTCATATCGTCCACCAGCAGACGTACGCGCACTCCCCGATCTGCGGCTTTCAGCAGGGCGCTCAGAAACAGTCGTCCGACCAGGTCGTTGTGCAGCAGGTAGTACTGGGCGTCGATACTGCGTTCGGCACTGTCGGCCAGCAGAGCGCGCGCGGCAAACGCGTCGAGGCCGTTTGGCAGCAGCAGGAAGCCGGAAAGACCTGGATGGCGGGCCAGGTCGTCTTTGATGGACTGGCCCAGCGTTGTGTTGCGGGTATCGGTGAAAGCCCCGGACGATTTTCGATCAAGGTTCTGCGGCAGGCTCACGCAGGCGTCGAGCAAGGCGGACATCAGGAACACGGCAATACCCCGTGAATGACTGAATTTCGATGTCGGTATTTAACGGCCTTCATGTTTGCTCAACATGGCTGCCTGTCTGGATAAATCGCCAGCATCAGCAGCAACCCGGCTTGCCTCGCGAGGTTTTGCACGCGTTGCCAGGTCGAAATGATTATGCTGATTCCAGTGATTGAATCCCTCTGCGGGCCGAACTGTTTTCGGAAACGATCCCCTTACATTAACAGTGTCTGTTTTTTTTTGCTTACGCCACTATCGCGAAAGGATCAGTATATCGTTAGCGGTGACGCGGGGATACCAGACTTACCATGACTTTATTTGTGATGACAAGCGCAGGATGCCCTGCGCGGAGTTACAACAAATCGGTCAGTATTATGCCTATACCGATACGCTCGATGTGAGTGTTGTAGTCGATCAGGCTTTCACCGTAACCGTTAAAAAACTGCAGGTAGCCGCGATAGCGACCCTCAAGCGGGAAAGTCCAGTCGACCCGGATGGCGCCGCGATTTTCGTCGACATCGAGGTTGTTACGCAGCATTACCGAGATTTCGTGATCGAATTTGCGATAAGCGACGGAAAATTCAAAATTGCCGAGGAAGTCTTCGATGTCCGGATTATCGTCGCCCTGCGGATCGCGGGGGTCGTCTTTTTCGTCTTCCGGAATC
This sequence comes from uncultured Gammaproteobacteria bacterium, assembly GCA_963835795.1. Taxonomy (GTDB): domain Bacteria; phylum Pseudomonadota; class Gammaproteobacteria. Next base: position 56,046 of record CAWIHJ010000092.1, read on the forward strand.
CGCCACCAGGTTTTCAGGTAAAAAACGTAGCGCTCGCGTTCCCAGACCAGCCCGGCGTAAACGCGATTCCAGCTGCGTGAAAAAGCCTGGCTGCGCCCGTTCGACTGATGCGACAGGCCCAGGGTGACTAGCGTGGCATCGCCGCCGAATACACTCCAGGGCACCGGCATAACCCAGAATATCTCGGGTTCGTAATTGGTTTCACGAAACGGCGCCGAGATCTCGCTGTTATAAACCTGCCAGAAAGCGAGCAGGGTAAAGCCGCCATAGATGGCGTCGTGCTCGCTGAAAATCCCCTCTGCCAGCGGTAGCTTGAGGCTGATTTGAAACTGGGTTTCATAGTGGTCCAGCGATTCGTCGAAGTTTCCGTCGCTTTCGAACGGTTCGTCGTTAGGATCCCTCGACCAGGTCAGCGGCAGTAAATAATTACGCCGGTGGGCTAGCAACACCGAACGATTGTTGTCGACGGCACGTTCACGCTGGATTCGATCGATAACCAGAGAATCACCTTGCTGCGGTAGTGTATCTGCGGGAGCGTCGCTAGTTTCGGAAGCAGTTTCAGAAGCAGTCTCGGCGGCAGTCTCGGCGGCAGTCTCGGCGGCAGTCTCGGCAGCAGTCTCGGCAGCAGTCTCGGCAGCAGTCTCGGCAGCAGTCTCGGCAGCTGACGCGGAACCGCAAAGCAGCAGGATAAATAACAGGCCGTGAAAATGCTTTACGTAGGTCATGTTGTTAATCGTTGTTGAGGCAGTCGGCTGTTCGGTGATCTGAAAATTGCCCGCATCGCTGACCGCTTGTGCTCATTTACATAAATGGCAAGTCTATCAGCTTGCAGGCGCGGGGAAACGCGACAGGCGAAATGATTCGCTGTTATTCTGCGTAAACGAAAGGCACCGGGTCCGCATTTGTTGACCGATGGCCTGGCCAATCCGACCCGGTTGTCAAAATCCGGGAGATTGAACCACTTACCAAAGTGTAGTATTCAGGGATCTTCATTTAAGCGCCCGCCAGTCATTGCAGTTGAGGAACACACCATGCGACAACTTACGCTTGCTTCGGGTAATGCCATTCCGGTTTTTGGGTTGGGCACCTGGCGCATGGGTGAAAACCCCGCTCGCTATCAGGCCGAGGTCAGCGTCATCCGTGAAGCCCTGGATATGGGAGTGCGCCTGATCGACACCGCCGAAATGTATGGCGAAGGTGGCGCCGAGGAAGTCATAGGTGAAGCCATAGACGGGCGACGCGACGGCCTGTTCCTGGTGAGCAAGTTTTATCCTGAAAACGCCAGTCGCAGCGGCGTTATCGAAGCCTGCGAGCGCAGTTTGCAGCGCATGAATTGCGACTACATCGATCTGTACCTGCTGCATTGGCCGGGGAGCATACCGCTCGCGCAAACTTTCGCGGCACTGCATGAATTGCAGGACAGTGGCAAGATTCGCGATTTCGGCGTCAGTAATTTCGACCTGGCTGATTTACAGGCTATTCCCGTCGAAGACCAGGGTCGGCTGGGATGCAACCAGATTTTTTACAACCTCGCGCATCGCGAAGTCGAGGGGCAGGTCACTGACTGGTGTCGGCAGCGCGGCACCCCGCTAATGGCTTATTCGCCACTGGACCAGGGCGGTGCCTTGCTGCGTTCGCCTGTGATCGCTGAGGTGGCGCAAAGACATCAAGCGACACCAGCGCAGATAGCCCTTGCCTGGTTACTGCATCAGCCACAGACCGTGGTCATACCCAAGTCAGCCAGGGCAGATCGCAATGCGGAGAATCTGGCCGCGATAAATGTCAAACTTGATACGCGAAGATCTCGGCAAGCTCGACGCCGCTTTCCCGGCACCGGCAGGAAAAGTGCGCCTGGGAATGCGTTAGTAGTGCAAGCGCTAGTGCAAGCGAGACACTCCCTTGAGGCTTGATTCGCTCACCCGCTTCGCGTTATTTTTCTTCATCCAGAATTTGCCTCGCGGCATGTTGTTGTCGGTTATTCCGCTGCAGGCTTACGCGCTGATGGGAAATGCGCAGGACACCAGCCTGTTGCTGTTCGCGGTCAGTGTCGGCGGTATTCTCGCGGCGCTGACCCTGCCAGTGTTGATCCGGCGCATCGGGCTGTACCCGTCTTACCTGTTGTCCTGCGCGACGATGTTGCTGTCGGCGGGTTTGATGACGGTCGGAACAGGCGTGGATTTTTTCCGGCGGATTGTTTTTCCACGTGTTTGCGATTGCCGCGGCTGAGGTCACCCTGTCGATTTACGTGATGGGGCGTATCCCACGCACGCAGATGACCAGTTTCGAACCCCTGCGCGTGTTTTTCAATGTCACCGCGCTGACCATTGGTCCGTTTCTCGGGCGTCTATCTCGAAAGCCAGGTTTGGCATCAGCTGCCGTTTATCAGCTGCATGATTTTCATGCTGATTGCCGCCGGCTGGTTTCGCGCGCTCGGCCTGCAGCACACGCGCATTCCGGCGACGCGTTCGCAAAGCGTCAACCCGTTGAAATACCTGCCGCGCTATTTCAGCCAGGCGCGCCTGCGGCTCGCTTACGGACTGGCGCTGGCGCGCTCGGGCTGGTGGACCATGTTCATCATTTACGTGCCGATATACGCGGCCCAGTCCGGGCTCGGCGAACTCACCGGCGCGGCGCTGGTATCCATCGGTACCGCGTGGACGCTGTCGGTGCCATTCTGGGGCTGGGTTGCCCGTCACTACGGGGTTCGGCGCCTGATGATGCTGGGATTCTCCACCAGCAGCGCACTCACGCTGCTGGTTTTCCTGGCCACCGATTTTCCAACCATCGCCGCCGTGCTGCTGGTGGTTTGCGCGCTCGGCGCGACCATGCTGGATGGCGTCGGTAACGTGTTGTTCTTTCGCGCGGTGCATTCGGGCGAACGCGCGCAGATGACGGCCGTGTTCGTGACTTATCGCGATCTCGGGCAGTTGATGACACCGGGCCTTTTCGCCATTTTGCTCAGCTACTTTGCGTTACCGGTGGTGTTTTCCACGGCGGCGCTGTGGATGGCGGTGTCGGCGGGATTTTGCCGTTATATTCCGAGGCGCCTGCACTAGCCCGTCCAACGAGAACGCGGGCTAGTTTGCATTCAGCGCTTTAAAGTAGTGCTCGCAAAATGCAGCGAATTTATCGATAAGCCCGGACGATGGCGCCGCCTGTTTGCGTACCAGCACGATTGCCAATGGATCGATATCGTCGCTGATCGCCACCGAAACCAGTTGCTTGCCATCACAGGTTGTCGAGTGGGCGGGCTTCATCACGCTGAGCGAAAAGCCGAGACCGTTGGCCACGGCACTGCGCACCGATTCCATCGAATTCGAGGCGAAGGCAATGGGTGGATTGATGCCATGTGCCGCCAGCACCCCTTCGAAATAGTCGCGACTCGAAGGTCCGTCGAACATGACAAAGGGCTCCTCTGCCATGTCGGCGAGGCTTATTTTCGGCAGGGCCGCAAGGGGATGATTTTCACCCAGCAGCAGGAATGGTTTCAGGCGGGTGAGGACCTGGCGATCCAGCGGATGATTGTCCAGTGACATGTCGTAGGTTAAGCCCAGGTCGATGTCGCCGGTATCGATAGCCGAAATGATTTCAGTTTGCAGTAATTCCGACGAGACGATTTCTATATCGGCGTAGGTATCGCGGTGCCCAGCGATGATCGGCGCCAGGTAAAAAGCTGCAATGGTGTGAAAACAACCGAAGCGAATAATACCGGTGTTATCGGCGGCTATGGCCCGTGCATCGTGTTCGCTGCGGTCGGCTTGCTGTAACAGGTCGCGTGCTGAATGCAAAAATGCCCGCCCCTGGGGTGTCATCTCGGTACCGCGAGCATGGTGCCGGTCAAACAGACGAAAATCGAACAGCGCTTCGAGCTTGTCGATGGCCTGGGCGACCGCCGGTTGGGATATATTGAGCACCCGTGACGCTTGCGCAATTCCGCCTTGTTCGGCCACCGCAACGAAGTAGGCGCATTGTTTTAGAGTAAATTTAACCATATTCTATATTTCTTAAAAGAAATATAAAGCAATTTTATCTTGTTCTCCAGTATTGCTAGGCTCTCGCGCAATATCAATTCGAAAGAGGTTTCAGTCAATGCAGGCATTAAGCGCAGCACAGTACAAACAATTCTGGTCCGATGGATATCTGCTGGTGGAGAACGTTGTCGATGTCGATTTGCTGCAGGCGATGCGTGCCGATTTCGATGCCTGGGTGGAGGCGAGCCGTGAATACAGCGAGCCTTACGGCGACACCCTTGATGGTCGCCCTCGCTTTGACCTGGAAGCCGGCCACACTGCCGAAAAACCGGGGCTGCGGCGGGTCAATGCGCCGATTGAAGTATCGCAGGCGTATTACGCGGCGATGGCCTCCAGCCGGATGACCGACTGCGTTGCCGACCTGATTGGCCCGAACGTCAAGTTTCACCATGCGAAGATCAATTCCAAGTTACCCGGGGGACAGACTGCGGTGAAATGGCACCAGGATTTCCCCTTCACACCGCACTCCAACGATGACCTGGTGACTGCCTTGCTGATGGTCGACGAAGTCACCCAGGATAACGGGCCGCTGGAAGTGATCCCCGGTTCGCATAAAGGCGAAATCCACGGGCTCTGGCACGACGGCGTGTTCACCGGCGCAGTGACCGAGTCGGTTGCCAGGGATTGCCAGGAAAAAGCGATAAGCTGTATCGGCCCCGCGGGTTCTGTGTGCCTGATGCACACGCGCTTGCTGCATGCCTCGGCGCCCAATGTTTCATCACGACCAAGAAACCTGTTTATTAGCGTCTATTCGGCCGAGGATGCCGTGTCGTATTCGAGCAATCCCATGCCCAACCAGTTCGAAGGGATGGTGGTGCGGGGCGAAAAGACCAATAAAGTGCGGGCCATCGCTTACCAAATCGAGTTGCCGCAAAAACCCACCACCGCATCGTTCTTCGATCAACAGGCACGCAGTAGCGATACGACGGACCACGCGGCCTAGCCCGCATATCTCACCGATTTCCTACTGCGGACGTCGCAAAGCTCACTGTGACGCGCCGTACTCCCGCCGGCCCGCTAAACGTAGCGTAAACTACGCCGGCGCGGACCTCTCCCCCAATGTACCAGAGGCCCATTGGGTTGTGCGGCGCGACACAGCGTCTTTTCGACGCCCTCGGCAATTGCCCGGGACGCCGGATCGCCGAAACGTCGGACCGCTGCATTGCTCTACTACTGCACATCCATGTGCATATCGCTACATAAATCGGTGAGATATGCGGGCTAGTCGCTATTCTGAAGAACGGCCGGCTGTGCCCCGCCTGGCACTTTCTGATTCCAGCGCGTTGCGACGAAGTGGTAGTATCTCCGCTTACTGTGCTTTTTCAGGACTTCGGACAACATCATGAACTGTACGCCCCGACGACAAAAACTGCGCGCCGTGTTAGCCGGCGACCACTGTATTCAACCGGGATCGGTCTACGATCCTGTTTCGGCAAGGGCCGCCGAAGACCTGGGATTCGAAGCGGGCATGTTTGCCGGTTCGATCGCTTCGCTCACGGTGCTTGGTGCGCCCGATCTCATCGTCCTGACGCTGAGTGAATTTGCCGACCAGGCGCAGCGCATCTGTCGCGCTGGAGAGCTGCCTTTGATTGTCGACGCTGATCACGGTTACGGCAACGCCCTCAACGTGCGCCGCACCATCGAGGAACTGGAGACGGCCGGCGTGGCCTGTCTCACGATCGAAGACACCCTGTTACCGAAGCGTTTCGGTCAAAGTGCCACCGAATATCTGCAAGTGGAGGAGGGTGTTGGCAAAATGAAAGCCGCGCTCGACGCGCGCCAGGATCCCGACCTCATCCTGTTGGGGCGCACCGGTGCCGTTGGCCCGAATGGCGTCGATGATGGAATCAAACGCGCTGCAGCCTACCTCGACGCCGGGATGGATGGCGTCATGTTCGTGGGCGTCAAGACGCGTGATGAGCTGGAGCGCATCGCAGCGGTTATCGATGCCCCCATCATGCTCGGTGGAAGCGGCGCCGAGTTGAAGGATCCTGTCTATCTCGCCGAATTCGGGGTCAGAGTGAGCCTGCAGGGACACCAACCCTTTATGGCAGCGGTGCAGGCGATGCATGATTGTCTAAAGGCGCTGCGTGAAGGAACACCGCCGGCGCAGTTGCAGGGTGTTGCCTCGGCCGAGCTCATTCAGCGCTTGAGTCGCGACGCCAGTTATCGTGGTTGGCAGGATGATTACCTCGCTTGATTTGAGCAACGAGACTGCGGTGCTAAACGAAGTGGTTTTTCGCCGATCTGGACAGGGATATCGCTGCATGAAAGCGATGCAGTGAAAGCCTGAGTGGTCGCTTTGCAACCACTGGTCCGACTTTAGTCGCCGAAATAATCGCCGAACAATTCCACCAGTCCCTTGATTCGCGGGACCGAAATATCCTCGATGTCATCCATGTGGACCGTTCCGTCCAGGATCAAATGGTGATCGCCGTTAATGTCAGTGGCTTCACTGGTATCGGTATCATTGGTATAAAACATGTCAATGCCCTGCATATTCGTGAACTATTAAGTTTTAGCCAAACGCAGCGATTTTGATGTGATTTGGAACACGCTATGCATTTTCAGACGACAAGCTATTCGCGATAGAAATGATACTTACGTCTAATTTTCCCTAAAAAATTCCAGAAATGTACCGTGAGACGATGCCTGAAACAGGTTATCGCCAAATTTTCAATATTCGGCTAGTGAGACATCGACAGCGCATCGGCATAGCTCGAGCGCTCGGCGAGGTGCTCGAATCCGATCGCAGTGGTTTCATCGAGCAGCAGAAGCAGGAGATCCCTGCGCTTTGTTTTCACCGCAGCGTCGATCAGCAGCTGGAAAAACAGGTCGCGTTGGGCGTGGCTACCACCCATTTGCCAAAGGTTGCGGCGTGCGGGCAAAAGGAGATCGATAACCCGCTGATACTCGCCCTTGCGATGGGCAATGGCAGCTTCGCTTGCCGGTAATACCGCCAGTGCATAGCGGCCACCCAGTGCGCCGTTCTCACCCGTGGCAAATTCGCGGATTCTGGCAACCAGTTCATTGGCATCGTCAAATCGACCGGCGGCAGCGAGCGCCAGCGCGCAATGCGCACTGGTGAATGGGCTGCAATGATTTCCACTGCGCGTTTTTGCCAGGTCGGCGATCGGTTGCCAGCGGTCACCGATATCGACGCTGCGAAGTTCGAGACGCTGCAGCAGGGAAGTATCGTTTTGTATATCGACGTAGAAATCTCCCATGGCTTGCATCAAGGGTGATTCGAGATCCCGCAATCGGTTGTCGTAAATTTCCAGCCCGGCCTCATAGTTGGCATTTTCGATATGGAACAACGCCAGGTGCCACCAGAGATGATGCACGATATGGTTGGCCGCCGCCCAGTTGACACAAAGCCCCGATAGCAACGTAACGCCTTCATCGAGATGACCCTGCATGATCTTCACATGGGCCACGGCATGTGCGCCCCAGCAGTCGGTCGGGTCGAGATCCACTGCCCTGCGGCCATATATCTCGGCCAGCTCGTAGTCGCCATTTTCTTCCAGGCCAAAGGCCCGAATGGCCAGGTAAGACGCGTAACCCGGCACCGCCGCCGACCACTGCGGCGCCGCGCGCTCGGAGATATCGCGCATCCAGGCTACCTCGCCAATCCAGAACAGTTCAGACTGCGCGAGGCGCATTGCAAACAGGTCATGCGGATGGTCGATGACAATCTGCTGGTAGTGAGTGACGGCTGCGGTCAGCTGACCGGCTAAAGCGGCTTCGAGCGCGGCGATGTAGTGCTGTTCGCGCAGCGTGGCTGGAGGTCGGCCATGCCTGGCGGCTTCGAGCTCGCTTGCGGCGCGCGCGTGCAATTCTGGTTTTTTCAGGCTCTCGAAGAGAATGCCTTTAGCCGCATGCGGCAAAGAGAATTCAGGATCTGCCGCAATCGCCGCGTCGAGGTTCTTCATGGCGTTGGTGCGAAACTGGAAGTATCCGTTGAAAGCGCCGTTTAATGCCTCGACGGCGGCCGATGACTCGCTGGAGACAGCATATCCCCATTGGTCTTTTTGCATGTCTTGTCCCCTGACATTGCTGCCCGGTCTGAAAACCCATGCCCGTTGATGGTGTCGACACCGGGCCTGCGTTGAATCGATCTTGAAAAAGGGCAATTATGCTACTTAAACGTTCAAATCAAAAGTAGCAGTAAGGCCGCAAGTAGGACGGTTGTGCTCTCAATGGTCGAAAATCTGACTTCCCTGGCCCGATCAGCGCAGTTAAATGCGGCGGGAGGGGGTACCCGGATTGGCTAAGGATAGTTTGATATTTACAGCAGATTGTGTTCTCGTAAGCCAGGCTTCATCAAGCGATAGCACTATCCCGGTTGAACCCATATTAGCGTTGCATTGGAGGATCTATTTGCATGCAGCAATCAACAATAGCGCACAACTTATTGGTACTGGTATTTTTCCTGGGCGCTGTTTTTTTAAATGGTTGCCAATTGCCGGGCAAGCCTGATTTCACACAAAACATTTCGTCACTGGAGCACAGTTTGATCCAGTCGATTAACCAGAATGGGCCGGGTGATCGGTTTGTCATCAACCAGGTGCAGGTGCACGACGAGGTCGTCGACCGGTTTACGATTTCCCTCTCCAAGGGGGCTGAAAATACCGCGCTATCGCAGTCAGGATCGGGCAGGATTGGGGCGGGTTCCGTGGTGCAGTTTTGTGGCTGGGGTGAATTTCTGGGTCGCACTATTTATACGGAGTATCCCTACCTGTGCAAGCGCGGAGACGGGCTGGTTTTCGGCGTCACCAAGATCGGCTGGGTACACCTCTACGGGACTGGAGAAGTAGCGGGAAAAAGAATCAGTATTGCCCGGCCTTGATATCCAGCTTTGCCGCGAGCGTCACCCGGCCGGGTGGGGCCGGGAAATCGCCATCGTCACCGCTCAGGATTGCGCGAAATAGTTAGCCAGGAAGGTTTCGAAGGGAATCTTGTCAGCGGCCTCGATGGCTTGCTGTTTTTCGAGGGATTCGCGCGCCAGTTTTTCGAATTGTGCGTGTTTGGCTCGGTCCAGCGGACGCTTGGCAAACCACTGCTGGTGCTCGCGCGACTTGCGCATGGCGAAGTGATAAAACTCTTCACCGTTTTCATCCATTTCGGCCAGCATGCGCGCCGACGGCGTCAGATCGGAGTCGACGAGTTTGGCGCGTTGCTGTTGTAAGGCCTCGCAGTAGCAATGCACGTTAGCATCCTTGTCGAGCAGGTCGCAGCCCGCCGACATCTGTTCGAAAATTTCGCTGGCCCAGTCGCGTAACAGGACTTCCTGGCCATTGCGGCGCAGTTTCAATTTTGGATCGCGCCCGCGCACGGCGACTTCGTTGATGTTGTGACGGATGGCGCCGAGTTCGTCGTCGTCGTAAGGGGCACTGGGCGCCAGCAGGCTGAACAGCAGGAAGGATTCGAGAAAGCGCATCTGCTCCTCGCTGATGCCGAGAGGTTCGTAGGCGTTGACGTCGAGCGAGCGCAGTTCGATATAGGCCACTCCGCGCCGCGCCAGCGCCAGTGACGGTTTTTCTTCACCCTGCAGAATTTGCTTCGGCCGCACGCTGGAGTAGTACTCGTTTTCGATTTGCAGAATGTTGGCGTTCAATTGCTGCCACTGTCCATCGCGCACCATTTCGATTTCCTGGTATTCGGGAAACGGTGTCGAAATCGCATGTTGCAGGCTGTCGACATAGCCTTGCAGGCTGTTGTAGTTGACCTTGATGCCGGCCTCGTCTTCCTTGTTGTTCTGGTAGCCGATATCACCCATGCGCAGCGAGGTGGCGTAGGGTGCGTAGTAGGAAAACTTGCGCCAGCGTTCCAGCGAGGTCGGGCGCGCGCCGAGAAACGACGCGCAGATCGCTGGAGAAGCGCCGAACAAATAGGGCACCAGCCAGCCATAGCGTTGCAGGTTGCGCACCATGCCGATATAGGATTCCGAAATGAAGGTCTGGATGTCACGTTGGTCACCAACCACAGCTTGCAACCTGCTCCAGAATTCAGTGGGGTAGGAATAGTTGAAATGTACCCCGGCGATGGCCTGCATCATGCGGCCGTAGCGATGCCCGAGTCCTCGCCGGTAGGCGGTTTTCATGCGCCCCGCATTGGAGCTGCCATAGCGCGCGATCCGAATGCTGGCGTCGCCGTCGACCACGCAGGGCATGCTGGTGGCCCACAGGACTTCATCTTCGAGCTGGCTGTAGACGTAGCGATGGGTATCGTCGAGAAAATCCAGCGTTTCGCAAAAGTGCTGGAACGGTGGGGTTACGAATTCGAGCAGCGCCTCGGAGTAGTCGGTGGTGATGCTGGGATGGGTCAGTGCCGAACCAAGAGTCGCCGGGTGTGGGGTTTGCGCGATTCCACCGTCGATGGCGACGCGCAGACTTTCTTTTTCAAGGCCGACCTGACGCTGCTGTAAAACTTCTCTGATGTCGCTGTCTAGCAGTTGCGCGACACGTTTATCAATATCGAAATTCAATACAGGATCCTGGCTTGTTTGCAAGTGGCGATTGTGCCTAGGTCAGGGTCGAGATGCAAAAAAATCAGTCAATGGCGGATTGCCGTTGTTCGCGCCACAACACGCCGGTGAGGCAGCCGACATTTCCCGCAGCGCGTGACAATTCGTCGGTAGGACAGGTCAGGCATTCGATGCCGAGGCTTTCGAATTCTGCCTGCAGTGCGTCGAGACCGGACACCATCAGGATACGCCGCGGCCCGAGGGTGACGAAGTTGATGCCGCGATAACTGGCCTGGTCGTCGTTCAGGTCGGGGAAAACCACCGGTAACCCAGTTCACGCAGCTTCGTTACGCAGCGATGTGGCGTGCGTCGCGGCCAGCCAATCGCAAGATCGCGATCGACGATGCGCAGCATGCCCATGAAGTGCATGCTGCCAAATGGCAGGTCGACGGCAATCAGTTCGATACCGAGCCGGTTCAGCAGGCTGCCGATCTGCTCGATCGCCGCATCGTTGGTGCGCAGGCCACGCCCGATCATCGCGGTTTTTTCATCCAGCCACATCAGGTCGGCGCCCTCGAAACAGGCGTTGCCGGTCAGGGTCGAGGAGAAGCGGAACGCCGAGCGCCGCCAGTCGGCGCGCAATCTGGCGCTCTTCGCCGGCGCGCACCGTCGAGGCCGGACGCGCCAGGATGGCACCCTGCGGCGTCATCGCCAACAGGTCGGCGCAAAACATCAGGTTCGCCTGGCAGGGCTGTGCGGGTTCGACCGCGTGGACTTCGACGCCGTTCATCCGGTAAGTCTCGACCATTGCCGCGTGTTCCTCGCGCGCCCGGCCGAGGTCGAGCCGGTCGAGCATCTGCAGCGCATCCGGGTCATGCTGTGCCGCATTCAATTCTTCGCCGGGGTCATGCACCAGCACCGCTTTGAGTGGGCGCCATTCCGAGTCAATCCCGCAAGCTGCCCACAGGCTGCCAATTTCCTGTTGATGGCTGGCCAGGCGCGGCGACCAGTTGTCACCACCGTAAGCGGCGCTAGCGAAGGTTCCCCTGGCAGGGTCTTTATCGGGCATGGATCAGCTCGCGGGGAGCTGGGTCTCAACCAGCCTTACCCAGAAATCCGCCCCCGTGCAGAGAATTTCATCGTTGAAGTCATAGGCGGGGTTGTGCAGGCTGCAGCCGCCAATCCCTTCCTTGCCGTTACCCAGCAACAAATAGGCCCCGGGGCGGGCCAGCAGCATGTAACCAAAATCTTCCGAGGTCATTGCCGGGCGGCTGTCGCCGATGACATTTTCCGCGCCGACTACGGATGCGGCAACCGTGGCCGCGATTTCTGCTTCGCCCGGAGTATTTACCGTGGGAATAAAATTACGCACGTAGCTGAATTCATAGCTCGCACCCTGCGCCGCGCAAATGCCGGCGACGATGCGTTCCATGGTGGTTTCGATGTGGTCCTGTACGGCGATGGTCAACGAACGCGTATCTCCCTTCAGGATCACCTGGCCGGGAACGACGTTGACGGTGCCATTGGTAAGGAATTCGGTGAAGGATACGACGGCGCTGTCGAGCGGGTCGAGCGAACGCGATACCAGGGTTTGCATGGCGCTGACGACTTCGGCGCCGATGACGATGGCATCCTTGCCGAGGTGCGGCATCGCGGCGTGATGACCAACGCCGTTGATGACGATTTCGAAGTTGTCTTCGGCCGCCATGATGGAGCCCGCGCGCACTGCGAATTTATCGGTTTCCAGCGACGGAAAGTTGTGAATCGCGTACACCGCATCGACCGGGAAGCGTTCGAACAGTCCGTCGTCGATCATCGCGCGCGCGCCGTCGCCGTGTTCCTCGGCGGGCTGGAAAATGAATACCGCGGTGCCGTCGAAACGACCGTCGCGCGCCAGGTATTGCGCAGCACCCAGCAACATGGCGGTGTGGCCATCGTGCCCGCAGGCGTGCATCTTGCCGTCGTGCTGCGAGCGATGCTCGAAGCTGTTCTGCTCCTGTATCTTGAGCGCATCCATATCGGCGCGCATGCCAAGCATGCGTTCGCTGTTGCCGCGTTTGAGCACCCCGACCACGCCGGTATTGCCGATACCGGTATGCACTTCGAGGCCAAATTCCTCGAGCAACTCGGCGACCCGTGCCGCGGTACGTTGTTCTTCGAATGCCAGTTCCGGATGTCGATGGATGTCGTGGCGCCAGGCCTGCATCGTGGCATGCAGGGCCGAAGTCTGTGAGTTGGGTCGATTCATGGTGTAAAGTGTCGTCAACTCTTCGACAATTTACAACTCATAAATTGACAGGAAACGAGCGCTGACTGCGAAATTCCTGGTCGCCCGGCCAATGATACCGGTGATTGTCAGTTGCTGATATTTGCCGCCTGAACATTATTACTTTTAGACCGGGAGAACCGCATGATCGTACGTACGCTCAACGACATCATCGATACCGCGCGCGATGTGCGCGGAGAAACCTTTGCCAGCCGACGCTTTCTGGTCGCCGCAGATGGTGTGGGGTACACGCTCACCGAAACCTCGATCGTCGCGGGTTCCGAACAGCTGCTGTGGTACAAGAATCACATCGAGTCCAACTACGTCATCGAAGGTGAGGGCGAAGTCGAAAACATCGCGACCGGCGAAGTATTTGCGCTGGCCCCGGGCTCACTGTATGTACTCGACCAGCACGATCGGCACCGCCTCAAGGCATTCACCGCGATGCGCCTGGTGTGCGTGTTCACGCCTGCGCTGACCGGGCGTGAAACCCACGACGCCGATGGCTCTTATAATCTTCCCGCAGACTGAGGGCCAGCCTTTAGTGGCCCAAGCGGTAAATAAGGTAATGCTCAGCCACAGCCCACAATCGATTTTGTGCGGCTGAGCATTACCTTATTTACCGCTTGGACCACTAGCTTGATTTGACGGCCGGCATTCGCCATAATCGCCGCCATGGGGTTCGCGAACACCCCGTGAGGCGCAAGCCCGAGCTTCGCATCCATTAACCTAAACCGGCAGCGGACCAAAGGGTTCCCGCGGTTATTGACATAGGAGCGGATGCGTAATGCCTTCACCCACTGAAATTACAGTTTCTCAACTTTCCCGGCTGGTCGGTACGGCTGCCGCACCGGTTATTATCGATGTGCGTATCGATTCCGACTTCGAGCTCGATCCCGATTTTATTCCCACTGCAAAACGACATCCGTTTGGCGATATGGCGGCGCTCGCGCCCCAACTCGTCGATGACCACGTGGTGATCTATTGCCAGAAAGGCAAGAAAATCAGCCAGGGGGCGATGTCGATATTGCGCAGCTACGGTATTCGCGCGGAAATCCTGCAGGGCGGACACTTCGCCTGGCGCGATGCCGGCGAAATGCTGGTGCCAGCGGAAAAAATCCCGCAGCCAGGCGCCCAGGGTGGCACGGTCTGGGTAACGCGCCATCGGCCCAAGATCGATCGCCTGGCCTGCCCGTGGCTGATTCGCCGCTTCATCGATCCGGCGGCGCAGTTCCTGTTCGTGGCGCCCGGAGAAGTGCTCGCGGTCGCGGAAAAATTCGCGGCAACGCCGTTTGATGTCGAGGACGTGTTCTGGAGCCATCGCGGCGAGCAATGCAGCTTCGATACCATGGTCGACGAATTCGCTCTCAACAGCCAGGCGCTACAGCAACTCGCCACCATCGTGCGCGGCGCCGATACCAATCGTCTCGACCTCGCGCCGCAATGCGCCGGCCTGCTGGCGGCATCGCTCGGCCTGTCGCGCATCTATCGTGACGACCATGAGCAAATTGCCGCCGGCATGTTGCTCTACGACGCATTTTATCGCTGGGCGCGTGATGCCAGCGACGAATCGCACGACTGGCCGCAACCCCAGTCGCGGAGCTGAGTCATGGACAATTCGGCAACCCTCGAAGGGGTCGAGCATAAACCCGCACCCACGCTCGGCGAGGCGTTCATCGTCTGGCTGCGCATCGGGGTTTTATCCTTTGGCGGCCCGGCCGCACAAATCGCGCTAATGCATCGTGAAATCGTCGATGGCAAGCGCTGGCTCAGCGAGCAACAGTACCTGAATGCGCTGAGCTTCTGCATGTTGTTGCCGGGTCCGGAGGCCATGCAACTGGCGACCTACGCCGGTTGGCGTCTGCACGGCACGCTCGGCGGCCTGATTGCCGGCCTGCTGTTCGTGATACCCGGCGCGCTGGTGATCCTGGCGTTGGCGTCGATTTACGTGTTGTACGGTAATCTGCCCCTGGTTAACGCCATGTTTCTCGGGGTCAAGGCGGCAGTCATCATCATCGTCATCGAGGCCCTGCTACGCGTCGCGCGCAAGGCCCTTAAACTGCCCGAGCACTGGATGATCGCGGCGCTCGCCTTCGTCGGTATTTTTTTCCTGGCCTTACCGTTTCCGCTGATCATCGGTCTTGCGGCGCTGTTCGGCTTTCTGCGAGCGCAGCGTGAACTGGCGGAGCAGCCGCGGGTCGAGGTCAAAGTGTCGCCGCTCGGCAGCTTGCTGACCACCCTGACCTGGGTGCTGATCTGGGCGCTGCCGATGCTGGCGCTGGCGGTCCTCGACCAACAGGGTTTGCTGTTCGACATCGGTGTGTTCTTTTCCAAGCTGGCGGTGGTGACTTTCGGTGGCGCTTACGCGGTACTCGCCTATCTCGGCCAGGACGTGGTGATCCAGTTCGGCTGGCTGAGTGCCGGAGAAATGATGGATGGCCTGGGGCTTGCTGAAACCACGCCCGGTCCGTTAATCCTGGTGAACGAATTTGTCGGGTTTATCGCGGCGTATCGCGAGGGCGGTTTTGGCTACGGGTTGATGGGTGCGCTGGTGACGCTTTGGGTGACCTTTACACCCTGTTTTCTGTGGATATTTGTCGGCGCACCCTACATCGACTGGATCGGTTCGCAAGTGCGCCTGCGATCCGCGCTGACGGCTATTACGGCGGCCGTGGTCGGTGTCATCCTGAACCTGTCGATCTGGTTTGCCCTGCACGTCTTCTTCACCGAGGTGTCGATGCAAAAAGTCGGCCCACTGGTGTTGTGGACACCGCAACTCGAGTCGCTGGATTGGCGCGTTATCCTGCTGTCGCTGGTCTGTGGCTGGTTGCTGTTACGCCTGCACTGGGGTATTTCACGCGTATTGTTGCTGGCCTCGGCCGGCGGCGTGTTGTTGTCGCTGCTGGCCGCGTAAACGATTGTCTGTCTGTCTGGCCGGGCGATCGGCTTTTGTCGCTAGAATAAATCGAGCTTGATGCCAACGCCGATCGAACGCGAATCCACCTCGGTGTCGAACTCGACGTATTCCAGGTAGAAGTCGATGGTATCGAGGATATCTAAAGCGATTCCGGCCGCAAAGAAGGCTTCACTGCCGTCGAAGTCGTCGTTGTTGACTTTGACATCCACCTGCGCCACACCGATTTTACCGTAGATCTCGATAAACGGGCCGATGGGAATTCCGCCGACGGCGGAGAGGCTGACGGCATCGGCGTCGACCTCGATCCCGCCGTCGCTGTACTCACCGAGATCGTGGGCGCCGAGTTCAACCGAGAACAGGAAAAAATTGGAATCGATCAGGTTATAGCCAACCAGGAAGGAAAGGCTTTGATCGGTTTCGTCGAGCGTCTCGTAGTTGGCTTCAGTGAGGTAAGCGCCGGCACCAAAATAAAGGCCATCGGCATTGGCATTTGTCTGCATGCCGAGCAACGACAAGGTAAAAATGGCGGCGATGACTTTAGGATAAGTGATCCGTCCCATAACTATTTCCTGATTGAGTGATATGTCGGGGGACGATACTCCATACGAATCTATATAGACAGGAATACCGGGTTTGACAGGCCGTCCCGGGCCCGGTCAATTTGCCGTCACGTAAGTTAAAATCTGCACCACCTGTTCGGGGGTTTGCGCCCAGGCCATGGCGGCGGCGTCGACTTCCTTCAGCGGGTGCACGATGTCGGCGTCGTGCAGGGTGATATAGGGTTTACCGAGTGCCGCGCAGTAACCGGCGTCAAAGGCGGCATTCCATTGTTTGTATTTGTCGCCGAAGCGCACCACCGCGACATCACATTTATCGAGTAAGGTGCGCGTGCGGATGCTGTTGACCTGTGACGACTTGTGATCGCGCCAGTAGCCGCTCGATTCGGGTTCGAGCATGTCGCCGGCGCTGTCGCTGGCATCGTGATCGGTGATCGCCGAAGTAAACACAACCGGCAGGCCAAGTGCCTCGACGCCCTCGATCAATTGTGCACGCCAATCGCTGTGGATTTCTCCAGATAAATATACGGTCCAGGTCATGAATGACTCCTGCAGGGCTTGGATGACTGGGGTGGTCGATGCGAGATAAATCTCGTGGCGGACATTATTTAACAATTCGCTGAATAAAGACAATGTTAAGATTGCAGACGTTTATGACCTGGTTGCTGGAATCTGTATTGTTTACCTGTCGAAAATTCGCCTTCGCTGTACTGCTGTTGACCAGCCTTGGTTCGGCGCCTTCGGTGGGCAATGCCCAATCCACCAATCAGCCGGGGGCAGGTGTCACCGATGAATTCCTGGAAAGCCGGATCGCGGAAATCGAAGCTTCCGCCGAAGTCGACGACAAGACTCGACCGGTGTTGCTGGACTTGTATCGGAAATCCCTGAGCCTGATCCGTCAGCGCCAGTCGCACGAAGCCAAGACCCACCAGTTCACCGAGTTACGCGAGTCCGCGCCGCGCCAGGCGGGCGAGTTACGCCAGCGGTTCGAACTACTGCAGGCGAGCCAGGCGCCTCAGTTGCCGGCAGCCCTGCTAAGCCAACCGTTCCCACAACTCGAACAACATCAGCTAAGCGCCAAATCAGAACTTTCGGTCCTGCGTTCCAGTCTGTTAGAAGTATCCGCCCTGCTCGAAGCGCAATCCTTGCGGGCGCAGCAGCTGCGCAAGCGACTGGAACAGGCGCGGCAGCGGCAGGCCGAAATTGCTGAAATCATCAAGCTGCCGGCTAGCGAGGAGCAGGGACAACAGGTCGCCGAGGCGCGCCTGTGGGCACTGCAACTGGAAACGCGCAGCCTGGGTGCTGAAATCGAAATGTTGAACCAGGAATTGCTCAGCCAGCCGATGCGCGTGGAGCTGTACAAGGCGCAATACGACCTGGCGTCCCTGAAGTGGAACCGGCAACAGGAATACGCCGACCAGATTGGCGCAGTGGTGAGCGAGCGGCGCGTCAGCGACGCCGAAACGGCGCAGCAGGCCGCCGCGGAGAGCGAGCGCCAGACCTTTGGTAAACATCCGTTGGTGCAGGATCTGGCGCAGCAAAATACCCTGCTCGGCAACGAATTGAACCAACTGGCGGCCCAGGTGGAACGGATCCGTGCCGACGACAGCACCGTCAACGAACAGATCAAGCGCTTTTCCAGTAATTTTCGGCTGGCGCGGCAAAAACTCGAGATTGCCGGGCTCAGCCAGGCACTCGGACAGGCCTTGCTGCAGCAGCGCAACGTGCTGCCCCGGACCAGGGATTTCAATGCGGCGGAGAAACGTCGACAGCAGTTGGTCGTCGACTCCAGCTTGCGCCAGATTCGGCACCAGCAAGAGCGGTCGCGTCTCGCCGATATCGAAATCTACCTTGACTCGATGGTGGAAGGCCTGGCGCCCTCATGGCAAACCTGGATTCGCGAGGAATTATACGAGCTGGCCGCGCAGCGACGCGATTTGCTGGACCAGGCCATCGCCGCCGACGACAGCCTGCTACAGGCGCTCAGCGAGCTTGATTTTGCGCAGCGCGAGCTGTCCACGGTGGTCAGCGAATACAACCGTTTCATGGATGAGCGTTTGCTGTGGGTGCGCACCGGCGAACCGCCTTCCTGGCAGACGCTGGCATCGATGGGGCAGGTGGTCGGTGTGTTTACGGACGGCGACAACTGGAAGGAACTGGGCAGGGCCCTGTTTGTTCCGCAGTCCTTCCCCTGGTTGCTGTTCGTCGGCCTGCTGCTGTTCGCGGTGTTGTTGCAACAGGCGCCGTCTGTGCGCGCTTCGTTACGGCGCAGTGGCCGCAAGGTAGGTCAGTTGCGGCACGATCGGATGATATTCAGCATTCGAGCATTGCTGCAGACGCTGGTGCTGGCGTTACCCTGGCCGGTGTTGTTTGTCACCCTCGGCTTGCATCTGCAGTTGACGCAGCCAAGCGTTGGCCTACAGATCGATACTCAGCTTTACGAGATAGCGGACTGGAGCGGTCAGTTTGTGCCGTCGATTGGCGCGGCATTTTTCGAAATTGCCCTGTATGCCTTTTACTTCCTGGCCTTACGCGTATTTTGCGAATCGCGCGGGCTCGCCATGGCGCATTTTAACTGGGATATGTCGAGCACTCGTTTGCTGCGCCGCGAAACCCTGCGCCTGATGTCGGTGTTCCTGCCCGCCGTGTTTCTGGTGTCGGCCATCGTCAATTATCAGCCGGAGGCGCTGGCAGGCGGTTTCAGCCGCCTGTTACTGTGCATCATTCTCATTGCGGTGGCGTGGTTTTTCGGCCGTATCCTGTCGCCTGCTCACGGCGCCCTGAGCGACTATTACCGCAACAACCCGGGCAAGCTGCTGACCTTGATGCGCTATTTATGGCTGGCGATCGGCCTGTTGCTGCCAATCACCCTGGCGCTGCTGGCGACGGCCGGCTTTGTCTATACTGCCATTCAGCTGGGTGAGCGTGTGGTCGATACGCTGTGGCTGTTGGTGGCAATCATTCTGATTCATCAACTGGTGGTGCGCTGGATGGTGTTGCTGCAGCGCCAACTGGAATTCAAGGATGCGCTCGAACGCCATCGCGCGCAACGCGACACGCGTGATGGCAGTGACAGGGAACCCATCCCGACTGATGCTGTCGAGGAGCCGGAGATCGATTTTAGTGCGCTCAGCGAAGACACCAAGAAACTGATCAACTCGGCGCTGATCGGCGTCGCAGCACTCGGCATGTGGGCGATCTGGTCCGCCGTACTGCCAGCGTTTGGTATTCTCGACGAGGTCTCGGTGTGGAGCTACAACAGCACGGTCAACGGAGTAGCGCAGCTGGTGCCGGTGACCCTGGGCAATGTCGTAACCGGTCTGCTGATCATCGTCTTTGGCATCATAGCGGCGCGCTGGTTACCGGCGCTGCTGGAAATTGCCCTGTTCGCGCGCTTCGATATCACCGCCGGCAGTCGCTACGCGATATCCAAACTGACGCAATATACGATCATCACCGTCGGTATCGTGATGGTGTTCTCGGTGCTCGGTGGGCGCTGGAGTGAAATCCAGTGGCTGGTCGCCGCGCTCGGTGTCGGCATCGGTTTCGGTTTGCAGGAAATCATCGCCAATTTTATCAGCGGCCTGATCCTGTTGTTCGAACGCCCGATCCGTATTGGCGATATCGTGACCGTCGGCGATACCACTGGTGTGATCACCAAGATACGCATTCGATCGACTACCATTCGTAACTGGGATCAGCAGGAGTTGCTGGTGCCCAACAAGGAATTTATCACCGGCAGGCTGCTCAACTGGACCCTGACTGATCCGATTGCGCGCATCGTCATCAGCGTGGGCATCGCCTACGACAGCGATGTCGTTCAGGCGATGAAAATTGTGCTCGACAGCGCCGAGCAAAATGAGCGTGTGCTCGAAGATCCACCACCATTGGTTACCTTCGAGAGCTTTGGTGATAGTTCGCTAGAAATCAAGTTGCGTTGCTACATCGGCTCGATGGATTATCGCCTGGTCACCCTGAGTGAAATGAACCTGACCATCAAGCGCGAGATGGAAGCGGCTGGTATCGTGATTGCATTTCCGCAGCGTGACATCCACCTGGACACTTCGAAGCCGTTGGATATCCAGTTGCATCGCCCACCCAGCGGCGAAAAAGCGGACAATTAACCCGGCATCCACCCGGGTTATTGAAACTGCTGCCAGGCTGCCCAGCTGGCGACCTGTTCGGCAATCATCGCGTAACCATCGTCGCCGGGGTGCACCTTGTCACCCTCGGTGAGGGCACGAAGATAGCGCGGATCCTGCACAAATCGAGGGAACAACTGTAGATAGGGAATTTCCAGCTCGCGCGCCAGCTCGGCGTAGGCCACGTCGTAGCGCCCAATGTCGAGGTTGTAGGTAATCCAGCTGGCGTATTCGGTGCGCAGCGGGTTGACGCTCTCGTCGAGCGGCGTGGGTCCAATCCACAGGATTGCACCAGTCGATTTCGCCTCGAACAGCATGTTGCGCGCACAGGCGAGCGATTCGGACAGGTCAACTTGCAGGCCGCCGCCATCGACACGCGACGCATCGTTGAAACCGAAGGCAAATATCATGAGACCCCGGGCATTACGGCTTCTGGACTCAGCCTCGGCGTGCCAGCGGGCAGCGATATCGCGCGAGGTATCGCCATTGATACCGAGGTTGTAGATCGCCACACAGCGCTCGCCGTGCATCAGCTTGCGCCCCAGGCGGCCGGGCCAGCCGAGGCCGCTGCTGTCGTTGCAGCCAAGCGTAATACTGTCGCCGAAGCAAAATACCCGATCGTGTTGCATGGCGTTTATCCAGCTGTGAGTGAAGCGAACATTGTAAGGGCTGGCCAGGCGATTTTATAGCCGACGCGATTGCTCTGGCACTGCGATCATTGTTTCTCTAGTATGCGGCGAGGGTTAACTTTTATTACCGATTCAGGCTGCCGGAAATCACAGTGCCAGGTACGAGCTCGACCACCGATGAGGCCATGCGCCAGCTTGCCAGTGAGCGTCAGCAACGCTTGCGCCAAACCATGCGTGAGCACAATACAGCGGTGCTGCTGGTGGTAGATTCGATCAATATCCAGTACGCCACCGGCGCAACCAACATGACGATCTTTTCCACGCGCACGCCGGCGCGCTACCTGCTGTTGTTTGCCGAGGGGCCCAGCATCCTGTACGAATATTTCGGCTGTGAGCACCTCGCGCAAGACCTCGATACCATCGACCGAGTGCTTCCCGCGCGGGGCCTGTGCTATGTCAGCTCGGGCGGCGATCCGCAGGGCCAGGCGGCCGCGTTTGCCGCCGAGATCGCCGGCGCCGTGGTCGAAGCAGGCTTGTCCATCGAGCGGCTGGCGCTGGACCGCTTCCCGTTTGCGGCGATCGATGCCCTGCGTGAACAGGGCTTCCAGCTGCATGACGCCGATGTGGTCTTCAGCGCCGCGCGCCAGATCAAATTAGCGGGTGAGATCGAGCTGATGCGTGCCGCCATGCAACGCGTCGGCGATGCTACCCAGGCGATGGTGGCAAACATCGATCCCGGGCGTAGCGAAACTGAAATCTGGGCAGACTTCATCGGCCCTTTCATCGCTGCGGAGGGCAAGTATATTGCTACGCGTTTGCTGCAGAGCGGACCGCGCAGTTTTCCGTATTTCCAGGAAGCGGGTGCACGCCGCATCCAGGCTGGGGAATTGCTTTGCTTCGATACCGACGCGGTAGGTTACGGCGGTTATTGCGTCGATTTTTCGCGCAGTTACCTGTGTGGCGACGAGCCGGGGACGGCGCAGCAAATCGATTTGTACAACAAGGCCCGGGAGCAACTGGAACACAATATCGCGTTGATTCGGCCCGGCGCCAGCTACCAGGAAATCGCCAGGGCGGCCTGGCCGGTACCAGCACAACATCGCGATAGCCGTTACTATTGCCTCGCCCATGGGCTCGGCATGTCGGGCGAATTTCCCAATATTTCGCCGCTGCCGGAAGATGGTCCTTATCGCGTCGAGGGCGAGCTTGAGCCCGGTATGGTGCTCTGCGTCGAAAGCTATATCGGCTGCGCCCAATCCCGGCAGGGCATCAAGCTGGAGGAACAGCTGCTGCTCACTGCCAACGGCAGCGAACGCATGAGCGCGGAGATTCCCTTTGATGAGCGCCTGATGTCCCGGGTTTTCTAGCCCGCATTTCTCACCGATTTCCTCGGCAATTGCCCGAAGCGTCGGACCGCCGATACGTCGGACCGCTGCATTGCTCTACCCCGAAGCGTCGGACCGCCGGGACGCCGGACCGACGGAGCGCCGCCCGCAGCATCCATGCAGTCGTACTGCGGTGGTGCGGCATTCCGACGCCGCAAAGCGCACTGTGGCACGCCGTACTCCCGACGGCCCGCTAAACGTAGGGTAAACTACGCCGGCGCGGACCTCTCCCCCAATGTGCCAGAGGCACATTGGGTTGTGCGGCGCGCCACAGCGTCTTTGCGACGCCCTCGCTACGGAAAACGGTGAGAAATGCGGGCTAGTCTGTACGCAGCGGCTGTCGGAAGGCACTGTTTACCCGGTGATGACTCATACGAGCCAGTTCGACATCGAGATTTTTATTGATCAATCCTTTTTGCGCGCGCGCTTCGGTTTGCCCTTGTCTTTTTTGTGCTGGTGTCGCACCTTGGGCCGGGCGCGTGGCGGTTTGTCACCGCCTTCCTTTTTCACCTGCTTGCCGAGCAAGGAGATGTCCAGCCGCTGACCGGCGATGCGTACCGATTTCAAGGTATTCAACAATTCTTTGGGCATGTTTTCCGGCAGGTCGACGAGACTGTAGTCGTCAAAAATATTGATGCGGCCGATGTGCTTGCTGTCGAGATCGGCTTCGTTGGCGATTGCGCCGACGATGTTTCCGGGCATGACCTTGTTATTGTGTCCAACCTCGATGCGAAATCGCTCCATGCCGGCTTCGAGCGGCTGGTTGTCGCGGTCTTTCGGATCGCGCAGCGACTTGTCCTTGTCGCGGCGTGGCGAATCTTTTCTATCGCCGCGCGGCCCGCGCTCGTTGGTTGAATGATCACGTTTATCGCCGCGTGAGCGGGGCTCGCGCGCGGAATCATCGCGGTCGAAGCCGCGCACCGGTTTATCGGCGGATTTACCCGACAACAGGAATGGCGCACTGCCCTGTACCTGCTTCGCCAATGCGGCGGCGATGTCGAGTGGGTCGATGTCGTTTTCTTCCTGGAAGGACGCGATCATGTCCTTGAACAGACCCAGGTCTTCATCGGCCAGCGTATCGCTGATGCGTTGCTTGAATTTTTCGATGCGCCGGTTGTTGACCATATCGGTTGACGGCAGTTGCATCAGGGTGATTTCCTGCCGGGTCGCCTTTTCGATGGTCTGCAACATGCGTTTTTCGCGCGGTGCGACAAACAGGATCGCATCGCCCTCGCGCCCGGCGCGGCCGGTACGGCCGATGCGATGCACGTAGGCCTCGGTGTCGTGCGGGATGTCGTAGTTGATGACGTGGCTGATGCGCTCGACGTCGAGCCCGCGCGCGGCGACGTCGGTGGCGACGAGGATATCGAGTTTGCCTGCCTTCAGTTGGGTGATGATGCGTTCCCGGGTCTTCTGCGCGATGTCACCGTTTAACGCCACCGCACGGTAGCCGCGCGCCTCGAGCTTTTCGGCAATTTCGAGCGACGCCGTCTTGGTGCGCACGAAGACCAGCATGGCATCGATGGTTTCGGCTTCGAGAATGCGCGTCAATGCATCCAGCTTGTGCGTGCCGCTGACCGGCCAGTAGCGCTGGCGGATGGTTTCGGCGGTCGTGGTTTTCAACTTGATGGTGATTTCGGCGGGATTGCGCAGGTAGTTTTTGCTGATGCGCCGAATCTGCGTGGGCATGGTCGCGGAAAACAACGCGATCTGGCGCTGTTTAGGAGTTTGTTCGAGTACCCATTCGACATCGTCGATAAAGCCCATGCGCAACATTTCATCGGCCTCGTCGAGCACCAGTGCCTGCAGATTGTCGAGGTTGATGTTGCCGCGGCGCATGTGATCCATGACCCGGCCTGGAGTGCCGACGATAACGTGCACGCCGCGTTGCAGCGCGCGGATCTGGGTGCCGTATTCCTGGCCGCCATAAACCGGCAGTATGTGGAAGTTCTTCATCTGCGATGCGTAAGAGTTAAATGCCTCGGCGACCTGGATCGCGAGCTCGCGCGTCGGCGCCAGCACCAGCACCTGCGGGGAATTCTGTTTCAGGTCCAGGTTGGACAACAGCGGCAAGGCGAAAGCGGCCGTCTTGCCGGTACCGGTCTGCGCCTGCCCGAGGACGTCACGGCCTTCCAGCAACAGCGGAATGGTTTGCGCCTGGATCGCGGTCGGTTGTTCGTATCCGAGGAGTTTCAGCGCTTTCAGCAGCGGCGCCTGCAGCGCCATTTGTTCGAAGCCTGCGGGGGTGTTTTCAGACATGGGAAATCACGGGGGTCAAGGGGCGCGCAGTGTAGCGGTTTGTAACTGCGTTTAACACTATTATTTGCAGTTAAAAGAAGACCTTAGCCGTTATCGGCCAAGGTCTTCCTGGACGACTTACAGGTGTGCCAGCGCCTGTTCGAGGTCGGCGATTAAGTCCTCGACGTCCTCGATACCGGTGGAATAGCGCACCATGCCTTCGGGAATTCCGGCGGCGGCGCGTTCTTCTGCACTGCACTCGACGTGGCTGGTGGTCACCGGCGGTCCGACCACGGTTTCGACGCAGCCGAGATTGGCCGCCATGTGCGCATACTTGAGTTTCGGCAGAAATATCTTGATCGCGTCGAGGCCGCCCTTGACTGAAAAACTCAGCATGCCGCCGTAACCGCGCATCTGGCGTTTGGCGACATCGTGATTGGGATGCGATTCGAGTCCGGGATAGTTGACCTGTTCGATCTGTGGCTGCTGTTGCAACCAGGTAGCGATGGTCATCGCGCTCTGGTTCTGACGCTCGACGCGCAACTTCAAGGTCTTCATGCCGCGGATGAAGCTGTAGGCGTCCATCGGCGACAGCGTGGCGCCGTTGATTTCACGGTAGTGGTAGACCTGCTTGACCAGTTCACGACTGCCACAGATGACGCCGCCGAGCGCGTCGGCGTGTCCACCGAGGTACTTGGAGGCCGAGTGCAGGACGATGTCGGCGCCGAGTTGCAGCGGGTTCTGGTTGATGGGCGTGGCGAAGGTGTTGTCGACTACCACCAGCGCGCCGACCCGTTTGGCGGCCGCGGCCAGCCTTTCGATGTCGATGATCTTGATGGTCGGATTGGTCGGTGTCTCGAGGTACAGCAGCTGGCAGCCTTTGGCGACCTCGGCTTCAATTTGTTCGTAGTCGATGGTGTCGCACAGGCACACGTCGATGTTCAGCGGCGGCAGGAAAGTCGTTGAAGATCTTGTTGGTGCCACCGTAGCTGTCCTTGATCGATACGATGCGATCTCCCGGCTTCAAAAAGGTGGCGAGTACGTTGCTGATGGCGGCCATGCCCGAGGCAAAACTGGTTGCCGCGTCGGCGCCTTCGAGTTCCTTCACCTTGTCTTCGAAGGCGCGCACCGTGGGGTTGGTGTTGCGCGAGTAGATGTGGCCGGGGGCTTTTTCCAGTGCCACGTCCTGCCAGGTGTCGATGTCTTTATAGGTGAACGACACGCTGTGCACCACCGGTACCTGGGTCGCGCGTTCGTAGAGTTCGTGTTCCTGTTCGCCACCCCAGATACTGAGGGTGGATTGTCCTACTGAAGATTTACCAGTCATGAGTCTAGCTCCGTTGCTGAGTTGAGTTAAAGAGAACACTGCCCGGTGAGGAGTTGTGCTCTATCTAGTTTCAAGGCAGCGCTTCGAGAGCCTTTATCTTGATAGCCGGAATGATACACCGCGAAAACTACGGTGCAAGTCGGGGCTGATATTCAGTGCTACAGCGAAGAGCGGATGGCAGGCCGGATTATCGTACTCAACGGGTGTTTTTTGGCCACGGGCGCAGTCCCTCGGCATCGATCCAGGCGTTGATCCAGGCAGGCATTTCGGGATTCCAGTCGCTACGTCCCAGGGCTTCGAGCAGCTGTGGCGCCGGCACCAGGCCATTGCCGGACACGATCCCGGCCTTGATCAACGCGGAACTGCATTTCTCCCCGTCGCGGATAATTTCCTGCAGCAGGTAGAGCCAGCGCTCATCGTGGGCCAGCGGCTGCGTAGAAACGTCGAAGCGGTTGAACAGGGTCAGACGGCGCCGATAGCGAATGCTGATGCCGCCAATGCTGAAGCCCCATTTACACGCGCGCATCAACGGCATGAAACCGACGCGTGCGGCGTAGTCCCAGCGCGCCATCTCCAGGTAGGCGATCTGGCGTGCGTGGTTCAATTCCATGAAGGGGTCGATGTCGGTGAGACCGACGCGACAGGGCAGAATGCCGCTGTCTTCGAGTTGCAGATCGCTGCGAAATTTTGCGCGCAGCAGTGTCGACGTCAGTTTCAGGTAGGGATACACGGCATCAGGCGAAATAGCTGGGGTTGGTTAATCGACCTGGTATCTCAAAATGCCTTCGGCGCGCAACGATTGACGATGGTAAGTCCCGGCATTGATCACCACCGCGATTTCACCCGGCTGGACGCGATAACCGATGGTCTTGATGTCACATATCAGGTCCATGTGGGTATCGTCGTCGATGTCCTGCTGACGGCACAGGCTCCTGTCGGACTTTCCCACCAGGTTCCGCGTTGTCGCCTCGAGGCTCAGGGTACGCGGATTGATGTCGTTGACGTTCAGGCTGGCGGAACCGAAGATGGCGACCGTGACCAGCCGTTGTCTGCCGAGATCGATGGTGTTGTCGGGATTGTCCGGAAGGATATCCACCGTCATCGCGACTGGGCCCCCATCGGGTAACAGACTGGAAGCTGCCAGCGCGGCATTGCCATTTGTGCCAAGGCAAATTATGAGTGCCAGGCTGGTTGTGATGGAGTGCTTGTTCGCTGTCATGAAGATTGAGGTAATGATGCGGTTAATGACCATGTCGAAGTGTAACATTAAATGATCCGATGCCTGCCGAGTGTCTCGCCGTGCGACCGATGTGATGTTCCCTGTTGTGTAAAAATCGAATCGCCACCCTGACGGGTCATCAGCGGTTAACGCTTGCGAATCGATACCTGCGGTTAACCCGGGTTATATGGGTATACTGGGCAAGGATTTCAAATTATGACCCAAACCGACAATAAATTTGTGACCGACAGCCATGGCTGGTCGGAATTACTGCCAGCGCGGCAGCCAGGCAAAGCTTTGCGCGGCGCACAGCCGGGTGGCCTGGGCCGTGATTGGCGCCGGCCTGACCGGGCTGGCCTGTGCCCGCCGCCTGGCGGGACTGCATCCCGAGCAGCAGATTCTACTGCTCGATGCGCGTTGCCTGGGGCAGGGCGCTTCGGGGCGAAATTCCGGGTTTGCGGTCGCCACCAGCCAGTTCAACGGCGGTTTTGATGCAGGCCAGCTGGACAATTACCGCCGCGTCAATCGCATCAATCGCGCCGGGCTGGATTTACTCAGTGCGCAGGTGGCCGAGCACGGCATCGAATGCCAGTGGCAGCGCGAAGGCTTTATTCATACCGCCGTCGATCGCATGGCGATGGACGAGTACACAGTATTTTCGGCGTTACCTGGAAGCGCTCGATATCGCACACCGGCCGCTCGATGCCGGCGAACTGCAGCAGCGGCTCGGCAGCAGCTATTACCGGGCCGGCATCCAGATTGGCGACGGTGCGCTGGTGCAGCCTGCGGCGCTGGTGCGCGGATTGGCCGACAGTCTGCCGGACAACGTGCAGCTACACGAACAGAGCGCGGTGCTGAAGATTGTCGATGGCAAGCCGTTGACGCTGCAATTGAACGACGCCGAGGTTAGCGCCGACCGTGTGGTGGTGGCCACCAACTACGAGGCGCCGGCGCTTGGCCTGCTGCGGCGCTACCTGATCGGCAGTACGCTGGCGGGCAGTTTTACCCGCGTGTTGACCGAGAGCGAACGCGCGAGTCTCGGTTACCTGACGGAATGGGGTGCCATTTCTTTGCACGGCGGTGGCGCCACCGTGCGCCTGACTCACGACGGCCGCCTCAAGATTCGCAACACTGCGGAATACCACGGTGGGCGCCTGCTCAGCGACAGCGAGCTGGCCCAGCGCCAGT
Organism: uncultured Gammaproteobacteria bacterium; assembly: GCA_963835795.1. GTDB lineage: Bacteria > Pseudomonadota > Gammaproteobacteria. The sequence continues at coordinate 84,411 of CAWIHJ010000092.1, forward strand.
CGACGCACCGTGCCGCCTTCGAAAAACGTTTCCCCAGACTTGCCCATGTGCCGTTCGAATTTGCCTGGTCGGGCGTGGAAGGGATTACCCGCAACGGCACCAATTTTTTCGGTCGCCAGCGCGACAATGTCTATTATGCCGGGGGTTACAACGGTTCCGGCGTCAGTCGCGGCACCGCTTTCGGTACCGCCATTGCGGACTATGCCAGCGGTGAAGAGACGCAGACGGTAAGCGATTGCCTGGCGTCGGCACCGGGCGCGTGGATTCCGCCACGGCCATTGCTCGACATCGGCGCTTTTTTCAAAGTGCGCTCGCGCTTCAGGGGAGTGGGGCTGGATCGTTAGTTAGCCACTGGTTTTACCAGGTCAGGTCGTCAGGAATCTTGTAATCCGCGTAAGGATCGTCTTCGCTGGCTCACGGAATCGTCCTGCTGATTTAACTCGATGATGGTTTCGGGATCGCGCTCGGCGATTTTTTGCGCGACTTCCATCGGCACCAGCTCAAAGCGTCGCCCCTCGTTGTTGATCACCGTGGTGACGATGGCGAGCCGGCCTGCTGGCCAGCAGGTTTTTCTCGGTTTCGCCGATGTACATTTTCTTGACCTTGTTGCGATACACGAAGCTGTAGGGGATTTCACCCTTGCTGCGATCGACCTTGTTGGTTTCGATTAACTGTTTGACCTGTGCGGCGATTGCCTTCTGCTCGAGTGCCTGTTTGCGTTTTTCATTGAGTTCGCGATCGCGCGCGACGCGTTCCGCCTGGCGCTTCTGCGCATCAGTCGGTGGCGCCGCTTTTTTCTTCGCGCGATTTGCCGGCCTTTTTGCGCGACTGCTTGCTGTTTTTCTGTTTCTCCTTGGTGGCCTGCTTGAGCTTGTTTTCGTCGACCAGGCCGGCCTTGAGCAATTGTTCCTGTAGTGATGACATATCTGAGTCGGTTGTGTGATTAACTGGAAACGGCTGGCCTGGTCGCGACCACGCGGGCGCTGGCGATCTGGCCGCCTTCGGGAATGGCCTCGACGCATTCCTCGTAGAGCAGCACCTCGAGCGATGACACCGCTGCGCGCAGCGCCCCGGGTGCGACGCGAAAGTCCGGGTTACCCGGGCCGATGACTTCCTCTATGCTGCGCAGGTGTTCTTCGCAGAGCAGGTAACCGCCGGGTGCCAGGCAGTCGCAAAGCTGCGCTATCAACGGAAGATTGACGTACCACAATACCACGATCAGGGCGTAGTCGGTGGCGAAGGTATAGGGGTCATCCAGGTCATGCTCGATGCAATTGACGGCGAGTCCGCGTTCGGCGGCCTGCTGCGCGAGTTGTTTCAGGCCAACGGCCGAAATATCGATGGCATCGACTTCGAAGCCTGCTTCGGCGAGGAACAGTGCATTGCGCCCCGCGCCACAGGCGACGTCCAGCGCGCGCCCCTGCGGCACCCTGGGCAACCAGTCCGACAACAGGTTGACCGGATTGGATTTACGGTAGCTGTCTTCGCGTGTAGCGGTGATTCCACTTGATACGATCTAATTCGCTCATGCTGGAGGTTGGGGTTATCGGTTGCATTGACTTCAAGGCGCCCAAGTCTACCTGATTACGCGCGCGCAATGAATCGGTCCGTTTGCTCGCGCGGCTGGTTTATAATACGGCGTGGTCTAAAGTCGCATCTACCGGGGAATATGCTGATGAGCAACACCGAGAACAACAAAGCGTGGCGTTTCCAACATCACCAGGCGGCCGAGGCGAGCTGGACCCCGGGCATGCGGGCGATTTTCGAGTATCGTGATCTCGGCGTGGAAGCGGCCACCGGGGGTGATTTTGTTGCCCACGTGATTCGTGCGCGGGCGACCGAGAGCGAAGACCAGATCCACGAGTGGCACCAGCACGACTGTCGCTTTCAGATGGTCTATATCCTCAAGGGCTGGGCCACCTTCGAATACGAGGGGGTCGGTGTGCGCACCCTGCGGGCGGGTGATTGTGTCAACCAGCTGCCGTTGATTAGGCACCGGGAAATCGAGTGTTCAAACGATCTCGAACTGCTGGAGATCGTGTCGCCGGCCAACTTCGAGACGCGTACCGTGGATGCGCCGGAGTAGCGCTTGCGCGACAAAGAAGATGAAGCGAGTGAACTAATGAGTGAAGTGCAAGATCAGGATGGCTTCGAAGACATTGACCGCATTGTCGTCGAACCGCTGAAATTCAAGGTCAAGCTGGCGATCGGCGAGGATGCCTATACCTCGTTGAAAGTAAAGAACGCGGTGGTACAGGCCTGGGACGTGGCGGGCGTCGCCACCACTGCCGCGGTAGTGGCCAAGTCTTCGGTGGTGGCATCGACTTTTTTTGCGCCGGCCGGCTGGCTGGCCGTGTTCGGCATCGGTGCCGCTGTCACCCCTATCGGCTGGGTGGTGGCCGCCAGCGTGGTGACCGGTGGCGCCTGGTACGGGATTACCCGGCACCTGAAGAAGACCGCCGCGAGCAAGCTAACCGTGGTGCCAAATTTTATCAATACGCCGCTCGATGTGCTGGCGCTGGGGCTGTTTGACCTGATGGCGCCGCTGGCGTTGAAGGTGGCCGCTGTAGACGATGTTGTCGACCCCGCACGGCGCCAGCGGCTGGATAATTACTTTGTGGGTGAATGGGGCTATGACGCGGATTTCGTCGATGCCGGCATTCACCACATCGAAGCGCGGCTTGGCGAGGTCTCGGTGCAGCAGCTGGCTCAAACCCTGGCCGAATTCGCCAGTCAAAATCGTGATTGCAACTTCCGCAGCATGGCGCAGGAAATGCTCGAATTTTTACGCGAGATCAGCAGCGCCGACGGCAATGACGCGCGCGCGGACGCAAACGCCATCGCCGAAATCGAGCGCATCTTTGAGGCCGCCAATCGAGTATCCCTTCGCCGCAAACTGGGTCGCGGTTTGCGTTCGCTGAAAACGAAGGCCGGCCGGCTGTTGCCGCGCCGCAAGTCTTCCCGCGAACCATAGGTCAGGAAAGCCGGGGACGGATTGACAGCTGCAGACCTTCGCAGGCCCCATTGCAGACGAGAGCAAACAGGACGGGATGCTGATTGGGAGTGCGAGGCATTACGCCTATACTGGGCGGAACAATCGGGGAGAGAGGTCGAAATGAGCGTGGACGGCATCTGGAAGATTGAATTTCTGCAGTCTTATGGCTGGGAAGCGGTATCCACCGCGTTCCTTGAAAACGGTCGGTACCTGGCCGCTTCGCAAGATCACTATACGATCGGACGTTACGAGGTCAGCGAAAACAATATCAAGATCGTGGCAACGATTTACTTGCATGGCGAGATGCTGGATCCGTCAGAATTGCACCTGGCACGGCAGTTCGATTTCGAGGGGCAAATCAAAGACGATCATATCACCGGGCAGGCCGATGATAGCGAGACGCAGCGATCGATGACCATTCGCGCAACCCGCCTGGGCTACCTGCCGTGAGATCGACCTAGTTATGCAAAAGCGGTTGCAGCATTTCCAGGCTGGCGGCAAACGCTTCGATCGTTGCATCGATCTCGGCATCACCGTGCGCTGCGGACACCAGGCCTCCCGGCCAGCCGCTGAAATCCACGCCATTGATGTTCATCGCGAGGCGTAGCAAGCGCACGATATCCGCGGGTTGACGATGGAGCCGTTCGCGCCCTAGCGCTTCGGGATCAAAACTCTCTGCGCTGGCCACTTCGCCACCCATATAGAGGTGGAACGCCGAGGCTTCACCGTAAACGATCCAGTCGAGTCCGCAATGCTCGAGCGTTGCGGTGAGACCCTGGCGTAACGCCTGAGCCGATTGCGTGGCGCGCTCGCAGACATCGCCTTGCTGGATCAGCGTCAGCGTTTCGAGACCCGCAGCGGCCGATACCGGGCAGGCGTTGAAAGTACCCGGGTGAAAAATCTTTTCACGGCGACCTTGCTTGCCCGGGTCGTAATCGAGGCCGGCGAGAATATCGGCGCGGCCGGTGACGGCGCCACCTGGCAATCCACCGGCGACGATCTTGGCCAGCGCGGTTAAATCCGGGGTGACACCAATCAATTGCTGCAGGCCGCCGGGGGCGACGCGAAATCCGGTCACCACCTCGTCAAAAATCAACACCACGTCATTGGCGCGGGTCCAGTCGCGCAACTGGCGCAGAAAACCGGCGCTGATGGGCACCTTGCCGGTTGCCGCGCCCAGGGGTTCGACGATCACCGCGGCGATGTCCTGCTCCTCGTTGAGCAGGCGTTCTACCTGTGTCTTGTCATAGGGGTCAAGGGCGATGGAATTGTTGGCAACGTTGGCGGGAACGCCAATCGGGGCGCTGCCATCGAAATGCGAAATGTAGCCGCTGGTCATATCGTCCAGCCAACCGTGGTAGTGGCCGTGAAAACGCATTAACTTGTTCTTGCCGGTGAAAGCCCGCGCCAGGCGCACGGCCATTTGCGTCGCTTCGGTGCCCGAGGAATGAAAGCGCACGCGTTCCGCGGTAGGCACCATTTCACAGATTTTTTGCGCCCACCGAATGTCGAGTTCGTGGAGCAATACGTCGTAACCAAGGCGTCACATAAACAT
>CAWIHJ010000093.1:0-36003 GCA_963835795.1 uncultured Gammaproteobacteria bacterium
GGAAGCGAGCCCGATGGCGGGCGTATGGCGCAAGCCACTGGCGCGCGAGGCTGCCGAACACGGGCACACCACCAGCGTGGTACGTTACGATGCCGGCTCGCGTTTTTCCGAACACGCGCATCCACTCGGTGAAGAAATCCTGGTGCTGGAAGGCGTGTTCTCCGATGAACACGGTCATTACCCGGTCGGTACCTATTTGCGCAATCCACCCGCATCGAGGCATTCTCCGTTCAGCGAGGAGGGCTGCGTGCTGCTGGTCAAACTCGATCAGTTTGATCCCGTAGATGATCTCAGTCTGCGCATCGACACAAACAGCGGCGACTGGCTGCCCGCCGACGACGATTTGCAGGTGATGCCGCTGCATTACTTCGATACGGAAATGGTGGCGCTGTACAAGTGGCCGGCCAACGGTCGCTTTCCTGCGCAACAGCATTTCGGTGGTGAGGAGTTCTTCGTGCTGTCCGGCGTGCTGCAGGATGAATTCGGCGTTTATACGGCCGGAACCTGGGTGCGCAACCCACACAACAGCGAGCATTCGCGCTTTGTCGAAGAAGACACCATCACCTGGATCAAAACCGGTCACCTGCTTCCATAATTCTTTTCGAATCAGTTAAACTTTGCGCCTGCTGACGCTGTCCAAAGCGCACAGGAATTGTGCCCGTTAGACCATCTACCAATGCAAGAGAGGCTCACTTGTCACAACAGGAAATATTGAATTTGAAGGCGGCCGTAAGCGCCCGCATTGTCGGCCAGCATGATTTAATCGAGCGTTTGCTGGTGGCCATTCTCGCCGACGGCCACCTGCTGGTCGAAGGTGCTCCTGGCCTTGCCAAGACGCGCGCGATCAAGGTACTCGGTGAGGGTATCGAAGGCAGTTTTCATCGCGTCCAGTTTACCCCGGATCTGCTGCCGGCTGACCTGACCGGCACCGAGATTTATCGGCCGCAGGACGGCAGCTTCAAGTTCCAGCACGGTCCGCTGTTCCACAACCTGATTCTCGCCGACGAAATCAACCGCGCCCCGGCCAAGGTGCAGTCGGCACTGCTCGAAGCCATGGCCGAGCGGCAGATTACGGTGGGCAGCGAAACTTACTTTTTGCCGGAGATCTTCCTGGTGATGGCGACGCAGAATCCGCTGGAACAGGAAGGCACCTACCCCCTGCCCGAGGCGCAGCTCGACCGTTTCCTGATGCACGTGCGCGTCGGTTACCCGAACGCCGCCGAAGAAAAGACGATTCTCGCGCTGACCCGAGACGAGGCGCGTTCGCAGGCGCGGCATTCGGCGCCTGCCGAAGCGGTCATCAGCCAGCAAGGGCTGCTCGACGCCCGCGATGCGGTGCTCGATATCCATCTCGATGAAAGTCTCGAGGATTACATCGTTGAAATTATCCTGGCCACGCGCAGTGCCGAGCGTTATGGCGAAGAACTCGCCGGCTGGATTCAGCACGGTGCCAGCCCGCGCGCCACCATGGCGCTGGATCGTTGCGCGCGTGCCTACGCCTGGCTCAACAATCGCGACTACGTGGTGCCGGAAGATATCCAGCTGCTCGCGCCCGACGTGCTACGTCACCGCATCATTCTCAGCTTCGCCGCCGAGGCCGATGGCAAGACCGCCGACAGTTGTATCGATACGCTGCTTTCGCGGGTCGCCGTACCCTAGGTTGAAACTATGCAAACCGGCGATGACGTCATTCGAGTCAAGTTGTCCACGTTGATTGGACTGAATCGCGACGCCGCCAGTTTGCCGCTGATTTCCAACTCGGTGAAGGCGCAGCTGGCGGGCGGCCACATGTCGGCCTTCCGTGGTCGTGGCATGGAATATCACGAATCGCGCCCCTACCAGCCCGGCGATGACATCCGCAGCATCGACTGGCGGGTGACCGCGCGCAGTGGGCAGACCCACACCAAGGTGTATCGTGAAGAACGCGAACGCCCGGTATTGCTGTGGCTGGACCTGTCGCGCTCGATGTTTTTCGGCACCCAGGTGTGTTTCAAATCGGTGCTCGCCGCCAAGCTCGCGGCGCTGCTCGCCTGGAGCAGCGTGCAACACGGTGATCGGCTCGGCTACCTGGTGTTTTGCGAAAGCCAGCACAGCGAGTTCCGCCCCAGGCGCGGCAAGCCCGCGGCATTGCGTTTTATCCAGCAACTGGCGACACACCAGGCCTGGGACAGGAATACGGACGCAATGGATGAGCCGCAGAGCGGATTGAAAGCGCTGCGGCGCCTGCGCCAGGTGACTCGACCCGGCAGCCTGGTGGTGCTGCTCAGCGATTTTCGCTTTCTCGACGACGATTGCCGCGGGCAGTTGGTGGAATTGGCGCGCCACAACGATGTGGTCATGATTCACTGCTACGATCCGCTCGAGAAAGCCTTGCCACCACCCGGGTATTACCGCGTTACCGATGGCGACAACAGTGTCGACCTCGACAGTTCCAGGCCCGCGCTACGGGCACAATACCGGCAACGCTACGATGCGCAGCATGCGGCCCTGACTCGGCTTTGCCGGGAGCTCGGACTACACCAGATCGATATTGCCACCGACGACGACATGCTGCTGGAGCTCAAGGCGGGCCTGGGGTTGCAATAGCGATGAATAAACCCGAGCTACGCGACATTCACCTGCCCGACACCAGCCTGTGGTGGCCGCCTGCGCCGGGCTGGTGGATAGTCGCGCTGTTGATCCTGGCGCTGGTTTTGTTACTACCGCGCTTAAGGCGCTGGTGGCGTTACCAACCCCCCAAACGCACAGCCCTGCAGGAACTTGAGCGCATTCGCCTGGGTTATAAAAAGGGGCAGAGTGACAAGGCGGCATTAAACGCGATCGCTGTGCTATTGCGCCGTATCACTATCAGTTATTTTGGACGCAGTAGCGAGGCCGGCACCACGGGCGCCGAGTGGCAGGCGCAATTGCAACGGCTTGCGCCGCATGCGGGCTTCAGCGCCGAACAGCTCGAACTGTTGACCAGCACCCGCTATCGCGCCGACGCGGTCGCCGACATCGAAGCCCTGGCGCAGGCCTGTGAGCGCTGGTTGCGAGCCTTGCCGCGGAGCACAGACCATGTTTCAGCTTGAGTGGCCTGTGGTGCTGGTGATGTTGCCGCTGCCGTTGCTGGTGTACTGGCTGCTTCCGGCCAGTGGCAACCGTCAGCAGGCTGCGCTGCGCGTGCCACTGATCGAGGACTTTCGCCTCGGCGTTGAAATGACCGATGCGGTTACACCGCGGCGTTGGCGGCAATGGTTGGGCCTGCTGGCCTGGCTATTGCTGGTACTCGCAGCCAGTCGCCCGCAGTGGCTGGGCGACGCGATTGCGATTCCGATCAGCGGCCGTGACCTGATGTTGGCGGTCGACCTGTCGGACAGCATGCGCACGGCGGATTTTAAAATCGAGGGAAAACAGGTGAACCGCCTGCAGGCCACCAAGGTAGTCGCCAGTGATTTTATCGAGCGGCGCCGGGGTGATCGGCTTGGCCTGATCCTGTTCGGCACCCGTGCCTACCTGCAGTCGCCGCTCACCTTTGACAGCAAGACGGTAAACCGCCTGTTGCAGGAAGCGGCTATTGGTCTGGCCGGTGAGCGCACCGCGATCGGTGACGCCATTGGCCTTGCGATCAAGCGCCTCGACCTCGAGGTAGATAACTCGCGCGTACTGGTGTTGATGACCGATGGCGCCAATACCGCCGGCGAGGTAACACCTTTGAAAGCCGCGCAGATAGCCGCCGAGCGGGGCTTGCGCATCTATACCATCGGCATCGGCGCCGACCCGGAGATCGAAAGTACCTGGTTCGGATTACGACGCGTCAACCCGACGGCGCAACTCGACGAAAAGACCTTGCGTGAAATTGCCAGCCTGAGCGGTGGGCGCTACTTTCGCGCCCGCGACAGCGAAGAGTTAGCCAACATATACCGGCTTCTCGACGAACTCGAACCGCTGCCGCTGGATGCCGATCACCTGCGCCCGGTGCGCCCGTTATTCATGTGGCCGCTCGGCCTTGCCTTGCTGCTGGTCGCCCTGTTGGTGGGGCCACGCCTGTGGCAGGGCGCCTGGAGCCACGCATGATCGAGCAATTCCATTTCCTGCGCCCTGCGTGGCTGCTGCTGCTGTTGCTGCTGGCGCTGGTGCTGTGGCTCCTGCGCCGCCGCGGGTATGACAGCGGCAACTGGCGCGCGGTTATCGATCCGCGCCTGTTGCCCCACGTATTGAGAGGCGACGCCGGTGGCCGCGCGAATCGCATGCCTTGGGTTTTCACCCTGGTGGTGGCGCTCGCAATCGTTGCGCTTGCCGGGCCGACCTGGGAAAAGCGCCAACAATCGGTTTACCGGCAACAGGCGGCGCTGGTGATCGCGCTTGATCTGTCGCGATCGATGGATGCAGCCGATATTCGGCCCAGTCGCCTGGCCCGCGCACGCCACAAGATTGCCGATATTCTCAAGTTGCAAACCGAGGGCCAAAGCGCCTTGCTGGTTTATGCTGCCGATGCATTTACGGTGATTCCGCTGACCAGCGATGTGGACACCATCCTGGCGCTGTTAGCGGATCTCGAAACCGGCTTGATGCCGGCGCAGGGAAGCCGCGCCGATCGTGCGCTGGAGCAAGCTGCGGAATTGTTCGCCAATAGCGGGATCACGCGCGGCGACCTGTTACTGGTGACGGATGGTCTTAGCGACCTGGAAGTCGAACGTCTCGAGGTCTTGCTCGATCGCCACAGTAATCTGCGGCTCTCGGTGCTGGCCATCGGTACCGCTGAAGGCGGCCCGGTGCCGCTCAAAAACGGCAACTTCCTGAAAAACAGCTCCGGCGATATCGTCATCGTAAAGATGAATGTCGATGGGTTGCAGCGCATCGCCGAGCGCGGCGGCGGTGCTTTCACGACCATCAGCGCCGACGATGCCGACATCAATACCCTGAATTACGTGATGGAATCCCGTCTCGATTCCGGCCAGTCGCAACTCAGCGACCGTTCGGCCGATCTGTGGCGCGAACTGGGGCCATGGTTGCTGCTGCTGGCGCTCCCCCTGGCGGCGCTGGCGTTTCGACGCGGCATACTGGTGCTCGCGCCAGTTTGCCTGCTGATGCTACCGCCCGATGCCGATGCCTTCGACTGGCAGGCGTTGTGGAGCAACGACAATCAGCGTGCATTAGAGCTCTATCAGCAAGGCGAGTTTGAACCGGCAGCGAAATTGTTCAGCGACGCGGACTGGCAGGCTACGGCCAGGTACCGCGCTGGCGACTTTGCGGCGGCTGCAGAGGGTTGGCAGCGAACCGACGCAGCGCAGGCCGGTTACAACCGTGCTACCGCACTGGCACAGCAGGGTCGCTACGACGAGGCGCTCGAGGCCTATGATCGATTGCTCGAACAGTATCCGCAGCACCAGGACGCCAGTTTCAATCGCCAGGCCATCGAGGATTGGCTCAAGCAACAACCCCAACAACCGCAGTCACAGGATCAGCAAGGCGGCGAAAAGGGGGATGACGAGGAGGATGGCCAGCAACAATCCGAGCCGTCTCCACCGCAGGATGGCGCCAGGGACCAGGCTGAAAACGAGTCGCAGGAAGGTTCGGCTGGTGCCGATCAACAGGACTGGGAGCAGAGCCGCCAGGGTGGGCGTTCCAACGATCAGTCCGAGGAGAGTGAAGCGCAACAGCCCGAAGCAGACACGACGCAGGCGCAAAGCGAAGATCAACCCGCGCCGGCGGAAACCCGGAAAGACGAAGGCAATGCTGAAGACTTTGCCAATCTCGACCAGCAGATGTCGGAGCAGGCCGCGCAACAGTGGTTACGCCAGATTCCCGATGATCCGGGTGGACTGTTGCGGCGCAAGTTTTTATACCAGTACCGCCGTCGCGGTGGCTGCCGATGCGGAGGTGCAGCCATGGTGAGGGTGGGGCAGATCGTCGCGAGTCCTGTTGTTGTGCTGGCTGGGTTCGTCCCGGGCGCGGTCGCCGATGTCGACGTCGTTATCGATCGCAACCCGGTGCAGGTCAACGAATCCTTTCAACTGGTGTTTACGCTTGATCACAGCCCCAGGCGCGATCCGGATTTTTCGGTGCTGCAGCAGCATTTTCTGGTACTTGGCAATAACCGCAGCAACAGCATCAGCATCATCAACGGCGAGTATCAGCGCAGCGTCAAGTGGACCCTGCAGTTGATGGCCAAGCAGATCGGCGAATACCGCATCCCGGCGATACGCTTTGGCGATGAACAAAGTGAACCCTTCGAGGTTACCGTAATTCCGTCGGCGCTCGCCTCGGTGCCCCATGATCAGCAGGTGCTGGAATTGACGGTCGATCGTTCCGAGGTCTACGTGCAGGGCCAGGTTATCCTGACCATGCGCCTGTTGAGCGCGAACGACATTTCCGCCTACGAATTCGGCAAGATTCCGGCAACTGAACTGGACCTGGTGATCGAACCGCTGGGTGATCCGCGACAGTACCAGACGCGCATTGCCGATCGCTCCTACCTGGTGCTGGAACAACAGTACGCGATGTTTCCGCAACGCAGCGGCCAGCTCGAAATTCCCGCCGTGCACGGTGAGGTGCGCCTGCCGTCGCGCTCGAGTTTCGATCCATTCAATACCGGTGGCAAAATCCGCCGTATCCAGTCGCAGCCGGTGGTGATCGACGTGAAGCCGATACCGGCCGGGCTCGGGGGTGATTACTGGCTGCCGGCGGATCGGGTCGAGTTGCGTGAGCAATGGCCGGAAGATCTCAGCGGGCTGATCGCCGGCGAACCGATTACCCGCAGTATCGTGATGCTTGCCGAGGGCGTGACCGCGGCGCAACTGCCCGAAATGGAACTGCCACCCATCGATGGTATCAAGCAGTATCCGGATCAGGCGGTGTTGCGCAATGATCGCAGTCAGAAAGGTATCAGCGCGCAACGCGGGCAGAAAATTGCGCTGATCCCGGGCTCCGCCGGGGTTTACCGGGTGCCCGCGATCAGTGTCAAGTGGTGGAATCGGGCTACCGCAACGCTGGAAACTGCGACCCTGCCCGCGCGCGAACTGCGCGTGTCTGCCGCCCTTGCGGAGGCGGTTGTTGAATCCGCAATAGCGGCGGCGCCGGTCGTGGCGGCAGCCGCAGGCGGGGCGGGGAATTCGGCGCCTGGCAACCGTTTCTGGGTGTGGTTGAGCCTGTTTCTCGCCGCTGGCTGGGTCGGCAGTGGCGCCTACTGGTGGTTCAGGTCACACCGCTTCAGAGGTACCGATCACGTGCACACCGAGCCCCCGCGGCTGCGCTCGGCCGCAACTGCGCTACAGCGAGCCTGCGCCGGCAACGACGCGACGGCGACACGTGCGGCGTTATTGCCCTGGGGGCAGGCGCTGCTCGCGCCGCAACGGGTTGCCAATCTGGCCGAGCTCGCGCATCGCCTGGGCAATGAATTCGCGCAGGAAGTCGAAGCGCTGAATCAGAGCCTGTACGCGCCCGGTGGTGAAAAGCTGGCAAGGCCAGTCGCTGTGGACGCTGTGCCAACAGCTGCAGCAACTCAAATCACGGCCCCCGGCAAATACCAGCGAGGGCTTGGAGCCGCTTAATCCCTGAGCGTTTCCCCCCGCCCCTCCACCCGCCATCCCCGCCCCGCCTGCGGTCAACGTCGTACTCCTGTCGTCATTCCCGTCCCCAATTCCAGTCATTCCCGCTCCCCATTTTCCTCATACCCGTGCCCCCAATTTCGTCATTCCCGCCCCCCAATTCCGTCATTCCCGCACCCCAATTCCGTCATTCCCGCGTAGGCGGGAATCTTTATATGGCGGCGTTGTTACAAGATTCCCGCCTACGCGGGAATGACTGGGGGTAGGGAGCGGGAATGACTGGTAGCAGGGAGCGGGAATGACGGTAAAGGGAGCAGGGATGACAAGAAAAGGAAATGCAAAGCTCTCGCGAGGCGCACGCATCTCGGTTAGACTGCAGCACTACATTCGCCCGTTTAATAGCCCACATACCCACCATGGAAGCGATCACCAATATCGAATTAATCTGGGTCATCGTCGGCCTTGCCAGCCTGGTGCTCGCGGGCCTGCTGTATGGCCTGCGCCAGTATCACCGCACGGGTCTCGAATTGAAAAGCCGTCTCGAAGTGGCGTTGCAGAACGAGTACAACTATCGTGAGAACCTGCACCAGGCTGAAAAGAGTATCCAGCAAAAGCAACTGGAACTGGAAAAGGAACGCGAGCTTTCCGCGCAAAAACTCGAGCAGCTCGAAGAGAATCGCAAGCGGCTGACCATCGAATTCGAAAACCTCGCCAATCGCATTCTCGAAGACAAGGCGCGCGCTTTTGACAAGACCAACAAGACCTCGCTGGAATCCATGCTCAAGCCTTTTCGCGAGCAGGTCGAGGGTTTCCAGAAACGCATCAACGACGTGCACAGCGAATCGGTGAAAGGTAACGCCCTGCTCGAAGGTGAAATCAAGAAGGTACTCGAAGTTGGCCTGAAGATGGGTAGCGACGCGAAAAATCTGACCAGTGCGCTCAAGGGCGATTCGCAAAAACGCGGTAGCTGGGGCGAAACCCAGCTCGAAAAGACGCTGCAGATGAGCGGTCTGCTGGAAGATCACCACTACGAAAAGCAGACTTCGTTGGTAGATGCGGACGGCCATCGCAAGCAAACCGATTTTGTCATCAAGTTACCCGACGACAAGCATATTATTATCGACAGCAAGGTTTCGCTGGCCGCCTACGATCGGCTGGTGTCGGCCGAAAATGACGATCAGGCCGAAGCCGCGCTGAAGGATCACATCAAGGCGGTGAAACGCCACATCGACGATTTGAAAGGTAAGGACTACAGTAACCTGGCGGGTCTGCGCAGCCCCAGTTTCGTGTTGATGTTCATGCCCATCGAACCGGCCTACATCGAAGCGCTGAAATACGAGAAAGATTTGTTCTCCTACGGCTATGAGCGCAGCATCGTGATGGTGTCGCACACTACGCTGATCCCGATTCTGCGCACCGTCAGTAACCTGTGGGCGATGGAGCGCAGTACCCGCGAGGCGCGCGAACTGGGTGACAAGGCGGGCGATATCTATAACCAGGTGCGTCTGGTCGCCGAACGTTTGTTGCGGCTCGGTAAGAGCCTGCAGGCGGCCAACAACCACTTCAATCTGACCGCTACCGCGCTGACCGGCCACCAGGGACTGCACGGCAAGGTCGAGCGTTTCGCCGAAATGTCGAGCAAGGTGACCAAGACGATACCGGAAATCGAACCACAACACAGCGACCTGCAAACTGAAAATCTGCAGTTGCTGGCTGAACCACTGCTAGCCGTCGAAGTGGCGGACGAAGAAGGAGAAGAAGTTGATGTGGGCGCCCTGCCGGAAGCGCCACGGGATATCGCGTCAGCCGACGACGAAGATATCGGCGCCGACGACCGCGAGGACGCAACAACTAAAGCCCGCGAAACCGCCTCCGGGCCTTGAAAAACCCCACGAAATGCCTACTTATTAGGGACCGAATTCAACCAGGTTTATTGTGAAATACCAGGATTACTATCAAATTTTGGGCGTCACCCGTGACGTCGATGAAAGTGAGATTAAAAAGGCTTACCGTAAGCTCGCGCGCAAGTATCACCCGGATATGAATAAGGATGCCGGTAGCGAGGAAAAGTTCAAGCAGGTGAACGAGGCCTACGAAGTGTTGAAAGACGCGGATAAGCGCCAGGCCTACGATCGTTTCGGTGCCGACTGGAAACACGGCCAGCAGTTCGAATCCGCGGGCGCGGGTGCAGGTGCGGGTGGCTTTGGCCGTGGCGCCTACTCCGGTGAGGGCGACTTCAGCGATTTCTTTGAATCGCTGTTTGGCGGCGGCCATCACCCGGGTGGCGGCTCGCCGTTCGGCCAAAATTATCGTCCGCGCCCGCAGCGCGGTGCGGATCTGCAATTGAAGCTCGATATCACCCTCGAAGAAGCCTATAACGGTGGCGCCAAGACGATCCAGTTCGCCAAATCGACCAGCTCCACCGATATGAAAAAGCTCAAGATCAATATCCCCAGAAACGTCAGGAGCGGGCAAAAAATTCGCCTTGCCGGACAGGGTCAGGCCGCGCCTGCGGGTGGCGAGGCCGGTGACTTGTTGCTGGAAATGAATATCCTGCCGCATCGCCTGTTCAAGCTCGACGATCGGGATGTGATGCTGCGCTTGCCGGTAACGCCCTGGGAAGCGGCGCTCGGCAGTACCCTCAAGGTGCCGACGCTGGCCGGTTCGGTTGAGCTCAAGATCAAGCCCGGCATGCAGTCGGGGCAAAAGATGCGGCTCAAGGGCAAGGGCATGGGTGGTTCGCCGCCGGGTGATCAGATCGTTGAAATCCTGATTCATACGCCGTCCGCCGACAGCGCCGCAGACAAGCAGTTCTACGAGGACATGCAGTCTCGGTTTGCGTTTAATCCGCGCACGTTTTAAAGGGTCGGGCATGAAGCCACTGGTTACCGGCTTAATGCTCTGCCTGCTCGCCGCACCCTTGCAGGCGGCGTTACCGGTGGCCGTCGAAGGTGAACCCTTACCCAGCCTGGCGCCGATGCTCGAGCGCATCACCCCCGCGGTGGTCAACATCGCAACTCGCGGCAAATCGCGCCGGCGCGTTGAGTTTCCGCTCCCGGCCGACCCCTTCTTCCAGCGATTTTTCGACCTGCCCAGCGTCGAGCGCATCCAGGAGACGGCAAGCCTGGGTTCGGGCGTGATCGTCGATGCCGAGAAAGGCTTGATCCTGACCAATGACCACGTCATCAAGGATGCCTACCAGATCAATGTCACGCTGAAAGACGGGCGCGAGTTGAGTGCCGAAATCATCGGTCGCGACAGCGATACCGACGTGGCGCTGATCCAGGTTAGCGCCGAAAACCTGACCCAGGTGCCGATGGCGGATTCCACCGCGCTGCGCGTGGGCGACTTCGTCGTCGCCGTCGGTAACCCCTTTGGCCTCGGGCAAACGGTCACCTCGGGCATCGTCTCCGCGCTCGGTCGGTCCGGGCTCGGCATCGAGTCCATCGAAGACTTCATCCAGACCGATGCGTCGATCAATATCGGCAATTCGGGGGGTGCGCTGGTTAACCTGCGCGGCGAACTGGTGGGTATCAACACGGCCATTTACGGCGCCGGCAACCAGGGCAATATCGGCATTGGTTTTGCCATCCCGGTCAACCTCGCCAGGGATGTCATGCTGCAGTTGCTCGAACATGGCGAAGTGCAGCGTGGCCGGCTCGGCGCACAGGGGCAGGACATGACCGCACAGCTCGCGCAGGCCTTCGGTATTGAGCGCGGCAGCGGTTTCATCGTCACCCAGATCGAAAGTGGATCGCCCGCCGACAAGGCTGGCATTCGCGTTGGCGATGTCATCGTCGCCGCGAACGGCAAGCCGATTACCTCGGCGTCCGACATGCACAACCTGGTGGGTTTGCAGCGTCTCGGGCAGAGCGTCGAACTGGATTTGTTTCGCGATGGCGACGAGATTTCACTGGCGGTGATCATCCAGCCGATCGAAATCAACAAGATTAGTGGTGAACGGGTGCATTCCAAACTGGCCGGCGCGGTCATCGGCGAGATGCGCGAACAGCATCTGCAACGTGGGCGTATCGATTACCTCGAGGTCATGTCGGTCGCCAGGGGTTCGAACGCCGAGGCGGCCGGATTTCTGGCCGGGGATATCATTTTCTCGATCAACAAGCAGCTGACGCGCAGTTTCGATGAAATGCTCGCGCTGGTCGAAGCCAACGAAAAAGGCATGATCATGAATATCCAGCGCGGCAATCGCGAACTATATATCCTGCTAAAGTGATAGAATCGCGCGCATGAGCAAGCTCACCCATTTCAACCAGGCCGGCGAAGCACACATGGTCGATATCGCCGACAAGGCAGCAACGAAGCGGCGCGCAGTTGCCGCCGGGCGTATCGTCATGCAGGCGCAAACCCTGGAGCTGATTCAGCAGGGCAAGCACAAGAAGGGTGACGTGTTGGGTGTCGCGCGCATCGCCGGCATCATGGCCACCAAGCGTACTGCGGACCTGGTACCCATGTGTCATCCACTGGCGCTGACGCACGTGGCCGTCGAGTTTGTAATCGATGTGGAAGGTTGCGCCATCGACTGCACGGTGACCGCGGAAACTACCGGCCAGACCGGCGTTGAGATGGAAGCGCTGACCGGGGTGCAGATCAGCTTGTTGACCATTTACGACATGTGCAAGGCGGTCGACCGCGGCATGGTCATCAGCGATGTACGCCTGCTGGAAAAATCCGGCGGCAAATCCGGCCACTGGCAACGCCCCTGAATTTCCCTCGGCGTGCCCCGCTAGCCGCCCACCCCCAAACGGCATCCCGCCCCCTACTCGTCATCCCCGCGCAAGCGGGGATCTCGTGATGTTGGCTGACCGGCAAGATTCCCGCTTGCGCGGGGATGACGAGTAGGGGGCGGGAATGACTAGTTATGGAGCGGAAATGAGGGCGAGAATTCCTGCTATCGCGGTAGCGCTAGCCCAGAATATCGTCGTACAAGTCAATCCAGGCGGGATTGATCGTCTCGATCAGTTCGATTTTCCAGTCGCGGTTCCACTTCTTGAGCTGTTTTTCGCGGGTGATAGCGCCGTACATGTGCTCGTGTTGTTCGAACCAGACCAGCCGATCGACGTTGTACTGTTTGCAAAACCCATTGATCAGTTTTTGCCGATGCTGGCAAACGCGGCCTGGCAAATTAGACGTCACACCAATGTAAAGGACACCGTAGGGTTTATTGGCGAGAATGTATACGGTGGGGCGGTGTTCCATGACTTCATCCTTGAAGTGAGAGAAGCGACGACTTTACACCGTCATTCCTGGCTCGTCATCCCCACCCCCTACTCGTCATCCCCGCGAAAGCGGGGATCTCGTGATGGTGGCAGGCCGGTAAGATTCCCGCTTGCGCGGGAATGACTAATAAGAGAGGCGGGGATGACGAGTCACGGGGCGGGGAACCTGGCCGCGACGACGGGATTTAGCCCTGCTGGAGGAGGTCGCGCAGGTCGATGACGGCCGCGTTGGCGCGCGAGATGTAGGACGCCATGACCAGCGAGTGATTGGCGAACAGCCCGAACCCGCTGCCGTTCAGAATAATCGGACTCCACACGGGTTCCTGGGCCGCTTCCAGTTCGCGCACGATCTGGCGCAGGCTGATCAGCGCATTTTTCTTTTGCAGCACCGGCTGGAAATCACGCTCCACCGCTTTCAGAAAGTGTGCCAGCGCCCAGGCCGCGCCACGCGCTTCGTAGAACACGTCGTCGATCTCGGTCCAGGGCGTCTGTACTTTCACCTGCGAACTGGTGGACGTCGATTGCACCGCTTCGGCATCCCCGGCGAGATCGGTATTCAGGCGCACCTGGCCGACACTTGCGCTCAAGCGCTGTGACAGGCTGCCGAGGCGTTTCTCCACCTGGCCTAACCACTCCTGCAGGTTGTCTGCGCGCGAATAGAATTGTGCATCCGGGCTATTTGGATCCTGCAGGCGCGCGAGGTAGCCGTAAAGCGCGGTAACCGCCTCGCCGTAAACGTTTTCGCTGGCCGGCAGAAACCACGACTGGTTGTCGAAGTTGAACTTGGGCTCGGCGATGATCAGATCCGTATCTTCGGAGGACTGCGATTGCGAGCGGCTGAAATCGTTGCGCAGCGAACGAGTCAGATCGCGTACCTGGACCAGCACGCCGAACTCCCAGTTGGGGATGTTGTCGAGCCAGATGGAGGGCGGCATGATGTCGTTGCTGAGGTAGCCGCCACGCTTGTTGAGCAAGGTCTCCATCGCCGCGATCACGGTGCTGGTAGTGTAGCTGCCGGTGGTCAGTTTAGCCTCGGTTTCAATCGCCCGGTCTACCGCCGCCGCTTCGACGTCGAAGGCATCGGGTTCGGAACTCCAGTACATGCCCAGCAGCACCAGCAGGATCACGAGGACCACGATGGGAACCATCACCAGCGTAAAAATACCGTCACCCGAGGATTTCCCAGACGCGATACGTTTACCGCGATTTGTCCAGCCACTCAGTTTGTTTGCCATTATCTTGTATCAATTTCCGTTTCGTGCCACATTGGCGCATTATTTCAGAACCCTCCCCAGGTATAAAGCGACTCCGTTACTATGTCCAAACTAATTCGTTACGTTTTGCTCGCCATTGGCGTCATTATTATTGTGCCCATCGTTGCCGTGGGAATTTTTATCGCGGTATTCGACGCCAATGCCTACAAACAGGATATGTCCGATCTGGTGCTGGAAGAGACCGGGCGTGAGCTGCAGTTCCAGGGTGATGTCAGCCTGACCTTTTACCCGGCGCTCGGCATGAAACTGGGCGCCATGCGCTTTGCCAATGCCGCGGGCTTCGGTGAATTACCGATGGTGCGCATTGGCGAGGCCAGCGTCAGCGTCGATGTGATGTCATTGATAAGCTTCGCGCCCGAAATCGACAAGCTCATTCTGCGCGATCTGGAAATCAACCTGATGCGCAACGAGCTGGGTGTGAATAACTGGGACGACCTGGTGGGCAAACCGGCTGAGGTGTCAACAGACGGGGGCGCTGGCGACGGTTCGAAAGCCAAGGCCAGCAATAAATCCGCAGACAAGCCTGCCGCGGACAGCAGTTTTGAGTTGAAAGGGGCCTTTGCCGGACTCGAAATTGAAAACATGAAGCTGCTGTGGCAGGACGAACAATCCGGTGACCGCTACGAGGTCAAGGATCTCGATATCAGTACCGGGCGCATCGCGCCAAATGAGAGTTTTCCGATGACCTTGCATCTCGATGCCAGCGGCAGTGGTGGTGTCAAGGTGGCCATCGAGTTGCAGACCGATGTCGAATACCTGATCGAACAGCAACGCCTGAGTTTGCAGCGGATGACGCTGGCGTTCAACGAGTTCAAGATCGGCGGTGATTTGCAGGTGAGTAACTTCGCCAAGCCGGCGCTGCGCTTCAACCTGCAATCGAAGCTGCTCGATGTCGACGCGCTGCTCGGTACGCCACCGGCGAAAAAGAAGTCGGGCAAAAAGAAAAAGGCGGGCGATGACAAGGCTAAAAAGGTAGCGGATGAGCCGGCAGAGGACGTCGAGATCAAGCTGCCGATGCAAACCCTGCGTGATCTCGATATCGATGGTGAGCTGCGCATCACCAAGCTGAAAATGCAAAACCTGAAACTGCAGGATTTCGAGATGCGCCTGACCGCGTTGAACGGGCTGGTCGGGCTGAAGCCAGTGCGCGTCAAGGCCTACGAGGGCCAGGTCTTGGCCAACGTAGTCGTCGACGTCAACGGCAAGGTGCCGAAGTATGCTGTCGATAAAACCTTCAAGGGCGTGCTGATGGGCGAATTGCTGAACGATTACATGGGTGAATCACCGATCAGCGGCAAGCTCAACGGTGAGGTAAACCTGACGACTCGCGGCGAATGGTTGAGCAAGCTTAAAAAGAACAGCAACGGCACCATGAGCCTGGCATTTCTCAATGGCGCGCTGAATGGTTTCAACATTCGCCAGTCGATCGAAGCGGCCAAGGCCAAGGTGACGGGTGGCGATCCGCCTTCCGACGAGGTGCTGAAAACTGACTTCTCCGCGTTGACCATCAGTGGCGTGATCACTAATGGTGTGTTCTCAAGCGATGATCTCGATATTCAGGCACCGCTGTTGCGGGTGGGCGGCAAGGGCAGCGCTGACATGAACACTGAAGAGGTCGACTACAAGGTCAATGCCAAGTTGGTCGGTAGCGTCGAAGGACAGAAAGGGGAGGGTGCGGATAAGCTCGCAGGCCTCAACATTCCGGTGCGCATCAAGGGTCCGTTTACCGAGCCGAGTATCGAGGTGGATCCCTCCGATTTGCTGAAGTCCAATTTCGACCTTGATACTGAAGACCTCAAGTCTGAAATCGAAGCGCAAAAGAAAGGGCTCGAAAAGATGATCAAAAAAGAGCAAAGGGCGCTGGAAAAATCCAAGAAACGCGAGCTCGAGAAACAACTCGAAGTGGAAAAGGCCAAGGCTGAACAAAAGGCTGAGGACAAGCTGAAAAAACTACTCGAGTAAATGGACGCCGACGCGGCGAGCTTTGCGCAGGCGGTAATCGCCTGGTACCGGCGCTACGGCCGCCACGATCTGCCCTGGCAACAGCAGGATGCTTACCGCGTGTGGCTGGCGGAAATCATGCTGCAGCAAACCCAGGTCAGCACCGTAATCCCCTATTATCAAAACTTTCTGCAGCAGTTTCCCAATCTGTCCGTACTCGCCGATGCGAGCATCGACGAGGTGTTGCAACACTGGCAGGGATTAGGCTACTACGCGCGGGCGCGCAACCTGCACCGCGCGGCGATTGCGATTCGCGATGAACACGGTGGACGCTTCCCCGATGAATTCGCCACGCTCGAAGCTTTGCCCGGCATCGGTCGTTCGACCGCGGGCGCCATCCTCAGTTTCGCCTTCGGGCAGCACTGGCCGATCCTCGATGGCAACGTCAAGCGCGTGCTGGCGCGCTGTTTCCGGGTGCCGGGCTGGTATGGGCAGAGCGCGACGATGAAGCAGCTGTGGTACCTGGCGGAGTCGGTAACACCCGCACAGGACACTGCCGAGTTCAACCAGGCGATGATGGATATCGGCGCGATGTTGTGCGTCAAGTCGAAGCCGAAATGCGAAGTTTGCCCGCTGAAACCCATGTGTGCGAGCTATCTCCACCACAGCCAGGCCGATTACCCGCAAAAGAAGCCGAAACGCAGCAAACCGCACAAGCAGACCTTGATGTTGTTGCATCGGTGTGACGCGCAGATTCTGTTGTGGCGGCGACCACCGAGTGGAATCTGGGGCGGCTTGTGGTCGTTGCCCGAGGTCGACGCGGTTGGCGCGGTCGAATTGTGGCAGCAGAGTTTCCTGTCGATGACGCGAGCGCCTGCAAGCTTGCAGCAGGACGTGATTCGGCACCAGTTTTCACACTACAGCCTCGACATTTCGCTCGCCATCATCGAGCTGGACGCGTTACCGGGCAGCATTTCCGATGCGGATAATTACCGTTGGGTCGAGATCAATGACCTGGGCAGCCACGGCTTGCCCACCCCCGTGCGCAAGATTCTCTCCCTGCTGCAGGAGTAGCCCCTGGTATCGTTCGTCATTCCCGCGCACGCGGGAATCTTGTGAGAGTGGCGGCGTTACGAGATCCCCGCTTTCGCGGGGATGACAAAAAATAGGGGCGGGGATGACAAAAAATAGGGGCGATGCACTAGGGGCCTGAGTGACAAAAATTTGTGGCAGGAATGACCGGTATTAAGTCTAGGGAGCGACGGATTTGGTGGCGGGGATGATGCCGGCTTCGCGTTCGAATTTTTTGACCAGGATGCCTTCGTCGCCGCAGCAGGGCGCGGCGCAGGCCTTGACCGCATTGAGCGCATCCGCATCGAGTTCGAACCACGCCGACACGGGTGCGTTCTCGGTCGCGCAATCGCAGGAAATATCGGTGTGCCCGTACACATTTTGCAGGCCCAGCTCGCGTCCAGCCGCCGCGGCCTGATCGATGATGGCATTGTCGGTGGCCGGCAGGTGCGACAGCTGGTAAGCCGGGAAAAACTTGGTGACGTGCCACGGGCTGTCGGCGCCGAGGTTGTCGCGAATCCAGGTAGCGATACCCGCCAGCTCTTCCAGGTTGTCGTTCTTGGTCGGGATGACATTGGTGCGCGTCTCCACGTGAATGCCGAGCTCGGCCGCACGCTTGATCGAACCCAGCACCTGGTCGATGGTGCTGACCGGGCAGATGTCCTTGTAAAACTCCGCCGACAGGCTCTTGATGTCGGAGCACAGCACATCGATGTGCGGCGCCATCAACTCCAGCGCTTCGTCGGTGACGAAGCTGTTGGACACGTAAACCGTAAACAGTCCGGCCTCGTGCGCGAGCTTCGACACGTCGAGCACGTACTCGAGCCAGACGGCGGGTTCGGAATAGGTAAAGGCGATGCCGTCGACGCCGTGCTTCTGCGCGGTTTCGACCATTTGCGCCGGGGTAATGAAGGCCTCGGTCGATTGCCCACGCGCCAGCTTGTCCAGCGCTTCAACGCCCCAGGAAATTTCCAGGTTGTGACAGCCCTTGCAACGGAAGTTGCAGCCGTAGCTGCCGATCGACATGACCGTGCTGTCGGGGCGGTAGTGGTACACCGGCTTGTTGCGAATCGATTCGACCTCGATCGCCGAGACGATGCCGTAAGACAGGTTGTAGAGCGTGCCGTTGCGATTCACGTGCGCCTGGCAAAAGCCGCGCTGACCGTGCCGCAGGCGGCAGCGCCACAGGCACAGGTTGCAGACCACGTCGCCGTTGGCTAGCGGCTGTTGCAATTGGGTTTCGATGAGCTGGTAGCTTTCGGGCATGGGCCTGGCCTCGGTAACACTAGGGTAACCAGTCTAGTGGCTTGCGCGCATTTTACAACTGATTGCCTGCAGGGTTATTCGGCGTCACATATCAGTCTGCCAGGCCGCGTGCCATCTCCTGTGAGATATCGAGGATGGCCTGTTCGCGACTGGTAACCGCGGCGTGATGGTAATACAGGCGGATATCGAACTCGATGTCCCAGCGTTCATCGCCTGCGCGGCACAGGCGGCCGCTCGCGAGGTCTGCGGTAATCGACGACTGCGGCAGCCACGCCGCCCCGAGTTTTTCCATCACCAGCGATTTGAGCGTGTGCGAGTAGGCATTTTCGTAGCGCCTGGCGAGACAACAGCGCAGCTTTTTGTCCTCGATTACCCTGGTAACTGCCTTGCCAAATACCGAATCGTGGACGTAGGCGACAAACGGTACTGGCTGTTCCACGCTGCCCGGGAAGCGAAACAGCGGCTCGCCGCTGGCATCGGGCACGGTTACTGGGATCAACCAGTCCTTACCGACCGTGGTGTGCGTAAAACGTTGTTCGTCGATCGGCAGGGTCAGCAATTCGTGCGCGTAGCAAAACATGTAGTTGACGCGTCCCTGCACCAGCAGGTCGATACACTCGCTCAGTTTTTCCGAGACCAGGCGCAGGTAGACACCATCGAGCCGGGCTTCAATGCGCTTTACCCAGTCCGGAAGCAGGGTTTGCGCGATCGAGTTCTGCGATGCAACGGTAATCTCGAAATCCCCCCGGGTGTCGAGTACGCGCGCCGCCTCGCGCGCGTTGTAAAGCCGACGCAGAATCACCTTGGCCTCGGTCACGAAGATGCGACCCTGCGGGGTCAGCGCGAAGCTGTTACTGCCGCGGTTGACCAGCTGGGTGCCGAGCCACTCCTCGAGTGACTTGATGCGCCGGCTTAATGCCGATTGCGTGACATTGCGCTCGCGCGCGGCCGCAGTGAAGCTTTCCTGTGCCGCCAGGCAAACGAAGTCTTCGAGCAGTTTTATGTCCATCGTCTCCCCATGAATTCTTGTCCGGTTTGTCGATCTTGCGTACCCGGGGCCCCGTATTCCAGGGTCATTCCGAAATGGAATAATAACAGTCTGAATCAGCATTGGCGAAGCCTGGTGAAATCGGTGATATTATTCGCCACAAGTGAATATCGATCCCGTGCGGCTGAAAAGTCTGTCCGGGGCGGAATATTCCGAATCCCACAGATCGATACAACGATCACACAAATAATTTTATAACTCGAGGAGCTACAAATGAAGAAATCCCTACTCAGCCTGGCGCTGGCTGCGACCGTGAGCCTGGCAGGCCAGTCAGCAATCGCTGCCGAAAAAGTAAAAATCGGCGCGCCGTCCTGGACCGGTGCGCAAGCCATCGCGGCCCTGCTACAGGCGGTTGTTGTCGAGCGCATCGGCGGTGAGGCCGAACTGGTACCCGGTAACAATGCCACCATTTTCCAGGGCATGGACCAGGGCAAGGGCGACATCGACGTGCATCCCGACGTCTGGTTACCCAACCAGGAGAGCTTTACCAAGAAGTATGTCGACGAATTGAAAACCGTCACGCTCAGTAAGAATCCCTACGAAGGTAACCAGGGATTTTGTGTGTCGCAGGATTTTGCCAAACAAAACAGCATCTCCGATATCGCCGACCTCGGTCGTCCCGATGTTGCGATGAAGATGGATAGCGACGGCAACGGCAAAGGCGAGATGTGGATTGGTGCGCCGGGTTGGGCGTCGGCAAACGTCAACGAAGTCAAGGTTCGCGATTATCAGCTGTTATCGTTTATCGAGCCGGTGCGCGCCGAAGAAAGCGTGAAGACTGCGCGCATCAAGGATTCGATCGCCAAGAAAGAAGGCTATGCCTTCTATTGCTACAAGCCGCACGCGGTCTGGTACATGTTTGACGTCACCATGCTGAGCGAGCCCAAGTACGATCCGGCGAAGTACAAGATGGTGCAGCCTTCCGATTCACCCGACTGGTACCAGGAGTCCAAGGTGGCCACCAAGGATGCGCTGAAGAATGTGCAGATCGCCTGGTCGAATTCACTGCGCGAGCGTTCGCCGGCCATCGTCGAATTTTTCGAGCGCTTCTCACTGACTGCAGACGATGTCAGCAACTTTGCTTACGAAATTTCCGGCAAGGGTCGCAAGGCCTCCGAGGTAGCGAGCGAGTGGATTGCCAAAAACCCCGATCGCGTAGACGCCTGGCTGGGTCTGTAAACTCCGGTCCGATAGTACCTGCGGAGCCGGCGTCCTGCCGGCTCCGCACCCAACGAGTTAACTTCAAGCGCTGACCGGAGGTCCTGTGTCGAACGCGAGCGATCTGTCTACTGGTGAAACCGCCATCCGCATTTCCAACGTGTGGAAAATTTTTGGTGACAAGGCCGCTGAAGCGCTGCGCGCCATCCAGCAGGAAGGGCTGGGTAAGGCGGAAGTGCTGGAAACCTATAACGCCGTGGTGGGTGTGGCCGACGTCAGTCTCGACGTCAAAAAGGGTGAAATCTTTTGCGTGATGGGTCTGTCGGGTAGCGGCAAATCGACGCTGGTGCGGCATTTCAATCGCCTGCTCGAACCCACCGCCGGCAAGATCGAGATTCACGGCACCGACGTGATGGCGCTGGATACGCGCGAGCTGATGGAGTTTCGCAATCGCAAGATCGGCATGGTGTTTCAGAACTTCGCGCTGCTGCCGCATCGCTCGGTGCTCGACAACGTCGCCATGCCGCTCGAAATCCGCAACATCAACAAGAACGAACGCATGCGCCGTGCGGCCAAAATGCTGAAGACCGTCGAACTCGACGCCTGGGGCAACAAGTTCGCGCACGAACTGTCCGGCGGCATGCAGCAACGCGTCGGCCTCGCGCGCGCGCTGGCCGCCGACCCCGAAGTGCTGCTGATGGATGAACCCTTCAGCGCGCTCGATCCGCTGATCCGCCGCCAGCTTCAGGATGAATTCATCAAGCTGTCGGCGGTGATGAACAAGACCACCATGTTCATCACCCACGATCTCGACGAGGCCGTGCGCATCGGCGATCGCATCGCCATCATGCGCGACGGGCGCGTGGTGCAGGTGGGCACCGCCGAAGAAATCGTCATGCACCCGGCGGACGAATACGTATCTGATTTTGTCGCCGGTATTTCGCGCCTGACCATCGTGCGCGCGCACGCGGTGATGCAACCCATGGACAAGTACCAGGCGAGCTTCGGCACGCCCCCGGCGGATGCACCACGGGTCAACGAAGACGCCTCGCTGAGCGAATTGATTCAGCTCGGTATCGACAGCGATGCGCCCATCGTGGTGTGCGATGCCGGCGTCGAGGTCGGCGTGATTACACGGCCGGATATTCTGCAAACGGTTATCGAGGGAGCGGAAACATCATGAGTCAATCTGCCGAAGCTGCCGCCATCGACCTGGATGCGCGCGAGAGCGAAGATTTCGCCGCCGAGCGTGCGCGCCAGGTCGACCGCTTCGTAAAAACCAACCCCGGGTTTTACCGCAGGCAGTTTGCCCGCATCGGTAGCGAAGCGAAGTTTGTCTTTACCTTCAACCTCTGGGCCGGGGTGTTTGGCCCCGTCTGGTTTGCCTCGCGCGGCGTGTGGAACTGGGGACTCAGCTTCCTGATCCTGGAAACCTTCGCCATCGTACAGATCGTGCGCGGGCTGTTTGGCGACCTGTCCTCGGCGGCCTGGGAGCGCATCGCGCAGATTGAAGGCACGCTTGAACTGCGCCGCCAGCAACTGGCCTCGGCGATTGAAAACAACACCGACAAGATCGATGTCTACCGGCGCACGGTGGAATCGCTGGAAGACGCCATCGGCGGCATTCGCCTCGAAGCCGAGCAGCTGGATGGCACCGGCATGATGATTGCAAGTTTCGGCATCGTCGTGCTGATCGCCCTCAAGGTGGTGCAATCGGTGATCGCAAATACCTTACTGGAAAAGCGTTTTTCCGAATGGCTTTCGGATCCCGATATAACCACCGGTATGACCCTGCAACACATCGCGGCAAGCGTTGGCTTCATGCTGATCATCGTCGTCGCCACGGTGACGCACTACAGTTTCCCCGGCGCCTACCCCTGGCTGATCGAGTTTCCGACCGAGCACGGCATCCGGCTCACCAGCATCAAGTGGGTGGAAACATTCTTCAGCTTCGCGGTAACCAACGGCGAAGCCTTTTTTGACGCCATCACTTACGCGATCCGTGCGGTGCTCGACGGGCTCGAGATGGTGTTCGTGCAAACCCCGTGGATGGTCATCGCCAGTTTCATTATTTTGTTGACCTGGCTGTCGGCCGGGCCGCGCGCCGCGGTCTACGCCGGCGCCTTCCTGCTCTACATGGGGCTGCTCGGCTTCTGGGAAAAGGCGATGACCACGCTGGCGCTGCTGGGCACGGCGGCCTGCTTGTCGATCGTCATCGGCATTCCGCTCGGCATGTACTGCGCGCGGCGTGAGCGCTTCTACTCCTTTATCCGGCCGATCATGGATTTCATGCAAACCATGCCGGCCTTCGTCTTCATGATCCCGGTCATTGCCTTCTTCGGCACCGGCAAGCCCGCCGCGGTGGTGACCACGATGATTTTCGGTGGCACACCGGTGGTGCGTCTCACCGTGCTCGGCCTGCGCGGCGTGCCCGAGCACGTGCGCGAAGCAGCGATCGCCTTCGGCGGCAGCAAGTGGTATTTGTTGACGCGGGTCGATTTGCCGCTGGCCAGCCCGTCGATTCGCGCCGGCATCAACCAGACCATCATGCTCAGCCTGGCGATGGTGGTGGTGGCCTCGCTGATCGGCGCCAAGGGGCTCGGCGAAGACGTGCTCGAAGCGTTGCAATACGCCAACGTCGGCCAGGGTATTCTCGCCGGCTTCGCCATCCTGTTCTGCGCCATGATCCTCGACCGGATCGTGCAGGGCGATCGCAAGTAGGCAGCGGATGGTTTCTTTAGCAGTCTCTGGATGCGGGCGATGGCCGCGATGAAAGCCCTGGTGTTCGTGCACGGTTACTTCGGCGGCGGCCGGCAATGGGCCGACCAGGTGGCAGCCTTTGGCGACAGCTTCCAGGTCATCACGCCCGACTTGCCGGGTTTCGGTGACAACAATTCAGCCTCCACACCCGACAGCATTCGCGGACTTGCCATCAACGTGTTGAGCCAGCTCGACGCGCTCGGCGTGCAGCGTTTTCACCTGGTCGGGCATTCGATGGGTGGCATGATCGTGCAGGAAATGGTGGCCATAGCACCCGAACGCGTCGATAAACTGGTGCTTTATGGCACCGGGCCGGTCGGCCTGATGCCGGGGCGCTTCGAAACCATCGACGAGTCGCGCCGCGCGCTGCGCGAGCACGGTGCCGGCCCGACGGGCAAGCGCATCGCGGCCACCTGGTTCAGTCGAGGTGAAGCCGGGCAGGGTTACGCACTCTGCGTCGAGCTCGCGCAGCAGGCGAGCGAGCAGGCGGCCCAGGCGGGGCTTACGGCAATGGAACACTGGTCTGGGGAGGCCGGGCTTGCGAAGATCAGCTCGCCGACGCTGGTGCTCTGGGGCGATGGCGATCGCGCCTACCTGTGGCCGCAACCGCAGCAGTTATGGAATGAAATCGAGGGCGCGCAGCTGGCGGTGATTCCCGGCTGTTCGCACGCGGTACACCTCGAGAAGCCCCAGCTGTTTAACACCCTGTTGCAGGACTTCCTGAACGACGACTGAGCCGGGCTAGCGGGCAACTAACAAGATTGAATTTTCGGGGATTCCTAGTTCGCGCCGGGCGCCGTGCTGAGCTCGGTGGCGGTATTCAGGTGGTCGTAGAGTTTGACCAGGTCGGCGAGCAAGCCGTCGGTTGATTCGAAGCCACTCAGCAATTGCGTGAGCACGCCAAGCGCCGGGGCGCTGCCCGTGCTCTCGGTGCTGTTTGCCGAATCGACGCCCTGCATCTGGCTGAGCAATTGCTGCAGCTTTTGCGCATCGGCGAGCAGATCGCCCGAGGATTGAAAGCTGGCCAGCACGTCGTTCAACTCCTCCCGTCTGGGTTTTGATTGCGGAGTTTCCTGTGCGGCCGATGCTGCTTTCGGCGGGGGCGCCTTTTTCGAGCGGAAAGAATCATTGGTATAAGTCAGCGCGCTGGGCTTGCCGGCGGCGCGGCGATGGGCGGCCAGTTTGGCCAGCGCCGCCTGCGCTTTTTGTTCGCCTAATTCCTGTGCCTTGTGGAAATGCGCCTGGGCTAGATCCGCGACTGCGTCGTCGCGCGATTGCAGCCAGCGGTTCTGGTAAAGGGTGCCGAGCGCGTAGTTGGCCGGCGCCGAGCCCTGTTCGGCGGCCAGGTGATACCACGGGAGCGGGTCACCATAAGACTGGTTTGCCTGCGACAGGGTGTAGAGAATATTGCCGAGCAGCAATTGCGCGTCAAGGTCGCCTGCGCGCGCGATCGGCTCGATCATGCCGATCGCCTCGGCCGGGTAACCTGCGTAGTATTTCTTGACCGCCTGCTCGAGCATGGGCGAATTCGCCGACAGGCTACCGGCGTAAAGACCAATCAACAGTGTCAGGCAGGCGCTGAACTGTTTGCAGCGGCGGATCATAACGCCTCTCCTGTGAAGCTTGCCTGGTGACCGGCTGCGATCATCGATAGTCCGGGTAGGCCAGTGGCTGGCGCGTGGCCCGGTAGCCGGATTTTTTCAGCAGCTTCAGGTTTTTGACCGCGCTGCCGGAGCCGAATTCCACCGCGCGCCGAAACATCTTGTCGGCCAGGCGCAAGTCGCGCGTGGTGCCGAAGCCGCCCTGGTACATGATGCCGAGGTTGTTGTAAGACTCGGCGAGGAAGCGCGTGGTGATCTCCAGGTTGTGCGGCTGAAAGGCCAGTGGCGCTCGCGTGGCGTGGCGGAAGTAATCGAGGGCCAGCACATCGTTCTGTACCGCGCCTTCGCCGTTGTAATACATGTAGCCGAGCTTGTACGCGGCCAGCAATGAGCCATTGTCGGCGGCGGTGCTGTAAGCCATTTCGGCTTTCACGTAATCGGGCGGCGTGCTGTGAAAATGATTCTCGCCAATCTCGAAAAAATCCTGCGCCTCGTCGACGTGCTGCTGAATTTTTTCCAGTTTGGCGGCCTTGTTTTCGGATTTCACCGCTTGCGTAAATCGGGCCGGACCGGAGAAATCCCAGGTTTGCGGCGCCAGGTGAATCAGCGACGACACGAAGATCAGCACGAACAGGAACGCGGCGGCGGAAGACGTGCCCGCGCGATTCTTGATCCACACCATTTGATCCAGGCTATCGGCGAACAGGTGGCGCGCGCGTCGCATCATGCGCTGTGCTTTCAGGTAATAGAGAAAGTTGGCGAACAGCGCGATGAAAATGAAGGGAGCGAAACAAACCGCCGCGACACCGAGCACCGCGTAAAGATCGGCTTTCAGCGCTGCCGGCATCGCCGCATCGTAGTAGGCGATGGTGCCGAGGTAACACAGCGCGAAGGCAAGGCTGGCGAGCCAGAGCCTGCGATACAACATCCACGCGAGCATCAACGGCAATACCAAAAAGGGTATCTGCAGCATGTCCTGATCGGCGATCAGCTTGTAAGGTGATGGTCCCGGAAAGAAATGGACGGCGACCAGAATCGAGGCGAACAGCACGATGGAGAAGCTGAGGATATTCATCAGGCGCTTGTTCAGGTTGATCCAGCTCAGCGGATTACCGCTGACCGACTGATTGAGCTCGCGGAACACCACCTGGTAGTAGTCGCCCGCGCCGCGACCGTTCAACAGGAAACTGCGTTGCCCGAGGAAGGCGCGCCACAGATCGGCGTCCTGGCGTTCCTCTTTGAAGGATGCCTGGTCGGCCCTGGGGTTGCGGTTTTTACCCTTGTCGGAGCCGGCCGCGTAGTGCGCGTTAATGTTGAAGGCCTTCTCGGCAATGATGCGCGCCAGGTTTTCCGGGCAGCCGTTGCGGCCGATGCTCGCCGCAATATCGGCCTGGCTCATGTCGTTTTGCGCGAGCTTGATGGCGTAGTCGAGCATCGCATCCCAGAAGGTCGAATCGGCAAAGTCTTCCTGTGAATCGGCCCCGTTGTCACGGGCCTCACCGGTATTCGCGGAGTGATTTGCATCCTCGCCGGGCGGCGCGCTGGAGGCGCGCGATCTGGATTCTGTGCGTTGTTTGGGGGCCGCGCGTTCGCGCAGCTGCTTGTAGGCCGTGGCCGCCTGGTGAAAGTGTTCGCGCGATTCGGCCGAATTGTCGTTGCGATCCGGATGCCATTTCATCGCCACCCGGCGGTAGGCCAGCTTGATGTCTTCCTGGGACGCGTTGTAGTCAACGCCGAGGACGTGATAGGGATCCATCGCCCGCTAAACCTGGAAGGTTGGCGAGAAGCTGGCTGGAGAGGCGCAGTCGAGTCATAGACTGGAAGTATAAATGACATTTCCCGGTTTGACTCGGGGGTTTCGCACACATGGAGGAATATCTGGCCTGGCGTGGATACAGAGAATTTCGAGGCCAGAATTGCACCTCGAGATTGCCTGATTAGCGCTTGATCCGCCTGTTGTGTGGATCGGCAGCGACCGTCCAGCCAGACCGCCTACTGCTGACTAGAACCGGGGAGCCGGACTCGCTGGATATCCTCCATTAATCGATATTAATTGTCCTGGATCAATAATTTGCGCGGATTTCGCTTGTTCGGAAATCGTCCTGCCTTATTCTCGTGGTTTGAATCCGGCCCCGAAGTACCAATGCGCAAACAGCTCCTATTCGCCCGACAGGTAATCCAGGCCAGCCTGCTACTGCTGTTGATCGGCCTGTCGTTGCTGGCGCCGGCTGACGCGTCCGGCCCGCCGCAAAAGCAGGAGTCTGCCGAGGGCACCTCGGTGGTTAATCCAGGCGCCGAGCTGTGGCGCGAGGTGCGCCAACGCGACCTGCCGATGTCCGGGACCAGCCAGGTCAGGGGCGTCGACAGCGGCATCCTGATCAATGCCCGCGGTGATCAATGGGCCCGTTTCAGGATCGACACGCTGGTCGAGTACAGCCCGTACATGCTGGCCGCCATCTTTCTGTTGCTACTGCTGTTTTACGTGCTGCGCGGCAAGGTCGGCGTCGAGGGTGGCCTGTCGGGGCGGATGGTGCAGCGCTTTAACGACACCGAGCGCATCGTGCACTGGACGCTCGCCATCGTGTTCCTGTTCCTCGCGCTTACCGGGCTGATCCTGTTGCTCGGCCGACCGCTGCTGATCCCGCTTTTCGGCAAACCGGTCTTTTCCGTGCTGGCCTCGGCGAGCAAGGAAGGACACAACCTGTTCGGGCCGCTGTTCCTGGTGTCGCTGGTGATGATGCTGGTCAGTTTCGTACGGCGCAACCTGTATGAAAAAGGCGACCTGACCTGGCTGTTGAAAGGTGGCGGGTTTATCGGCAAGGGCCACGTTTCGGGCGGGTTTTTCAACATGGGCGAGAAATCCTGGTACTGGCTGGTGATCCTGCTCGGGCTGGTGATCGCGTTCAGCGGCCTGATCCTGGTGTCGCCCAGTTTAGGGCAGGGCCGCGTGGTGATGGAGATATCGCACGTGGTGCACGTGATCGGCGCGGTGATCCTGATGGCCGTGTCGATCGGGCATATGTACATGGGGTCGATCGGCACCGAGGGCTCGGCCGAGGGAATGATCTCGGGTTACGTCGACATCAACTGGGCCGAGGCGCACCACGACCGCTGGGCGAAAGCCTGCCGCGAACAGGAGCGGGTCATCTCGGCCGCGGAATTCGCCCGCCTGCAGGGTAAACCGGCGGACGCCGATAGCGCTACGGAGCAAACAACATGATCGAATACGCTGATCGATGGCCCGCTGTGGTATTTTTCGCTGGCCGTGTTTGCCATCGGTGTGGCATGGAAATTAGGGTCGATCGCGTTTGCGCGGCGCAAACTCGACCTGTCGGTAGCGCGCGGCTCCGCCGGCCGGGGCGCGCTGCGAACGGTATTCAGCCGCTTCTTGCCGCATCGAGAAATCGCTGCGCAAATCCGGATCCAGGTTTTTGCCGGTTACCTGTTTCACCTGGGCCTGTTCGCGGTCATGTTCTTCGCCGCACCGCACGTCCTCTTTCTCGAGCACAACCTGCTCGGTTTCGGCTGGACGCCGCTGCCACACTGGGCTTTTATCGTCGCCGCCCAGGCCGCGTTTCTCGGCCTGATCATTCTCTACCTGCGGCGCGTGCTGAATCCGGTCAGCCGGCTGATATCGACGCTCGACGATCATGCCGCGGCGATCCTGACGTTCATCGTGATGTTGACGGGATGCCTGGCGCTGCTCGAAGGCTTTAGTTCGTTACGCCTGTTGCATCGTTTCAGCGTCGAGCTGTGGTTGCTGTATTTTCCGTTCAGTAGCCTGATGCATGGCTTCACCTTTATCCCGAGCCGCGCGTTTACCGGCGCCTGGTTTGGCCGGCGCGGGGTTGACGCGTGAGCGATCGAAAGCGGGGAATAGCGCGATGAGCGAGCGACTGGAAAAAGGCCTGGCGGTGTTGCGCGCCGAGATCGACGGCAAGGTCGAATCCTTCTTTTCGAGCTGCGTGCGCTGCGGCATCTGTGCCGAGTCCTGCCTGTTTTACACCGAAACCCGGGACCCGCGTTACACGCCGATCTACAAGACCGAGCCGCTGCGCAAGCTGTGGAAAAGCGAGTACAGCTTCTGGGGCAAGCTCGGGCGTAGACTCGGGTTCGCGCAGCCGCTGACCGAGGGCGACCTCGCCGACTGGGAAGAGCTGGTCTACGACGGTTGCAGCATGTGCGGTCGCTGCAGCATGGTGTGCCCGGTCGGGGTCGATATTTCGGGGATGATCTTCAAGGTCAAGCAGGCGCTGGCCGCCGCCGGGTTTTCGCCACCCGGGCTGGTCGGTGCGACCCATCGAGCCGTCGAAATCGGCAGCCCGATGGGGGTCACGCTGAAAACCCTGCAGGCCCAGCTCAAGCACGTCGAGGCCGATACCGGGTTGCGCATACCGCTCGACGTCGAAGGGGCCGATTACCTGGCCCTGTTATCGTCGATGGAGATCGCGATATTCCCCGAATACATCGGCGCGCTGGCGAAGATTTTCGATCATGCCGGGCATCAGCTGGACCTTGTGTTCCGACGCGTTCGAGGCAACCAATGCCGGCCTGCAGCTTGGCGACAAGGCGATCGCCGGGAAACTGGTCGAGCGCGTGGTCGCCGGTGCGGAAAGGCTGAAAGTCAAAAATGTGATCAGCCCCGAATGCGGGCATGCCTATATCGCGTTGCGCTGGGAGGGTCCGAACTATATCGGCCGGCCCTACAATTTCAACGTCGTCCATATCATCGAGCTGCTCGACGATTTGCGCGAGCAGGGCCTGATCGAGACCCACGGCAAGGAAACCGAGCGCCTCACGTTTCACGACCCCTGCTCGATCGTGCGCCGCGGTGGCGTCGCCGCGCAACCGCGGCGCCTGCTGCGCCCGCTCGCGGAAAATTATGTCGAAATGGAAGACCATGGCACGATGAACTGGTGCTGCGGTGGCGGCGGTGGCGTCAGTAGCAACGAGCGCGCGGATGAGCTGAAGCTGACCGCGTTCAATCGCAAGAAGTCGCAGCTCGACGCGATCGACGTCGAGACCGTGGTCAGTTGCTGTTCGAATTGCCGCATGGTCATGGAAGATGGCCTCGAGGCCAATGAAATGGAAATCAGCATGGTCGGCCTGACCGAGTTGGTCGCCGAACACCTGGTCGACAAAAACGCGCCCCAGGGCTGACGCAGGCCAGAGCTCGACTCGCCGTCATTCGCGGCTGCACGCGCGCCGTACACCTCGCGAAGCCGCTCCTGTTCAACGCCGTGCTGCGGGATATTCCCGAGTGTGGTCAGGCCCTTGAGTTTCATCGCCCGAAATATCCCCACGAAACCTTCCCTCAGTGGGCTATGGCATGCAGAACCGTTTCACCCTCGGCGAGCGTATTGTCAATGAGTGACAATATCTTTGGATTGATGTTGTAGTGGTTGGGAACGAACATCCCGCATTTTCTTAACTCTGCTCTGGTGTCGATTGTTCCTCCCAGATACTTAAGGACAACGCGCGCGGAAGTTGGTTGGCGATCTGGCCGACTAGACGTGCCAGTCACCAGGCCGGACAGGAAGTTAACATGACTTCGGTGGGTTTGAAATAGAATCTTTAGCGAAAAGTCATCATGTTGTAATGCGTCATGCTCAGCGATAAATATTCGATTGGCACTCGTGGTTACCAGGCCGTTGTATTTGTACACGAAACGCGCGCCGTGTAATGGGTCTCTGAGATGTTCTATCGTCTTGCTAAGTATCCGCCCTTGATGTTCGTAAACACTCACCAACGACTGAATGACCCATCCGGGCCAACCAAAAGCGTATGAGTAAGAATGATACCAGCCGATGTACTTGCGCAGGCTGCGATCATTCATTGCCACCAGATTCTCAAAGTTCTTTCCGAGCCAACCTGCACCACCGCCTTGTTTGATTTCCAGGAAATGCAGATTGAAGAATGATTCGAAATCGGCGGCAGGTAACATGAGATCAGATTCGCGGATACCAAAAATTTCACAGATACGCCGCAAATTGAAACGCGATGGTCGGTAGATGCCATTCAGGTATCGCCCAAACTGTTGGCGATTAATTCCAGTCAGCCGGCAAACCTCCGAAACCGAACGGTGCGTAGTGCACAGAGTTTTTAGATTTCGGGCAAAATCGTCGACCGGCATTTGTTTTGGGGATTCGCCTTTCATTGTTCAGTTCTTTCCTCGCCAGGTATCGAAATTCCGCTAGCCAGGTTTGCACGCCAAAGTTAGAGAAAATTCTACATAGAAATAGATTAAATTCTAAAGCTGCCACATAAATTGATCAGTATGCACATTTACTGCTCAAATGTGCGTAATTCTGCTGCAAAGTGCGTACTATTCTAGTTGTTCCTCAAATGCTAGCTTCACTGCACAGAAGTCCAAATTTTAATAAATTTGGGGACATCGTGACGATAAGCGATCTCATAGAAAAGCTGTTAGTGGGCCGCATGAATCGGTCATTAGGTGGCCTCTGTTGAAGATGAAGAGCATTCCCCGTGGGATTGTTCATTGCTGATTAACAAAAATAATGAGGACCATCATGAATTCCAAAGATTTCAAAGCAAAATTGAGTTCCGGCACTTTGAGCCGCCGCCAGGTAAACAAGATGCTGGCATCGGTCGGTATACTTTCCGCGTCCATGGCGGGCTTTAGTCGCTCGGCGCTGGCCGCCGATCCGGCACTCCAGGTTTTCACCTGGGCTGGCTATGATAGACCGGAATTGCACGCCGCCTTCACCAATAAGTATGGCAAGTCACCCGAGATATCGCTGCTGTCGTCGAACAGCAAGGCGCGAGCGAAAGTTCGCAGTGGCTATCAACCGGATTTGGCCGTGCCCTCATGGAGCCATGCGCCGTTCTGGATGGGCGAGGGGCTCGTTGATAAAATTGATGTCTCGCGACTTTCAAATTGGCACATGCTGTTTGATCGTCTGAAGAATCTTGAGACAGATGGCAACCGGCATTTCGTACCCTGGGCATGGGGTCAAACGGCGGTGATCTATCGCACCGATATGGTGCCCGCGGACTACGCCGATAACGCGACCTGGGGAATCCTCTGGGATGAAAGGCTTAAGGGAAAGATCGCAATTCGTGACGCGTTTATGGGGGCGATGCTGCCTGCTGCCCTGTATGGTGGGGCCAAAGACGCCTACGATATGACGGATGATGAAATTAAAATGACCGGCGATACTGCTGCGTAAGCAGCGCGAGCTGGTGCGTTTTTACTGGACGGCGGCGGCCGATGCGCAGCAAGCCCTGGCCAGTGGTGAGATCGCCGTTGTCAGTGGCTGGAACAGCACTTATGCGACGCTTAAGAAAGAAGGTGTGCCCGTCGGTTTCATGATGCCGAAGGAGGGCGCCGACCTGGGTCGATGGCTACATGATGATCAAGGGAGGTTCGGCACCCGAGCAGGAAAAGTACGATTTTCTTGACGCTGTTCTGACGGCTGAATCAGGCGCTGGCCTGATTGAAGAACTAGGGTATGGTGCGGCGAACAAAAAATCCTTCGAATTAGCCAGTGCGGAAGCGATCGCGTCTATTGGTATCGGGGATGTTAACGAGGCGGTCGAAAAGGGATTGTGGTCCAGGGCCGTGCCGAAAGAAACCAAGGACAAAATGGTCGATCTCTACAATCGTGTGAAGTCTGGTTTCTGATCTGCTCGCGATCTCATTGGCCAGGATTCTGGTGCGCCCCGGGGCTGAGATATTGCCCCGGGCGCGCCCTCCTTCCTATCGATGAGTGTCGTAACAGCAGATGGCAATTCCCAACGAAACCCTGACTCAGATCCTCGGCGGTCAACGGGTCGTTGAATCTTAAGCGCAGGCTTTGGCGACTGTGGCACATCAACGAGAGCATCCGCGGCTACGTATTGCTAGCGCCGGTGCTGCTGTTCATGTTTTTCATGTTGATGGTCGCTCTCGTGACACTGGTGGTGCAGAGTTTCTGGGTGGATGCCGCGCCTGGCGCGGCCGTGGAATACACGCTCGCCAATTACTCGCTGCTGTTCACGCCTGAAGGCTATATTTACAGGGCCCTGTTATTGCGCTCACTGTGGATGTCGCTGTTGATTACGGTCAGCGTAATCCTGTTTTGCTATCCCGTCGCCTATGTTCTTGCCATGCACGTTCGCAAGCACAGGTTATTCTGGCTGATCGTTATCACTATCCCGTTTTGGGCCAGCTACCTTCTGCGCGTGTTCTCGTGGAAGGTGATCCTCCAGCATGATGGCGTGCTCAACTCGATTCTCATGGCGCTCGGGTTCATCGAGCAGCCACTCGACATATTCCTGCACAACCGGTCAGCCGTCATTGTAACCCTGACCCACGCCTGGGCGGCTTTCGCAATTCTACCGATCTATGTCTCACTGGCTAAAATCGACCGATCTTTGCTGGAGGCCGCGTCCGATCTGGGTGACGGATTTTTGCGCCGTTTTTGGCGCATTACGCTGCCACTTTCCATGCCCGGCGTCCTTGGTGCGATGTTGCTGTTGTTTATTCGTAACGTGGGTGATTACGTAACGCCGGCCCTCGTCGGCGGTGTTTCCGGTACGATGCTGGGCAACATCATAGTGTCCCTGTTCACCGAAATGGCTAACGAACCGCTGGCTGCAGCGGTTTCCATCGCAATGATGGTGTCGATAACATTAATCGTGTGTGCGTTTGTACTTCTTATTGGCGGGCGCAAGCGTTTAAAAGGGGTGACCTGATGGGGCGCTTCCGCACACCCGGCCTGGTGCCCCTGATCCTGGGGTTTTACATATTTGTCCTTTACGCTCCCGTGCTGCTGCTGCCGCTGTTTTCGTTCAACGACAGCATTTATATGAACTTCCCGCTGAAGTCGTTCACAACCAAATGGTATGTGGCGATGATTGAAGATGGCCCGATGATGAAGGCGCTGTGGGCAAGCGTGAAAATCGCCGTACTCTCAGCCATCATCAGCACGATTCTGGGGTTTCTGGCGGCCAAGGCGATGACACGCTACCGAATTCGCGCAAGAGGTCTGATATTTGGATTCATCATGCTGCCGCTTATAATTCCGTCAATAATTCTAGGTGCGTCACTGCTCAGTTTCTTCAAGCAATTTCTCGATATTGAATTGACTCTGTGGACTGTGGGATCGGCGCACGTGCTAATGAGCATACCGTTTTCAATGCTGATTCTGATCGCCAGCCTGGAGGGATTCGATCGTAACCTGGAAGAGGCGTCCTATGATCTCGGAATGAGCACCTGGCAGACTTTACGGCGGGTGACGCTGCCGCTGGCAATGCCCGGTGTGCTGGCCAGCATTCTGCTCTGCTTCCTGGTGTCATTCGACGAGTTCCTGAAAGCATTTTTCCTCAGTGGCAACCAGCCCACTTTACCAGTCTACATGTACAGTCTGCTTCGTTTCCCTCAATTTTTACCGGCCGTGTTGGCGCTGGGTAGCTGTATTCTCATTGTGTCTGCCGTTCTGGTATCGATCGCAGAGTGGTTGCGTCGTGGGCGGGATATTTAGCATCATTGGAACGAGAAATGCCTTCAACTGAACCCATGATTTCGATTTCTGATATTTCCAAGCACTTTGGCTCGGTTAAGGCCCTGGATAATGTGACACTGGATATCGCACGAAACGAGTTTTTCGCAATTCTCGGGCCCTCCGGGTCGGGCAAGACAACGCTGCTGCGATTGCTTGCCGGATTTGAGATACCCACAGAGGGTGAAATCTATGTCGACGGTGAAGCGGTGTCCGGAGTTCTGCCGAATCGGCGCCCCACCAACATGGTGTTTCAGAATTACGCCATATTTCCGCACCTGAACGTGCGCGAGAATATCGGCTACGGGCTGTTGAACAAGGAGATGTCGAAAGCCGAGACTCACGCCGAGGTGGATGCAATGCTAGAGATGATCCGCCTGCCAAACTATGGGCATCGCTCCGCGCACCAGTTATCGGGCGGGGAGCGCCAGAGAGTTGCGCTGGCGCGTGCGCTGGTATGCCAACCGAAGGTATTGCTGCTCGACGAGCCGCTTGGCGCGCTGGACAAGAAGCTGCGCGAGGAAATGCAGATCGAGCTTCGACAGCTGCAAAGAGAGGTCGGCATTACCTTCGTGTTCGTGACCCACGACCAGGAAGAGGCATTGACCATGGCGGACCGCATTGCGGTAATGGAGGCCGGAAAGATCGTTCAGGTCGATACACCGAATGCCCTCTACGAGACTCCGGCCAGCATCGCGGTCGCTGAATTCATCGGCAACGTCAACTTGTTGCCGGGCACGGTTGTTGACAGCGGCGAGATCGTTGAAATCGACGCGGGCCAGGTTGGCAGGATGAGTGTTCCCGCTCGGGAATCCCGGGTCAATGCGGGCGATAAGGTGCAACTCGCGATCAGGCCGGAAAAGCTGCGGATTTCAAACGAGGCACCCGGCGAGGGATTCAACGGACTGCGCGGGAGACTGATTG
Organism: uncultured Gammaproteobacteria bacterium; assembly: GCA_963835795.1. Taxonomy (GTDB): domain Bacteria; phylum Pseudomonadota; class Gammaproteobacteria. The sequence goes on from CAWIHJ010000093.1 coordinate 35,313, forward strand.
CAAATTCCTACGCCGGGGATCGCAGTTATTACTATCTTGAGGTCGCCGGGTTGTCACGGCGGTTGACCGTGGCGAATCTAAATGAATTCCGCAACACCGCACGCTCGACGGCAGAGGGTGTCGAAGAAGTCTGGGCGGTGTGGCCAATCGAGAGCGGCCTGTTACTGAATTCTTGATGTTTTGCAGACACCCTGGGGACCTGTTGAAATTGATATGACGAAGAATACCGAAAGCCCGATTTTCAGTTTTGCGATCGTCGCCGACACGCACATCACCGAGGAAGAGGGTCGGACCATTGACGGCAGTGGAAAAACCGGCCGGAAAGTAGCCGGCATGTACCGCGATTTAATCGAACGCGTGAATTCGATGCAGCCGGAGTTCGTTATTCACCTGGGCGATATCACGCATCCGGGACCGGTATCGCCGCAGTATGGCGAGGCCGCAAAGGCCTTTCACAAGGCATCCGAAGTGTTTTCCATGCCCTATTACCTGGTGCCCGGAAACCACGACATCGGTGAAAAAATACACCCGGCGCTACCCGCCATCGACGAAAAGATTTCGATTACGCCGCATGCCGTGAGCCAGTTCGAAAAATATTTTGGCCGGCAATACTACAGCTTCGATCACGGCGGTTGCCTGTTCGTCGTTTTTAACTCCATGTTGTTGAACTCGGGGCTCGCGGAAGAGTGGG
>CAWIHJ010000094.1:0-8547 GCA_963835795.1 uncultured Gammaproteobacteria bacterium
GATGCCAGATGCGTGGACGCTCTGCGGGCTCCAGGCAAGCCAGCGCCTGCGGCAGGATACGGTTAAGCGCCGCGGCGCCGAGGCTGCCGCCGACAACCAGCAGCTGCAGCCTTGATTCGCTGCGAGCCTGCAGCCGCGCGGCCGGTGGATCGAGACGGGTAAAACCTGCGCGCACCGGGTTGCCGATGCAAGCTGCGCCGGTGAGCGTCTGCGCCGCTTGCGGAAAGGCGACGTAGGCACGCGTGGCAAAACGGCCGAGCAGGCGATTGGTCAGGCCGACGATTGAATTCTGTTCATGCAGAAATAACGGTATGCGCAGTGACCAGGCCATCAATCCACCCGGCCCGGAAACAAAGCCTCCCATACCCAGCACCGCCTTTGGCCGGGTACGGCGCAGGATACGCATTGCCTGCCAGCAGGCGCGCAGCAGGCGAAACGGCGCCATTAACAGGGTCGCCATTCCCTTACCGCGTAATCCCTGGACATTGAGCCACTCGATGGCAATATTGGCCGCCGGCACCACACGTGCCTCGATACCGGCACGCGTACCAAGCCAGACGATTTTTTCACCCCGCTCGCGCAGGCATTGCGCAACCGCGAGCGCCGGGAAGACGTGTCCACCCGTGCCGCCGGCCATCACCAGGATAGGCTGTTGCGAATCGTGCTTCATGCCCGCACCCTCGCGGCGCGGCGTTTGGCGCCCGCAGCTTCCGCATGGTTACATTCCAGGTAAACCCGCAACACCAGGCCGATCGCAAATGACATGCTGAGAATCGAGTTGCCGCCATAGCTCACAAACGGCAGGGTCAGTCCCTTGGTCGGCAAGGCGCCCATGTTGACGCCGATGTTAATGATCGCCTGCAGCGTGATCAGCAAGCCCACACCGTAGGCGAGGTAAGCACCAAAGGCCTGCTCGCGATGCAGTGCGAGGCGCGCAATAGCAAAACAACGCCACGCGAGTAGCGCGAAAATTGCGATCAGACAAACCTGGCCGACGAAGCCGAATTCTTCGGCATAGATCGCAAACAGGAAATCGGTATGCGCCTCGGGCAGGTAAAACAGCTTTTGTACACTGCCGCCGAGGCCGGTGCCAAACCAGCCGCCACTGCCGATGGCGATCAACGACTGGGTGAGTTGAAAGCCGCTGTTGAAGGGATCTGCCCAGGGATCGAGGAAGGAGGTGATGCGCGCCAGCCGGTAGGGTGACGACACCGCGAGTAGCCCCATGATGCAGAGCGTGCCAATGACAAACACGAGGAACTTGCCGAAGCGTACCCCACCGAGGAATATCAGGCCGAGTCCGGTCATCAACAATACAGCAGCCGCACCGAAATCGGGCTCGAGCACCAACAGACCACTGGCCACCGCCAGGATCAGCATGGGTTTGACGAATCCCATGGTGTTGTTCTTCAATTCGTCGCCGCGCCGTAACAGGTACCCGCCGAGGTAAATGATCAGAAACAGCTTGGCGACTTCCGAGACCTGGAAAGTGAACAGGCCAAAGTTCAGCCAGCGCGTGGCGCCGTTCACGGTGTGACCCACACCTGGAATCAGAACGAAGGCCAACAGAATGATCGATCCCAGCATCAATGCCATGCCGTTACGGTTCCAGAACTGTAGAGGAATCCGGCAGGCCATCCACACCAGCGCCAGGCTCAACAGGATGCGCAGAAACTGACGCTTGGCATAAAAGAAGGGATCGCCGGTGTGTTGCTCGGCGATACCGATCGACGCCGAGGCGACCATGACCAGGCCGAGGCAAATCAGTGACAAGTAAATCAACAAAATACAGCGATCGTATTCCGGCGCCAGTTGCAGGCGGGTTCCCGACAGTTGGCTTTGAGTTTTGATCGCCTGGCTACTCATCGCCGAGCTCGCTAACGCAGTGTACGAAATCATCGCCGCGAGCTTCGAATTTGGGATACATGTCGAAACTCGCGCAGGCCGGCGCGAGCAGCACACAATCGCCGCTTACGGCCACTTCATGGGCGCGTTGCACGGCAGCGCGCATGCTGTCGACCCGTTCGATTTCGGTGGCGCCCTTCCAGGCCTGTTGCAAGCGCTCGGCATCTTCGCCGAGCAACAGCACGCGTTTCACTTTTTGCTGGATGCTGTCGAACATCACCGACAGGTCGGCGCCCTTCGACTGCCCGCCTGCAATCAGTATCACCGGGCGATCACGCCCTTCGATTGAAGCCTGGGCGGCGCCGACATTGGTCGCCTTGGAATCGTTGATCCACTCGACCCCATCGATCTCGGCAACCCACTGACTGCGGTGCGGAATTCCACGGAAGGCTTGCAGGGTTTCGACTATGGCTTCGCGCGCTACGCCCAGGTGATGCGCGATTGCCATCGCCGCCAGCGCGTTGGCCCAGTTGTGGCGACCACTGATGCCAAGCTGCTCGACGGGTAACCAGGCTTGCTCGCGATGCGCCAGCCAGAAAGCGCCATCGTCGAGTATGCGAAATGCGGCATTGCTGTGCGGATCCAGGCTGAAACAGGTATCGCTGGCATCGTGACGGGTCGCTTCGTCATCCGCATTGCTGATGCAGATTTCGGCGTTGTGATAAACACGATGCTTGGCTTCGATATAGTCGGAATAAGCGGGGTAACGATCCAGGTGGTCCTCGCAAAGATTCAGCAGGGCCGCTACCCGCGGACGCAGCGAGGTCGTGGTTTCGAGCTGATAACTCGACAGTTCGAGCACGTAAATTTCGCTTCCTCGGCGAGCAAATCGAGCGCCGCCGTACCCAGGTTGCCACCGACGGCCACTTTACGCTGGTCGGCGCGCAGCATTTCGCCCACCAGGGTGGTCACCGTACTCTTGCCGTTGGAGCCGGTAATCGCGACCACCGGTTGCTCCACCAGCCGGGCGAACAACTCGATGTCGCCGAGCACCGTCTTGCCGCTATCGGCGGCGAGCCGCATTACGCCCTCGCGCATCGAGACTCCCGGGCTGACCACGATCACATCGGCCCAGTCTGGCATCGTCTGCAGCGCACCGGCAAGAAAAACTAACCCGTCAAACTCGTCGCGCAAGGCCTGGCGAGGTAGGGCGGCTGCTGCGCGTATCCTGCACCTGGCAACGATAGCCATGGCGCAGCAGAAAACCTGCGCTGGAATACCCGCTCAAACCCAGGCCAACAACCAGGTAGTTGACATCGGCTAATGTGTGTCTGCTGACTCACCGTTTAACATCACCGTATTTTCAGGCTCGCCAGGCCGATCAGCACCAGCATCACGGTGATGATCCAGAAGCGCACGATAATGCGCGGTTCTGGCCAGCCCTTGAGCTCGTAGTGATGGTGCAGCGGCGCCATGCGAAATATGCGCCGCCCGGTCAACTTGAAGGACGCCACCTGCAGCATCACCGAGAGGGTCTCGACGACGAAGATGCCGCCCATGATGAACAGCACGATTTCCTGGCGCACGATCACCGCCACCGTGCCGAGCGCGGCGCCGAGCGCGAGCGCGCCGACGTCGCCCATGAACACCTGCGCCGGGTAGGTGTTGAACCACAGGAAGCCGAGCCCGGCACCGACCAGCGCGCCGCAGAACACGACCAGTTCACCGACGCCGGGGACGTAGGGAATGCCGAGGTAGTTGCGAAAAGTTGAAGTTGCCGGTGAGATAGGCGAATACGCCGAGCGCGCCGCCGACCATCACCGTCGGCAGGATCGCCAGGCCGTCGAGACCGTCGGTCAGGTTGACCGCGTTGCTGCTGCCGACGATGACGAAGTAGGTGAGCACGATGTAAAGCCAGCCCAGGTCGATCAGGATGTCCTTGATAAACGGCACGATGAGTTGGGTTTCAATCGGGAACTGCGCCGTGTGAAACAGCGCCAGCGCCGCGCTCAGGCCTATCAGCGATTGCCAGAAAATCTTCATCCGCGCCGACAGACCTTTCGAGTTTCCGAACACGATCTTCTTGTAGTCGTCGACCCAGCCGATGGCGCCGAAGCCGATCGTGACGAACAGAATCACCCAGACGAATCGCGAGGACAGGTCGCTCCACAGCAACGTGCTGGTGACGATCGCAACCAGGATCAGCGCACCGCCCATGGTCGGTGTGCCGGCCTTGGTGAGGTGGCTTTCCGGGCCGTCGTTGCGCACGCTCTGGCCGATCTTGTAGCTGCTCAGGTAGCGGATCATGACCGGGCCGACGATCAGCGAGATTAGCAAGGCCGTCAGCACGCCCAGAATGGTGCGCATGGTCAGGTACTGGAATACGTTGAAACCGCTGTGAAACTGGGTCAGATACTCGGACAGGCTATACAGCATTGGTATCTCCACTGGGGTTGGTTGTGGATAGCAGTTCGACCAGTTGTTCCATCCCGGCGGAACGCGAACCCTTGACCAGCAGGTTTACATCCTTGTGAATTTGCGCGCATGACTTGCGCCATCGCGTCGATATCAGCGTGACAGGAACCCGCCGCACCAAATTCGCGCTCGCCTGGCAACTCATTTCACCCACACCAAACATCTTTTCGACGCCCTGGCGACGTGCACTGACGGCCGCCTCGCGGTGCAGTTCGACAGCCTCTTCACCGAGTTCGGCCATGTCACCGAGCGCGAGCCAGGGCGTTCCCTGCAGCGCGCACAGCGCCTTGATACCGGCTTCCAGCGAATCCGGGTTGGCGTTGTAACTGTCATCGATAATGCGACTCTGCGCCGGGCCTGGGCGCATTTGCAGGCGGCCTTTGACGCCGGAGAAACCCGCCAGGTTGGCGACCGCGGTAGCCAGCTCAAGCCCGGCCAGCAGGGCCAGCGATACCGCCGCCAGCGCATTGCGTGCATTGTGTTCACCGATGAGCGCGAGCTGGCAACTCGCGTGCTCACCCGCATGACTGATTTCGATATTCAAAGCATCGGCATCACTGCTCCATTGCAGGCTAACCTCTGCCGGTTTGTTCAAGGCGCAACTGAGCCGGGTCTTTGCAGCACAGTTTTGCATCCAGTACTGACTGGCCGCCTCGTCGGCATTGAACAGCGCCTTGTGATGCGCCGCGCAATACGCGTAGAGTTCGCCCTTGGCCTCGATGACGCCCTGGATGTTGCCAAAACCGGCCAGGTGCGCGGCCGCCACGTTGTTGACATAGACGATATCGGGTTCGGCAATTTCGGCGAGGCGGGCGATTTCGCCACGGTGATTCGCACCCATTTCGATCACCGCAAAATCGTGCGTCGGTTGCAATTCGAACAGCGTCAGCGGCAGGCCGATGTCATTGTTGAAATTGCCCCGGGTCGCCAGCGTCGGGGACTCGTGCAACAAAATTCGGTTGAGCATTTCCTTGACCGTTGTCTTGCCATTGCTGCCGGTGAGCGCGATGACGCAAGGGTTGCATTGCCAGCGCCAGTAATTCGCCAGTTGACCCATCGCCTGCTTGCAATCCTCGACCACCACCTGGGCGATCTCGCTATCCACGGGATGTTCCACCAGGGCGATCACCGCGCCGTTGCGATACGCCGCATCGACGAATTGATGGCCATCGAAGTTGTCGCCCTTGATGGCGACAAACAACTTGCCCTGGCCGGACTGGCGACTGTCGATGGTGACGCCACTGAAAACCGTATCCGTAGCGACCCCGGGATCGGTACCGAGGACTTCGATCAATTGCCGGTGCGACAGGCTGATCATGCGTCCACCTGCAGGATGCGACCAACCAGGTGGCGGTCGCTGAACGGGCGGCGCTGGTTGCCGATGATCTGTTCCTGTTCGTGGCCCTTGCCGGCGATAACGATGAGGTCATCTGCGGCGGCCTGCGACAGCGCGTACTCGATCGCGGCCTCGCGATTGTGCAGCACGCAAGCCTTGTCAGCCTGTTGCATTCCCGCGAGGATATCGGCGACAATTTTTTGCGGAGATTCGTTGCGCGGGTTGTCGTCGGTGACAATTACGCGGTCCGCCAGTTCCTCGACCGCTCGCCCCATTCCTGGCCGCTTGCCCTGGTCGCGATCACCACCACAGCCAAACACGCACCACAACTGGCCACTACAGTGTTCGCGCGCCGCGCCGAGGCAGGCGCGCAAGGCTTGCTCGGTGTGCGCGAAATCGACCACGGCAGGAGCTCGATCTGCAGCGCCGCTGAATTTTTCCATGCGCCCGGGAATCGGCGTCAAATCCTTCACCGCCAGTTCGAGTTGATCGCGGTTGAACCCCAGCGCCACCAGTGACGCAATGCAGGCCAGCGTATTTTCCACATTGAATCGTCCCAGCAACGCGGTGACCGCTGTCACTTCGCCAAGGGGCGTCAGGGCATGAATATTCTGACCGCTGCCGGTTTTTTCGACTGCCAGCAAACTCACTTCGGCATCGATGCCTGCCTGGCTTTTTACCGAGTAACGCAACAGGTTATCGGCCGGCACCGATTCGCTGAGTTTGCGGCCGAAACTGTCGTCGGCATTGACCACTCGGCCGGACAACTGGAAGTCGTGAAACAGGCGCGCCTTTGCCGCTGCGTAATTTTCCTCGTTGCCGTGATAATCGAGATGGTCGCGCCCCAGGTTGGTGAGCACGGCAATATCGAAGTCGCAGCCGTTCACGCGGTACTGCTCGAGTGCGTGCGAGGACACTTCCATCACCACGTATTCGCAGCGTTGCTGATAAAACTGGTGTAGTCGCGACTGCAGGGTCACCACGTCCGGCGTGGTCAGACTGTCGGCAGTCAACTGGTTGGCGACGCCGTAACCCAGCGTACCGATGCTGGCGCAGGATTTACCGATGCGCGTCAATGCCTGGGTGAGTAAATGGGTGACACTCGTCTTGCCATCGGTACCAGTGACGCCAACGATGGTCATCGCCTGCGCTGGGTTACCGTAAAAACGGCTGACGATATGGCCATTGGCCTGATCGAGCCGATCGATACCGATCCAGCAGGTGTCAACCTGCTTGCGCAATAGCGCGATGCGCTGCTCGCTGTACGCGTCGCTCGAGTCGTAAATTATCGCCACTGCGCCTGCTTTAACTGCGTCGATCGCATAGTCGATGCCGTTCGAGCGAATTCCCGGCAACGCGATAAACGCGGAATTGGCGGTCACTGAAGCGCTGTTGCCGGCAATGTCAGAGATCGGAATCGCGGGTACCGGTTCACGCGTGTCAAAGCCGGCCAGCAACTCAGACAGGGACATACCGGGGCTTCGTGGGTTCGCCATCATGCCCCCTGGTCCCGACTTTGGGCCAGCGTTGGCAGATCGTCTGGCGGGATATCGAGGATGCGCAGCGCGTTGGACACCACGTCGCTAAACACCGGCGCCGCCACTATGCCACCGTAGTAGCCGTTCTGGGTGGGTTCGTCGATCATCACGGCCATCACCAGCCGAGGATTACTGGCCGGTGCGATACCAGCAAAAACCGCGACATAGTCATCCTGCTGGTAGCCCCCGGCAATGCTCTTCTTAGCCGTACCGGTCTTACCCGCCACCTGGTAACCGGGAATTGCCGCCAGTTGTGCGGTTCCTTTCGGCCCGACCACATCGGTCATCATGCGCACCAGTTGGCGTGCGGTCGCAGCACGCATCACGTGCCGTGAAATCTGGTTGCGCGGATTGGCCACGGCCTCCTTGCGCAGCAAGCTGAGATCCAGCAAACGACCCTGGTTGGCGATCACCGCGTAGGCGCGCGCCAATTGCGAAATCGACACCGACATGCCGTAGCCAAATCCCATCGTGGCGTGATCCAGCGGCTGCCATTGGCGATGGTCGGGGAAATAGCCGGACGCACCTGGATGCCGATGCATTCGCTTACGCCCGTCGTGCCAATGATGATTTCGACACCTGGTTTATTCGCGCACTCTCGGACCGCCTGACGACGCATACAGCTGCGCCGACGTTTCGCGGTGTATCGGGTCAGCAAGTTCGTAACCTGGTCACACGTGAGCCGGTCAGCGTAGTTTCGTCCACGTCAATTCGTGACACCGCACAAAAAATGGTCGCGGATCGCGTATCGGCAATGCTGATCAGTAATGACGGTTCTATAACTGGCATCGTGACTGATCGCGACATCCGCGAACGCGTCGTTGCGGCCGGGCTCAGCGGTGACCGGCCGGTCACCGACGTAATGACACGGTCGCCCACTACGCTCGATGGCGATGCACACGCCTACGAGGCGGCGATGGTCATGATGCAGAACAATATTCACCACCTGCCGATCATGTCTGACGGGAAGGTGCTGGGCATGGTGTCACGCAGCGACGTTATGCGCCTCGAAACTGAGCATCCCCTGTATCTCGTCAGCGATATCGGCCGGCAAACGACGGCCGCCGGAGTAGCCAAGGTGTGCAAGCGTATGCCGGCACTGATTATCGCGCAGATCGAGTCCGACACGAGTGGCGAGCTGCTCGGCAAGTTCATCACGATCATTACTGACACTGTTACACGTCAACTGTTACGCATCGCCCAGGCGAACACGGGCCACGCCTTGCGAGTTCGCGTGGGTTGCGCTTGGAGCTTCTACAAGGTCGGTCCGAACAGTCGGCCAAGAGCGACCAGGACAACGCGCTGGTGTTGTCGGATGACGCGACGGACGCGGACGATCCCTATTTCGCTGCT
>CAWIHJ010000095.1:0-4617 GCA_963835795.1 uncultured Gammaproteobacteria bacterium
CAGGGATCGGAAGACGCTGTCAGATCAGTGAAAACCTGCCGATCGCGAATGGCCACATCATGCTCATCAATGACTATGGCCACCATCCCAACGAGATTGCCGCGACCCTCGAAGGGATTCGCGCCGCCTGGCCCGAAAAACGCCTGGCCCTGTTGTTTCAGCCGCACCGCTACTCACGTACGCGCGACCTGTTTGAAGATTTCACCCAGGTTCTGGCCGACGTGGAATGAATTGATTCTGCTCGAGGTGTACCCGGCCGGCGAAGCCCACATCAAGGATGCCGACGGACGGGCGTTGGCGCGTTCCATTCGCGCGCGCGGAAAAGTCGACCCCGTGTTTGTCGAAGACCTGCAAGGGCTCGACGACGTGGTTGAAAGCTTGCTGCAGGATGGCGATATCTTCATCACCCTCGGTGCCGGCAGCATCGGCGCCTGGGCGGCTAACTTCCTCGCACAACATGCACCGTTAACGGGAGAGGGCGCATGAACACGAAGCGCATCCAACTCGCGTTACGCGGCAAGCTGCTGCGGGATGAGCCCATGGCTAAACACACCAGCTGGCGCCTCGGCGGCCCTGCGGACAGTTACTACGTGCCGGCGGACCTGGCGGACTTGCAGCAGTTCCTCGCGCAACTCGATGCCGAAACTGAAATCCTGTGGATCGGGCTCGGTAGCAATCTGCTGGTACGCGATGGCGGTTTTCGCGGCCAGGTCATCGCGCCGCTCAATGCACTCAAGCAAATTGAGTTGCAACTGGACGGTAACCTGTACGTCGAATGCGGCAGCAGTTGCGCGCGGCTCGCCAAGTTTTGCCAGAAAAAGGGGCTGTCGGGCGCCGATTTTTTCGCCGGCATTCCAGGCACCGTCGGTGGTGCTCTGGCGATGAACGCCGGCGCCTTTGGCGGTGAAACCTGGACCGCGGTCGAGCAACTGATCATGATCGATCGCCAGGGTAATCTGCAGCAGCGCGAGGCAGGCGAGTTCGAGGTCGGTTATCGCCACGTGCAGTTGCCGCACACGGAATGGTTTGCCGCAGCCCTGTTCCGCTTCGCACCGCGCAACGCCGACGAGGAATCGAATATTCGACAACTGCTGCGCCAGCGCAACGCCACGCAACCGATCGGCGAGCCTTCCTGTGGTTCGGTGTTCAAGAATCCGCCGGGTGGGCATGCCGCGCAACTGATCGAAGCTGCCGGCCTCAAGGGTCATCGCCTGGGTAGCGCGCGCGTATCTGCAAAGCATGCCAACTTTATCATCAGCGATGCCGAGACTCGTGCCGCCGATGTCGAGGCCTTGATCGAGCACATTCGCGCAACCGTTGCCACGCAGTTCGACATTCAACTGCAAACCGAAGTACGCATTGTCGGGGTGGCCGCATGAGTTTGAAACTGCAAAGACCCGATGCCAGTATCGTATCCCGATGTGGCCGCGTCGCCGTGCTGATGGGTGGTGAATCCGCCGAACGCGCCGTGTCGTTGAAAAGCGGCGAGGCGGTTTACCAGGCGTTGCTGGCCGCCGGCATCGATGCGATTGCTATCGATCTGCAGGGCCACATATTTCACCAGCTCACCGAACTGCGCGTGGATCGCGTGTTCAACGTACTTCACGGCCGTGGCGGTGAGGATGGCCGGGTACGCGCGGTGCTCGACTTTCTCGGCATTCCCTGCACCGGCAGCAGCATGTGCGCTTCGGCGCTGACCATGGACAAGGTGTTGACCAAGAAAGTCATTCGCTGCAGTGGCATTGCGACCCCTGACTTCGTCGAACTGCGCAGTGAAGCCGATTGCGAGCGCCTGCTCAAGGAATTCGGCTTACCGGTATTCGTCAAACCGGTGTTGGAAGGATCGAGTATCGGTACCGCCCCCGTCCACCAGGCCAGTGAACTCTTCCCGGCATGGAAGGCGGCGCAGCAGTTCGGTGCGGTGATGGCCGAGCGCTTCATTGCTGGCGATGAATACACCGCCGGGTTTATCGGCGAGCAGGTGCTGCCGTTGATCAAACTGGAAACGCCGAACGAATTTTACGATTACGACGCCAAGTATCTCGCCGATGACACGATTTATACCTGTCCCAGTGGCCTCGACGAAGTGCAGGTAGCCGAGATCAATGAGCTGGTGTTGCAAACCATGCGCGCCACCGGTGTCTGCGGCTGGGGCCGAGTCGACCTGATGATGGATGGTGACCACAAGCCGTGGATCATCGAGGTCAACACGGTACCGGGGATGACCGACCATAGCCTGATTCCGATGGCTGCCCGCGAGGCAGGCCTGGAAATGCCGGACCTGGTGGTCAACATTCTGGCAGCGACTTTAACGCAAGAGGAAGCTCATGTTCACGTGGCGTAACAAGGTTAAAAAGCAGGCCAGGCGTAACGTCAAGGCCAAGCCTTCATGGTCGTTGCAGTGGCGTAAATCGTGGAATTTCGGATTCCTGCTGCTGCCAATCTTGCTGGCAGGTCATTACTTCAGCCAGATGGAGCAGGTCATGCCGATCCACAGCATCCAGTTGGTCGGCAGCTTCGAATACCTGGATCAGCGTGAGGTTGAGGCTGATTTACAGGCCTACCTCGGGCAGGGATTTTTCTCGCTGGATATCCACCAGCTACAGCAAACACTGAAAGACAAGTCGTGGACCGATGCGGTATCGGTACGCCGTATCTGGCCGGATCAAATTCGCGTAGCGGTGCGTGAAAAGCAGCCAGTGGCGCGCTGGGATGGTGATCACCTGTTAAGCGCTTCAGCCCGGGTTTATCTTGCCAACACTGACGATTTCGCGCACCTGCCGCTGGTGTACGCCGCCAACCATGAACCGGCCTGGGCGCTGCAGCAGTTCCGTCGCCTGCAGACACGCTTCGAAGCGGTTGACGAGCGCCTGGTCAGCCTGCGGGTGGATAGCCGCGGGGCTTTCGAAATCGAACTGATCAATGGCCTGCAAATCAAACTCGGGCGTGACGATATCGATCGCAAGATCGATCGCCTGGCCAACATCTACCTGCAACAAATTCTGCCACGACGCGAACAGATCGATCGGCTGGATCTGCGTTACAGCAACGGATTCGCCGTGGCCTGGAAAAAAGAGGCGCTACAGGCGAATGACAAGGCGTCAATCTGGAGTAACAGTAATGTCTAAAAAGACAGCCGCAAACCTGATCGTCGGGCTCGATATCGGTACTTCCAAGGTGGTCGCCATCGTTGGCGAAGTTACCGTCGAAGGCGATATCGAAATCATCGGCATTGGTACCCAGCCATCACGCGGTCTGAAGAAGGGCGTGGTGGTCAACATCGAGTCTACGGTGCAATCGATTCAACGCGCGGTGGAAGAGGCGGAACTGATGGCAGGCTGCCAGATTCGCTCGGTGTATGCCGGCATCGCCGGCAGCCATATTCGTAGCATCAATTCGCACGGCATCGTCGCCATCAAGGAAAAGGAAGTGACAGCGGCCGATGTGGCGCGCGTGATCGAGGCGGCCAAGGCCGTCGCGATACCCGCCGATCAACGCATCCTGCACGTGCTGCCACAGGAATTCATCATCGACGACTCCGAAGGCATTCGCGATCCGATCAGCATGTCGGGCGTACGTCTCGAGTGCAAGGTGCACCTGGTGACCGGTGCAGTCAGTGCAGCGCAGAATATCATCAAGTGCGTGCGTCGCTGCGGTCTCGAAGTGGACGACGTGATTCTCGAACAACTGGCGTCGGCCAGTGCAGTGCTCACCGATGATGAAAAAGAACTGGGTGTATGCCTGGTAGACATTGGTGGTGGCACCACCGACATCGCGGTGTTTTCCGATGGCGCGATTCGCCACACCGCGGTGATTCCGATTGCCGGAGACCAGGTGACCAACGACATCGCCGTCGCCCTGCGTACACCAACTCAGTACGCAAACGATCTGAAAATTCGCTATGCCTGTGCGTTGCGTCAGCTTGCTACAGATGGTGAAACCATAGAAGTGCCGAGCGTTGGCGACCGCGAACCGCGGCGGCTTGCACGGCAAACGCTGGCCGAAGTCGTCGAGCCACGTTACGAAGAATTGTTGAGCCTGGTGCAAGCGGAACTGCGCCGCAGTGGCTTTGAAGAAATTTGCGCCGCCGGTGTCGTATTGACCGGTGGTAGCTCGAAAATGGAAGGTGTAATCGAACTGGCGGAAGAGATCTTCCACATGCCGGTGCGGCTGGGCTATCCACAGTATGTCTCGGGGCTGGTCGACGTCGTTCGCAACCCGATTCATGCAACAGGTGTCGGCTTATTGCTGTTTGGGAACAGGCAACAATCCGGGTTGTCCAGCTATCAACTGGACACACAAAGTGAAACCGGCGTTTTGGCACGGATGAAAAGCTGGTTTCAGGGTAATTTTTAATTTTATGCAAGAGGAGACATTAAAATGTTTGAACTGATGGATTCAACCACCAAAGACCCGGTAATCAAGGTTATTGGTGTAGGTGGCGGCGGTGGTAATGCCGTTCAGCACATGGTTTCGGCGGGAATTGAAGGCGTCGAATACATTTGCGTCAACACCGACGTACAGGCACTAAAGAAGATGGATATGCGCACCACCATGCAAATTGGTGCGGGTATCACAAAGGGCCTGGGCGCGGGTGCAGATCCGGGCATTGGCCGA
>CAWIHJ010000096.1:0-8227 GCA_963835795.1 uncultured Gammaproteobacteria bacterium
CCCGCGTGCGGTATTGACGAAAATCAGACCGGGCTGCGCCTGCGCGAGGATGGCGTCGTCGAACATTGCGCGCGTCTCGCCGGTCAACGGGCAATGCATCGATAAAACGTCGACCTGCGAAACCAGCTCGGCAAGGCTCGTGGCGCGTTCCACGTCGAGGGCGCGATACATGCCGTTACTCACGTAGGGATCGTATGCCATCACCCGGTAGCCGAACGGTTTGAGGCGCAGGCTCAAACTGCTACCGATGCGGCCGAGGCCAACAATGCCAACGCGGCTGCGTTTTGAATGGCGCATCGGGCTCAGGTGATTTTCCTGCCAGCCGTCACGATAACCGCGCGCGCGACAGTCGTGTTCGACGATACGCCGTTGCAGTGCGAGCAACATCGCCATCGCCGTATCGGCAACGTCCTCGGGACCGTATTCAGGATTATTGGAAAAAGCGATGCCCTGCTGAGCGAGCCCGTCGAGGTCGATCTTGTCGTAACCGACACCGTAACGCACCAGTATCTTGCAACGCGTCAACTGTGCGATCGTCGCCGCGCCGATCGCCGGCGTCCACACCAGCATCGCATCCAGGCTCTGCAACTCATCGGCGGCATAGCTCGCGGCATCGCGGCTATCGAAATAGACGATATCGGCACGACCATCGAAAGCGTCGAGTTCGGGATCGAAGGGCGGTTTGACGAGATGAGTAATTCCAATGGTCCAGCGTTTTCGGGTCATCTTCTCTGTCCTGCACTACCGCTCGCAGCGCGTTTATGATTTCGATCCGCGCACTGCGGAGGCAAAGTTCCACTTGTTCCGCGCGCCACGATCCACTAAGTTTACCCGCAGATGTCAGCTACCACCACAGAAGTGCTTGTTATCGGCGCCGGCCTGTCGGGCGCGGTTGCCAGCCTCGAACTGGTGCGTGCCGGCATCGATGTGACCTGCCTCGAACAGGGCGAGTGGCCTGAACCCAGCGATTATCCTGGCGACAAGGCGGATTTTGAACTGCAGGCGCTCGGCCCCTGGCATGCCAATCCGAACCGTCGCAAGGCCGACGCCGACTACCTGATTGCCGACCAGCACAGTGAGATCAAGCCGATGCTGTACAACGCCGTCGGCGGCAGCACGATTCTATACAGTGCCCACTGGATGCGTTTCCTGCCGGGTGACTTTCGTGTCAACAGCCTCGACGGTGTCGCCGCTGACTGGCCGATCGGCTACCACGACCTGGCGCCTTACTACGACCTGAACGATATCGATTTCGGGGTGTCCGGCATTGCCGGCGACCCGGCTTACCCCGACCACCCGGAATATCCCTTGCCGCCGTTGCCGATCCAGCCCTGGGGCGAGCGCGTGGCGGCCGCGCATCATCGCCTGGGCTGGCACTGGTGGCCGGGTAGCAATGCGATTGCCTCGCAACCCTATCGCGATCGGCGCCCCTGCGTGCAGCGCTCGACCTGTCGCGCCGGCTGCAACGAGGGCGCCAAGGCATCGGTGGATCGCAGCCACTGGCCGGAAGCCCTGGCCCGCGGTGCGCAGTTGCAGACCGGAGCCCGGGTATTTCGCATTCTGCTGAACGATAAAGGCCGGGCCTGTGGAGCACTGTATCGCGACCGCCAGGGTGCAATACAGCGCATCGACGCGCAACTGGTGTTGCTCGCGAGTCACGCCATCGGCAGTGCCCGCCTGTTGTTGAATTCGACCTGTGATCGATTCCCCGAGGGCCTCGCGAATCGTTCGGGACAGGTCGGGCGCAACCTGATGATGCATCCGCTGTGTCGCATCGTCGGCTTCTTCGACGAACCGATGATGAGCTGGCAAGGCCACTGGGGCCAAAGCATTTACTCGATGGAATTTGCCGAGACCCGGGCGGAACACGATTTCGTGCGCGGCGCCAAGTGGAACCTGGGACCGTCGGGTGGCCCGCTGACGGCCGCGTTGTATCCGCTCGACGAGGGACGCAGCTGGGGCCAACCCCTGCACCAGCGTATCGACAAGTGGCTGGGTCGGTCGGCAGTCTGGGGCATTACCGCCGAAGACTTGCCCGATCCACACAATCGCGTGCTGCTGGATCGCGATCAGCTCGACGCCGATGGCGAAGCGGTGATCAGCCTGCACTACCGGGTATCCGAAAACAGTCGACGCATGCTCGATTTCATGGCCTCGCGCGCGATCGAATCCTTCACCGCGGCTGGCGCCTACCAGACCAGCGCACGCCGCCTGGTGACCGACAACGGCTGGCATGCGCTCGGGACCTGCCGCATGGGCAGCGATCCGCAAACCTCGGTGGTCGATCCACAGTTACGCTGCCACGATGTCGACAACCTGTACATCATCGATGGCAGCGTGTTCGTCACCTCGTCCTCGGTAAACCCCGCCGCCACGATCGCCGCGTTGGCGCGGCGCTGCGCCGACCACCTGATCGCCAACCGGCGCAACTTGCGGGTGGCAACTGTATGAGCGAAGCGATGAACGCTACCCGGCGCGCAGTGCTGCTAGAACTTGCCAGCCTCATCCTGCCTGGCACGGACAGCCAACCGTCGGCTGCGGATATCGGCATCGAATCCGCGCCAATCGATCGCGCGCTCAAATCGCGCCCCGATCTGGTGCCTGAATTTGTCGGGATACTCGACCGGTTTCAGGGTGAC
The DNA here is from genome assembly GCA_963835795.1 of uncultured Gammaproteobacteria bacterium. GTDB lineage: Bacteria > Pseudomonadota > Gammaproteobacteria. Next base: position 2,640 of record CAWIHJ010000096.1, read on the forward strand.
GCCGAGACTTTTCTGCAGGAATTGAGCGACGGCGATTTCGATCTGCTGTTGACCTTGATTTGCGCCGCCTACGTCATGGACGAAACGGTGAAAAAAGCGCTGGGTTACTTCGGGCAACAGGCGCTTACGCCCAATCGTGGCGGTTTTGGCGCCGAGGAACTGGTGCTCGAAATGATGCAGCAACCGAAGCGTTATCGGGACGTCTAGCCCGCATTTCTCACCGTATTCCGTAGTGAGGGCGTCGCAAAGACGCTGTGGCGGGCCGTCGGGAGTACGGCGTGCCACAGTGCGCTTTACGGCGTCGGAATGCCGCACCACCGCAGTACGACTGCATGGATGCAGGAGCTAGAGCAATGCAGGAGCAATTGCCGAGGAAATCGGTGAGAAATGCGGGCTAGCCTGATCAGGCGTTATTAACGGCGACCAGTTCAAAGGATTCCAGTACTACCGTGAGATCTTCCGACCAGGGCTTGCCCCAGTCGACCAACTGCAGCTTGAAATAGTCTTCGTGACACTGTTTCCAGAAAGCCAGGCTGCCGTCGCCCTCACCTTCGCGCGCCGCAAATGCCGCATCGACCTCGCGAAACGGACGTTCCTCGACATTGACGATTTCCAGCACGCAGGCGGGTTTGAAACTTTCCCAGAGAATTACCCAGTAGTCACCGATTTGCCGGCGCGTTACCTGGTTCAGTTCGAAATCCATGGCCAGGTGAGCGGTGGCGCGCTTGACCTGGTCTATCGCCAGTTGCGTCACGTGATCACCGTACTCGGCATAACGCGGATCGCCGAAAGTGAGCGCGTGGTAATCGCGGGCCGTAATTCCGTGCTGTGCGCAGACGCTTTGCCAGAATGCTTCGACTTCGGGGGTTCGTTCTCCAATCATCGCTGTTCCTCTTCACAGGGCTAATCGAGGTAGCGGTAAGAGATCGATCGTCAAAGGTGGTAACGGCTTACCGCGGCCGGCCACAGCATAGCAGCAAAATGTCGGTCAAAACAGCGCAGGCCGGACAGGTAGTCAGGCCGATTTGACGGGTGAGATATGCAGGTTGGCGAAAGCCTCCGCCTGGCGGGTGCTAGCGCCTATTCGTCGTCGACGCCGAGGCCGACCATACCGAGCGATTCCATGACTTCAAACACCAGGTCGTCGGTTGCCTGGCAGGCGTACACGATCTGTTCGGTCGAGATACCGCCCATGCTCCAGTTTTCGATATCGTCCAGGATGGCCAGGGTTTCGTCTTCGTCGAGCGGTGGTTGAAACTCACTGAGACGGTTTGCCAGGTAGATCAGGTGGGTTGCTTGCCGGTGGGGTCCATCGTGAACCGTTTCGTGATGAAAGCGCGCGCAGTCGATCAGGATTTCGGGTAAACCCCAGTGTTGCATCAGCGCTTCACTGACTGCGGTGTGGGTCACACCCAGTTGGCTCAACTCGGCGCTCAGCTCATCGACACGACGCCGTATCATGATTTCTTCGGCGGCCAGCATGTCGTCAGGAAAACGCTCAATCAGCAGCAGCTTGCCGACATCATGCAGCAATCCCGCGGTAAACATCACTTCGGGATCGCCCAGGTTCCCGCAATCGCTGGCCAACTGGCGCGCGATGAGCGCGGTGCGGATACTGTGCTGCCAGAATACCTGCATCGAGAAAGCGGGGTTTTGGCTGTCGCCAAACACGCCACGCACAACGGAATCGATCAGCAGGTGTTTAAGTCGATCACGACCGAGCAATTCGGCGGCATCAACCACCGACAGGATCGGTCCGCTGCCCTCCATGAAGCCGCTGTTGACCAGCTTCAAAATTCGCGACGTGATCGCGGGGTCGTTCTGGATGGTATTGCAGATTTGTTCGATGCTACAGCTGTCGTCGTCGAGTTGCGCGGAAACCCGCAGGTAGACTTCTGGCAGGCTGGGTAGTTCGTACCCGTTACCCACCAGGGTTTCGAGCATTATCGGTTCAGAGAGATCGCGTTCGGCATTTGAAAACATGGAGTCGTATATAGCAGAGAAATTTATCAGCCACCCGGCAATCTGGAGAACTATGACTCATTTCTCAATCCCGACATTCCTCTTGACTTATCCGGGAAGAAATCAACAGAACAGGGAACCGGCCAGCAGGATGCAACTGTTCGGCCAGGGCCGGGATCGAGCGTTAGATTCGCAACAAACGGGTGACCTGTTTGCTGCTTACCCACTCGCGCACCGTTGCATCGAAGTCGATGAAATGCGCCGTGGCAAGATGCGCATCGAAGGCCGCGGCATCGCTGTACACTTCGTATAACAGCACCCGTTCAGCGCGTTCGGGATCGATGCAAACATCGAAGACATGGCATTCGCTCTCGCGTTCCAGTGAATCGCGCGCCTGCTGACGCACGCGCTCATGAAATTTCGCGATAAAGTCCGCCTTGACAGTGAACTCAACGATTACGACGTACATGGCACTCCCCATAGCTCTTTAACAGTCAACGCTGCCGGACCTCGCACTCATAAAAGCGCCAACAGCTCGCGCGTTACTGCGCGCGTTCCCATGTCGCCACCGAACTCAAGCGGGCGGATGCGGTTTTCTTCGAAGCCCCGATAGACGCCGGCCTCGATCAGGCCGGCGGCATCGGCGAGCGCCGCCTGGTCGGTTTTTTGCGCCAGGTATTCCAGCATCATGGCGCCACTCAGAATAGCCGCCAGCGGGTTGGCCTTGTCCTCACCCATGATGTCCGGCGCGCTGCCGTGGGCGGGCTGGAACAGACCGGTTTCATCACCGATTTCGGCACAGGCCGCCATGCCCATGCCACCCACCAGGCCCGCGCCAAGATCGGACAGAATGTCGCCAAACATGTTCTCGGTGACCAGCACGTCGAATTCCCAGGGCCGGCGGATGAAATCCAGCGCCTGCGCATCGACATAGTTGTAGTCGGTTTGGATGTCGGCAAACTCGGGCGCAATCTCGTCGTAGATTTGGCGGAAAAATGCCATCGAGGTAAAGACGTTCGCCTTGTCGACACAGGTTAACTTGCCCGCACTGCCGCGCTGCTTGCGCTTGCGCGCGAGTTCAAAACCAAAGCGGTGCAGCTTTTCCGTGGTCGCACGGGTGATTCGCAACACATCGCGTACTTCCTGGTTGTCGATCACTTCGCTCCTGCCGTGCACGGCCGCCGAATAAAACAGCCCTTCGGTCGACTCGCGCAAGATCACCAGATCGATTTCGCTGGCGCGCGGATCGGCAAGACGCTGCGGGGCATTGGGGTAAGCCCGCACCGGGCGCACCCCGGCATAGAGCTGGTAAATATCACGCAGGCGCAGGTGCGGGGAAATTTCGGTACCGTCGGCATGACGGACCGCCGGCAAACCGATCGCACCGAGAAAAATGGCGTCGGCCTGGCCAGCGGCTTCCTCACCGCCCTTTTCAATGTCACGACCACTGTCGCGGTAATAACCGGCGCCCGCCGCGATGTCACGATAGTCGAGGCGTAACTGGCCGGTTTTGTTGAGCGCGGCATCGACGATTGCCAGCGTCGCATCGGTCACATCGACACCAATGCCATCGCCACGAATCACCGCGATTTGCAGTTGTTTTATAGTCATAAGGTGATGAGTATAATTTTCCCCTGATGGTAACCGGTCTTGAGCGCATATTGTTGGTCACTCACCTCGGCTACCAGGCCGGTTACCAGGCCGGTGAAGCCGTCATGTTGACCCACGTCGTTACAACAAATCAAAGTGCATCAACAGTTGAATCTGTTTATACCTGTGAGCCCAGTATTTTTTATTAATTAATAACGCGGTGAGAGTATATATAAACAAGGCTGACAGCAATAATGTCCCCTTTAGTGCGCCTTGCAAAGAGCTGTAACCTATCCGAGTAAACGGACACCACGGTCATGCTCCGGACCAATGGTGTCCGTTGTCCGTTATCAATTGTGTTTAGCCAGTCTTTGTTGCGGTAACTCGGAAGACAACGCCTCGGCATCGGCTTCGGCCCGCGTCACGCCAATGTCTTTCAACATCAGTTCTGACATGACCTGCAGTTGCTGACGCTCCCGGTAGATTTTGAATTTAAGCTCGAGCACCTGCAGCCATTCCAGCAAGATCTGCTTCAGTATTCCCTGCTTGCGAAGTATCTCCCAAACCAGTTTGTCGTCGCGATTTTCAGTGAATGTGCTCATAATATGCTCCATCGATATTAGTGATAAAAATGCCGTCTACTTAACGGAAGTTGACTATAGCGATTTTAGATGAGATAAGTAAATCGAATAATAATGATGGCTATGTTCACAATTATTGATAGCGAAATTCATTCGAAATTATGCTCAGACACGTCGCTTTTCCATTTCACCGATGAAGACAGGTTTTGTGAGCGCAAAGCGTAATTATTCACAAATCTATTTGTCATTTCAGGCTAGAATACGGGCTCGTGATTTGATTACCCTCCAGCTTTGAGTCCCCCCAAAATATGAAAAAATTCAGCCTGTGTCTGTTAGCCCTGTCTGCAATCCTGTTGTCCGGTTGTGAAACTTTCAATCCCTATACCGGTGAAAAAGAAGTATCGAATACCGCCAAGGGTGCGGGCATAGGTGCCGGGATCGGCGCCGTACTTGCCTACCTCGGAAACAAGGACGAGGATAGTAAAACCAAGCAAAAGCGCGTTCTACAGGGTGCTGGAATCGGCGCCATTGCCGGCGGCGGGGTTGGATATTACATGGACACCCAGGAAGCCAAGCTGCGCAAACAATTGCGTAATTCCGGCGTCAGCGTGGTACGTGAGGGCGATAACATCAACCTGGTCATGCCGGGCAATATCACCTTCGTTTCGGGCAGCGACGATCTCAACCAGGATTTTTACGAAGTTCTCGATTCGGTTGTGCTGGTACTGCTTGAATTCGACAAGACCCTGATCGTCATCGCCGGTCACACCGATAGTGTCGGTTCCGATAAGGATAACCAGCGTCTGTCCAGGCGTCGCGCCTACTCGGTTACCGACTACCTGTTGCAGTCCGGGGTGACCGAGGCGCGCGTCGACCCGATAGGATTTGGTGAAAAACTGCCCATTGCCGACAATGCCACCGCTGAAGGTCGGGCACTCAATCGGCGCGTAGAATTGTCGCTGGTGCCGATCACCGAAGAGAATTAGCCGAGGCTTGTGATACCCGGGTAATGTTGTTCTTCCTGGTTTGATCCCAACTCTAACCACAGCGCTGGTCTGCCCTAACGAGTGGGCCATCGTACTGGCATGGACTATTCCTGAGTTAATATTCTATCTTTGTGCGCGTTCGATTCATGGTTCGGAATACAGGCAAATCATGAAACAGGAGTTGAAAACCGGCCATTCGGAAACCCCCTACGGCTTTCCGCGGCGCTCACGGGGCGAACTCTCGCCAGTATCATCCTGATCGTGGATTTTTGTGGATTTATCAAAAGCAATCGCGTCCTTATTCAGTGTATGCGGTGGCTGTTGTGGCACCCATATCTTTGCCGCTATTATCGATAGTCATTCCAGCAGGCTGCTGCGCTGGAATACGGCCATCCTGTTGGTATTGGCGACGGAATTACCGGTGTTGCTGATTCATTAAGCGGAAATTACCCGGGAAATAACGCCTGCG
>CAWIHJ010000097.1:0-16977 GCA_963835795.1 uncultured Gammaproteobacteria bacterium
ATCAGCGTCATCGATTTCGGCGACATGTTGCATACCTGGCTGGTGCTGGAGCCGGCCATCGCGGCCACTTACTCGATGCATGGCCAGCCGCTGCCACTCGAAAGCGCCGCTGCGCTGGTCGCGGGTTATCACCGCGAACTGGCGCTCGAAGACAGGGAAATCGGATTGCTGTTCGACCTGATCTGCATGCGACTGTGCATGAGTGTGTGCATCTGTGCTCACCAGCAACGCCTGCAGCCCGACAACGACTATCTAAGCCTGGATCTCGCCGACAGCCGGGATTTGTTGCAGCAACTGCAGCCGGTTAGTGCCGCCGCAGCGCGCGACCTGTTTATGAGCGCCTGCGCTCAGGCCTGATCAGGCACGCGCTTTCCCAGCACACGCTTACAATAACTGGCGCGATGCATGTCGCAGATTTCCACGCCGACACTGACCACCCGCGGCAACAGTGGTTCGATGCACGCCAGCACCCCTTCACTCAGCGCGCTTTTCTGTGCGTCGCTGCGCCCATCGAGCAGGTGTATCGAGACGTGCACAAAGGAGTCGCGGGTTTGCCCGGTGCGATGCTGGGCAAAAGCAATGGCACGCGTCTTGATGTCGTACTCGGGAAACAATCCGGAATCCAGCGCGCCCTGATGTACCGCCTCCATCAGTTGTTCGATGTCGACCTGCCGCGGCGACATCCTCGGAGTAGTCGATAATGCAATGCGGCATGCCCGGGCGTGACCTACATGTTGGGATAAGCAGGACCGCCACCACCTTCGGGCACGACCCAGTGAATGTTCTGGCTCGGATCCTTGATGTCGCAGGTCTTGCAGTGCACGCAGTTTTGCGCGTTGATCTGCAGCGCCGGCTTACCTTCGAGTTCGACGATTTCATAGACGCCCGCCGGGCAGTAGCGCTGTTCCGGTGCATCGTATTTTTCGAGGTTGAGTGCGATCGGCACGCTGTCGTCGCGCAGGCGCAGATGCGCCGGCTGGTTGTCTTCGTGGAAAGTTCCCGACAGGTATACCGACGAAGCGCGATCGAAACTGACCACGCCATCGGGCTTCGGGTATTCGATTTTGGCGATAGTCATTCTTGTGCCCGATTTGCTCGTGGTCGGCGTGATGCCCCATGGTCCAGGGCGCTTTGCCGCGGAACACATAGGATTCGAGCGCCGCGTTGATCAACCCCAGCCACAGGCCTTTCTGGAATCCGGGACGGATATTGCGCACCTTGTGCAGCTCTTGCCACAGCCAGGAATTTTTTAACTTGTCGGTATAACTCACCGCTTCGAGCGCGGGGCCCGGATTTTCCTCGTCGTATTCGACCGGCAACAACTCGAACACGGCCTCTGCCGCCAGCATCGCCGACTTCATCGAGGTGTGCGTACCCTTGATCTTGGGTACGTTGAGAAAACCGGCACTGTCGCCCACCAGCAAGCCGCCGGGGAAAGTCAGTTTCGGGATCGACTGCAGGCCACCCTCGGAAATCGCGCGCGCGCCGTAGGAAATGCGCGTACCGCTTTCGAACAACGGGCGAATCTCGGGGTGGTTCTTGAAGCGCTGAAATTCATCGAACGGGCTCAGGTGCGGATTGCGATAATCGAGACCGACGACGAAACCGACCGCGACCTGGTTGTTTTCATTGTGGTAGAGAAAGGAACCCCCATAGGTATCGGACTTCAGCGGCCAGCCTATGGTGTGCAAGGTTGCGCCCTCGTCGTGCAGCTCGGGTTTGACTTCCCAGATTTCCTTGATGCCGATGCCATAGGTTTGCGGCTCGACACCGTCGCGCAGCTTGAACTTTTGCATCAGCTCACCGGCCAGCGAGCCACGGCAACCCTCGGCGAAGATAGTCTGGCGGCCGAGCAATTCGACTCCGGGCTCGTAGCTGTCGGTTGGCTCACCGTCCTTGCCGATCCCCATGTCACCCGTGGCGACACCGCGCACTGCGCCGCTGTCGTCGTAGAGCACCTCGGCGGCGGCGAAGCCCGGGAAGATCGACACGTCCAGCGCCTCGGCTTGCTCGGCCAGCCAGCGGCACAGGTTACCGAGGCTGACAATGTAGTTGCCCTCGTTGTGCATTTGCGGCGGCGTCGGCAGGGAAAAGGATCCGCGTTCGGTCAGGTACTTGAAAGTGTCGGATTTGACGGGCACGTTGAGCGGCGCGCCTTTGTCCTTCCAGTCGGGAATCAGTTCGGACAGGGTACGCGGCTCGATGACCGCGCCCGAGAGGATATGTGCGCCTACCTCGGCACCCTTTTCGAGTATGCAGATCGTAAGCTCGCGCTCCTCGGCCTGCGCCAGTTGCGCCAGGCGAATGCCCATGGTCAGGCCGGACGGTCCCGCGCCGACAATGACCACGTCAAAATTCATTGCTTCTCTTTCCACGATTTTGCCCGCCGCTGGCTGCCAGATATCTAAGATTGGCGAATTATATTAAACCCGCACGGAAAATACAGACGAATCCCGACCTCTACACGACTCAACGCGCCATCTGGCCAACTCATTGTCATTCCTAACCTGCGCAGGTACGACGAGGAATACGAACGACGGTCAAGCGGGATCCTTGGCCTTGAAGGTGATCACCAGCACGTCGCGGTAAGCTTCGGCATCCGGGTCGATCTGGGTGATCGGCGTGACCCCGTGATACAGCTTGCGGTCGTTGACCAGCACCATGTCAAAGCTGTCGCGCAGCATAAACTCGCCCACCAGGCGGTTGTCGAGGTCAAAAATTGTGGTCGCACCGCTGTCGATATTGACCCGCTTCACCATCACCACGATGACAAAATCCACGCCGTCGCGGTGCGCGCCTTCCGGAGTCGGCTTGCCCATTTTGCCGTCACGCGCCTCGATACGAAACTGGTGCAGTTCGATATGCCATTGCAGGTTCGCGCTGATCTGGCTGAACACCCGGTTGCCGAATTCAAGCAGCGCGGCCAGCGTAATGCTTTGATGCAGGTCGTCGAGTATCGGTGCAAAGTAGCGCGCCACGCCACCGTTCAATGGGTTGTAATCGACGGTCTGGTAATGCGGTTGATAGGGCATCAGCTGTGCGCGCTGACCGGCTCCGGTGATCGCGTAGGTTGCGTGGCGACGCTTGCGATAGCGGCCGCCGTCGGCCATGTACTGATCCTGCTCGAGCCGATTCCAGCTATCGAGGAAGACCGGATCAGTGCCCACCGGCGCCGCCGCAAGCGCCGACAACAACTCGATGGCCTGCGTAGATTCGATAAACAGGAAGTCCTCGGCCTGCAGACGTTCGGCAATATCGGTCGTCAACAATTCAGCATACTCCGACAATCATTCGCAAGCGGCGTGAACGATGGGATGACGTTCACGCAGGGAAAATCAGGGCAGGAAGCGCGTGGTGACGAAACGGTCATAACTGTCCAACGACTTGTCGAGCTGACCGCGTGAAACGAAAAAGCGCGCCAGTTCAGCGCTATAGGCAGATACGCCAGCGCCCATCCAGGCATCGGTTTTCTGCTCTTCTGCGAGCGGGAAGTGGAACTGGCTGAGCACGTGGTTGGCGCTACCACGATCCATCTCGGCGGTGCGTGCAATGCTCTTGCGCATCGAATCCGGATTCAAGCTCCACTGCTGGTTGGCGGCATCGGTCACCTGCAGAAAAGCCTTGATGATATCGGGGTATTGTTGCGCAAACGACGTGGCAACCGCGATGACATCAAACAAGCGCAAGCCTATCGCTTCCAGTTCCGCCCCGCTCAACAGGGGCTTACCCAGCTCGGCCATACTGCGCAGCGAAGCCCCGTGCGCACAGGCCATGACCACGTCACCTCGTTGCAACGCCTGCTGGGCTGCATGGGCATCGCGCACGGGTACGATTTTCAGCTTCGACTGGTCGACCCCGAGGTGTGTCAGCACCTTGAGCAATCTGAAATGAGAAACACTGCCGAGGCGTACCGCAATCCTCTTGCCATGCAGTGAGCTCGCGTTGTCACGGCTGATTCCGGCATCGGCACGCAGAATGCATTTATCGTTGTCGGGATAACTCACCGCCACTCCGACTATGGACAATTCGAGACCCGCATTTACGCCGACCAGAAATGGGACGTGACCGATGGAATAGGCGATTTGCACCTCACCCGCGGCGAGGGCTGCCGTCATCTGCTGCCCACTGTAGTAGGGCAACCAATTGACCTTCAATCCCAGTACCCGATCAAAGGTTTGCTTCGACTGCGCAAACTGGACGGGTGCCGGCCATTGTTTAAAGTAAGCAACGTTGATTTGCGTCGGCCGTTCAGCGGCGTTGGCAAGGGACGGAAAACACGCCATGAAAACAATCAGGAAAATTGAGCTGCATCGCTGCTGTCGATACCTGGGCATGTTTGATGTCACCTGTTTTGCGGGCTGTATGCGGCCTAATGCTAGACGATTTGCGGCCTAATGCTAGCCGGAAACCGACCTACTGCTGCAGATTGCCCAGCGCCACGTCGATCGCAGCGACGATTTCATCGATGTCGTCTCGCGTACAAATCAACGCCGGACTCAGGCACAAGGTATTGTTGTATTCCGGCAGGCTGCGATTGGTGCGGCCGATCATGACACCCTGCTTCAGGCAGTCAGCGGCCACTGCGACCGCAACTGATTCGTGCACCGGTTCACGCGTCTTGCGATCCTTGACCAGTTCGGCGCCGACGAACAGACCCTTGCCACGCACTTCACCGATGATCTCATGCTTGCCCATCAGTTCGTTGAGCTTGCCCATCAGGTAGTCGCCCATCCGGTTGACGTTGTCGAGCAGGTTTTCCGCTTCGATAATCTCCATGTTGGCAAGCGCTGCCGCCGGGCCACCGGCGCAACCGCCGAAGGTGCTGATATCGCGGAAGTAATGCATCTGGTCGCTCGGCTCGGCAAGGAATTCGCTGAACAGTTCCTCGGTGGTGGCGAGCACGGAAATCGCCGCGTAGCCGCTGGCCACGCCCTTGGCCATGGTGACCATGTCCGGCTTGACGTTGTAGTGCTGGTAGCCGAACCACTTGCCGGTGCGTCCCATGCCGCAAACCACTTCATCGATGTGAATCAGCACGCCATACTTGCTGCAGATTTCCTGCACGGTTTCCCAGTAACCCTCGGGCGGCACGATGACGCCACCACCGGCGGTGATCGGCTCGAGGCAGATCGAACCGACGGTATCGGGGTCTTCGGCCAGGATAACTTTCTCGATATCGCGCGCCGCCAGTACGCCGTAGTCGGGATCGCCACCGCGCGGATCACGGTAGGCAAGGCAATGCGGCACTTGCACGAATCCCGGAGTAAAAGGTCCATACTGATCCTTGCGCTCCGACTGTCCGCCAGCACTCAGGGCGGTGATCGTGGTGCCGTGATAATCGCGGTCGCGGTAAAGAATCTTGTGCTTCTTGCCATCGTTCTTCATTGCGGCTAACTGGCGTACCAGCTTGAAGCCCTTTTCATTGGCTTCTGAACCCGAATTGGCGTAGTAGACGCGGCTCAGGCCAGGCATCTTATCGATCAGCTTCTCGGCAAACTGGGCGCCTGGTATATTGCCTGCCGAATTAGCGAAGTAACACATCTTGAGGATCTGATCGCGTACCGCGTTGGCGATGCTTTCGCGGCCATAGCCGACGTTGACTGTCCACACGCCACCGGACACAGCGTCCAGATATTCACGACCATTCTGATCCCATACCCGCATGCCCTTGCCTTCGACAATGACCATCGGATCGGCTGATTGCCAGGGCTTGTGCTGCACCAGGTGGTGCCACAAATGATTGCGATCACTACCGACAATATCGTTAATATTTTCTGGTTTCATCATAATCTCCGCTTGAACAAGCTCTGCTGTTTAACCGCACTAAACATTGGTTGGGGGGAAACAGAGGCTAATTGGAATTGAACAATATACAATAGAGCCAGATTATGCCATTTATGTATGCCAATTTCGAACGCGATGAATAGCCGCGCTGAAAACATTATGTGGGATCGGCTGTTCCGTATTTCCCGCGACCGCAAGATCGGTTACCAGCGGCAACTGCGCGAAATTATCGTGAGCGCAATTCTCGACGACAAGCTGCCACTCGATTTACCACTACCCTCATCGCGCGAACTGGCGCGGCATCTCGGTATAGCGCGCAATACGGTGGTACTCGCCTACCAGCAGTTAATCGACGAAGGCTACCTGATTGCGCGCGAGCGCAGCGGCTACTACATCGACAAGACCATGCTGGATGGGCGGGTGCGCGTCGAACCCCTGCATTTCGAGGGCGCACACAACCCGCCCGACTGGAATCGCCACATCAAGTTCCATCCATCGCAACAACGCAACATCAAGAAACCCGCGGACTGGAAGAAATACCCCTACCCGTTTCTGTTCGGGCAACTCGATCCAGCCCTGTTCCCGGTTGCGGACTGGCGCGAATGCTGCCGCCAGGCACTCAGCGTCACAGATATCCTCGAGATAACGCCGGATCGCATCGATATCGACGACCCACAACTGATCGAACAAATCCAGGCGCGCATTCTGCCAAGGCGTGGAGTCTGGGCCGCGCGCGACGAAATCCTGATCACCATGGGTGCGCAACAGGCACTCTATATCCTTGCCGACCTGTTGATCGGCAAGGGAACTCGCGTCGGCATGGAAAATCCGGGATATCCCGATGCGCGCAATATCTTCGAGCTCAAGTCGCCACAAATGGTGCCGCTCGAAGTCGATGATCACGGCGTGGTAGTCGGAGCCGAGCTGGATTCCTGCGAATTCGTCTACGTCACCCCGAGTCACCAGTCGCCTACTACCGTGACCATGCCGCTGGCAAGGCGCGAACAGTTGCTGAAACACGCCCAGCAACAGGACTTCCTGGTCATCGAAGACGACTACGAAAGCGAAATCAACTTTGTCGGCGAACCGACGCCAGCGCTGAAGAGTCTCGACGGCAGCGAGCGCGTGATCTATGTCGGTAGCCTGTCGAAAACGCTGGCACCCGGCTTGCGCCTCGGATACATGGTTGCACCGCGACCGCTGATCGAGGAGGCCCGCGCGCTGCGGCGCCTGATGGTGCGCCACCCACCGACCAACAATCAGCGTATCGTTGCGCTGTTCCTGTCGATGGGTCATCACGACTCGCTGATTCACCGGCTCAGCCAGACCTATAAAAATCGCTGGCAAGTGATGGGCGAAGCGCTCAATCGTCACCTGCCCGAATCGTCACGCATCCCCTCGTTTGGTGGCACTTCCTACTGGGTCGAAGGCCCACCCGACCTCGACACCCGCGAGCTCAAGGAACGCGCCCGGGCAGCAGGCATTCTGATCGAATCCGGTGATGTCTGTTTCATGCAGCCCTCGCCCCCGCAAAACTTCATCCGCCTCGGCTACTCGTCGATTCGCGCGCGCCATATCGAACCCGGCATCGCCAGGCTCGCCGAACTGATTCACAACGCCCGTTAATTCACCTGAAAACCAATTTTGGCATCAATGATTGACGACAACTGGTACTACCACTAAAAAGCGGGTACTTTATGTTACCCAGCCACAGAAATCCGACCAAATTCGAGGAACAATTATGAAAATGACCCCCAGTGAAGCGTTTGTTGAAACTATGGTCGCGAACAATGTCACCGACATGTTTGGCATCATGGGTTCAGCCTTTATGGATGCGATGGATATTTTCGCGCCTGCCGGTATTCGGCTAATCCCGGTGGTTCACGAGCAGGGCGCTGGTCACATGGCAGACGGTTATGCCCGCGTCAGTGGTCGTCACGGCGTGGTCATCGGCCAGAATGGCCCGGGCATCAGTAACTGCGTTACCGCAATCGCGGCCGCCTACTGGGCGCATTCACCAGTGGTCATGATCACCCCCGAAACCGGCACCATGGGCATGGGTCTTGGTGGCTTCCAGGAAGCCAACCAGTTGCCGATGTTCGAGGAATTCACCAAGTACCAGGGGCACGTCAATAACCCCAATCGCATGGCAGAATATCACCGGTCGTTGCTTCGACCGCGCCATGTCCGAAATGGGTCCGACCCAGCTGAACATTCCGCGCGATTACTTTTACGGTGAGATCGACGTCGAGATTCCCCAGCCGCAACGCCTCGATCGCGGCCCGGGTGGCGACCACAGTCTCGGCCAGGCGGCCGAATTGCTGGCCAAAGCCAAGTTCCCGGTTATCGTTTCCGGCGGTGGCGTGGTCATGGCCGATGCCATCGCAGATTGCCAGGCACTGGCCGAGCGCCTCGGCGCACCGGTGGTCAACTCTTACCTGCACAACGACTCCTTCCCGGCAAGCCACCCGCTGTGGGCCGGCCCGCTGGGTTACCAGGGTTCGAAGGCGGCGATGAAGCTGATTGCCAAGGCCGACGTGGTGCTGGCACTGGGTACTCGTCTCGGACCGTTCGGTACCTTGCCGCAACACGGCATGGATTACTGGCCGAAAGACGCCCAGATCATCCAGGTCGACGCCGACAACAAGATGCTCGGACTGGTGAAGAAGATTTCTGTCGGTATCTGCGGTGATGCCGGTGCCAGCGCCAGGGCCCTGATGAGCCGTATCGCCGACAAGTCACTGGCTTGCGACGAAACCAGGGAAGCTCGCGCAAAAGAAATTGCCGCGGAAAAGGCAGCCTGGGAAGACGAACTCGACAACTGGACGCACGAGAAAGACGCCTACAGTCTCGACATGATCGAAGAGCAGAAGAAAGAAGAAGGCAACTGGCTGCACCCACGCCAGGTTTTGCGTGAACTGGAAAAGGCAATGCCGCCGAGCAAGATGGTGTCTACCGACATCGGTAACATCAACTCGGTCGCAAACTCTTACCTGCGCTTCGACGAGCCGCGCAGTTTCCTCGCGCCGATGAGCTTCGGTAACTGTGGTTACGCCTTGCCAACCGTGATGGGCGCCAAGGCTGCCTGCCCGGATCGTCCGGCGATTGCCTACGCCGGTGACGGTGCCTGGGGCATGAGCATGATGGAAACCCTGACCGCGGTGCGTCACAACATTCCGGTGACCGCCGTCGTATTCCACAACCGCCAGTGGGGCGCCGAGAAGAAGAACCAGGTGGACTTCTACAATCGTCGCTTCGTCGCGGGTGAGCTCGAAAGCGAGTCCTGGGCCGGGTGTTGCCAAAGCGATGGGCGCCGAAGGTGTGACCGTCGATCAGCTCGAAGACGTCGGACCGGCACTGCAGAAGCGCCGTCGACCAGCAAATGAACAACGGCAAGACCACGGTGATCGAAGTCATGTGTACGCGTGAACTCGGCGACCCCTTCCGCCGCGATGCGCTGGCCAAGCCGATTCGCTTCCTCGACAAGTACAAGGACTACGTCTAGAGTAGGGTGCAGCCTTAAGATCAGAAGCCCCCGCTAGCCGGGGGCTTTTTTTTTGCGGACAGTATACTTCGCGGAAAGAGCAGACCTGTCGCCGCGATTCGTTAGGTAATTGGCGATTTACAGGGATTGCGCCGCGCTACACAGGTTTTTCAGCTTCGCCATGGCAAGCTCGCGACCGAGCAGTCCGAGTCCGCAATCGGGCGCGGCGATCAGGCGTTCGGCGTCGATGTGCTGCAGGGCTTGCTGCAGGCGTTGGCGAATCGAGTCGACGCTTTCGATTTCACTGCGCGCGATGGCCACCACCCCGAAAATCACTTTTGTCGTTGGCAGGCGCTCCAGCAATGACAAATCGTTGTGGCGATGGGCATCTTCGAAAGACACCGCGTCGATGCAGGAATCTTCGATGGTATCGGCGATTTGCAGGTAGGAATCCGGGTCGGCCTTGGGATAGTCGTCACGATCCAGCTTGTCCGGGTACCCGCAACACATGTGCACGGTGCGTTGCACCGATTTTGGACAACCGTGAAAAGCGCGCTCCAGGTTTTCGAAACCGAAGTCGAGCGCGGCCGCCGGTTTACGCGCAAATAGCGGTTCGTCAATCTGGATATGCACGCAACCGGCGTCGGCCAGCGCGCGCACCTCGACATTCAATGCCGTGGCGATATCGTGGCCCAGCTTTTGCGGATCGTTATAGTAAGCGTCGTGGTTGGTATCTGAAATCGTCATCGGCCCGGGCATGGTGATTTTCACCGGGCGTTTGCAATTGGCTTGTGCACGCTGCCAGTCGGCTACCAGGAACTGATCGCGAATCGATACCGGGCCACTGATCGTCGGCAACGCCGCCTCGTAAGTGCCACCACGCACTTCCTTGCGGGTGAGATGCACAAAGTCGAAACCGAGCAAATGGCGGCAGTGGTAGTGAATGTAGTTTTCGCGCGATATTTCGCCATCCGTCGGAATGTCGATGCCGCATTCAATCTGATCGTCAATCGCCTGCTTTACGCCGCGCGCGATAATGTCCTGTGCGTCGTCACCGAGATCGGCCATGGCCTTTTCCCACAACGCGGTGGGGTCGGCGGTATCCGGGCCGTCGGGATGATTGAACCAGTCGGGTAAACGTACGAAATCAGGTTTTGGATAGGCGCCGATGCAAGTGGTCTGGATAGCCATTGTTTCTCCGTTAACGATAGTTGCAACCCGCGCATTCCCTGGCATTCGATCACACTACCGCTCGGTTGAGGGGCACTGTAGCCTGCCCGGGATTTTATGTGAGTATATCGAAGCATCCTATATTTGATATACAAATTAGCCCATTCCTTACACGGGCTTTATCGGGTAGAGTAGCATGTGATTTATCTGTCGAGCCCGTTTCAACGGACCTTCGAATAGCAGATAAGCCGGCTAAAAAATAATACTTCCCGGGCGCATAGCCCGTAAAAATAACCAAGGAGAATCGATCATGCTGAGAAATATCACATCTAGAAGCCTGCTGCTTGCCTGTGCCGCGGTGATTACCTTTATCGCGCCATCGCAGTCAGTACTGGCAGCCACCGATCTTACCGTTTACACCGCGGTCGAAGCCGAAGACCTGGCGCGCTATGCCGAAACCTTCAACCAGGATCACCCCGATATCAATATCAAGTGGGTACGTGATTCCACCGGGATCGTGACCGCCAAGCTGCTCGCCGAAAAAAACAATCCACAGGCCGATGTCATCTGGGGACTGGCCGCGACCTCGCTGCTGCTGATGAAGAGCGAAGGTATGCTCGAACCTTACAAGCCAAAAGGCGTTGAATTGCTGGACAAGAAATTTGTCGACAAGGGTGCCGTGCCGACCTGGGTCGGTATGGACGCCTGGGTTGCCGCGGTTTGTTACAACACGGTCGAAGCCGCCAAGCATGGTCTCGAACCCCCGCAAACCTGGCGCGACCTGCTCAAGCCAATGTACAAGGGACACCTGATCATGCCCAACCCGAATTCCTCGGGTACCGGCTTCCTCGACGTCTCCAGCTGGCTGCAGATGTTCGGCAAGAAAGAGGGTGGCTGGGCTTTCATGGACCGCCTGCACCAGAACATTGCACGCTACACCCATTCCGGCTCCAAGCCCTGTAAACTGGCCGCCTCCGGTGAAATTCCGATCGGTATTTCCTTCGCTTTCCGCGGCGCCAAGTCCAAGGCGCAGGGCGCACCGCTGGAAATCATCGTTCCCGCGGAAGGTGTGGGCTGGGATATGGAAGCCACCGCAATCGTTGCCGGCACCAGCAAGCTGGAAGCCGCAAAGACCCTGGTGGACTGGTCGATCACCCGCAAGGCTAACGAAATGTACAACACCGGTTACGCGGTCGTTGCCATGCCGGGTGTCGCCAAGCCGGTTGAGCACTTTCCGCCAAACCTGCTGGAAAAAATGATCGATAACGATTTCGAGTGGGCCGCGAACAACCGCAAGGCGATTCTCGCCGAGTGGCTGAAGCGCTACGATTCGAAGTCCGAAGCCAAGTAACCCGGTTTCACCGGTAGACGACGGTCTGGCCTGAAAGGGCCAGACCGTTAATTCTTGAATGTCCTGTACGCTGCTACGACGGGCTTGCCATAACTCATGACAGAATCTACTGCGCCTGCAACAACACCTGCCAGGGTCTACCTGAGCATCGACCGGTTGACCAAGAAGTTCGGCAATTTTGTCGCGCTCGACAGCGTATCGCTGGAAGTTTACGAAGGCGAATTCATCTGTTTCCTGGGACCATCCGGCTGCGGCAAAACCACGTTTCTGCGAGCGATCGCCGGCCTCGACATTCAGACTTCAGGCAGTGTCGAGCAGGACGGCGAGGATATTTCTGCACTGCCACCGGCGGAACGCGACTTTGGCATCGTGTTTCAATCCTATGCCCTTTTCCCCAACCTGACGTCGCAGCGCAACATCGCATTCGGCCTGGAAAACCAGAAACTGGAGAAGTCGAAAATCACCACGCGGGTGAATGAACTGCTCGAGCTCGTGGGACTTCCCGAGCAAGGCAACAAGTACCCTGCGCAACTATCGGGCGGCCAGCAACAACGCATCGCCCTGGCGCGTGCGCTGGCAACTTCACCCGGCCTGCTGCTGCTCGATGAACCCCTGTCAGCACTGGATGCCAAGGTGCGTGGCCATCTGCGCCACGAAATGAAGTTGCTGCAAAGACGCCTGGGCGTCACCACGGTGATGGTTACCCACGACCAGGAAGAAGCATTGACCATGGCCGACCGCATCGTGGTGATGAATCACGGGGTGATCGAACAGGTGGGGACACCCACGGAAATATACCGCGAACCGAATACCCTGTTTGTCGCTGACTTCATCGGCGAAATGAACCAGGTCGAAGGCCGTGTTGAATCCGCAACCAGCGTCACCATTAACGACATCAAGCTCGAATCACGCGCGCATGAATTGCCCGTCGGAGCAACGGCGGTAGTGGCGATTCGGCCCGAAGACATCATTCCCGCAGGGAGCGGGCGCACGCTCTGCAGGCGCGCCGGATCCGCTCGGCAATCCTGTCAATTGCCTCGACATGCAGATTGAGGACATGGAATTTCTCGGCTCTTTCTGGCGCGTCTCGTTGACTCACCCGGGGCTCAATAAAAGCTACTTGCGCGCCGACATGTCAATCAATGCCGTGCGACGCCTCGACATCGCGACCGGGATCGTCGATCCAGGTTGAATTGCCCGCTAACCGCCTGTGGGTCTTCGCGGCGAATACCCGGTAATTGAAATGACTGAGGCCAGCCTGACCGAACGCACCGCGGCGCCAGTGATCAAGCCAAAAACCAGCCGGGACGACCGCATCATGGTCGGCTTTATCCTGGTAATCTGCCTGTACCTGCTGATTACCCTGGCGTTCCCGCTTTACGGGATGCTATCCAAGTCTTTTTCGACCTACGCCTTCGACCTCGGCAACTTCGAGTTCCAGGTCAACAGCGGGGAAGGCTGGAGCGAACCAGTCAGCGCCGCCAGCCTGAATCAGGAGCTCGGCGTATTCAGTGCTGCAGACCTTGAAACCAGTTCCGATGGCCGACTCGGCGTGGTCGACCTGTTCCCTGATTTCAGTTTCCGCAGCCCGACGCTTTACAAGATTCGGCAGATACGGCTGGAATCGTCGTTCCTGTTCGGCAGCGAACGCGTCGCCGACACCGACTGGCACGAATACAGTTCGAACGATTTCAGGCGCGTCGTTATTCGCCCGTCGTCGGCAACCGGGCTGGAAAATTACCGAACCTATTTCTCGACTCCGTCGTTGTTTCGCTCAATTGAAAACTCACTATTCATTGCGACCCTCAGCACGCTGATAACCGTGAGCCTCGCCTTTGGTTTCGCCTACGCGCTGAATCGCAGCACCATGCGCTTCAAAGGCGTATTCCGCCTGGTGGCAATGATCCCGATACTGGTGCCCTCGTTACTGCCCGGCATCGCGCTGGTTTACCTGTTCGGTAACCAGGGGATGATCAAGGGGCTATTGATGGGCGAATCGATCTACGGGCCCATCGGCATCGTCATAGGCTCGGTGTTTTTCACCTTCCCGCACGCGTTGATCATCATCACCACCGCGCTCGGTATTTCCGACGCGCGCCTCTACGAGGCCGCCATTTCGCTGCGCGCGAGCCGCTGGAAAACCTTCTGGACGGTGACCATTCCGGGCGCGCGCTACGGCCTGATCTCGGCCGCCTTCGTGGTATTCAACCTGGTGATTACCGACTTCGGCCTGCCCAAGGTCATCGGCGGCGGGTACAACATGCTCGCGGTCGATATCTACAAGCAGGTCATCGGCCAGCAGAATTTTGAGATGGGCGCGGTGGTGTCGGTGGTGCTGTTGATCCCGGCCCTGTTGGCGTTCACCATCGATCGCGTCGTGCAGAAGAAACAGGTCGCGCAACTGTCGGCACGCTCGGTACCCTACGAGCCCAAACCGCACCGACAGTTCGACAGGATCTGCCTCGCCTATTGCTCGGCAGTGGCGATCTTTATCGTCGGCCTGATCGCGGTTTGCCAGTACGCCGCGCTGGTCAAGTTCTGGCCCTACAACCTGAGCCTGGGGCTCAGCAACTACAACTTCGAAGTCATGGATGGCGGCGGCTGGGATTCCTACTTCAACTCGATACAACTCGCTTTTTACACCGCGATCGTTGGCACCCTGGTGGTGTTCACCGGTTCCTACATGGTCGAGAAAACCAACGGTTTCACCACCACGCGCTCCGCCTTCCAGTTTCTCGCGATGATGCCGATGGCGATCCCGGGCATGGTGCTCGGTCTCGCCTACATTTTCTTCTTCAACGACCCGGCCAACCCGTTGAACTCGATTTACGGCACCATGGGGATACTGGTGATTTGTACGGTTACCCACTTTTACACGGTATCGCACCTGACCGCGGTGACCGCGCTCAAGCAGATGGACCCGGAATTCGAATCGGTGGCCGCGTCCCTCAAGCAGCCCTTTCACAAGGTGTTTTCAAAAGTGACCGTGCCGGTGTGTCTGCCGTCAATCCTGGATATATCGATTTATCTGTTCGTCAATGCGATGACCACGGTATCGGCCGTCATCTTCCTGTATTCACCCGACACCACGCTGGCCTCGGTGGCGGTACTCAACATGGATGACGCCGGCGACATCGCACCGGCGGCGGCCATGGGCATGATGATTTTCTACACCAACGTCGGTGCGCGCCTGTTGCATCTGTTCATCACTCGAAAGGTCGTCGCCCGCACCCAGGCCTGGCGCAAACTTTAGTGCTGCGGGCGCCGATATACTGGTTTAGGCGGGGCGTATTGGGGTAGGTGAATTAAAAATTAGAGGTTGAGGGTGTGGAATGGTATTTGTCATCCCGGCCGCAGAGCCGGGATCTTGCAACGGTGGCGACTATATAAGGTACCTGCCTGCGCAGGTACGACAGTATTGTGGGCGGGAGAACCTTTTAAGAGCCAGACTCCGGGCGCCTACCGGCGGTCCGTGCACCCCGGGAAAACCAGCATCTCGACGCCCTCGCGAGGGTTCAGATTGCCGTACTGGGTACGTGATCTGATGCCGAGCTACTGATGTCTTCGGAAAGTTATTCGGCATCCCGGTCGCTGAGGTGGGATCTTGCAACGGTGGCGTCTTCATGAGGTACCTGCCTGCGCAGGTACGACTTCAAAGAACCGTCATTCCCCGAGGCGTCGGACCGGCGTAGGCAGGAATCTTGGGACGGTGGCGTCGTTGCAAGGTTCCTGCCTGCGCAGGAACGACGCGGGGTTAGCCGCGCATGCGCTCGGCTTTGGGATCGTACATCGCGCTGAGGCTGGCCTTTGCCGGAACCTGGACGCCCGCGACGTCGATGGCGAAACTGCCCGACTCGAGATAATCGCGCGTGATGTCTTCGTCAACCTCGACATAACCGAGCCCTACCGATCCACCGAGGGTATGGCCGTAGTTGCCCGAGGTCAGGTGGCCGACGATGACGCCGTCGCGCAATATCGGTTCGTGGTGATACAGCATTGCCTCCGGGTCCTGCAGCAAAAATTGCACCAGCCGCTTGTGCATGAAACTGCCGCTTTCCTTCTGCTTTAAAATGGCATCGCGACCGGTAAAGGGGATCGCCTTGTCGAGCGCACAGACGAAACTCATGCCGCATTCCAGCGGCGTATCGTGCTGTGCGACGTCGTGCCCGTAGTGCACGAATTTCTTTTCCATACGGCAACTGTCGAGCGTGTGCATGCCGGCCAGCCGCAGCCCGTGGCCCTCGCCCTTTTCCCACAGGTAATCGAAGCCGTGGCGCGCCTGGTCGACCGGCACGTACAATTCCCAGCCGAGTTCACCGACGTAGGAAACCCGCGCGGCGTAGGCACGTGACATGCCGAGCTCCACCGCCTGGAAAGAGCCGAACGGAAAGGACTCGGTGCTCATGTCGTGACTCAAGGTCTCGCTCAGCAGGTTGCGGCTGTCGGGTCCCATCACGCCGAGTACGGCCCAGGCGTTGGTGATATCGCTGACACAACAGAACTCGTCTGCAGCGATGCTGGATTTCAACCAGTGCAGATCCTTGACGCTTTGCGCCGCGCCGCTGACCACCCAGAACTGGTCTTGCGCAATCCGCGTCACGGTGAGATCGGCTTCGATTCCACCGTGATCGTTGAGCCAGTGGGTGTACACCATCTTGCCGGGTGCTACGTCGACGTCGGCACTGGATATGCGCTGCAAAACACTGCAGGCATCGCGCCCCTGCACCAGGTACTTGGAGAAGGAACTCTGGTCGAACAACACCACGCCCTCACGCGCGGCCCGGTGCTCGGCAGCGTTGTATTCGAACCAGTTCTGCTTGCCGAAGCTGTACTCGTACTCGGGCGTCACACCTGTGGGTGCAAACCAGTTGGGGCGCTCCCAGCCAGCGGCTTCACCGAAACAGGCGTTGTGCGACTGCAGGCGCTCATGCAGTGGCGAATGGCGCAGGTTGCGCGCGGTTTCCATCTGCTTGTAGGGGTAATGGTTGTCGTATAACAATCCCAGTGTTTCGGTAACCCGCTCCTCGATGTATTTCTGCGTTGACTGAAACGGGAACATGCGGCGAATGTCGTTACCCCACAAATCCATCGGCGCCTTGCCCTGGTGCATCCAGTCGGCGAGCGCACGACCGAGACCACCAGAGGTCTGGATGCCGACCGAATTAAGGCCGCAGGCGACGTAGAAATT
>CAWIHJ010000098.1:0-11192 GCA_963835795.1 uncultured Gammaproteobacteria bacterium
TGTTGTAGCGCGGGTGCATGTGCCCGAGAAACGCGGGCAGCATGCGCGCGTGCGCCATCGCGTACACGGCGCGGCTGCCGCCGACCAGGAAGGCATTCCAGCTGGTCAAAATGCCGCCGATTCCCGCCAATACCAGCAGTTTCCCGGCCCAGCTTCCGCCGAACGCGACACTCATCGCATCGGCCGTCACCAGGGTCGAGGCTTCCATTTCGGGCGGCGTCATCAGCAATGACACCGCGAGGATCATCAACACGTACCAGCCCACCGCCATAAACACCGACAGCACCAGGATGCGACCAATCTGCCGAAAGGGCAGGTCGATTTCCTCGGCGGCCTGTGGAATGACGTCGAAGCCGACGAACATGAACGGTGTCATGATCAGCACCGCCAGCAAGCCCTTGGCGCCGTTGTCGAACAGCGGTTCCATGTTGGCGGTTTCGCCGCTGAACAGCGAGCCGGTGGCGAGCATCAGGCCGACGATCACGATCAGCAACGTGACCACCTTTTGCATTACCGCCGATGCCTGGATGCCGCGGATGTTGATCCAGGTCATGGTGACGGCGCCAAGGCTGCCGACCAGCGCCCAGGTGAAATAAACATCCCATCCGGCAACGTTCCACAGCAGTCCGAGCTTGTAGTTCGGGAACAGGTGCTCGATCACCGTTGGCAAGGCCACCGCCTCGAAGGCGACCACCGATACGTAACCGAGAATGATCGCCCAGGTGCAGAAAAACGAACCACCCATGCCGAGCGCGCGGTGACTGTAAACGTGTTCACCCCCGGTCAACGGCATCGCCGCAGCGAGTTCCGCGTAAGTGAGACCGATCAGCACCACCGCGACGCCGCCGATCAGGAACGCGAGCATCGCGCCGACGGAACCCGCGGACTGGATCCAGCCGCCGGTCAGCACCACCCAGCCCCAGCCGATCATCGCGCCAAAGGCCAGCGCCAGGACTTCTTTCGCGTTCAGTACGCGTTTGAAATGTCCGCTCATACGTTATTTTCCCGGTAAATTACCGGCGCAAGAATACGATCACCGTCATGGAAATTCCATGATAAATATCAGCTGCTGCGATGACATCTTTTCAAACGTGGCATTCTTTTCTATACTGGCGCGCGCTGCAATGGGCAGTGAAAATTCTCGGGGCGGGGTGCAATTCCCCACCGGCGGTAACTACTCGAATTCGATGGAATCGGTAGCAGCCCGCGAGCGCCGTTGGGTCACAGCCAACGGGTCAGCAGATTCGGTGTGAATCCGAAGCCGACGGTGATAGTCCGGATGAGAGAGAATGGGATCGATACCGATTTACTGGTAGCGCATTCCCGTCGCCCTGGTCCTGATAATCACCTTAACCGAGGTATTTCTAATGGATCAGTCCACCGTTACCCAACACCACGCAAGCTCTGCACTGCCGGCTGGTGAGGTTCGCAGGATCGCCTATATCGAGGCCGGTTGGCATCGCTCAATCGTCGGCCAGGCGCATTCGGCATTTGTCGCTGAATGCGAACGTTCCGGCCTGTCAGCCGCAACCATCGAACGCTTCGAAGTACCCGGCAGCCTGGAAATTCCGCTACAGGCGAAGCTGCTGGCAAAAAGCGGTCACTACGCCATCATCGTCGCCGCCGGATTCATCGTCGACGGTGGCATTTATCGTCACGATTTTGTTGCCGCGAACGTGCTGGACGCGATGATGCAGGTTCAACTCGAATGCGAAGTGCCAATCCTTTCGCTGGTGCTGACACCACACCAGTTCCAGGAAACCGAGGCACATCAGGCTTTCTTCCAGGAGCACTTCAGGGTCAAGGGTCACGAGGCGGCAAGCGCCTGCCTGCAAACCCTGAGTAACCTGGAAAAGCTGGTGAGCGCGGCCTGAGCAGACAACCACTCGCCGTCAAGGGGCGTCGTTGTGGAAATTCTGGCTGTCGTCCGGCGCCTGCTCACGCTGCCTGCAAACTGTAATCACGAACCACGTTGGCCACGCGCAGGCGGTAGTCGTTGAACAGGTGGTCGCGGCCCGCGCGTTGCGCCGCGCGGTGTTGTTCGAGGTTGCGCCAGGCACTGATGGCCGCTTCGTCCCGCCAGAAAGACAGGGATAACAATTTGCCGGGCTGGCTGAGGCTCTCGAAGCGCTCGATGGAGATGAAGCCATCGATACTATGCAATTCGGCACCCAGGCGCGCAGCGATATCGAGATACTGTTGCTTACTCTCGGTGACGGGTTCGAGTTCAAAGATTACGGCCAGCATTTTGACAGTTCCCGCAGTGGAGTTTGATTCACGAGTATAACCAAATAACCAGGCGCTGGAAGCCTGCTTGCGTTGTTTCAGGCCCGCGCTTCAGGCGGTTGATAAAATCGCTTTGGGATCCGTATCGAGGACCGTATTTAGAGCCGCACGGTCTTCGCGTAGTTGCTGCTCCATGCGCATGATTTCCTCGCGCATGGTTCGGGTCTGCGGCGAGGGGCCGGTGAGGCGTTCCAGGTCGTATAATTGTTCGCGGCGCTTGACGATGTCGCGAAGTGCACTGGAGTGATTGATGACCTGGTCGAGCTCCGACAGCAGCCGGCTGGTTTCCTTGGCGATGTCGAGATCTGAATTCGTTTTCATCGTAATATCCGTATTATTTTTGCGCACTTAGACTAGCAAATGTTGCAAACGAATAATAGGGCATTGCTCCAGCTGCCATGTAGGAACAGTCCTACACCGAGCCAGCTTCTTCGCTATCCTCTCCCCGATAATGCTCGGGCCATTGCAGCTTGACCACCGGACTGGTATCGGCATAGCTGTGGCAGGTGTTGAGAAAGGCCGGCGGGCGCCTTTCACCCTGCGCCTGATTCTGTCGAATGCGCTCGCTGGCGATGGTTTGAATCGCCGTGGTTGCGACCGGGCCGAGCAGTTGGGTCAGGTGAGTGCAGCCGCGATTTGCGCCCATCGCGCGTTTCGACTTGTCGCTCCAGCCGGGGGCGATACGCAGACCCACCAGGTTGCGCGCCAGCGACTGGGCCGAATGGCAGTAGTTGTACGGGGATGCATCGATCACCGCATCGACTTCCACCACCTCCAGATCGAGCGTCACGGTGAGGCGAATTGACATGTCGTGAAGGGCTTCGTCGGCTTCGATCCAGCCGCCGCGATCACGGTTGCTGAAGCGGTAGGGCTTGGTGTCGACAATGCGGCCCTCGATGTCCCACAGATCGTCTTCGCGACGATAGCCATGACAGGTGACGACACGGGTATGCGCCAGTTTGCGCGAAACGGGTTTGCTTAAGGGCACGCGGTTACTCCGGGTTGCGAAATGGGTAAAAAACTTGTGGCTTGAAAAAATAGCCTTATCAAGATCAGCATATTTTACTGATATTGGCGGCGCATGACATTACTGCAAAGCATACTGCGAGAAGAATCGGCGCTGCCCAGATCCGCCGTCCAGATCCGCTGTCCGAATTTGCTGCCGCGATCGCGGATCTACTTGAGGCAGGCGATCAGGTTGATCATCTCGAAGGCAATCGTGGCCGCAGCCAGCGAGGTAATTTCAGCATGATCATAAGCCGGCGCCACTTCGACAACGTCGGCGCCGACCAGGTTCAAGCCCTGCAAGCCGCGTAATATTCCCACCATTTCGCGGCTGGTCATGCCGGCAATTTCCGGGGTTCCGGTGCCAGGGGCATGCGCCGGGTCGAGCACATCGATATCGATCGACAGGTATAGCGGATGATCGCCGACGCGCTCGCGAATGCGCTTGACCACGTGGTCGACGCCGTGCGCCTGCAACTCATCACAATGCACCACCTTGAATCCGAGTTCGGCATCGCGCGCCATGTCGTCGGGGCTGTAGAGTGGGCCACGGATGCCGACGTGCATCGACGCGTCATCGTTGAACAGGTTTTCCTCGGCGGCGCGGCGAAACGGCGTGCCGTGGGTATAGGGTGCACCGAAATAGGTATCCCAGGTATCCAGGTGCGCATCGAAGTGCACCAGCGCGACCTGGCCCGCCACCTTGTTGACCGAGCGTAACAACGGCACCGCGATGGTGTGATCGCCACCGAGGCTCAGGATCGCGTCGGCATGCTGGTAGAGGTCATCGGCGGCGGCTTCGATCTGCTTGATTGCCTCATCGATGTTGTAGGGGTTGCAGGCGACGTCACCGGCGTCGGCCACCTGGATGGTCTTGAACGGCTCGGTGTCGTATTGCGGGTGGAAATTGGTGCGCAGATGCCGCGACGCCTGGCGGATAGCCTGCGGCCCGAAGCGCGCGCCCGGTCGATAGCTGGTACCGGAATCGAATGGAATGCCGAGCACCGCCACATCACAATAGGGCACATCGCGCAACTCGGGCAAGCGACAAAAGGTAGAGGGTCCGGCGTATCGCGGCACCACGGTGCCGCTGACGGGTTCGATCGGGGGTGTTTTGGCCATACTGGCTCCAGGTCGACAGGCGATTTGTTATATCACCGATATCTGGCACAATCAAACCTCGACCGAATCAATTTCACACAGTAATCGCCTGGGCACTATCCAGGGTTTTTCCGTACAGGTGTTCCGCATGACCGTCAGAAGCGTTTTGAAAATGGGCGACCCCAGGCTACTGCAGCGCTCAGCCGAAGTTGAGCCACTCGACCCCGCAGCGTTACAGCCGTTGCTCGACGACATGTGGGATACCATGGCCGCGGAAAACGGGGCAGGGCTCGCCGCTCCACAAATCGGTGTGCTGCAGCGTGTCGTCATCTTCGGTTGCGAAACCAACCCGCGCTATCCGGACGCACCGGCCGTACCGGAAACCGTGCTGATCAATCCCGTGATTCGTGCGCTCGACGACGCAATGGAAGAGGGCTGGGAAGGCTGCCTGAGCGTGCCTGGCATGCGCGGGGTGGTGCCGCGTTACGTCAATATTCATTACAGCGGGTTCGATCAATACGGCAAGCCGATCGACCGCGAAGCGAGCGGGTTTCATGCGCGCGTGGTGCAACACGAGTGCGATCATCTCGACGGCGTGCTGTATCCGCAACGCATGCGCGATCTGCGCTACTTTGGCTATGTCGACGCGTTGACCGACAATGGCCTGCTGGCTCCGCAACCCTGTGACGATGACGCCTGAAGACAATCCCGGGCGAATGCGGTACGCCTTACTGCAAAACGGTTCCAGTTTCGCCTGCAAGGTTCTGCGGGAATTGCAACATCAAGGCTTTGCGCCGGACCTGCTGGTCTTGCCGGAATATGCGCCGGCTGGCAAACCCGGGTCGGTGTTGATGGCGGTGGCAGCCGAGTCACGTCTGGCTCAGTTGGCAGGTGACATCGAAATTGACTATGCGCCGCAGGCCGAGCAGTCCCGGCTTGCCGAGCGACTGCAACGAGAAAACTGCGATTTCCTGCTGGTCGCCTGCTGGCCTTACCTGATCGGGCCGGCAATCGTCGATAGCGTCACGCAGCCTCGCGCTCAATCTGCATCCGTCGCTGTTGCCGGCCTACCGGGGCGCGGATCCCATCGGCGCGCAAATCAAACACGGCGAGTTGCGC
This sequence comes from uncultured Gammaproteobacteria bacterium, assembly GCA_963835795.1. Taxonomy (GTDB): domain Bacteria; phylum Pseudomonadota; class Gammaproteobacteria. The sequence continues at coordinate 5,512 of CAWIHJ010000098.1, forward strand.
ATCGGCGTCAGCTTGCACCGATTGAGCCCACGCTTCGATCAGGGCGATATTCTGTCGCAAGCCGCCCTCACAGATGTCTCGCCAGGCAGCGATCGTGAAAGCCTGGAATCGGCCTGTGCGATCGCGGGGTGCAAGCTGTTTATCGAGGCACTAACCGGGTACCATGCCGACTGGCGATTGACGCCGCAAAGCGATCTCTGAGCAGCACAGTAGACCCGCTTTAAATGGACCGTCAACCCAAGATGTAAATCTTAATATAACAATATAATCAATGAGTTATAAAGCATACTTAATGTTACTATGAAAGCTATTTCCACGCCTGATAAAACTCCGGCAGCGCAGGGCGAGCAGCTCGCCCGGCAACTGGCCTTTGACGCGGCGCACATCTGGCATCCCTACAGTCCGATGCACGGTGGCTTACCGGTGTATCACATCGACTCGGCCAGTGGTGTGCGACTGCGCCTGTCGGACGGGCGCGAGTTGATCGACGGCATGTCGTCGTGGTGGTGCACGATTCACGGCTACAATCACCCGCGCCTGAACCAGGCGCTCAACCAACAGCTCGAACGCATGGCGCACGTGATGTTTGGCGGCCTGACCCACGAGCCCGCGATCCAGTTGGTGGAGAAGCTGGTGAAGCTCGCGCCAGCCGGGCTCGAGTCGGTGTTTCTGGCGGATTCCGGATCGGTTGCGGTCGAGGTCGCGCTGAAGATGGCGATTCAATACTGGAATGCGCACGGCACGCCCGACAAACAGCGCTTTGCCAGCCTGCGCAGCGGCTACCACGGCGATACCCTCGGCGCGATGTCGGTGTGCGACCCGGTCACCGGCATGCACAGCCTGTTCAATTCGGTGCTGGCGCAGCAGTTTTTCGTCAGCGCGCCCGCCTGTGCGTTCGATGCCGGTTGCAGCGATGCCGATATCCAGCCACTGCAGGAATTGCTGCAACACCAGCACGGGCAGATCGCCGCGTTGATACTGGAACCGATCGTGCAGGGCGCCGGTGGCATGCGTTTTTACTCGCCCGAATACCTGTCGCGTGCGCGCGAACTCTGCGATCGCTACCAGGTATTGCTGATCGCCGATGAAATCGCCACGGGCTTCGGTCGCAGCGGCAAGCTGTTCGCCTGCGAACACGCGGCCATCAGCCCCGACATCATGTGCCTCGGCAAGTCGTTGACCGGCGGTTACCTGAGCCTCGCCGCAACCCTCGCCACGCGCGAGGTCAGTGACGGCATCGACAGCGGTGATCCCGGGGTATTCATGCATGGCCCGACCTTCATGGCCAACCCGCTGGCCTGCGCCGTGGCCAATGCCAGTATCGAGCTGTTGCTGGAGTCGGATTGGCAACGGCGCGTCACAGCACATCGAGCAGCAATTGAAGCAATTGTCTGGCGCCCTGTGAAGCATTGCCACAGGTCGCGGAAGTGCGCTGCCTGGGCGCTATCGGCGTCGTTGAAATGAAGCAGGCAGTGGATATGGCGACCCTGGTGCCGGCGTTTGTCGAGGCAGGAATCTGGGTGCGGCCGTTCGGCAAGCTGGTTTACCTGATGCCGGCGTATATTATCGATGACGACGACCTGGAACTACTGTGCAAGCGACTGCTCGCTACGCTGGAACAAATCCCGGGTTCCTGTCTGACACCGCTGCATCCCATACGAGCGGTGTTTCTTCAACTAGCAGGGGCTAGCTTTCCTCGTCTTCTTCATCCTGCTCTTCCTCTGCAGGAACTTCTTCCAAAATTTTGTCTTTTTCTTCAGGCGTCAAAACAATTGTATCGTCATCTCCCATCGTAACCACCTCGGTGCAGGTAAATATTGCTCTGTTGAATAAGCGTTCATCCGATTGTAGTCCAGATCAAATCAATTTGTGGAAAAGCGGCTAAAAACCCATTGTTTTTAAGCTTCGTGGGTAGTTTCGAAAGTTTGCAGGAATGCTACAATCGCGCAACATTCGGCCACGGGCCAGGGCATGAGCGAAGACAAAATCGAAGTTCACGACAGTATGGGAAGCGTGTCGGTACCGGCGCAGGCGCTCTACCAGGCACAGACCCAGCGCGCGCTGAATAATTTCCAGATCAGTTCGCTGCGCCTGCCATCGGCGCTCATTCGTGCGCTGGCGCGCATCAAGCAATGCTGTGCCGAAGTCAACCTGGAGCTCGGTAAGCTCGATGGGCCGCGCGCCGCTGCGATCGTCGCAGCCGCCAGTGAAATTGTTGCGGGCGAGCACGCCGGCGAATTTGCCATCGACGTATTTCAGACCGGTTCCGGTACCAGTACCAACATGAACCTGAACGAGGTGATCGCCACGCTCGCGACCACCGAGAAACTGGCCGTGCACCCCAACGACCACGTCAATATGGGGCAGAGTTCCAACGATGTGTTTCCATCGGCCATTCACCTGGCCGCAGCCGGTGAAGTGCACGAACAATTGCTGCCCGCGATACAGGTGCTGGAAGCTGCGCTGCAACGTCGTAGCCAGCAGCTTGAACACCTCATCAAGACCGGGCGCACCCACTTGATGGATGCCATGCCTATCAGCATGGGACAGGAGATTTCCGCCTGGGAATCGCAGTTGCACAACGACCGTTACCGCATTCAAACCACCCTGACACGCCTGCAGCAACTGGCGATCGGGGGTACCGCGGTGGGCACCGGTGTCAATACCAGCGCCGATTTCGGAGAACGGGTCAGTGCCCGGCTGGCGAGTGCCACCGGTATCCGTTTCAGCGCCATGGACAACTGTTTCGAAGGTCTCAGCAGTCAAAATACCTCGCTCGAGCTGAGCGGACAGTTGCGCGTGCTGGCCACTTCGCTGACCAAGATCTGCAACGATTTGCGCTGGATGAACTCCGGTCCGTTGGCGGGCCTCGGCGAGATCAGCCTGCAAGCATTGCAACCCGGCAGTTCAATCATGCCCGCCAAGGTGAATCCGGTGATCCCCGAAGCGGTGCTGATGGCAGCGGCACAATGCGTGGGAAATGACACCACCATCGCTCTCGCCGCGCAGTCAGGTAACTTCCAGTTGAACGTCATGCTACCGGTGATAGCCTACAACCTGCTGCAAAGCATCGAAATCCTCACCAACAGTTGCCACCACCTGGCTGGCACGATCGACAGCTTCAGCGTAAATGAAGACATCATAGCCCGCCACCTGGCACAAAATCCGATCCTGGTCACAGCGCTGAATCCATTGATCGGCTACGCTAAAGCCGCGGAGATCGCAAAAGCTGCAGTCCAGCAAAAACGTCCTATACTTGAAGTTGCGGTAGAAATGACGGGCCTCGATGAGGCGCAATTAAAGGAATTGATGGACCCCGTCAACCTGGTGGGCAATGCGTCGAAAGAACCCGATTGAATGAGCTTGCTTAATTGATACATTACTTCTAGAATCCCATCTAAATTTATGAAATATAAGGATTTCTATTGATCCAGACAGTTTCCCATTTGCGCGTGATCGGCCTTGCTCGTTTAATCGCTTGCAGCAGCGTTTTGCTGCTGGGCGCAATGAGCTCGACAACGCAGGCCGCCACGCAGATAAACATCGAAGAGCAGCGGCAAATGTTCCATGACGCCTCTCTGGCGCTGCAACGCAACCAGATCACCACTTTCAATCGCCTGCTCAAGCAACTGGATGGATACCCGGCCCAGCCGTACCTCGAGTACGATGCGTTTCGCCGCACCGTCAGCAGCCAGAAACCGCAACAGGTCGACCTGTTCCTGCAGCGCTACGCGGACTATCCGTTTGCCTACCATGCGCGTGGGCGTTGGCTGGACGTGCTGGCACGGCGTGGAGACTGGATTAACTACCTGCAGTTCTTCGATGATCGCGCCAACACGCGACTGCAGTGCATTTCGTTCAAGGCGCGCCTGCAGCTCGGTCAATTCAAAGGCCTGGCCGACGACATCGGCAAGATCTGGATGCGTGGCTATTCGCAACCGTCACACTGCGATGCGGCGTTCAGCTATTACCTGAAGAGCCACGATAACCCCGATGCCGTCGTCTGGGCGCGCATCGAAAAAGCCTTCACGGCGCGCCGCCCAGCGCTTGCGCGCTACCTGGGGAAAAAGCTCGATGCAAAATCACGGGCAATAGTAGAAACCTGGTATCGGGCGCACCAACGTCCCGAGCAATCACTCAAGCAACTCGCGGACGCCAGCGATACCGAGCGTACGCGCATGATTATCGCCCACGCCGTCGATCGGCTGGCACGCAAAAACAGCCTGCAGGCACTGGCATCGTGGAACCTGATTCGCGACCAGTTTGCCTTCAGCCCTGAACAAAAACGACCGATCAACCTGCGCATCGCATTGTCGGCGGCGTCGCAGCACAAGCCTGAAGCACGCACCTTGCTGTCCAACCTCGAGCCCGAAGCGATGAATGATCAGGCATTCCTGTGGCTGGCGCGCATTCAGCTGCGCAGCAGCGACTGGGCGGGCTTGTTAAATACCATCAATCGCATGCCCGAGCACTTACAGACAGAGAACGAGTGGCAGTACTGGTTGTCGCGTTCAATGGAAGCCGAAGGCCAGCTCAGTAGCTCGCTGTCACTGCTAGAGCAGATTTCCGGACAAGAGCAGTTACTACGGATTTCTCGCCGCCGACAAGCTCAAGCGCGAATACCACATCGAACAGGAAAATGCCTCCAGCACCGATATCGACGAGGATGCGTTTCTCGACGACAACCAGCACATGCTGCGCGCACGCGAACTGTTTTACCTCGATCGCCTGGTCGACGCCAAACGCGAATGGTTCCAGGGCATGCGCCACCTGGACCAGGATCAGATCAAGCAGGCCGCTACGCTGGCGTCGAGTTGGCAATGGCACGACAGCGCCATTCGCACCGTCGCCAAGACCGAGCATCGCAGCGATTACCAGTTGCGCTTCCCGATGCCCTACAGGCAACAGGTGATGCAGCATGCCGAGCTGCGCAAACTCGATCCGTCGCTGATTTACGGGGTGATGCGACGTGAAAGCCTGTTCGATCCACTGGCGCGCTCCAGCGTCGGTGCCCTTGGCCTGATGCAATTGATGCCGAGTACGGCGCGTTACGTCGCGCGTTCGCTGGGCACTGAAGAAACCCGGAAAATCGGACATATTGCACATCGACAACAACATTCGCTTTGGCACCCACTACCTGCGCACGGTGATGAATCGCTTTGACAACAACGTCGCGCTCGCGGCCGCGGCCTACAACGCCGGGCCGAGCAACGTCAAACGCTGGCTGCCGCGCGATACGAGCATGCCGGCCGACCTGTGGGTGGAAACCGTGCCTTATAAGGAAACGCGCAACTACGTGCAGGCAGTGCTCGCCTATTCGACCGTATTCGATCGCTGCGCTCGGCAAAAATACCTTGATGTCGAGCCGCATGGGTGATATCAAAACCAGGTACTGAACAACTTCCGCTTCCCTGTTATTTTTATTTTACAACGAACCTAAAACCCTAAGAATCCGTATTTATAAACCAACTTTCGCACTATAGCGTACCAGAAACAGATTATGAAAAAGGTATTGATTGATATTTATCACCTCCCACAATTTAATTTCTTTAAACACACCATTCTAAGCTTCCAACCAGAAGAAGTGGACGTATACTGCGTGAATAGAGGGAAATTACTTACAGGTCGTCGAGCACGAATTACCGGGTTACAAAGTCAATTGTATCGGTGATTACAAGTAT
>CAWIHJ010000099.1:0-6468 GCA_963835795.1 uncultured Gammaproteobacteria bacterium
ATGCCTGCTCAACCGGTACCGTCTGCTTGTGTTCGCCGATATGCCGACGTTGGAAGAATTCGGCATATACACCAGGTAGCGCGATGGCACCAGATACTCGTGGTCAGCCGCGCACCCTTGGTGCCCATGGGATCCTTGACAACCTGCACCAGCAAGGCCTGGCCCTCATGCAACAATTGGGTAATCGCCGGTCGCAGGCCGTGGTCATCGCCGTCGCCCTGGGGTGCATGGACTTCAACGTCCGATACGTGCAGGAAACCGGCCTTGTCGAGACCGATATCGACAAATGCGGCTTCCATGCCAGGCAATACGCGATTGACTTTGCCCTTGTAGATATTGCCGACAATACCGCGACTGCTCTCGCGTTCGATGCAGACTTCCTGCAGTGCGCCGTTTTCGATTATCGCTACCCGGGTTTCCTGGGGAGTGATATTGATCAGTATTTCTTCGTTAATCGTCATAACTTAAAAAATCTCGATATCGGCGCGCCGCAGTAACTCGGCTGTTTCAAACAGGGGCAGCCCCATGACTGCCGAATAACTGCCTTCGAGCCGTTCAATGAACACTGCGGCCTTACCCTGTATGGCGTAGGCACCGGCTTTATCCAGTCGGTTCCGCGGAAGCGCAGTAAGATTTCTATCTCGTGCTCTAACAGCGCGCGAAAAGTCACTCGGTTCTGGCACAGCCGGTGTTCCTGTCCCCTGGGGGTTGCCACCGAAACGGCCGTCAGCACAAGGTGCTCGCGCGCGGATAGCCGGCGCAAGATGCTGCAGCAATCGCTGGCGTGCTGGGGTTTACCAATAATATCGCCGTCAAGCGCAATCGTTGTATCCGCCGCCAGAACTACCCATGACTTCTGCCGGCTGGCGATTTCCCGCGCGGCAACGCGCGCTTTGCTTGCTGCCATGCGACACACGTATTCCGCGGGTGATTCACCCGCTTCCTGGCGCTCGTCGATATCGCTGACATACACCTCGTGTTGGACACCGATTTGGCGTAATAATTCGGCCCGACGCGGGGACTGTGAAGCGAGGTAGATCATCGCAGGATAATAGCCTGAAATTAACGGGGCGACTATTCGCGATGATAGGGATGACCCTGGGAAATGGTCCAGGCACGATACAGCTGTTCCAGCACGACAAGTTTGACCAGCGCATGCGGCATCGTCATACGTCCCAGTGACACGCGCTGCTGGCAGGCTTCGAGGCATTGCGGTGCCAGGCCGTCGGGTCCACCGATGAGCAGGTTGACCTGGGTGTATTCGAGCATCCAGCGTTGCAACTGCGCTGACCAGTCGGCGCTGGTCCAGGCGGCGCCCTTGTCATCGAGGGCAATGCTGTGGCCGGGGCGCAGTTTCGCCAGGATTTTCCCGGCCTCGCGCTCGCGGCGCTGCTCGGCCGATTGGCGGGATCCACCCGACAGCAGCGGTACGGTTAACTGCGTAATCCCCAGTTCACGTGGCATGCGTTTGAGATAATCGGCGCAACCCGCTTCGACCCAGGCCGGCATTTTCTGCGCCACGTTGATCAGCTGAATCTGCATGCTTACTCGCCACCCAGTTCCTCGCCCCAAAGCTTTTCCAGCTCGTAATAGAGCCGTACATCGGGCTGCATGACGTGCACTACCACGTCGCCAAGATCGATCAGCACCCATTCGCCTACATCCTCGCCTTCCACACCCACCGGCGGCAGTCCGGCAGCCCTCGCGGCCTCGACCACCGACTCGGCGATGGCTTTGACGTGGCGACTGGAAGTGCCGCTGGCGAAAATCATATAGTCGGTGAAACTGGCGACCTTGCGTACATCCAGTACGACCAGGTTGTCGGCTTTAAGATCTTCCAGGGCCTGAAACGCCATTTTACGAGTGGCTTCGGCCTGTAACTGGCTGGGGGTTGTGTCAATCACGTGAATTCCGGTAGAGGTTATGTTCATCAATATAGTCGGCGACAGCCGGGCTAAGGTAGTGTCGAACGGCCAGTCCCTGGTGCAAGGCACTGCGAACCTGGCTGGCCGAGCAATCGATCTCGTCAATTGCGAGAAACAGGATTCCGCCGGCAGGGCGTTCCCGCAAGCCCTCAGGCGAATCGACACGGTGCTCATTGTACAGTGCATCATTAACTGCGAAACCGGGACGACCGCAAACCACCAGGTGCGCGAGTTCGAGAATCTGCTGTGGTGATTTCCAGCTGGCGAAGCCGTTAAACGCGTCGGCGCCGAGCACCAGCGCGAGGCCGGCTATCGCTATCGCTGGCGCGCATTCGGCGCAGGCTGTCTACCGTATAGGACGGTTCATCGCGTTGCAGCTCAATGCGATTTAACGCAAAGGTCGGGTGATCGACGATGGCCAGTTCAATCATCTCGCAGCGCTGCGCCGCGCTGGCATGCGGTGAGTCACGATGCACCGGCAACGCACATGGCATGAAGTGTAATTGCGCTAATTCGAGCCGGGTGACGACCTCGGTGGCGATATGTATATGCCCAAGGTGAATCGGATCGAAGGTCCCACCCAATATTCCGATCATAAATTATCAAGGGCGCAGATTGCCGTCTCCGAAGACCACGTATTTTTGCGAGGTCAGCCCTTCCAGGCCAACGGGCCCGCGCGCATGCAGCTTGTCCGTGCTGATGCCGATTTCGGCGCCGAGACCATACTCGAAACCATCGGCGAAACCGGTGGACGCATTGACGATGACCGAACTGGAGTCGACGCGCCGTAAAAACTCGCGCGTATTGCTGTAGTTCTCGCTAACGATGGCATCGGTATGCTGCGAACCGTAATGGTTGATGTGCTCGATGGCCTGTTGCAGGCCATCGACTATGCGGATCGACAGAATCGGCGCCAGGTACTCGGTGTACCAGTCGTCTTCGCTGGCGAGCTTGATGTTTGCGCTGTCGAGTTGAATGCAGCGTTTACAGCCACGCAACTCGACCCCCCTGGCCATCATCTCGGTGACGATTCGAGGCAATATGTCTGCAGCGACTGACTCCGCGATCAACAGCGTTTCCATCGCATTACAAACACCATAGCGGCGCGTCTTGGCATTGACCGCGATGTCCAGCGCCTTCTGCAGGTCGGCGGCAGCGTCGATGTACACGTGACAGATACCGTCGAGATGTTTGATCACGGGTATCCTGGAATCCTTGCTGATGCGTTCGATCAGCGATTTGCCACCACGCGGGATGATCACATCGATACTGTCCTGCATTTGTAGCATGTGACCCACCGCCGCACGATCACTGGTGTTCACTACCTGCACCGCCGTGTCGATCATCTTCGCCTGTTGCAGGCCCTGTTGCACACAGCTATAGATCGCCTGGTTGGAGTGCAATGCCTCCTTGCCACCACGCAGGATGCTGGCATTACCCGACTTCAGGCACAACGCCGCAGCATCGATGGTGACGTTCGGACGCGATTCATAGATGATGCCGATTACGCCCAGCGGTACGCGCATTTTGCCAACCTGAATACCGGAAGGCCGATAGCGTAATTCGCTGATTTCGCCTACCGGGTCGGCAAGGCCCGCCACCTGTTGCAAGCCTTCGATCATGGCATCGATGCGGCCCTGGTCGAGCTCAAGCCGCTCAAGCATCGCAACTGCAATTCCATCTTTGCGAGCAGCGTCGAGATCGCGCAGATTTTCCTGCAAAATATACTCCCGGCGCTGATCCAGTACTTCGGCAATGGCGAGCAGGGCGCGGTTCTTGTCTGCGGGCTCGGCATGCGCGAGTTCGCTGGCCGCCGCCCGCGCTGCCTTGCCAAGCGTAGCCATGTATAGCGCCAGGTCCGACGCCTGATTGTCTTTTAATGCCGCACTCATATCACACCTTTTACACCACTGAAACGAATCACCAGAGACCTGATTTCATTCCAGTCCTGTCCTGGAAATTCGCTGTCCTGTTGCCCCTTGCCGAGCCGATCTAATGTAGCACAGCTTTGCAGTAAACGCTCCACCTGTGCACCCGCCAGACGCGCCATTGCAGAGCGGTAAAGCCGTTGTTTATTGCGCCAGATGCGCAATTCCTGCCAGCTTCGATCACCCAGCTTACCGGCGCGTTCGGCAAGTTTGAGCCGATCCAGTTGCTCAAGCGTGTTCTGCAATGCCCAGCGTAATTGCACGCTGGCATAACCTTCGCTCTGCAGGCTCTTCAATATGCGCAGGGCACGTCGAGTCTGACCGGCCAGGCAAGCGTCCACCAGCAGGAAATGGCTGTAGCGCGCCGATTGTGCGACCGATGCTTCGATGGTGGCAAAATCGATGTTTTCCTGACCCACAAACCGAATGGATAATTTTTCCAGTTCCTGGTCGGCCGCCAACAGGTTGCCCTCGGTGCATTCGGCCAGCAATTGCGCGCCCTGGACGTCGATACTGAATCCCTTGGAACGCGCTCGCTGCTGCAGCCAGTCGGCCAGTTGATTGTCGTACACGGGTTTCAGTTCGACGATTTCACCGCATGCGGCGATCGCTTTGCACCAGCTTGCATTGCGACTCTGACGGTCGAGCGGCGGGGTAACGAAAATATAGACGTTGTCTTCGGCGGGATTCGTGCATAAACCCTGGATCGCCTTGCTACCCTGTTGCCCGGGTTTACCGGTCGGCAAGGTGACGATGCGGCACTTGGTAGTAGAAAACAGCGACATCATGTCACCCTCTTCGAGTAAATCCTGCCAGTCAAATGAGGTATCGGACTGCAGGTTCTGAATGTCTTCAAAACCGGCCGCACGCAACGCTCGCCGGGCTTCATCGAGCCAGTCACGCGTCAACAACGGCTCGCCACTGGCCAGTAGATAAACCGGCTTTAATGACTTGGGTAATCTGGGATCCCTGCATGGGAGGCAATGCTACCACAGACCCACCGGCAATCGATGACGGCCTTGCGTCCGTTTAGCGGGAATTTCGGATTTCGAGGTGCGTAAGGCAAGGGTTACCGGTAACCGGACGCGCAAAATAAAAAGGTCCTCGAACCGCAAGGGTACGAGGACCAAAAGATTACCTGCTTATTCATCCAGAGCGTCCTGCAAGGCATCCTGCCTTTGATGCACCGGAATCATTTCCAGGTCATCTCCCTGGTCCGGATCCATCCGAACACGCGGACCATTATAGGCACTCCGGCAGTGAGACCCTACCTGTTCAGGCCGTTTTGATTGTAAGCATCGGCGCAAGTTTTTGTAGGACTAGTCCTACAAACATCAGAGATCACGCAGTCCATCGGATGGCTGAATGCGCGCAGCGCGCATACCACCGAGGACGGCGGCCGAGATCGCAATCGCAAAGGTGAGACCAAGCGCCCATAAAAAGTGTTCGACCAGTAAAAAACACAGGGTACGTTCGAGGTTGAGTCCAGGCGCGAGGAAGGTATTGATCAAATATTCGAAACTCAGATAGACCAGCACCGCCAGCAGCCAACCCAGTATCGCGGTGTAACAGGATTGCAATACGGGAAACAGGACGATGCGACCACTCTTGAAACCGACCAGGCGCAGCACGCTCAAATCCTTGCGCTTGCGGTCGACGTTGGCCCACTGGCTCGCCCCCAACGAAAAAGCGAAACCGATGGCACCCACGCAGGCGATAATCCAGAAGATCACCGACAGGTTACGATCGATGGATTGCACGGTCGAAATCTCACCTACATTTGCCTTTACCCGGCTACCCTGGCTTTCCAGTTCGTCAACCAGTACCGCAACATCGTAAATCGAGTGCGCATAGAGTCGAAACGACGGATACACCTGCTTTTCCAGGCCGCCGGTTGTGCCTTGCCAACCCAGCGCTTTCACCGCGCGACCATCCTTGAACTGCTCACTGGCAACCAGTAGCTGGAGATTCACAAAGGCGACATTGCGCGAGATAACACTGGCATCGGCAACGCCGATCACTTCCAGCGGCAGATGCACGCGCTCACGTTTACCGTTGAACTGGCGCGCGAGACTGGCGTCGATCTCGTCGCCAACCTTGACCGCCAGTTTGTCGGCCGCAGTGTGGCTGAGAATGACTTCAAAAAAGTTTTTCGGCAGCCTGCTCGCGCCGGCGAGCAGCGGATCACCCTCGGCCGTGGCCAGTAATTCGGTGGAAACAATACGCTTGGCACTGGTGCTCTTGAGTTGAATGGTCGCTGCCAGTGCGCGGGTTCTGGGGATAATAAACGCCACCTCGCGCCGATTGCGCATCGTCTCGATCCAGGCGTCGTCGTAGCGGCCACTGCCGATCGGCTTGATTTCACGGTTAGTCGGATTTTCCACCAGTTGGCCGACCATCGTGGTGACGATTCCGAATTTCAAACCGAACAGGATCATCATCGGCGCGAGCACCGACGCCAGCGCCAGGATGAAACAGCCTGACATGCGCCATTCGTGAGTGTAATCACGATAGCTGAGGCGAATAATGTTACTGAACTGGGACATCGATTGCGTTACATCAATCGCTGAACGTCGACTGGTAGACCTTGCCGTCTTCGAGCGCGACGGCTTCCT
>CAWIHJ010000100.1:0-12704 GCA_963835795.1 uncultured Gammaproteobacteria bacterium
GATGCCGACAAAGATGCCGAGCAGCGTGGCCACGGTGGCCAGTTCGAGGGTCGCCGGGAAAAAGCGCAGGATGTCTTCCGCCACCGGTTGCGCGGTCATGATCGAGGTGCCGAGATCGCCCTGCATCAGTTGCCCGAGGTACTTGAAATACTGGACGTAGATGGGCTTGTCGAGTCCGAGCTGCAGAAACACCTGGTCGTAGACTTCCTGCGAGGCGCGATCGCCGACGATGGCGAGCACGGGATCGGCCGGCATTACCCGGCCGATGGTAAAGGTAATCGCGGTCAGACCGATGAAGGTCAGGATCAGACTGGCAATAACGCCGCTGGTCTTGACCAGCTTCGCCGGCAGGGCCAGGTTCGACCCTGCCGCCGGTAGACCGCTACCCGCGGAGGACACTACCGCTTGGTGACGTTGCGGTAGAACACCAGGTCAAAGTTCGATCCAGAAACGAACCCACGCAGCGTCTGGCGCCGGGCTACCTGCTCGTTTTGCTGGAACATGATCACGAAGGGACCGGTCTTCTGCAACATCGCCTGCAGCTCAAGGTACTGCTGCTTGCGCTTGCCGAGGTCGAGTTCGTTGCGCGCCATCACCGCCAGCTTGTTGCTGGCATCGTCGGCCCAGGCGTTACGCCAGGCCAGCACTCCGGTCAGCTTCGCTTCGAGGCGATTGTCCGGGTTGTGCGCAAAGGCATCGGCATTGGAATGCGGATCGACGTAGTCGGGCGACCAGCGCGCGAGAATGATGTCGTGCTCGCGGGCGCGATACTTCGGCCACAGGGTCTTGCCTTCCAGCGTGACGATATTGGCCTTGATGCCACCCTTGGCGAGATTGGCCTGCACGGCTTGCGCGATTTCCGGGAACGGCGAGTTGGTCAGGGTGTGGATGGTCAACTCAAAGCCATCGGAGTGTCCGGCTTCGGCCAGCAACGCTTTGGCCCTGGCAACGTCCTGCTTGTAGGGAATGGTTTCCAGCGCGCCCCACAGGCCGGCCGGCCAGAATGCCTGGTGGACCACGAACTGTCCGGCGAGAAAGGAATTCGCCATGCTGTCGTAGTCGACCAGGTGACGCATCGCCTGGACTACTTTCTCCTTGCCAAGTATCGGGTGCCCGGCATTGGCCGCCATGTAAACGATGGTGCCCTTGGGATGACCGTCAACGGCGATATCGGCATTGCCCTTGATACCCTTGACCTGGTCAGGGGTCAGGTTACGCGCCATGTCGATGTCGCCTTTTTCCAGCAGCAGGCGTTGCGATGATGGCTCGGCCACGTGGCGCAGGATGACGCGCTTCATACCGGGCTCGCCGTGGCGATAATCCTGGTTGGCGTCCAGCATCACGAGTTCGTTGGCCTTCCAGGTTCGCAGACTGAAGGCGCCGGAACCGGCACTGTTCGACTTGAGCCACTCGTAACCGAGGTCACCGTCTTTTTCATGGCTCATCACCAGCTTCTTGTCGACCACCGAGGCAACCCCGGCCGACATGGCATTCAACACCAGCCCCGGAGAGAAATCTTCGGTGATGGTGATCTGCACGTGATTATTGTCGATGGCCTTGACCAGGCTGTCGACGTTTTCCGGGCTCCAGCCAAACTGGGTAATGATGAAGGCCGGGGTCTTGTTCAGCTTGACCACGCGTTGCAGCGACCAGGCCACGTCCTCGGCGCGCACCGGGTTACCGGAATGGAACTTCAGGCCGGGGCGCAGCTTAAAGGTAATGGTCTTGCCGTTGTTGCTGACTTCGTAGCTTTCGGTTACGCCGCCGACCAGGTTCTGCAAATCTTCCGGTTCAAACATCATGATGCGGTCGTAGATATTGGCGATGATTTCGCCGGTGGTCAGTTCGAACACTTCGGCCGGATCCATGGTGATGATATCGGCGATGTCCTTGGCCATGACAAAGGTATCTTTCGGTGTAGCCGCTTGCACAGTGCTGGTGATCAGCATCAGCGCCGCGGCGAAGCTCAACAGAATCGTTTTAATTGTTTTCATAACTGCCTCCCTAGTTAAGGATGGTTGTATCGATGATTGATTATTATTAACCGCCCGGCCCCGGGCGAACAGCCGCGAAATAATACCACAGATGCAATCGTCAGATGCTAATTCGCCTGCCTGAAGTCGCCGCCCATCAGCCTTCGCCTGCAAGGCGGGCGCGGGCACCTGATTTGCGCATAAATGGATCTGCCAGCAACGGTAAGCCGGGCCATGCGCCCGGCAGTTTTTTTTGCAAGGTTACTTCAGGATTTTGCGTCAATCTTCGTCAATGTTTTTTCGATGGTGCGCATCAGGTCCGAGACCTTTATCGGCTTGGTGAGGTAAGCGTTAAAGCCGGCGTTGAGGCCGGCTTTGACATCTTCAGGCTGGCTGTTGGAGGTGACCGCGATGACCGGAATTCCCCGGGTTTCGTGGGTATCGCGCAGCCGCTTCAGCGCCTGGAAACCGTTCATTCCGGGCAGGTTGATATCCATCAGGATCAAGTCCGGTTTGTTGCTGGTTGCCAGGTCGTAACCAATCAGCGCGTTGGGCGCCGACAGTAGCCGCAATTGCTTGAACTGTCCGATAATGGCCTCCATCAAGTCCAGGTTATCCGGGTTGTCCTCGATGTACAGAAGCGTCCGTAGCCTGCTCTTGTCAGTTGCAGCTACGCTTGTCGTTTTTCCACTTTGCGTCACGGTTTCCTCTTCCATTTCTGTTTTTTCAGGGGGTAACGGGATATCGACCCAGAAACAGCTGCCGACATGATAATCGCTTTCGAATCCAATTTCCCCCTCCAGCATATCGACGATTTGTCGGCTGATACTGAGACCGATGCCGGTACCGTCGATTTGCCCCAGTTCATGCCCCAGCCGCTGAAAGGGGGTAAACACCTTGTCATGTAATTCAGCTGGAATACCGAGCCCGTTATCCGTTACCTTGATGCGCAGCCTGTGATCCGGCAACGGCTCACAGGACAGGGTGACGCGCCCACCCTTGCGATTGTACTTGACGGCATTCGACATCAGGTTGAGCAGCACCTGGATCAGGCGTGTGCTATCGGTCCACAGCAGCGGTAGTTTTTCATCGACGGTTGCATCGACGATTTCGATTTCGTCGTGATTGGCGCGGGCGCGGACCAGGTACAGGGTTTCGTCGACAACGTCCCGCGCCGGAATCTCTTCGATGTTGAGCGGCAGCGTTCCCGCCTCGATCTTGTTTAAATCCATCATCTGGTCGATCAGTTCCAGCAAATGATTACCATTGCGCAAGATATGCTCGACTGCGGTTTTCTGAGTATCGGTCAAGGGTTCCTGCTGGTTGATCTCCAACATCTGCGCAAATCCCAGTACTGCATTCATCGGTGTGCGCAACTCGTGATTCATCGATGAGATAAAAGCCGATTTGTGATTACTGGAAATCACCGCTTCGTGCGCCAGGTTGATCAGCACCGTATTCTTGCGGCCGACGTCGTCGATCATCTGGTTGAACGAGTTTTGCAGCTTGATTATCTCGATTGGCCGCAACTTGTCGGGCAGATCCACCTTGCTGACCAGGTCCCCACGCGCCACGGCTTGCGCGGCATCGGCCATCACCTGCATCGGCCGCGACAAAATGCCGGAAATCCACCAGCCGACGAAGGCGACGATAAACATGCCGACGAAGGCGATGGTCAGGGCTGCCTTCGAAACCTGCTCGGCCTGCATGAAAATTTCCGCTTGCGGTTGCGGCACCATGACACCCCAGCCCGGGCCACGGACCACATTGAAACCGGCCACCATGTCGGCATCGGCAGCAGGCGAGTAAAACCGCGTGACACCGTTTTCTCCTTTCATCATCTGCCGCACTACGGATACTTTGGACAAATCCTTTATCGATTCCTGCCACTCGGTACGCGGGTGGGCGATGACATGGCCGATTTGATCGACGATTGCCGCATGCCCCTTGACGCCGAAGGCAACCCCCTGCTGCAACTCGATGAAATAGTCGAGCGACACTTCGCCGATGGCAAAGCTGTCTATCGCCATTTTTCTCACCAGGTAGATTGCGGGGCGACCAACCGCATTCATTAGTACCGGACTAAAAGCGACGTTACCTGGCTTTTTCGCCGCCTGCTGCAACGTGCTCTGCAGGGCGACCAGAACGGTATCAGAAAAACGCTCACCCTGCGGACAGGCCAATGCACACTGTAGATGTCGAATGTAACCGTCCAGGTCTATCGCACAGATATGATGAAAGTAGAGTTCGCCCAGGTGCTGTTCAAGACCGATAAAGCGGTGTGGATGTGACAGGTTTTCGGTGGTCAGGCGGAAAGCCGATTCGAGGTCAGTTGCGTAGCGCTCGAGCGCGATGGCCAGGTTTTTGGCGATGACCTCGTGCTGGTTTTCAACCACAGAAAACTCGTTATCGATCACCGTCCTGTGCTGCCAAAAGGCAAGAATACCAACCGGCAAGACAGATACCAGCAGCAGTGCAGCGAAGATCAGTGTACGAAGTTTCATTGATTATTTAGTGATACGCGAGCCGGAGCGCTCGAACGTTTTTACTCAAAGCGATTATTTAGCACAACTTATAGGACAATTACCATCCGACTGCCGCAGTTTCCGACCTGCCGCCAACGGCGGCCTGCGGGAACCCGCGCGGCCAGCCAACTTGCCCCATAGGACCGGCGAGTCGCTGCTTTGGCATTTCGAAAACCGACAACAAGTCGCATTTGAGCGCGTTGGGTGACGCGCCAGCCACAGCGTCGCACTCGCCGGGCATTTCTAATATGATGATCTTTTTTGCCCGCGCCTCTCGGCCACCCTCAGGAGAACATCCATGGCTCAGTTTCCCGAAAAAGCCAACGTCGTCATCATCGGTCTCGGCGGCATCGTCGGCGCCTCGGTGATGCATCACCTGGTTGAACGCGGCTGGGAGGACATCGTCGGTATCGACAAGACCTCGGTGCCCACCGACATCGGCTCGACCTCGCACGCCTCCGATTTCTGCTACGCCACCGATCACAGCAAGTTCGTCTGCTACACCACCGGCTACAGCATCGACTTCTACGACAAGATGGGGCATTACGATCGCGTCGGCGGCCTCGAAGTGGCGCGCGTCGGCGACGACGACCGCATGATGGAATTGCAGCGCAAGGTCGCATCCGGCAAGGCCTTCGGCACCAACGTCAAAATGATCAGCGCGGCCGAAGCCAAGGAAAAGTTTCCGCTGCTGGAAGAAGACATGATCCAGGGCGCCATGTGGGATCCCGATGCGGGACTGGTCAAGCCACGCTCGCAAACGGTGGCCGGCATCCTCGTTGACGACGCCGTCAAAACCGGCAAGGCGCAGTCGTTTGCCAATACCAACGCGACCGGCCTCGATATCAAGGATGGCCGTATCGTCGGCGTCGAAACCAGCCGCGGTTACATTGCCGCCGAATACGTCATCGTCTGCACCGGGCTGTGGGGCCGCAGCATCGCCGAGATGGCTGGAGAGGATCTGCCGGTGATGCCGGTCGATCACCCGCTTTCCTTCTTCGCCCCTTACACCGAATTCGAAGGCACCGGCAAGGATATCGGTTACCCGCTGCTGCGCGACCAGGGCAACTCGGCCTACATGCGCGACACCGGTGACCCGAAAACCCCCGAAGGTGGGCAGATCGAGTGGGGCTACTACGAGGAAAAGGAACCGCGCCTGGTGCACCCGCGCGACTTGCCGGAAAAGGGCGAGACCCACTGGTCGCCGTCGCAGCGCGACCTCGAACTCGAGCAGATCATGGAGCCGCTGGAGCGCGCCATGGAGCTGACGCCGATCCTCGGCGAAATCGGTTACAACGAAAAGCATTCCTTTAACGGGCTGCTGCAGGTTACTACCGATGGCGGCCCTTCGGTGGGTGAATCGGCGCTGACGCGCGGCCTGTGGTACGCCATCGCCGTGTGGGTCAAGGACGGCCCTGGTATCGCCAAGGTGCTGGTCGACTGGATGACCGACGGCGTCGCCGAGATGGATTTCTTCGGCATCGACACCGCGCGCCACTACCCGATCCAGAAAACGCCATCCTATATTTACGACCGCTGCTACGAATCGGCCTTCAAGATCTACAACCCCGCGGTGCACAACCGCGAGCCCTACTCCAAGGGCCGCAACTTGCGCCGCAGCCCGTTCTGGGTGCGCGAGCAGGAACTGGGGGGACACTTCATGGAGATTTCCGGCTGGGAGCGTGCGCACGGTTATGCCTCCAACGAACCCCTGCTGGAAAAATACGCCGAGCGCGTACCGGTGCGCGAGCACGAATGGGATAATCGCCATTTCTGGCGCGTCTCCAACGCCGAGCAACTGGCGATGTCGGATAACGTCGGCATGATCAACCTGTCGCATTTCGCCGTCTACGATGTCATCGGCCCCGACGCCGAGGCCTTGATGGAGTACACCTGCGTCGCCAAGGTGGGCGGCGATACGCCGATCGGCAAGGGTGTCTACACGCACTTCCTCGACAAGCGCGCCGGCGTGCGCGCCGACCTCACCGTGATCCGTCACGCCGAGGACCGCTTCCGCGTGATCGACGGCGCCGACGCCGGCCACCGCGACTACATCTGGCTGAAGCGCATGGCCGAAGACAATAACTGGAAGGTCTACATCGATGACCGCTCGGACCACGTCGCCTGCCTCGGCGTCTGGGGCCCCAATGCGCGCAAGACCATCCAGGCCATCGCCGACGATCCGGCCGCCTGGGACGAGGAGAACTTCCCCTTCGCGGCAACCCGGCGGCTGACCCTGCAGGGCATCCCGGTCGAGGCGTTTCGCATCTCCTACGTCGGCGAGCAGGGTTGGGAGCTGCACGTCGATTTCAGCTACGGCCTGTCGCTGTGGGACCTGGTCTACGCGCAGGGCGTGACCCCGGTGGGCGTGGAAACCTACGCCAACAGCCGGCGCATGGAAAAGAGCCTGCGCCTGCAAAACGCCGATCTGTTGACCGAGTACAACCTGTACGAGGCGGGCCTCGCGCGGCCGGTGGTCAAGCAGGCGGACTTCTACGGTAAAGCGCCCTATCTCGAACAGCGCGAAATGGAGCAGCAGGTCGCTTATTTATGTACTTTTGTGATGACGGACAACGTGGACTCGCAGGGCATGGCGCGCTTCCCGGTCGGCAGTGGCCCGCTCATCGATCCGGAAACCGGTGAAGTGTCCGGTGGATTCGAAAGGTCGCCGCTCGTATCTCTCCAGCATCGCCTATGGCCCGAGCATCGGTAAAAATATCGGGCTTGGCTATCTGCCACAGGAATACTGCCAGGAAGGCCGCAAAATGGTCATGGAATACCTCGGCGAACAGTTCCCGATGGAAGTCGCCGCGGTCGGCTACAAACCCCTCTACGACCCCGAAAACAAACTCCCGCGCAGCTAAACACCGGGGACAGTTTACTTTTCACCCGCAAAACCTCTAATTTGGGGACAGTTTACTTTTAAGTGATATTTGTCGCTAAAAGTATACTGTCCCCCATATCTGTTCCCATTTTATTACGCAACGGTTATTTCATAACGCTTTTTGCGCCAGCAACCAGTCGCGTACCGCGCGCACCGCGGGTTTGTCGAGGCGTTGCTTCGCATAGATCAGGTAATAGGCGAGACCCGGATCAATCGCCAGATCGAAGGGGCGCACCAATCGGCCCTCGCGAATATCGTCTTCAACAAACGGTAATATACCGAGCACCACGCCCTGCCCGTTGAGCGCCGTCTGCAGCACCAGGTTGGCATCGTCGATGACCGTGCCGAATTGCGGGTCGGGCGTATCGACGCCCGCGTTTGCGAGCCACTGCTGCCAACCCTGGCGATCGCGCTGATGCACCAGCGGGTAGCCGAGCAACTCGGCCGGGTCTGTTGGCAGTGGTAATTGCGGCGACATTACCGGGGTCACCTCGATTCGGGTAAACGGCATGACTTCCAGCGACGGCCAATGACCGTCGCCCCAGGCGATCGCCAGGTCGAACTGGTTGACGTTGTGCATGAGCGGGAAAGCCGTGTGGTGCAGACGCAGATCGATGTCGCTGTGCTGCTTCCAGAAGTCACCGAGCCGGGGCGCGAGCCAGCGCGCGCCGATGATCGGTCCGAGCCCGAGCGTCACCACCTCGCGCGAACCCATGGTATGAATGCGTTCGATACAGGCGTCGATATCGGCAAACGCACGGCGCAGGGTCACGTAGAGCTCCTGCCCCTGCCGGGTCAAGTCCACCTGGCGGGCGCGCCGCTCGAACAGGCGGCATCCAAGCTGCGTCTCCAGCGCCTTGACCTGGTGGCTGATGGCGGTCGGCGTGACGTACAATTCTTCAGCCGCGCGTTTGAAGCTCAAATGCCGCGCAGCCGCTTCAAAACTCCGCAGTGATTGATTCGTCGGTGTTTTAACCATTCGATAACAGATGAATATAATTCATTTATAGAGGCGATTATTATCGTTTGTTGAAACGCTGTAAAGTCACTATCTTCGGCGCATACTGCAGGCGGAGAATGTCATGAGCACAGCTACCTCGCCGCGCCACCGGCGCAATCGCCGCAAGCCACCGGCGCTCGAAGAAACGGCCAACCTGAGCCCACCGGTCTGGCCCGGGGTCGAGGGCGGTCGCTACCGCCCTCTTTCTGATGCCGATGTCGAGCGCCTCCACCAAACCGTGCTCGACCTGCTCGAGCGCATCGGCCTGTCGCAGGCCATTCCGTCGATGATCGAACTGGTCTGCGCGCGCGGCGGTCGCCTGACCGACGATGGCCGCTTGCTGTTTCCGCGCGCGCTGGTCGAGGATGTCATCGCCAACGCCTGCAAATCCTTCGTCATGTACGGTCGTGGCGACGGTCTGAACCTCGAAGTCTCGGGCACGCGCGTCCACATCGGCAGCGGCGGCGCCGCGCCCAGCATCATCGACCTGGAAAGCGGTCGTTACCGCGAGACCACGCTCAAGGATTTGTACGACGCCGCACGCCTCGTCGATACCCTCGACAATATCCATTTCTTCCACCGCTCGCTGGTAGCACGCGATTGCCCCGATTCCTGGTCGGTCGACCTGAACACGGCTTACGCCTGCGTGGCCGGCACCAACAAGCACATCGGCATCAGCTTTTTCGACCCGGAGCACGTCACGAAGATCACCGAGTTCTTCGACCAGATCGCCGGCGGCCCCGGCGAATTTCGCAAGCGCCCATTTTGCAGCCTGCTGAGCGCGCACGTGGTACCGCCGATGCGCTTCGCCGAGGAATCCTGCAAGGTGCTCGAGGTCGGTGTGCGCCTCGGCTACCCGGTACAGGTGATCTCGGCCGGCCAGGCCGGCGCCACCAGCCCGGTGACGCTCGCCGGTTCGGTGGCGCAGTCGGTCGCCGAATCGCTCGCCGGTGCGGTGTTTTGCTACCTGATCGATCCCGCGGCCAAAATCATCTTAGCGCCCAAGGCGATCGTCTCGGATTTGCGCACCGGCTCGATGTGTGCGGGCAGCGGCGAACAGGGCGTGCTGATGGCCGCCTGCGCGCAGATGGGCAAGTATTACGGCTTCGTCACCAGCTCGATGGCCGGCATGACCGACGCCAAGAGCCCGGACACGCAGCACGGTTACGAAAAGTGCCACGGTCTGACGCTCGCCGCGCACGCGGGATCGAACGTAATCAGCCAGGGTTGCGGCCTGCAGGCCAGCCTGCTGGGCGCAACGTTCGAGAGTTACGTGGTCGACAACGACATGATCGGCGTGGTATTGCGCGGCGTGCGCGGCATCGAGATCGACAACGAAACCCTGGCCGTCGATGTCATCGAAAGTGTCGTCAAGGGCGAAGGCCACTACCTCGGTCACGCGCAGACGCTGGCGCGCATGAAGACCGATTACCTTTATCCCGAGGTGGCCGATCGGCGCTCGCCCTATGAATGGGAAGAAGGCGGTGCGCTCGACATGCGCGAACGCGGGCGCAAAGTCGCGCGTGACATCCTCGCCAGCCACTACCCGCAATACATCACCACCAGCCAGGATCGCTGGGTGCGCGAGCGGCACTCGATACTGTTGCCGCCGGAGGCCATGCAAGCCGAATGAGCACGTCGCTCGATCACCTGTTTTCGCCGATCACGCTGGGTAATACGCGGATTCGCAATCGCATTGTTTCGACCGGGCACCACACTTATCTTGCC
The DNA here is from genome assembly GCA_963835795.1 of uncultured Gammaproteobacteria bacterium. GTDB lineage: Bacteria > Pseudomonadota > Gammaproteobacteria. The sequence goes on from CAWIHJ010000100.1 coordinate 10,111, forward strand.
GACAAGCAACCGAGTGAGGCGCTGATCGCTTACCACGAGGCGCGCGCGCGTGGCGGTGTGGGTCTGATCGTCACCGAGATTGTCGCGGTACACGAGAGCGCTGGCTTTTCCCGGCAGTTGCTGTCATTCGAAAACGCGGGCGCGACAGATCACTATCGAAAACTTGCCGATACCTGCCACCAGCACAACTGCGCCATATTCGCGCAACTGTTCCACCCCGGACGCGAAATCCTGTCGTCGTGGAGCGGGCTTGCGCCCGTTGCCTGGGCGCCCTCGGCGGTACCCAACGAGCGCTTTCACATCATGCCGAAACCCATGCCGGTGGATCTCATCGAGGACATAATCGCGGGCTTCGGTCGCTGCGCCGCGGGCCTCGCCGCGGCCGGTTTTGACGGCGTCGAAATCGTCGGCAGCCACGGTTATCTGCCGGCCCAGTTCCTCAGTGCAGCGGTCAACCGCCGTGATGACGCTTACGGTGGCGACTTCGAACGCCGCCTGAAATTCCTCAAGGATACGATTGCAGCAATTCACCAACAGGCACCGTCGCTGACACTGGGCCTACGCCTGTCAGCCGACGATCACGAGCCCGGAGGACCCGACGAGTCGGCCATTGCCGATGTCTGCGTCGCGCTCGAAAACGATCTCGATTACGTCAGCCTGGTGGTCGGATCTTCGGCAACGCTCGGGGCCTCGGTGCACATCGTCCCGGCGATGGGCTTCCCGAGCGCCTACGTGGTACCCCGGGTACAGGCCATCAAGGCGCGCTTTCAAAAGCCGGTGATGGTCACCGGACGCATCAACCAGCCGCAGGTCGCCGAACAGCTTATCGCAAGCCACCAGGCCGATCTCTGCGGCATGACGCGCGCGCTGATCTGCGACCCCGAAATGCCCAACAAGGCCGCGGCCGCCGCCTTCGACGACATCCGCGCCTGCATCGGTTGCAACCAGTCCTGTATCGGTCGGGCGCACAAGGGCCTGTCGATTTCCTGTATCCAGTTTCCGGAATCGGGGCGCGAACTCGAGCTCGGCCGCGCCACGCCCGCCGCACCCCGCAAGCGCGTGATCGTCGTTGGCGCGGGCCCCGCCGGATTAAAAGCCGCGGCCATCGCCGCGGCGCGTGGACACGAGGTGCAGTTGTTCGAGAAAAGCCCGCAAGCCGGGGGCCAGGCTCTGCTCGCGCAAGCACTGCCGGGGCGCGACGAGTTCGGTGGTATGGTCGACAACCTGCTGCACGAAGTGCGCGCGGCGGGCGTCGAACCCGAGTTCAAGCACGAACTGGACCTGGCTTCGATCCAGGCCATGACCCCGGACGCGGTCATCCTCGCCACCGGTGCGGGACCTTACTTGCCCGACCTCGAAATCGACGCCAGCTTCAGCGTGGGCTACGCAGAAGTCCTGGCCGGGCAAGCGCAAATCGGCACCTCGGTGTTGATCGCCGACTGGCGCGCGGACTGGATCGGCATCGGCCTCGCGGAGCGGCTCGCGCGCGCAGGCTGCCGCGTAAAACTCGCGGTCAATGCCGCGATGGCCGGCGAAAGCCTGCAGATATATACGCGCAATCATTACCTCGCGCGGCTCTATCAACTCGACGTCGAGATTCTGCCGCACATGCGCCTGTTCGGCAGCGACGCCGGAACGGTGTACCTGCAAAATACGCTGACTGACGATGCCGTGGTGCTCGAAGGCATCGACACACTGGTGTTGTCGCTCGGGCAACGCGCGTACAATCCGCTCGAAGCGGCCCTGCAGGAAATCGGTATTACGCCGCAGGTCATCGGCGATTGCCTGTTGCCACGCACCGCCGAAGAAGCCGTCTACGAAGGCATGTTAGCCGGCAGAGCGATATGAGCAGGGTAAACATTAACTGGCCAGGGGGTAGAACCACGTGCAGGTAAACGGCGGCCAGGCGGTACTGCAAACGCTGCAGGCACACGGCATCACCCGCGTCTTCGGGCTGCTGGGCGGTTCCATGCTGGAACTCTACGATGCCATTTATCACGCCGATGACGTGAGCTATATCGGCGCGCGCGACGAACGCGCCGCCACGCACATGGCGGACGCCTGGGCGCGGGTCAGCGGCTTCCCCGGCATCGTGCTCGGCGCCCAGTCCGGCCCCGGCGTGGCCAACCTCGTCACCGGCGTGGCCGAGGCACACCTCGCCTATTCGCCACTGGTCGCCATCGCCGGCATGACCACGCGCGAACACCAGGGCCGCGATACCTTCCAGGAATTCGACCAGGTTGCGCTGTTCAAGCCGATTGCCAAGCAGTCGATCGTGGTGCCGTTGGCCGAACGCCTGCCGGAAATGCTGACCGACGCCATTCGCCTGGCGAACTCCGGGCGCAAAGGTCCAGTGGTGCTGCACGTGCCGCGCGACCTGTTCGCCGAAACCTTTGCCATGCCTGCGCTGCGCCCCCACCGACCACCCTCGGGCGCGGCGCCCACGGCTGCCGACATCACCCGTATCGTCGAGTTGCTCGGCAAGGCGCAAGCGCCGGTGCTGTTCGCCGGCGGCGGATTCAAGTGGGCCGACGCTAGCGACGCGCTGCGGCAACTGGCCGAGGCATTGAACATTCCGGTGGTGGCAACGACCG
>CAWIHJ010000101.1:0-6550 GCA_963835795.1 uncultured Gammaproteobacteria bacterium
TCGCCGGAGAATTGAGCCCGGTTTTTTTCGGCTCGGCCATCAACAACTTTGGCATGGCCGAATTGCTCGATGCCTTCAACGACTATGCGCCGGCACCGACCGCGCGCCCCAGCAAGACCCGCATGGTCAAAGCCGACGAGCCAAAACTCACCGGTTTCGTGTTTAAAATCCAGGCCAATATGGACAAGCAGCACCGCGATCGCATCGCCTTCATGCGAATCTGCTCGGGCAAGTACAGCCGTGGCATGAAACTGTTGCACGTACGCCTCGGCAAGGAAGTGAAAATTCCCGACGCACTGACTTTTTTCGCCGCCGATCGTGACCACGTCGAGGAAGCGTATACCGGGGACATCATCGGTATACACAATCACGGCACGATCCGTATCGGCGACAGTTTTACCCAGGGTGAAGCCTTGGCCTTTACCGGCATCCCGAACTTTGCACCGGAGCTGTTTCGCCGCGCGCAACTGAAAGATCCGTTAAAGATGAAGGCCTTGTTGAAGGGGCTGATGCAGCTTTGCGAAGAAGGCGCCACGCAATTGTTCCGCCCGCTTGCCAACAATGACCTGATCCTGGGTGCGGTCGGCGTGCTGCAGTTCGACGTGGTCGCGCATCGTCTCAAGGACGAGTACGGCGTGGACTGCCAGTTCGAAGCGGTCAATGTCAACACTGCGCGCTGGGTGACCTCTAAAGACAGCAAGAAACTGGAAGAATTCAAGACAAAACTGCGCGCCAACCTCGCCCTCGACCACGCCGGAGACCTGGCCTATGTCGCACCGTCGCGGGTGAATCTCACCATGACCCAGGAGCGCTGGCCTGAAATCGAGTTCCTCGCCACGCGCGAACACGGTGACTATGACGATCAATAGCCGAGGTAATCTTCGGTGTTTGCGCCTTGCTTGGCATGCGGCCTGGCAAACGCCGATGGCGGCTACGCAACACGCGATCTCAACCCGATGTTGCAACCCATATACCTGCCAACGCTTGCCACATTCAATGCAAAAAATGGCTGGAAAATCGACCACAGCGTCTACCTTACCAACACCCTGCAGTCGACAAAACAAGGGCGATGAACAGCTGGTTATCGACGTTGAAAATTACCGTTACGAACTGGGCTTGCGCTATCGCCACGATCGGTGGCTGGCGCGCGCCGACATCCCTTTCGTCGCCAATTCAGCAGGCGGACTCGATAGCACCATCGATTCCTGGCACGATTTCTGGGGATTTTCCGATGGCAAGCGCAACGATTTTTCGAACGATGACATCAAGGTTCGCTACCGGCGCGATGGCAGGCTTGAGTACCACCAGGACAGCAGCAGTAGCGGCCTGGCGGATATTGGCCTTGCCGTGGGCTACCAGGCGACCGACTCGCTTGCCTGGTTCGCTGGCATTGAAATTCCCACTGGCGAGGCGAGCGATTTCAGCGGCAACGAGGCGCTCGACAGCGCACTTTGGCTGAGCTACCAGGGCGAGTACGGCGAGGATACCGGAATCTTTGCATTGTTCGGCGTTAGTTTTCCGGGTGATGGTGGCGAGCTTGAAGGCCTGATCGTGGATCAAATCTGGGTTGCCCAGGCGGGATTCAACTTCCCTCTCTATCCGTCGGTAATCGCAACCATCCAACTGGACATGCACAGCAAAACGCTCGATAACAGTAAGCTGAAAGCTTTTGGCAATTCGCTGCAGGCGCAATTCGGGTTAGGCTTCCTGAATTTCCCGGGCAAACATCGACTCGACCTGTTTTTCTCCGAAGACATCCTGGTCGGCTCCGCGCCCGATATCAGCTTTGGCCTGCGCCTGACCCGCGCCTACTAGGGCAACTATTCAACCAGTTCCGTCACTATTTGCGGATTGTTCTCCAGCGTACGATGCACCGGACACTTGTCGGCGATTTCCAGCAGGCGCTGGCGCTGATCCGAATCCAGATCACCGCGCAGCGTAATGCGCCGCGTAATACGCTCGATGCGTTGTTCGCAGTCAATGCAATCCTCGGCATGCACGCGTTCATGCAACAGCCGCACCTCGACGTCGTCGAGTGACAGTTTTTTGCGGTTGGCGTACATGCGCAGGGTCATTGAAGTACAGGCGCCGAGTGACATCAGCAACAGGTCATAGGGCGTCGGCCCGAGATCCGAGCCACCGTATTTGGCCGGTTCATCGGCACGTAAAAAGTGTGTATTGGTATACATTCCGCGCAAGAACTGGTGATTTTGTTCGGTGATCAGGACTTCGCCGTCGATCAGGTCAGGATGCTCACTGGCTTCCTGCTGCTCTGTAGCCGCGAGATAGCGGCTCGCCCAGGCAGCGACCATGGTGGCGACATACTCGGCGTCATCCGCCTTGCTCAGCAAGTGGTCGGCACGATCCAGCGAGATAAAGCTCTTGGGGTGCAGTGCCGCCTGGTAGATACGTGCCGCTTCGTCGATCGATACCACTTCATCGATCGGCGAATGCATTACCAGCAAGGCCGCGTCGAGTTTGCGAATTTCCTCGGTGCTTGAATAGGTGTCGATGTCTTCGAGGAACTGCCGCTGGATCGAAAACTGGCGCGCACCCAGTGCCACCAGCGCTTCACCCTCACGCAGAATTTCGTCGGACTGTTGTTGAAACAGGTGGCTGACGTGTTGCGCGGTAGCCGGGGCGCCGATGGTCACCACTGCCCTGATCGAATCGAGCCGCGAGGCCGCGGCCAGCACCGCGGCACCGCCGAGGCTGTGACCAATCAGCAGCTGAGGTGCCTGGTACTGCGCCTCGAGGGCTTCTGCCGCGCTGACCAGGTCGCCAACATTGGACGAAAAGTTGGTATTGGAGAAATCGCCGTCGCTATTGCCGAGACCGGTGAAATCGAAGCGCAGCACTGCGATGCCGCGTGCGGCCAGCGCACGGCTGATGCGCGAGGCGGCGGCAATATCCTTACCGCAGGTGAAGCAGTGCGCAAACAATCCGAAACCGGTAATCGCCGCACTGTCTTCGGGTAGTTCCAGCAGGCCCGCGAGTTTTTCACCATTCGAGTTTTCGAATTCGAATTTGATTTTTTTCATGCACAACGCTCCTAGTGCTCCTTCAACGTTATAATTGCGAGTTCAGTTAGCCTTGCTGCGGAACACCACAGGGACGCTGAATCCGTAATTATAACGTTGAAGGAGCACTAGGGGTTATCATCCTGTGACTCATGTTGCATCAACAGGTTCCTTTTGAAAACACTGTTTAATAGACTATTGCGCTGGCTGCTGTTCCTGTGGGTCAGGGTCGAGGCCTTTCCGCAACCCGATCCGACGGCGAATCTCGATCCCGAGCGGCCGGTGCTCTACCTGCTGGCCGATCGCGGCCTGAGCGATCTGCTGGTGCTGAATCAACTGACACGGCAGTACTCAATGCCCGATCCGCTGGCGCGCTTCCCGATCGCCAAGCTAAAGCGCTACCCCTCGGTCTACAGCATTGCCTCGCGCAACCCGGTCACCGACTGGGTCAGGCGGCGGCGCAAACGTTCGCCGATGTTGAATGAATTTGTCACCGCCTTTTCCGAAAATGCCGATCTCGATCTGCAGATCGTGCCCGTTTCGGTGTTCTGGGGGCGTCCGCTGGCGCGCTACAAGCACTGGTTGCAGGTGCTGTTCGCCGATACCTGGGCGATTGGGGGACGTTTCCGACGCTTGTTAACCCTGGTCATTCACGGACGAAATGCACGCCTGATCTTTTCGCCGGCGCTCGACTTTCGCGAATTGCTGATACAGAGCAACTATCGCGAAGATGAATTACAGGATTGCCTGGTCAACCTGTTGCAGCAGCAACGCGAGGCGACCTTTGGCCCCCAGATCACAACCCACAGGCAACTCACCACACAGGTCATTGACGACAGCCTGGTGCAGCAGCAGCTCGCCCGGGAGAAAGGCTCCAACGCGCGTGTCCTGCGCCGCGCAAAACGCTATTGCCGGGAGATTTTCGCCGATTGCACGCAGTTGACCATCGAGGTAATGCTGCGGCTGCTGCGCGCTTTCTGGTACCGCTTTTACAGTGGCATCGACGTTTTCAATGCCGAACGTATTCGTGAAGTGGCGCTTGGTCATCAACTGGTTTACGTTCCCTGCCATCGCAGTCATGTCGACTACCTGCTGTTGTCTTACATCATCTACAACGAGAACCTGGCGATACCCTACATCGCCGCTGGCGACAATCTCAACATTCCCTTCATCGGCCGCATATTGCGTGGCGGTGGCGCATTCTTCATTCGCCGCAGCTTCCGTGATAACCGCCTGTACGGCGCCATCATGCGCGCTTATCTTTTGCAGCTGGTCAAACTTGGCGTACCACTGGAGTATTTCGTCGAAGGCGGTCGTAGCCGCACCGGGCGCATGCTCAAACCCCGCTACGGCATGCTCAGTATGACCGTTGACGCTTATATCAAGACCCAGGTGCGACCCCTGGCCTTCGTCCCGGTTTACATCGGTTACGAAAAACTGATCGAGGGAAAATCCTACCTCGGTGAATTGTACGGCAAGAAGAAGAAGCGCGAATCCACGCTCGGCGCGCTCAGCGCCATCTTTCGCCTGAAGGGCAACTTCGGACGGGTCACCGCCAGTTTCGGCGAACCTGTCGAGCTTGGCGAGCTATTGCGCCAGCAGTGTCCGGATTGGGAACAACGCGGCGACGAGATCGAGCATAAACCCGACTGGTACCAGGCCAGTTTGCAACAGCTCGGCGTCAAGATCATGCAGGGCATCGGTCGCGCCTGCGTGTTCAATCCAGTCAATTCGGTGGCTAGTGTTCTACTCGCCACACCGCGCCAGAGCATTGAAATCGACGAGTTGATCGACCAGTGCGCGCTGCAGCAGCGACTGATTGGCGGCGCCCCTTGCCTCGCTTCGATTCGCATCCAGGGCGAGGTGGAGCGGACGCAAATCGAACAGTTGGCGCAACAGAAGATCGTTCACCTGCGCGAACACGAACTCGGCGATATCGTTTTCCTCAAACCCGAAGATGCGGTCATGCTGAGCTATTATCGAAACAACAGCCTGCACACGCTGGTAATACCTGCCTTGATCGCCTGTTGTTTCTGTAACCTTCGGCGCGTTTCACGCGCCTCGGTGCAACGCAAGATCGCCCTTCTCTACCCGTTTTTACAATCCGAGTTGCAACTCGAGTGGCCGGAGATGGACCTCGCGTCAATCGTCGATCAATTTATCGAATGCATGATCGACGCGGGGCTACTGGAGTCGCTGGATGCCGGGCTGCGGCGCCCAGGCCGTAGCGATCATGCCTTCATTCAACTGACCCGGCTCGCACAGATCGTGCAGCCGATCCTGGAACGCTACTACATGACCTTCATCCTGTTGTGGCAAACCGCGGATGCCCCACTGGACGAGAAAGAACTCGAGCATCGCTGCCATTTGCTGGCGCAGAAAATTTCAATGATCTACGGCATCAACTCACCCGACTTTTTTGATCGCCTGCTGTTTCGCGACTTTATCGAGACCATGCTCGAGCAGCAATACCTGCAGCGCAACGAGCAGGAAAAACTGGTGTTTGCGCCGGGATTCGACTTTGTCAGGCTGGATTTACGCCACCTGCTCAGCACCGAGGTGCGCAGCAGCATTCTGGTCGTCGTCAAAACTACTCCAGGCAATTAGACCGTCGAGGGTGGCCAGTTGCCCGCTAGCAACGGTTGCCCACGGCACAGTTCGGACTCAACGATATACATCCAGGCGTCACCATGGTAAGTCGGGATTTCGATGCGCTGGTAGTACTCCGGGTATCTTTCCAGCTCGTCCAGTTGCCGGAAATGTGCGCCACTGACGTGGTATATCTCACCGTGGACGGCGTGCTGACCCGGCAGGCAAACCGCCGGATAGGTGTCGAAACTGTGCATCGAGTAGATGGCCTCGGTAACGAATTCGGCGACGAATTCGGCATCGCGCAGATAATGAAAGTTACGCTGGCCGCGTTTCAGGGTGCCGTAGACGAAAACCCGGTGCCTGGTGTCAATCATCGCCACACTTAGCCCTTGTCGATAAATCGGTGAATCTGGCGGCGTTGTTTTTTGTTCGGACGGCCTTCGCTTTGTGGACGCTGTAACATCGCAAGCCGACGCTTTTCCGCCTCGGCTGCGCGTCTGACCACGCTGGCTTCAGTCTCGCGATAGAGTGTCTGTGCGATGCTCGCCGAACCACGTTTATCGCTGAGGCCGGTCACCACCACTTCGAATATTTCGTAACCCCGGCGAATTTCGAAACAATCGTCGAGCTTGACGCTGCGCGAGGATTTCATCAACTGGCCCCCGCTACGCACTTTACCGCCGCTTGCCGCAGTGCTTGCCAGCGCACGGGTTTTGAAAAGCGCGCCGCCCACAACCACTTGTCGAGACGGACATCGTCAGCCGACATGCAAACCCGCAGCCACTTCAGGCAGTTTGTTTACGTACATGCTTCATCACCCGATCCGCCATCGAAAAGCCACTGAGCACGGCACCTTCGATGCGTGGCCCGGTACACCAGTCGCCGCAGGCACCCAGCGCCTGGGCTTCGTCGAAAATCGAATCTTCGTTTATCGGGTT
>CAWIHJ010000102.1:0-21089 GCA_963835795.1 uncultured Gammaproteobacteria bacterium
ATGTTATGTATGGTCTACCTGACGATTACGTATTGCTCTTGCGGCCCTGTAAACATTTCCACATTTCTGATGCCAATTGTCGCGCCTATGTGTTTCTCAAGTCGCTCCTTGTCGCGTCACGTCTAACATCCGTAATGTCTTGCAAAGATCATTGTCTCGATCTATCCACCGCTGGCGTTCAGCCTTCAGCTCGTCCCGCTCGACCGAAGCATCATGTAAATCTTGTGCCTGTATGTGCTCGTCCGTCTACCCTCCTTATCCCACGCTGGATCATGTTCTCCTCTTTCATAAAGGTTTCACCCCATAATAAACATGCTGTATTTCCTTCATCTTCCGCTGCAATAAATCTCACATTGCCAGCTCGGTGTAGGCAGCGGCCTCGACATGAGTCTGCACCAGTCGCATCGTACGGCGATTTGTTGTGGCACTCTGGATCGTCCGTCAGTGCCCATGATGGCAATGCCAACTCGGCATTCAAACCGGTGGGCCAATCCTCTCTGCCAGTGGGAATCCGCCGAACGTCTACTGGCATTGTCCCTGTTACACCAGGAAGATCGCACATCAACGAGGTGCGTTCTGATCTCTTTTGGCAACCTGTAATCAGGACGATCGACAGGAGAAGGGTATTCATTTGCCTCATGCTCACGCACAAGTCGATACCGTCACAGATCCCATCGTGACCACTGCCAATCAATCTCCTTGCCACACCAAGGGCAAAACGAAAGGTAATCCCACTCAGTCCCAACGGTGACATCGCCGGGGGCCAAGGTGGTCAACATGAAGCGGCGCACTCGTGACGGTGAATCCTGGATCAAACGCAAAACCTCATCGCTCTACTATCGTCTGCTCGACATGCTTTCCGAAGTGCCAATTCCGCAAAACGTGGGAGACTTTCGCTTGCTTGATCGCTGTGTTGTCGATGAAATCAACCGCCTGGGGGAAAGCAACCGCTACATGAAAGGCATCCTGGCCTGGCCCGGTTTTGCCCAGGTCACTATCGAATACGATCGTCAGCGCAGAAATGCCGGTACCTCAAAGTGGAACTACTGGCAACTGGTGTGCCTGGCGGTATCGGGTATCACCGCCTTCAGCAATAAGCCGCTGCGCATCGCCAGTTGGGTTGGCACGATGGTGGCCGCGTCGGCCTTTGCTTACGGTCTGTGGATATTTCTGCGAACACTGCTCTACGGTGATCCCGTGTCGGGCTATCCTTCGCTCATGCTGATGATGCTGTTCCTGGGTGGTATCCAGTTAACTACTATCGGCATTCTCGGCGAATACGTCGGGCGCATATTCACCGAGGTAAAAAACCGGCCTAACTACATAGTTCGCGAATCCTGTTCCCGCGAAGCCAGTTCCAACGCAGTAAATATCAGGTCAGTATGAACACATTCGCCAGGCTTCCGGCGTTTGCGCGCGCGCACAAACTGTGGTTACTGCTTTTCTGTATCGGCATGATCAGGCTGGTATCGCTGTCCTTCTACCCGTTGTTCGATACCACCGAGGCGCGTTACGGCGAGATTGCCCGAATCATGGTAGAAACCGGCAACTGGATCACGCCGCAGATCGATTACGACATTCCGTTCTGGGGCAAGCCACCCCTGTCATTCTGGGCCAGCGCGGTCAGCATCAAGGTATTTACCAACTCCGAATTTTTTCTGCGCCTGCCCCACTTTTTGGCAGCGCTGGCAGTGCTGGTGATGATCTGGAAGTTCATTCTCGCCGTGAACTTTTCCAGGCGTCAGGCAGATATTGCCGTGGCCGTAGTCGCTTCCACCATCGGCTTTCTGATTGTCGCAGGTACCGTCATGACCGACATGTACCTGTGCCTGGCGATGACAATGACCATGACGGGTTTCTGGCGCGGCTGGCATGGAGAGAAGTCGCAGATCTACGTGATGTATGCCGGCCTCGGCATTGGGCTGCTGGCCAAAGGCCCGGTGCTCATTGTGCTGGCGGGGATCGTTCTATTTCCGTGGCTGGCTATAAATTACGGCCTCGCAGGTATGTGGCGACCCGTTTGGCAGCGACTCAACTTGTTGACCGGGCTGTTATTGACACTCTGCATAGCGGCGCCCTGGTATTGGCTAGCCGAACGCGCGACCCCCGGATTTTTCGAGTATTTCATTCTGGGCGAACATTTTCAGCGCTTTGTCGACAGTGGCTGGCGCGGTGACCTGTATGGTGCGGGGCATGCGCAAACTCGCGGAATGATCTGGCTTTACTGGCTGATAGTTACCCTGCCCTGGTCACCAATACTGTTGATTGCCGGGGTCAGAACCCTGTTGCGAGCGCCCTTGCAGATGTTGCGTGATCCGCTGATCCTGTTTGCACTGTTGTGGATGTGCAGCCCTATGCTGCTCTTCAGTCTGGCAGGCAATATTTTACCCGCCTATATCATTCCCGGCCTGCCCGCGATCGGATTGTTAATGATAAAGGCGGCTGACTCTTTCCGCGATTTCAAGGGCAGATACCTGTTGTTGGTCGGACCCGCACTGCTGATTATTCTGTGTGGCTACGCGGCACTGATAGCGACGGACCAGCGCAGTGATAAGGGATTGCTAAGCCGGGGCGTCGATTCAAACGATGCCTTGTACTACCTGGGTAAGCGACCCTATTCAGCGCAATACTATTCCAACGGGCAGGCGCTGCAGACCGAAAATGTTCCCGATGAGGAACGCTACTACCTGGTAATCAGAAAAAGAAACAAGCGACACAATCTCGATAGCCAATGTGAATTACGCTCCCAGAACAGGGCGCGGAAATTATTTTTCTGTGAACCAGGACGAGCGGGATGACATCTGCCTGGCAACGCTTGCGCTACAGTCATCCGGCCTTTCGCTTTGCGCTGGTAGGCGGTAGCGGGTTCATCGTTGACGTCACGGTATTTCTGCTGCTGTTCGAAGTGATGAAAATCGATCTGCTGGCGGCGCGCTCGCTCGCCTTCATCCTGGCCGCAACCTCGAACTGGTGGCTGAACCGGGCATTTACCTTCGTCGGCACGCATACCAGTGGCAGTAAATCGAGGCAGTGGCTGCGTTTCATCATCAGTTCCAGCCTGTCAGCAGTGCCAAATCTCGGGGTTTTCTGGCTGCTGGTACGGCTATTGCCCGAATCGCTGGCCTCGATCCTGCTGGCGATGATCGCTGGAATCCTGGTCGGCTACTGGTGCAATTACCAGCTGGCAAAATCCTGGGTGTTCAACCCCGCGAGGTCCGCCACGGCGGCCCTCGGCCCTGATCGACACCAGTGAGCAACAGCTGAACGCCGCTGCCGCAAAAGCCGCTGATTATTCTATTCGAGGTCGGGTTTGACCAGGCGCGTCACCGCCAGTGTCAGCAACAGCAGCAGGGTTGCGCTGAGGACGATGGCCGGACCGGTTTGCCAGTCAAAATGAAAGGAACTGGCCAGCCCGCCGGCCAGCGCAGCGAAGCCAAAGAGTGCGCTGATGAACACCATTTGTTCCGGGCTGCGACTGAACAGGCGGGCGCTGCTGGTGGGGATGACCAGCATGGCCGCGATTAACAATACACCCATAACTTTCATCATCACCGCGACCAGCAACGCGATCATGATGTACAACAGGGCCTGTACCCGGCGCACTTGAATGCCTTCGGCCTGGGCAATTTCACGGCTCACCGATACGGCCACGAAGGCCCGCCAGTAACGCAGCAACAACACCAGCAACAGGCAGGTGGTTAGTAACAACTTGAGCAAGTCGCCGCGCGTGGTGGCGAGCAGGTCACCAAACAATATGGCCTCGAGGTTGACCGCGGGTCCGGGCAACAGGCCGACCAGGATAATGCCGCCGGCCAGCCCGGTATGGGAAATGATCGCCAGCGTGGTTTCAGACAGGGCACTATTAAAGTTGCTGACCCTTGACAGCGCCAGCACGATCACCAGCACCACTGCCAGCACGCCGTAAATTGGCGCCACCTGTAACATCAGTCCGAGACCGACACCCATCACCGCGGCGTGGCCCAGGGTATCGCTGAGGAAGGCGAGCCGCTGCCACACCATCAGGCAACCCATCGGCGCTGCTATCACCACCATGATCAAGCCCGCAAGCAGCGCACGCAGCAGGAAGTCATCGAGCCATTCAGTCATGGTGATGCGCATCCGTGGCACCCGACACGTGGTGTTCGTGATCGTGGTGGTGTGCGTAGACGGCGATCGACTCGGAAGTCTTCGGACCAAATAAGGTCAGGTATTCCGGATGCTGACTGACCGACTCGGGCGTTCCCGAACAGCACAGGTGCTGGTTAAGGCACAGTACCTGGTCGGTTTGCGACATCACCAGGTGCAGATTGTGCGACACCAGCAATACCGCGCACTGCAGTTGTGCGCGCAATTCGCCAATCAACTGGTACATGCGAATCTCACCGCTGACGTCAACCCCGGCGGTCGGTTCGTCGAGCACCAGCAGATCGGGATTGCCGAGCGTCGTGCGCGCCAGTAGCACGCGTTTCAATTCGCCTTCAGACAGGGAGTGCACCTGGCGCTGGCGCAGGTAGCCAACCTCCGACTGCTGCAGCGCGTGTTCGATTTCCTCGGCAGAAGATTGCCGGGTCAGGCGCAGCAGGCGCTCGACGCTGAGCGGCATCAGGGTATTGACGTTAACCTTTTGTGGCAGGTAGCCGATGCGCAGTCCGGGGATGCGCACGATGCTGCCAGTGTAATTGTTGATCAAGCCATTGACGATGTTGGTCAGGGTCGATTTACCCGCTCCGTTGGGGCCGATAATGGTGGTGATTTGCCCACGGTGTAACTCGAAGCTGACACGATCCAGTATGTTGCGCTTACCCTGCGAGTAGCTGATGCCATCGGCGCGTAGCAACAAACCTGCCGAATCTACTTCAGTCGACATGCTTTTGACACTCTGCACACACCCCGGTTATCTCAACCACCGAGTGATCAACCGCGAAGCCGAGATCGTCCGCCTGCGCCAGCAATCCCGAATCATGACTTTCCAGCTCAGCCACCTGCTCGCAGTCACGACAGATCAGGAACTGGGCGGCGTTGCAATGGCCCGGGTGAACACAACTGATAAACGCGTTGCGGCTTTCGATGCGGTGGATCAGGCCCTGCGCCAGCAGAAACTCGAGTGCGCGATAAACGATGGGCGGCGCAATGCGCTCGCCGCGGACGTTGCCGTTGAGTTCGGCCAGAATGTCATAAGCGCCGAGCGGTTGATGGCTCGCGAGCATAATTTCCAGGACCTGGCAGCGGCGTGAAGTCAGGCGCAGCTTGCGTTTTTCACAAACTTGCCGAGCCGCGGACAGCAACTGGCGCTGGCAACGCCGGTGATCGTGTTTGCGAAAGGCGATGTTCGATGTTTTTTGCGGCGACGATTTTTTCGACTCTGATTTCACCGTGATTATCTTAATATCTGTCAATGAAATGTTATATTATAACGTAACTAAACTATTCGCCACTCATAAGACTTCATCGATGCGCCTCCTGCTGCTGGTTTATTCCCTGGTACTTGTCTGCCTGCATTCCACCGTGCTGGTCGCCGCGCCGCGAGTGGTCACCTCGATTACACCACTGCAGGAAATCACCACCGCCCTGATGGCGGGTGTCGCGAGCCCGCAAACGATTATTGGCGACGGCGCTTCGGCACATCACTTCGCCCTGCGCCCTTCGCACATGCGCCTGCTGCAACAAGCCGATCTGGTGATCTGGATCGACCGTCACTTCGAAGCCGGGTTTGGGCGCATCGCAGATACCCTGCCGCGCTCGACCCGCCAACTGGAACTGTTACCCGCGCTCGGCATGAACGACACCGACGGCCACATCTGGTATTCGCCACGGCGCCTGCAACAGGTCGTGGAACTGATCGCCACCCAGCTCGGCGAAATCGATCCCGATAATCGACCCCGCTACCTCGACAATGCCAGCCGCCTGTCCGCCGACATCGACCGCTGGCGCATCGACACCCTGGCGCAACTGCAATCGCGCCCACCGCGCTACATCACCGATCACGCCTTCACGCACCACTTCGAAATCGACATGGGTTACCCCGCGACCGCCGCCATCCACGATCAACACGATGGTCACGGCAGCCTGGGCGAGCTCGACAAGATCGAAGCGCAACTGCGTGCGCAATCGGTTGTGTGCCTGTTGACGCTGGAGGCGGCACCGTCACCACTCGCGCTCGAGCTGGCGCAGAAATTTCACCTCAAGGTCATAGCCCTGAATGCAACAGCCACCGACGGCGCACCGCCAGTGTCCATTGTTCGACGTCTGCAACAACTTTCCGTGGCACTTGCCCAATGCGGCGAATAAGCTCACTGAATACACCCACAACCAGATTCAATTGCATCGCGGCTCACCAATGGTTACATTCGCTCTACTTAAAACGATAACAACGACGCTATGATCAAACCCGTTGGCGCAGACACGCTGCTACCCCTTTATATTGACGATGACAACGAACGCCAGCGCTTGCTCGATGAAGCAAACGGGCTGCCTGCGGTGATTATCAGCTCCGCCGCTGCCGCCAATGCGGTGATGCTCGCTGGCGGTTACTTTACGCCGCTAACCGGTTACATGAACCTGGCCGACGCCCTCAGCGTGGCGCGCGACATGCGCACCAGCGACGGCGCATTCTTTCCGGTGCCGATATTGAACCTGGTGCAATCCATCGATGCCATCCAGGGCGCCGAACGCATTGCGCTGCGCGATCCCAACGTCAAGGGCAACCCGGTGATCGCAATCCAGCAGGTCGAGAAGATTGAAAGCGTCGACGCAGAGCAGATGGCGCTGATGACCGAAAAAGTGTATCGCACCAGCGACACGGCGCACCCCGGAGTCGCCGAGTTCAACCAGCAAGGTCGTTTCGCCGTCAGCGGCCCGATCCAGGTACTCAACTACAGTTATTTCGAAATCGATTTTCCGGATACCTTCCGCACCGCGGTGCAGATTCGTGCCGAGATCGAAAAACGCGGCTGGCAACGCGTGGTCGCGTTTCAAACGCGTAACCCGATGCACCTCGCGCACGAGGAACTTTGTCACATGGCCATGGAGCGCCTGAACTGCGACGGGCTGGTCATTCACATGCTGCTCGGCAAGCTCAAACCGGGTGATATCCCGGCCGACGTGCGAGACGATGCGATTCGCACGATGGTGCGTCTCTACTTTCCGGAAAACAGCGCAATCGTTACCGGCTACGGTTTCGACATGCTTTACGCCGGTCCACGCGAAGCCGTGTTGCACGCCTACTTCCGCCAGAACATGGGCGCCAGCCACTTTATCATTGGCCGCGATCACGCCGGTGTGGGTGATTACTACGGCGCCTTCGATGCGCAAACGATCTTCGACGACGAAGTGCCGGACGATGCGCTCGAGATCGAGATTTTTCGCGCCGACCACACCGCCTGGTCGAAAAAATTGAATCGTGTTGTGATGATGAACGAGGCACCCAATCACAGTAAGGAGGACTTCGTGCTGTTGTCGGGTACCCGGGTGCGCGAGATGCTGAGCGAGGGCATGGCGCCGCCGAAAGAATTTTCGCGCCCCGAAGTGGCCGAAATCCTGATTAAGTACTACCAGTCTTTATAAATAAAGTCCGCACAACGCTAGATCGCAGGCAGTGACTTTGCGATACTCCGCGCTATGTCCGACGCCGCCGCTAACACGCAGCAAGCCTACAGTCTGGAAGACCTCAAGCGTCTGACCGACAGCGATATGCTGCGCGTCAACCAGGTCATCACCGACAACCTGGCTTCGGAAGTAGTTCTGATCAATCAACTTAGCCAGCACATCATACTGAGCGGCGGCAAGCGCCTGCGCCCGATGCTGGTGATTCTCTCGGCGCGGGCCTGCGGCTACCAGGGTGACGACGACGCCCTGCTCGCCGCCGTGGTC
Organism: uncultured Gammaproteobacteria bacterium; assembly: GCA_963835795.1. Taxonomy (GTDB): domain Bacteria; phylum Pseudomonadota; class Gammaproteobacteria. The sequence goes on from CAWIHJ010000102.1 coordinate 7,870, forward strand.
GAGTTCATTCATACCGCGACCCTGCTGCACGATGACGTGGTCGACGATTCCGACATGCGCCGCGGCAAACAGACAGCCAGCACCATCTGGGGAAACGAAGCCGCCGTGCTGGTCGGCGATTACCTCTACTCGCGCGCTTTTCAGATGATGGTCCGGGCAGAATCGATGGCGATCATGGATTTACTCGCCAATACCACCAATGTCATCGCCCAGGGCGAAGTACTGCAGCTGCTTAATATTCGTGACCCGGATACCAGCGAAGCCCGCTACCAGGAAGTGATTTACGCCAAAACCGCCTGCCTGTTCGAAGCGGCAGCGCGCATTGGCGCCATGCTCGGCAAGGTGGACGCCAACCAGGAAAAGGCGTTGCAGGCCTATGGCAAACATCTCGGCATCGCCTTTCAACTGGTCGACGACGCCCTCGATTACTCGGCGAAAAGCGAAGAGCTGGGAAAAAATGTCGGCGATGACCTGGCCGAGGGAAAACCAACCCTGCCCCTGATTCACGCCATGGAAACCGGCAATGCCGGCCAGCGGCAGATGATTCGCGAAGCCATCGAAAACGGCCAGAGCGAGCGCTTCGATGAAATCAGGCAAGTGATCGAGGATACCGGGGCGCTGCAATATACCCTCAAGCAGGCACAGGTCGAGGCCGCCGCGGCCAGCAGCGCGATCGCCACGCTGGCCGACAGCAAGTATCGAAGGGCGTTGATGTTTCTGGCTGACTACGCGGTCGAAAGAAGCTACTAAGTACCCCTCTACTCCGTCATTCCGATCCGTCGGCATGACGAATGGGCTAGGCGGCCGAGGGAATCCGAGTCGAATTGAAACTCGCGCCCAGCGCCAGGCTGATATCCAGACACAGGTCAGTTTGATTCAGGGTATAAAAATGAAAGTGCTCGACGCCCTCGTTCAAAAGGCGTTCACACAGGGTCGTCGCGAGGTCAACCGACAACTGATAACTCCCCTGCGCATCACCGCGCAAGCGCTCGAACAGCGGCCCATAGTGGTGCGGTACGGAAGCACCACAGCGATCGCTGAACTGGCGCACCTTATCGAGGTCGTGAATCGGTAGTATCCCGGGGATCACCGGCTTGTCGATGCCGCAGGCCCGCGCGCGATCGCGAAAACGCAGAAAACAATCCGCGTCGAAGAAATACTGGGTAATCGCCCGTCTCGCACCGGCATCCAGCTTGCGCTTCAAATGCCGCAAATCTGCGTCGATGCTGCGCGCCTGGGGATGCCCCTCGGGGTAGGCGGCGACACTGATATCGACATCGTCCAGATGTTCGACGAGCGCCTCCACCAGCTCTACCGCGGAGTGGTAAGCGTAACCGCCGGTAGCCGTGGTATCGTCCACCGCGTCACCGCGCAAGGCGACGATGCGGCGGATGCCCGCTCGCTGAAATCCCTTTGCCACCTTCAGCACTTGCCCGCTATCGGCATTGGCACAAGTGAGATGGGCAGCGACGGCGACGGGTGACTCGCGATGCATTGCGAGCGCGGAATCAACACTGACTTGCTGGACACTGCCAAGCGCTCCGTAAGTCATCGAGAAAAATTCGGGTTGTAGACGTTCCAGCTGTCCCATGGCGCGCCACAGGCGGCGCTCCATTTCGGCCGAGCGCGGTGGAAAAAATTCGTAGGAAAATCCTGCTGCGCCTATCTGCTTCATTCGCTTTCTCCGTTCAGGTGGCTCGCGCCGGTTTCATCAGTTTCAGGCTTTGCCGCTGCCGCGCCTGCCAGAACTTTACCGTGAGCGGGCTACCCACCAGCTGTTGCGTATCGAGGTCATTATCGAGACCGCATTTGGCAAACCACTGCCTGATTTCGTCATCGCCAAAGCCGAGGCGATGGTGATTGAACTGGTCGCGCAGCTGCTCCTCACCATGGGCGGCAAAATCGATCAGCAGCAGCCGTCCCTGCGGGCGCAACACGCGCGCCGCCTCGCGTATCACGGCGAGCGGGTCGTCGCTGTAATGCAACACCATGTGCACGATCGCCAGGTCAATGCTGTTTTCCGCAACCGGCAGTCGGTACATGTCGCCCTTGCGCACCTGTAAGTGCGCATAATTCAGTTTTTCGATATTGCTGCGCGCCACTGCCAGCATGCCGCTACTGAGATCGACCCCAAGGCCGTGTTCGACCCGAGGTGCCAGGATTTCGAGAATACGTCCCGTACCGGTACCAATATCGAGCAGTTCGCCAACCGGTTCATCACCGAGGATCTCGAGTAACCTGGCCTCGACTTTCGCGGGCGATACGTGCAAAGCGCGAATCGATTCCCAGCTGTCGGCGACGGTTTGAAAGTAATCCTGCGCGCGCTCGGTGCGCGCGTCGCGTACCTGCTGCAGGCGCGACAGGTCACGGTTCATGACCACATCCGTCTCCGGCATCAATTTCACCAGCGCGTGTGCCAGACGCGCTGCGTCGGAATGGCCGGCCAGGCGCATAAATACCTGCGCACCTTCGGGAATGCGTTCCAGCAAACCGGCTTCGACCATCAGCTTCAGATGCCGCGAAACTCGTGGCTGGCTCTGCCCGAGAATCTGCACCAGTTCAGATACACTGAGCTCGCTGCGCGCGCACAGGGCCAGAATGCGCAGTCGCGTATGTTCACCCGCCGCGCGCAGTCCAACCAGTAAGGTATCGAGGTTTTGCATTTTCAATTTACTGTGATATAAAGACATCTTTATATGTTTAACTAATCGAGATGTCAACATGAAAATTCCTGCCGCGACACAGATAGAACAAGCATTGAAGGACCGCATCCTGTTGCTGGACGGCGCGATGGGCACCATGATCCAGGCCCATGATCTGTCCGAGCAAGACTACCGCGGCACGCGATTTCACGACTGGCCGCAGGAGTTGCGCGGTAACAATGACCTGCTCAGCCTGACCCAGCCGCAGTTGATCAGCGCCATTCACGACGCCTTTCTCGACGCAGGCGCCGATATCATCGAAACCAACAGCTTCAACTCCACCGCCATCGCCCAGGCCGATTACGCCATGCAGCCGCTGGTCGCAGAGCTGAACCAGGCCTCGGCGCAGCTGGCGCGCGCCGAGGCCGATCGCTGGTCGTTGAAAACCCCGGACCAACCTCGCTGGGTGGCCGGGGTGCTCGGACCGACCAGCCGCACCGCCAGCCTGTCGCCCGAAGTGCGCGATCCCGCGTTTCGCAACGTCGATTTCGAACAGCTGGTAACTACTTATAGCGAGGCCACGCACGGCCTGATGCGCGGCGGTGTCGACCTGCTGCTGATCGAAACGGTGTTCGACACGCTGAACGCGCGCGCCGCGATATTTGCGTTGCACAAGGTCTTCGACGAACTCGGTCGCCAGCCTGCCGGTGATGATTTCAGGCACCATCACCGACGCTTCCGGACGCACCCTTTCGGGCCAGACCAGCGAAGCCTTCTGGAACTCGGTGCGTCACGCGCGACCGCTTTCGATCGGGCTCAATTGCGCACTCGGCCCGCGCGAATTGCGCCAGCACATCGATGCCCTGTCCGCCGTCGCCGACTGCTACGTCAGCGCGCACCCGAATGCCGGCCTGCCCAATGCCTTTGGCGGCTACGACGAGACCCCCGAGGCGATGGCTGCACACATCGGCGAATGGGCACGCGCGGGCCTGCTCAACATCGTCGGCGGCTGCTGCGGCACGACTCCACTGCACATCAGCAGCCTGCGCGCGGCACTCGATGGCGTTGCCCCACGCCAGCCGGTATCCGCGGCGCCAGCCTGCCGATTGTCCGGGCTGGAAGCCTTCAGCATCGATAGCGAATCGCTGTTCGTCAACGTTGGCGAACGCAGCAATGTCACCGGCTCGGCGGTGTTCAAGCGCCTCATCGTCGACCAGGATTACGACGCGGCGCTCAAGGTAGCGCGCCAACAGGTCGAAAACGGCGCACAACTCATCGATATCAACATGGACGAGGGATTGCTCGACTCGGTCGCGGAGATGCGCCATTTCCTGCGGCTGGTCGCCTCCGAACCCGATATTTCGCGCGTACCGATCATGATCGACTCGTCGCGTTGGGACGTCATCGAAACCGGGCTGCAAAACGTTCAGGGAAAATCGGTAGTCAATTCGATCAGCCTCAAGGAGGGCGAAAACGAATTCCGCCGCCAGGCGCGGCTATGCCAACGCTATGGCGCCGCGGTCGTGGTCATGGCCTTCGACGAACAGGGCCAGGCAGACAGTGCGGAACACCGCATCGCCATCTGCGAGCGCGCCTACCACATCCTGGTCGACGAACTGGGGTTCGACCCCCACGACATCATCTTCGATCCCAACATATTTGCCATCGCTACCGGCATGTCCGAGCACAACCACTTCGGCATCGCCTTCATCGAGGCCACGCGCGCGATCAAGAAACGCCTGCCCGGTGCGCTGGTTTCCGGCGGCCTCTCCAACGTGTCGTTTTCGTTTCGCGGCAACAACCCGGTTCGCGAAGCGATTCACGCGGTTTTTCTGTATCACGCGATTCGCGCCGGCCTCGACATGGCCATCGTCAATGCCGGGCAACTGACCATTTACGACGAAATCCCAGAAAACCTGCGCAACGCGGTCGAAGATGTGGTGTTGAATCGCGACCCCGACGCCACCGAACGCCTGCTGACGATCGCCGAAGATTATCGCGGGCAGAGCAGCGTAAGCGAAGCGGTTCAGGAAGAATGGCGCGAACTGCCGGTGTTCGAGCGCCTGAAGCACGCGCTGGTGAAGGGCATCGCCGACGACATCGAAGCCGATACCGAGGAAGCCTTGCAACTGGTGGATGCGCCCTTGCAACTGATCGAGGGCCCGCTGATGGATGGCATGAACATCGTCGGCGACCTGTTCGGCAGCGGCAAAATGTTTCTGCCGCAGGTGGTCAAGTCGGCACGGGTGATGAAAAAAGCCGTGGCCTGGCTCGAACCGCTGATGGAGGCCAACCAGTCGCGCAGCAACAGCGCCGGCAAGATACTGCTCGCCACCGCGCGCGGCGACGTGCACGACATCGGCAAGAACATCGTCGGCGTGGTGCTGCAATGCAATGGCTACGAAGTAATCGACCTCGGCGTCATGGTGCCCGCGGAAACCATACTGACGACCGCGCGCGAGCAACAGGTGGACCTGATCGGTGTATCCGGTCTGATCACGCCGTCGCTGGAACAGATGAGTCACGTGGCGCGGGAAATGCAACGCCAGGGTTTTAGCACGCCGCTGCTGATTGGCGGTGCGACCACGTCAAAGATGCATACCGCGGTGAAAATCGACCCGCATTACCAGTCACCGGTGGTCTACGTCGCCGACGCATCGCGTTGCGTCAACGTCGCGAGTAGCTTACTCGGTTCCCGGCGCGAAGCCTTCTGTGCGGATCTCGAGCGCGAATACGATCATTTCCGCGAGCGCTTCCAGGCAAAACTGGAGCAACGCGAATTTCTGAGCCTCGCCGCGGCCCGTGCCAACCGGCTGGAAACCAACTGGAATAGCTATCTGCCCGCGCAACCGGCACAACCTGGAATCCAGCAACTGGTGGATTTCCCGTTGGCCACACTGCGTGAATACATCGACTGGACACCGTTTTTTTCCACCTGGGAATTGCGTGCCCGGTACCCGCGGGTACTCGAGCACGAACGCTACGGCGAAGAGGCGCGCAAGCTGTTTGCCGACGCGCAGCAGATGCTCGACGCCTGGATCGCCTCGGGCGTGGTTCGCGCCAATGCCGTGTTCGGACTGTTACCCGCCAACAGCATCGACGCCGACGACATCGAGGTATACGTCGACGATTCGCGCGCCGAGGTGCTCGCAAGAATCGTCGGCCTGCGCCAGCAAACTCCTCACCCCGGTGATCGCACCAACCTGGCGCTGGCCGACTTCATCGCCCCGCGTGACAGCGGCGTTGCCGACTACATCGGCGCGTTTGCGGTCACCGCCGGTATCGGCCTGGAGCAAATTGTGGCGGCTTACGAAAGGGATCAGGACGTCTACAACGCAATGCTCGCCAAGGCGCTCGCCGACCGCCTCGCCGAAGCCTTTGCCGAGTACCTGCATCACCGCGTGCGTACCGACAGCTGGGGCTACGCGGCTGGTGAAGACCTCGATACCGCGGCGCTGATCAAGGAGCAGTACCGCGGCATCCGTCCCGCACCCGGCTACCCCGCCAATCCGGATCACCTGCAGAAAAATGTCATCTGGGACTTGCTCGACGTGGAACAGGCCACCGGCATCAGCCTGACCGAATCGCTCGCCATGTGGCCCGCCGCATCGGTGAGTGGCTGGTATTTCTCGCACCCCGAAGCACAGTATTTTGCCGTCGGCAAGATTGCCGAGGACCAGGTCGCCGACTATGCACGCCGCACCGGGATGAGCCTTGCCGCGGCGGAAGCCAACCTCGCGCCCAACCTCGGTTACATGGGTAGCGCGCAAAACGATCGCCAGGTGGCGTAGCCTGGATATTGCAGCAGTCGGACCTGAGCCTGCCAACAACAGTTTGATAATTCGGATGAAAATGCAGATCACAAATTACGGCATATCGGCACCGTTAGTTACCGGCTCAAGTCCTATCCCGGCGCTGACTTGTCCAGATACGCCTGGACTTGCGCTTCCTTCGAGCCATAGCTATAGCTATGGCACTCAGTCCAGCGCGGCGCCCAGACGCATCTGTCCTGCGCTAACACTCGGGATACTGCTGCAATATCCAGGCTAATACCTTGCCAAAACCGACCATTAATGGCATAAAACTGCCCTTGCTTCGAACCCGGACCGAATCCCGCGCTCATGACCAACCTGTTTGAGAAAATGCTCGCCGAGAAAGACGTGCTGCTGGCCGATGGGGCCACCGGTACCACCTTCTTTGGCATGGGCCTGCAAAGCGGGGACGCGCCTGAACTGTGGAACGTCGACTATCCCGAGCGCGTCGCCGAGCACTACCAGGCCTTCGTCGATGCCGGTTCCGACCTGATCCTGACCAACAGTTTCGGCGGCACCCGCTATCGACTGATGTTGCACCAGGCGCAGGACCGCGTGGCCGAACTGAACATCGCCGCGGCGTCGATACTGCGCGAGGTCGCCAGGCAAAGCGATCGCGATATCGTAGTCGCCGGTTCGATCGGGCCTACCGGTGAAATTCTCGCGCCGCTCGGTGATTTGCAGGCCGAGGATGCCATCGCCGCCTTTGCCGAACAGGCGCTGGCGCTGGAAGAGGGCGGCGCCGACGTACTCTGGATCGAGACCATGTCGTCGCAGGAAGAAGTCGAACATGCGGTTGCCGGTGCGCGCCAGACCAGCCTGCCCATCGTATTTACCATGAGTTTCGATACCAACGGCCGCACCATGATGGGCGTCGGCGCAGCCGACATGATGGCCTTGCATCAGCGCCTTGGCGTGCACGCCTGCGGCACCAACTGCGGCATCGGCGCCTCGGAAGTGGTCGCGGCGATTCTCAATTTTCAGGCCAGCAAGGCCGACGGCAGTGAGCCGATCCTGGTGGCCAAGGCCAACTGCGGGATTCCCGAATTTATCGGCGGTGAAATTCATTACAACGGTACGCCCGAAATCATGGCGCGATACGCAACCATGGCGAGGGACGCCGGTGCGCGCATCGTCGGGGGTTGCTGTGGCACCTCGCCCGGGCACGTGGCGGCCATGCGCCAGGCACTGGATCAAATTGCCCGCGGTCCGGCGCCAACGCTCGAGGACGTGCAGCGCGAACTCGGCGAAGTCAGCCGGGGCGCCCAGGCCCAGGCCGGCGGCGAACACGTCGTGCAGACCCGCGGCAGCTCACGCCGCCGCCGACGACCCTAGCCCGGACGGGATACTTATTTAAATCCCGGCATCCCCCCGAGGCAAGTGGTCCGACCTATTGGTCTTGCTGTGGTGGCGTTTTTATAAGATTCCTGCCTGCGCAGGAATGACACGAGATTCATATCATTTTGAAAAGTCACCGACTCTAACACCCTCCGCTGGTGACAGGCGGTCTCGGGGGAATGAACTCAAAAGTGTAGCGCGGCAGGGACGCCGCGCTTCAAGCGAACACAGGGATGTGCCGTTAAAAAAGGGGACAGTATACCTATTTTACCGAGGATCCAGGCAAGCTGGGATTCTATAGAAATAGGTATACTGTCCCCTTTTTTAACGGTAGCGGCTTTTGAGTTCATTCCCCCGAGACCGCCTGGGGTGGTTGCTAATTCGGCAAGATTCCTGCCGGCGCCGGTCCGACGCTTCGGGCGGTCCGACGTGTCGGAATGACGTTGCCCGGTAAGGGCAGGCTAGTCGTCGGGCAGTTGCAGGGGTTGCAGTTCTTCGAAGCGATCACCGGGGCCCGGGTTTTGTGGCGGCGTCGAACCACCGAGGTGATTGACGATTCCCCACACCGCGTTCAACGAAGTCGTCACCGCACCCTCGACCCAGCCGGGTATCCAGCCGACATCATCGCCGGCGATGAAGATTCCGCGTTGTTCCGCCGGCATCTGCTGCTGCATGAAATGGCAGTACATGCGCCGGTTATACCGATAGTGCCCCGGCAATGCGCCCTTGAAGGCGCCGAGGAAATTCGGATCATCCTCCCAGGACACGGTGATCGGATCACCGATGATGTGTTTGCGAATATCGAGGCCCGGGTAGATTTTCTGCAAGGTATCGAGCGCCAGCTTGACGCGCTTTTCCACCGGCAGCGGCAACATTTTGAGGGCGTCGCTCATCCACGCGTAGGACAGGCAAATCACGCCGGGTTGATCTTCGCCAAGGTCGAACAGGTAGGTACCGCGGGTCAGTCGATCGGTCAGCGTCATGCTCATCACATCGTGTCCAGTCACAGGATCCTTGTCCTTCCAGAACGGTCGATCGACCATCACGAAAGTCTTCGCCGATTGCATGTAACGCGTGCGATCGAGCGCCATCCACAGCTTTTGCGAAAACAGCGATTCGTCGCAATCGATGCCGGTAGTCAACAGCCAGCTCTGGCAGGTGACCAGCGCACATTCGTATTCGCGCTGGTCGCCCCAGGTGTCGGTGATCTCGATCTTGCCACTCGCGTTGCGGTCAATTTTTGCCACCCCGGTACGCGGCGCTCCGCTGTGCAGACTTTTCAACGAAGTGCCATCCGGCCAGTGCATCATGCCCTTTGGCTCATCTTTCCACATGCGCCGTGGTACCTGCTCGACACCACCCAGCACAAAGTGCTGATCGTCGTCACAGTTGGTGTACACCACGCGCAGGATCTCCAGCATCGAATTGGGAAAATCGGTATCCCAGCCGCCAGTGCCAAAACCGACCTGGCCAAAGGCTTCCAGGTGCTTGAAGCTGTGTTTCATGAACGCCTCGGAATTGGCGATAAACCCGTAAAAAGTCCGGTCGTCCCAGGTCGGCACCAACTCGTTCCAGATTTTTTTAATCGCGGCCACGTCGCGGCAACGAATCGCCTCCTGCATCGCACTGAAGCGACCATCGGTTTCCAGGGCCTCCTGCCAGGCGGCACCGACTTCCTTCAACAGCGGACTCAACTGATCGCTGCTTTCGACGTACAGCGGCACGCCCTCGAGATCGACCACGGTACTGGGCGTGGCCGGCGCCAGCGGATTGGGGAAGGGACTCGTCGGTAACTCGTAGCTATCCAGGTAGTGGTAAAACGCCGTGGACGACTTCGGAAAACGCATGCCGCCGAGTTCGGCGACTATGCCTTCGGCACCCTTGAAGGGTTCGGAGTGCAGCCGACCGCCCAGTCGACGCGATTCGTAGACCACGGGCTTCAGGCCCATTTTCATCAATTCCAGGGCGGCCACCATGCCTGCCATGCCAGCGCCGACGATCGCCACTTCCCGGCCATGATGCTCGGCTGGGATCTGACCCAGCCCATCGGCATGGGTGAGCCAGTCGTCGTAGGCAAACGGAAAATCCGGGCCAAATATGGTTACCGGCTTTTGCGCGTCACAGTCGCCGGTGATCGCTGTATGCGGTGCTGTCATTTTTCTTTCCCTGCGGGTTCACTCAAGGATTCGTAAAGTGCCGGATTTCGATCGTCAAAATACGTGTTTACGCGACGCCACTCGGCCAGCAATTCGGGTTCGAGATCGGCAAAGATCAGCTCCTCGTCGCGCGCGGCGCGCGCCAGGTCTCTGCCGTCTGGACCGACGACGCAACTGAGCCCGATGTATTCCAGCCCGTTTTCGTTGTGGCAGCGGTTGGCATAGGCAACGAACACCTGGTTTTCAAACGCGCGCGTCGGCACCATGTGCGAGGCGACAAAATCATAAGGCGGCATCACGGCCGTGGGTACCGCGATAAAATCGGCACCGGCCAGTGCCAGCCGGCGCGCGTTTTCCGGAAACTCGACGTCGTAACAAATCAACAACCCGATGCGCCAGCCGTCGAGTTCGGCGAGTACGGTTTCGTCGGTGCCGGGGCTGAAGGCGTCGCGATCGATATCGCCGAATAAATGGGTTTTGCGATAATTCGCGAGCCGTCTGCCGTCGGCATCGATCAACTGCACCGCATTATAAATGCGGCCATCGGCCCGCTCCGGGTAGCCGTAAAGTATGGCGATACCATGTTGGCGGGCCAATTCGGCAATGGCCTGCGCCGAGGCACCATCGCTCGCCTGCGCACGTTCCTCGATTGCCGCGGGGCCGATATTGTAGCCGCTCAGTATCATTTCCGGGGCAATCAGCAGACGCGCCGACTGTGCCGCGGCGCGTTCTGCCTGCGTGCCCAGGGTGGCGATGTTGGCGGCCACGTCGAGCGGTACTCCCGGCCCCTGGTAAAGCGCAATTTTCATCGATTTCCTCCTCATGCGCGGTATTTAACGCCGGGAAATACGCACAGCATTTCGAACAGCAGGTTGGCCGCGGTCAGCGCCGTATTACCCGACGGGTCATAGGCTGGCGCCACTTCGACCAGATCACCGCCAACGAGGTCGAGGCCGCGACAACCGCGCACGATTTCAAGACCCTGCTGAATGCTCAAGCCACCGATTTCCGGGGTTCCGGTACCGGATGCAAAGGCAGGATCCAGGCCATCGATATCAAAGGTCAGGTACACCGGCCCGGCACCGAGTTGCTCGCGCACTTCCGCCATCAGCGGCGCCAGCGATTTGTACCAGCATTCCTCGGCCGTCACCACGCGCACGCCCTGTTCACGTGGCCAGTCGAAATCGTCCGCTGCGTAGCCGGTGGCGCGCAGGCCGATCTGCACCATGCGCGTGGGCGTGATCAAGCCTTCTTCGATGGCGCGCCGGAACGGCGTTCCGTGGGCAACTGGCTCGCCAAACATGTGATCGTTGATGTCCGCGTGCGCATCGATATGAACGATACCAACCGGACCGTGCTTCTTGTGGAGCGCGCGCAGTATCGGCAGGGATATGGTGTGATCGCCACCCATCGTCAGCGGTTTACAATTTGCTGCGAGGATCTGGTCGTAAGCATCCTCGATAATTGCCACCGACTTTTCCAGGTTGAAGGTATTGATCGCGATATCGCCAATATCGGCGACCTGCAACGAGTCGAAAGGCGCGGCGCGCGTCGCCATGTTGTAAGGGCGAATCAGGCAGGACTCGGTGCGAATCTGGCGCGGGCCAAAACGTGCGCCGGCGCGGTTCGAAGTACCGATATCGAAAGGCACGCCAACAAAACCAACGTCGATACCTGCCGGGTCAGGGACATGCGGCAATCGCATCATGGTGGCGATGCCACCAAAGCGCGGCATTTCATTACCGCCCAGGGGCTGATTAAAGCTCTTTTCACTCATACGGATACTCCTGCAAAACTTCAGCTTTCATCGCTGTTGGCGAGTTGCCCCAGCGTGACGGGTTTCAACGGCGGGCGCACATTAAAGTGGCCGATTTGTTGCGGGCCAAGCCCGCTGTGTGACGCAAATATCTGTTCCATGGTAGCACCACAAAAGCGCCCCTGGCAGGGTCCCATACCACAGCGGGTAAAGGCCTTGGCCTGGTTGGGGCCACTACAGCCGAGCGCTGCCAGCGCACGGATCTCGGCCACCGTCACTTCTTCGCAGCGACAGGCCAGTGTCTCATCACGCGGCATCAGCGAAGCCTCGGCGACTCGATAGTGGGTATCGAGAAACGGGCGTATCGACAGGTGCCGTTTACGCGCATTGCGAATCGGCTTCGCCAGTTGATCACGCAGCAGCCGGTTCGATCAGTCCAAGTTGACAGGCTGCCTGCAGGCCGGCCAATTGTCCACTGAGCCACGCCGCGCGCGCTCCCCCGATGCCACCCGCATCGCCAGCCACAAACAGGCCCGCCTGCGAACTCTCACCCCAGTCGTCGAGCACCGGTTGCCAGCATTGCTGCCGGTCGTTAAAGTGGTTTTCGCAGCCCGCTGCAGCGGCAAGTTGCAGGGATGGTATCACGCCCTGGTGTACCAGCAGCAACGCGGTTTCGATGCGTTGTTGCTTGCCGTCGCTAACAAAGCTGAGCGCGTCGATGCGCAGAGCCCCCTCGGCATGTAAATCGCTGGCATTGCGAAACCAGGGTACCCGGGCACGACGAATTTCCGCCACCAGTTGTAGCCCCTTGAACAGGTAATCACTGGCGCCGAGCGCCTGCGGCAAATACCGCCAGGCGGAGCGGCGCGCCGATTTTTGCGTGGTTTCGACCAGCGCGCGAATACTTACCCCGGCGCGCAGGTACTGCGCGGCCAGCAACAATAACAATGGCCCGTTACCGGCCAACACCGGTGCCTGTTGCGGCACCATGGCCGCCGATTTCATCAGGATTTGCCCGGCGCCGGCCGTCATCACACCCGGCTTTTCCCAGCCGGGAAATGGCATCGCTCGCTCCTGCGCGCCACAGGCAATAATGATGCGCTCGGCAACCATCCGGTGATGCACACCGTCCACGACCACGCCGACTTCACCCGTGGCATCCAGGTACCAGACCGCGCTGTTGGCAAAATAATCGATGTGATCATGACGAAACGCCCGCACCTGTTCTCGGCCATACAAGTAGTCCTTGCCCAGCAACCCGATATCGTCGAGCGGACTGGCGTCCACGTTGCGATAAATCTGCCCGCCCGGATGCGGCTGATCATCGACCACCGCGACTTCGACCCCGTGGCGCGCGGCAGCTTGCGCCGCGGCCATCCCGGCGGGACCGGCACCGATCACCAGCAATGGATAAGCTGATTTGATCAACCGGACTCTCCCGCCGGCACCAACAGGTGCAATTGCATGCCGGCTTCGACCTGGCGTTGACAGGCCCGCTCGTTAACCCCGTCAATTT
>CAWIHJ010000103.1:0-7190 GCA_963835795.1 uncultured Gammaproteobacteria bacterium
CTACGCCGATTCCACGCTGTCGGATATTGCGTTGAACTGGATGATGAATGAAGCAGAGAACGCCGGCCTTGAATTTCGTCAGTCTACGATCCCGGACATTACCGACAATTACAGGGGGGTAATGCACAACTCCTACAAAGGCGCATTTGCCGAATTGCGTTCGCGACCCAGAAACCTGCCCGAAGTGAGCTCGAAAAATAAGAGCCAGTTTCATCCGAGTGCTTTCCAGCGGCAGGAGGCTTCACCGATTGAATATCGAGCCTATCACCCGAGCAAAGTCCTGAAGGTGGGCGAAACGCACAGCATCGATGTATTTGCCGATACCCGCTGGAACTACAGTGGCCTGTACCTGGACAAGGGCAGCTACAAATTCTCCGCCAGGGGTCAATGGAAGGACAGCAAAGACATCTGCGACTGGAAGGGAACCGAGGACGACAAGTTTACCGTTGGAGACATCGTCAGAAGCACCAGTTCGGTATGGGGTTCGATTGAATCGATGTTCCATAAAACCACCGGGAATACCTCGGCGGATTTTGCCGGGACCAAGCGCGTCGAAGCATTTCCCTGGTTTGTCATGACGGGAGCGATTTGTAACGACAACGGCACGAAAAGCGCCGTAAAAAACGACGGCAGCCCGGTTCCCCACGAGTATGTGAATCTATCCGAGCACGCAAAGAAGGAACTGAAAGTCACCCGGCCTGGTTACTTTTACTGTTTTCCAAACGACGTGTGGAGTCTATACGATAACAATGCCGGCTCCATTCGTTTGACCATCAGGAAAGTCAGCTAATCCGACCCCGCGTTAAACACCGGTTCTGCGTCGTCCCGACAGGTCGGACCGCCCGAGGTGTCAGGCAGTCCGACGTTTCGGAATGACGCCGGATCAGCTCAGTTCGCCGCGCGCGGGGTAATCTTTTTCCAGAGCGAACTTGAGCGCGCCGACGATCTCGCGGAAATGCGGGCGCGCAAACGGCATGGTCTGCACCTGTGCCCAGTAGAGCGATTGGTCTGGCTTCATGATGAACAGACCGGGTTCGCTGAATTCAGCCGGCTCTTCGATGCCGATCGACGTCAGCCCGCGTCCTGCCGAACGGTGCAATCCCCAGGCGCGCGCCTGCTCGGTGGTCACGCCATAGCCAATTTCCAGGTTGCTTAAACCCCAGTCGTCGCGCGCTTTTTCGGCACGCTCGCGCTCATCGCCACTCAACACCAGGATGGAAACACCGATTTCCGCGAAATCGCCCGCGAGCTTGTCCAGCTCAACCACGTACTTGCTGCAAATCGGGCAATGCAGGCCACGATAAAATACCACCATGGTGAAGTGTTCAGAATTCTGATCGGCCAGCGACCAGCTACCGTTCAGCGTATCGACGTCGAGGGCCGGTACTGGATGGCGGGGTTTTAATACGTTCATTGGAACTCCTGTTGGGTTGATACGCGTCAATGTGCGTCACGGGCACAAGTGTTAGCTTTTTGTCACGAAAACACAATGGTGCGCGACATGAAAACTCCAGCTTTGATCGAACTGGATACCGGTAGTTCCATCTGGGAAAGCTTTTTCACCGTTTTCCCGCTGGTCGTCATCGGTACGCGCGAGGCCGACGGCGGCGACGATCTCGCGCCCAAGCACATGGCGATGCCCATGAGCTGGAGCAATCACTTCGGCTTCGTGTGTACCCCGCGCCACAACACCTATCAGAATATTCAGCGCGATCGACAATTTACCGTCACCTACATGCGCCCGTCGCAAACCGTGCTCGCCAGCCTCGCGGCGACGCCGCGCTGCGACGATGGCAGCAAACCCATTACCCAGAGCCTGCCCACCTTCGCGGCGCAAAAAGTCGACGCGGCGTTCGTCGCCGACGGCTACCTGTTCCTGGAATGCGAATTGCACCAGATGGTTGACGACCTGGGCGATAATTCATTGATTATCGGCCGGATTATCGGCGCGCGCATCGCCGAGGACGCGCTGCGGTCGTCCGGTCACGATGACGAAGACCTGGTGTTCAACGCCCCATTGCTGGCCTACCTGTATCCCGGGACGCTTTGCCGAGATCGCCAGTTCCACCAAGCTACCCTTCCCAGCCGGCTTCAAGCGGTAATCCTGATGAACGTGCAAGGCGAATTGCTGGAGTACCTGCACGATCAGCAAGACGCCATGGTCGCGTTGGTGAAAGACCTGGTGCTGATCGAAACCCCATCCACCGAAGCTGCCAGCCAGGCGGCGATCCTGGCGTATCTCAAGTCAGAGTTCGAGCAAGTCGATTACCGCGTCATTCTGCTGCCGGGCAAGACCAGCGGCGGCCATCTGTACGCGGCGCCGCGAGCGCGCGGCAAACGACAAAAGGCGCAACTGGTAATCGGCCATTGCGATACGGTGTGGCCAATCGGGACCTTGCAAACCATGCCGTTAATATGCGAATCCGGTACGCTGCGTGGGCCCGGCGTATACGACATGAAAGCCGGGCTCGCGCAAATGATCTACGCGCTCAAGGCGATTCGAAGCCTGGGACTCGAAGCCGAGGTCAGGCCACTGTTTTTCATCAACTCGGACGAGGAAATTGGCAGCCGCGAATCGACACGTTACCTGCGCGCGCTGGCGCAATGCAGCGAACGCTGCCTGGTGCTCGAACCGTCGCTCGGACGCAGCGGCAAAATAAAGACTTCGCGCAAGGGTGTGGGCCGTTTCACGGTGTCGGTGCAGGGCAAGGCCGCGCACGCGGGACTCGACCCGGGCGCCGGCGCGAGCGCTATCCTCGAACTGTCGCACGTCATCCAGAAACTGTTTGAATTGAACGATCCAGAACACGGCACGTCGGTCAACGTCGGCGTCATCGATGGCGGCATTCGCCCCAACATGGTGGCGCCCGAAAGTCGCGCGGTAGTCGATGTGCGCGTGCTAACACCTGCCGACGCCGAGCGCGTCGCGGGGGCAATCCATGCCCTAAAAGCCGAGACGCCCGGTGTCACGCTGCGCATCGAAGGCGCTATCGGACGACCACCGATGGAGCCGACCGAGGCAAATCAGCGCCTGTGGAGAATCGCGCAGACACTCGGTGTCGAACTCGGTCTGGCACTCGAACAGGGCACCGCCGGCGGCGGTTCCGACGGTAATACCACCAGCCTTTACAGCGCCACGCTGGATGGCCTCGGGGCAGTCGGTGACGGCGCCCACGCAACGCACGAATTTATTGACCTCGACCGCCTGGGCGAGCGCTGCGCGCTGCTCACCTTGCTGTTACTGGCACCGTCGCTCACTTCCCGATCCGACCAAAGGAGCTGAATCATGACTCATCCTTTCTTCACCTCCGTAACCCGAATTTCCGACCTCGCATCGCAGGATTTCGACACCAGGCCAATGGCGCGTGAGCACTGGGATACCGGTGACTACGTGGTCGCCAGGGTAGCCAACAACCACGGCCGCCTGAGCGCGCTCGAACTGCAGGGCGGGCGCATGATCGAGGTGATGGAAGATGACCTGGTCGTGGGTGCCTTCGGCACCCGGGCAGCAACGCTGGAAGCGGTCGGCGACTGGCGCGCGATCGACGAATCGGGCGAGCTCAACGCACTCACCGCTGCGGGACTATTTGGCAAAGTCACCTCGTTGTCACCCTTCCTGTCAGCGCCGATGCGGCTGCAATACCAGGGCCACGTGATGCGCAACGAAAAAAAACAAACCATGCGCGGCTGCCTGTCGCCGGTCGATATCGTCGACTTTCAGATTCCCATCATCCTGCTCGTCGGTACTTCGATGTCGTCCGGCAAAACCACCTCGGGACGCGTCATCGTTCACCTGCTGTCAAAGATGGGCCTCAAGGTGGTCGGCGCCAAACTGACCGGCGCGGCACGTTACCGCGACATGCTAAGCTTTCAGGATGCCGGCGCCAGCGCGGTCTACGATTTCGTCGACGCCGGGCTACCGTCTTCGGCCGTTGATGAAGCGCTTTACCGCGAAGCCCTGCCCCGTTTACTGTCACTGATTGCACGCGACAAACCCGATGTACTGGTCGCCGAGGCCGGCGCATCCCCGCTAGAGCCGTATAACGGGGCAATCGCCGCGGAAATGATTCGAGACCACGTCAAGTTCAAGTTGCTGTGTGCACAGGACCCCTACGCAGTTGTCGGGGTACAACAGGCATTCCAGCGCGCACCCGACCTGGTCGCCGGCGGTGCGGCCAACACCGATGCTGGCATCGCGCTGGTGGAAAAACTGTCGGGGCTGCCCGCCTTAAACCTGATGGATACGGCTAGTCGCGACGACCTGGCAGCGCGTCTGCGCAAGGCTCTCGATCTTTAAGCTGTCTTTAACCTGCATCCGTATGGACCCACGGATTCAGGTTTAAATTTAGCGCTACCGACCGATAGCGAGTTTCACTACACTATCCATTCATATAAACGGACGGATTAACACCCAGTTGAAGACTCCAATCCGCATCGCCGTCGTCGGCGCAGGAATCGTTGGTTGCAGTTGTGCGCTTGTGGCTGCAGAACAAGGGTTTTGCCGTTACCCTGATCGATCCTGAAGACCCGGGCTCGGGCACTTCGTCGGGCAACGCCGGCACCATCGCCGATTACGGTTGCGTGCCGATCAACAGCCCTGCCCTGTTCAAGCGGCTGCCTGCGCTGCTGCTGTCGAAAGACAGCCCACTGTCACTTAACCTCGGCTATGCGCTGTCACATCCCGCGTGGATGATCCGTTTCCTCGCCAATTGCCGCGAGCACAAAGTGACGCACATCACTCAGCAACTCGGTCAGTTGCTGGCAAAAACCTATGAAGGCCTCGACCCGTTGCTTGACATGTCGGGCGCTCGTGTCCTGATGCGCCAGCAAGGTTGCATGTACGTCTACCAGAGCGAGCAGGATTTCAACAATGCCCTGCCGTCCAACCAGGTGCGTCGCGACCAGGGCTTCGACTACCGTGAGCTCGATCGCGCCGACATTGTCGACCTCGAGCCAGGGCTCAAACTGCCCTTCGAACGCGGCCTGCTGTTCGCCGCGGCGAGTCACGTCATCAACCCGCAAATGTTGGCGCAGCGCTATGTCGACTGCTTTCAACGTAACGAGGGTGAGTTTATTCGCCAGCGCGCAGTCAGCATCGAGCCCGACGCCGACTCGGTGCAACTGCGCCTGGACAACGGCGGTAACCTGCAGCTCGATCAGGTGGTGATCGCCGCCGGCGCCTTTTCCACCCGCATCAGCGGAATGCCGAAGGGCTTGCCACTCGATACCGAACGCGGCTATCACCTGCAATTCAAGGATCAGCAGCACCTGTTGTCGCGACCGGTGTGCTGGAACGCGGCCGGGTTTTATGCCACGCCCATGGAGCAAGGCATGCGCCTTGCCGGCACGGTTGAAATCGCCGGCTACAACAAGATCGCCAACCCGCGTAATCTCGCCTATCTGCTGCGCAAGGGCCGCGAAATGCTCGAACTACCGGCGCAAGCCGACCAGCAGTGGCTTGGCTATCGACCAACGCTACCCGATTCGTTACCGGTCATCGGCCATAGCAACGACTCGAAAAGAGTGATACTGGCTTTTGGTCATCATCACCTCGGCCTGACGCTCGCCGGCATCACCGGCAAGCTCGTCGCCGAACTGGCAAACGGCGAAGAACCCAGCCACAATATCGCTCATTTCAGCCCCGACCGATTTAACTGACCATGCGCTTCATCGATAAACGAGTGGTTATCACCGGGGGTACCGGCGGCATCGGCCAGACCGTGGTCGAACTGTTTGCGCGCGAAGGCGCTAAGGTCTTATTTTCCGATCACAGCGAAGAAGACTGCAACGAATACTGCAAAACCCTGCAATCCAGGGGCCTGGCAACACAGTACCTGGCGGCCGACCTGCGCCATAAAAATGATTGCGAAGGGTTGATTGCCGAAGCCGTGGATAAACTCGGCGGCATCGACATCCTGATCAATAACGCCGGTATCATTCCGCGCGGTACCATCCTCGAAACCACCGATGACATGTGGTTCAGCGCGCTCGACATCAACCTGACTGCGAACTTCTTCCTGTGTCGCGCGGCGATACCGCAGATGCAGCAGGCTGGCGGCGGCGCCATCGTCAACACTTCGTCGACCTGGGGCCTCTACCCGGGCCCCGGCCACCTGGCCTACTGCACCAGCAAGGGAGCGCTCGCAGCCTTCACCAAGAACCTCGCGCGTGACCACGCCGGCGACGGCATCCGCGTCAACGCGGTCTGTCCCAACGAAGTCAACACGCCGATGCTGCGCACCGGCTTCGCGCGGCGCGGTATCGATCCCGATAACGCGATCGCCGAGCTCGGCAAGACAGTCCCGCTCGGCCACGTCGCCGAGCCCGAGGAAATCGCCGACGTGATTGCATTCCTGGCCTCGCACGAGGCGCGCTACGTCTGTGGCGCGACGCTGGAAGTCACCGGCGCCAAGCCGGTCTACGGCTAGGCGATGGGTTCGCTCAGCGGCAAGACTATCGTCGTCACGGGTGGTGGACAGGGCATAGGCGGCGGCATCAGCCGGGCCTTGCTGGACGCGGGCGCCAGGCTATTCATCGTGCAGCGCAGCCCTTTACCCGAGGCATTGGCAGCGCAATCTGAGGTGCACTGGATCAAGGCGGATCTTGCGCAGCCAACGAGCTTCCAGGCCATCGCCGATGTCGCTGCGGCAGACGCAGGAGCGGATCCATGCGCTGGTGAATAACGCCGGTTTCATGTTCGAGAAAACGCTCGAACAAATGGACCTCGCCGACTGGAACCGAATGCTGGCGGTAAACCTGACCGCGCCGGCATTCCTCAGCCGCGCCCTGTTGCCGTTACTGCGCAACGCCGGCGGCGGCAGCATCATCAATATCGGTTCCATCGAAGGGCTCGCCGCCAATCCCGAACACGCCGCCTACTGTGCTTCCAAGGGTGGCATACATGCGCTCAGCAAGGCCATGGCGGTCGATCTCGGCAAGGACAATATTCGCGTCAACGCGATCGCCCCGGGCTGGATTCGCTCTGCCCTGAGCGACGCTTACATCAATGCCCAGGCGCATCCCGAGGAGGCCTGGGAGGGTCTGCATAAAATGCATCCCGTCGGCCGCGTCGGCGAACCCGAAGACGTCGGCCAGCTGGCGGTTTACCTGGCTAGCGATGCATCGAGTTTTGTCACCGGCCAGGTAATAGTCATCGACGGCGGGCGTACCAGTAAACTACCATTGCCCTT
>CAWIHJ010000104.1:0-10529 GCA_963835795.1 uncultured Gammaproteobacteria bacterium
CCACCGCCATTCTTATAGATTGTTATTTCATCGTTTGAGTACCGCCCCGGGTGTTCTTCGCGGCACAGGTCGGCGAGATCGGCACGCAGGTCGGCCTCGGTGATGACGCCGCTGGCCAGCGGTAACATCAATTCACCGATGTGATGCAAAGTCGTTTCGCGTGCATCGACAAACAGGCTGCCACGAAGCAGGCATTCGTCGTCGGCTTCGCGCATGCTGGGTGTGTATGCGCCGACCAGGTCAAGATGGGTGCCGGGTTTTAGCCAGTGACCGTGGACAACGGGTTCTTCGCAGGCGATCGCCGAGCAGATCAGGTCCGCGTCACGGGCTGACGCCTCCAGATCGGTAATGGCAGCGAAGCGAATATCGGGAAAATCGCGGGCGAGCAGGGTGCATAACGCCTGTGCCTTGTCGGCAGTGCGATTGTAGATGCGCACCTGGCGCAGTGCCGGGCGAACCGCGCAGTGCGCTCGCACCAGGTAGGGCGCCATCTGGCCGGCGCCGATCATCAGCATCGTCTCGCTGTCCACTCGAGACAGCAGCTGGCTGCCCAGCGCCGAATCGGTGGCGGTCTTCAACCAGGTCAACGCGGTGCCATCCATGCAGGCTACCGGGCTGCCGTTGATGCCCTCGAAAAGAATGTACACCGCCTGGATCGATGGCCACTCGCAGGCCTGGTTATTGCGCGGAAAAACGGTAATTACTTTGGCGCCCACGGCCTTTTCGGGTTGCCAGCCGGTGCGAATGAAAAAGTGGCTGGTGTTATCGCTGCTATCGGTCGACTCCATCAACATTTCGTCGATCAGTCCGATGGGTTCACGATGCAACTGCGCCAGTTCGTCTACCAGCTGTGTGAATGGCATCGCATTCAATAGAGTGTTGGCATCGAGCATCAACATCGAGTGGTTTCCCAGGGGCGTGGCAACTTGTAGAATCGACTCTTTGGCCGGGCCAGTGGAGTGTACTGAAAACGCCACGGCATTAACACCAAATTGCAGGAACCGGTATGGCGGAATTAATGAATGAACTGGGGCAACCCATCGGGCGGCCGCTGGCTGGGTGGCAGCCCCGCGAGCATCCCCGCGGCGCCGAAATGCAGGGTCGCTTTTGCCGCCTTGAGCCGATCGACTGGCATCGGCATGGCGCCGATTTATTCGCCGCTTTCAGCGAAGATCGCGATGGCAGGAACTGGACTTACCTGCCATACGGGCCATTTAGCCATGTCAAGGAGATGAAAGCCTGGGTCGAGGCGACCTGTCTCGGTGCCGACCCCTGTTTTTTCGGCGTCATCGATCTTGCCACCGGCAAGGCGGTAGGTGTCGCCAGTTACCTGCGCATCGAACCGACGGTGGGCGTGATCGAAGTCGGCCACATCCATTTTTCGCCATTGATGCAAGGCCGTCCGATCTCGACCGAAGCCATGTACCTGATGATGCGCCAGGTGTTCGAGGTGCTGGATTATCGTCGCTACGAGTGGAAATGCGATGCCTTGAACAAGCCGTCCTGCGCGGCGGCGACGCGTCTGGGTTTCCTCTTCGAAGGCCTGTTTCGCCAGGCGACCATCTACAAGCGCCGTAATCGCGATACGGCCTGGTACTCGATACTGGATCGCGAATGGCCGGTGGCGCGCGCCGCCTTCGAAACCTGGTTGAGCCCGGATAATTTCGACGCAGACGGTAAACAGCGGCAACGACTATCAACTCTGATGCAACCCGGGCTGACGGCATTGCGTTGAGCTGCCCGGCTATGGTGGGCGCAAGGATTAAATGTTTTTGCCGAGGTAAAAGTAGATCGCACTGTTGCCATCCTCGGTATATCCCACGGCAATCGCCACCGGCCCCAGCTTGCTGTCGGTACTGATGTAAACGCTGCCCGCGGTGATGAGTTCATCGTAATTGATCGACTCATCTGCCGACCAGACGTTACCCATTTCGATGCTGGTGCCGATGTAAATAGGCACGTTGTTAAAACCGAAGAGGCTTCTACCGAGGTTGTACTGGTACAGCAAAGCAGCGAACACCTTCTGGTTGCCAATCAGCGAATCGCGATGATATCCGGACAGGTTGAGAAAACCACCGAGGCGGGCCAGGTGGACACTCTGATCGATCTCGCTGTCAACATAGGCGAACTGGGCCTCGGCGATGAATCCGTGGTGACCCAGAGTGGTGGCAGCTTTCCAGTCGGCGAGGTATTCCGTCGTGCTGTAGGTATCCGGGTCTGAAATGCCGCCGATAATGGGATCGCCACTCAAGTCTTCCTCGCGTTGCGTAACACTCACAGTAAAGCGCGCGCCGTGCGACGGAAAGTTGAGGCGATCCAGCGAATCGTAACCAAGGCGCACAAACACACCCTGGCTGCGATAGCTCGAATTGTCATCAAGCACAGCATCGATACTGAATTCACCTTGCCCGAAGGTCAGCCCGGATTCAAAAGCGCTCAGGTAGTCGGGTTTGTAACCGAGCGCCAGATCGAGGCGGTTGGTGGTACTTTCGATAACCAGCGCACGCCGATTATTGACGAACAGGTTGAAATCTTCCCGCTGAAAATCAAATATCGTCGAGTAATAATAAGTTTGTATATCGTTAAGCGGCAAATGCAAGTCACTGCGCCAGGACTTGTTTGTGCCGATGCCGAGTTCGTTGCGCCATTCGCCATTGTTATCGGTGATATTGCCGAGGGTGAAGGCAAAGTCGAGGTTGATGACCGAATCGAGGGTGAAGTCGTCTTCCCAGCCAAGGCCGAACTCGAGGTAGTTCGGCCCCCAGGATTTTTCAATGACCTTGACGACGATGACACGGCCGACGTCGCGCTCTTCAAAAACGGCGTCGACCAGTTCAAAGCGATCGAGCGAATAGAGCCGATCCACAGCAGCGAGCAACTCTTCGATGGTGATCGGCGCATCGGTTTGCAGGCCGAGGGTATCTAACAGAAATTCAGTTTTAAAATCCGACTGGTTGTCCAGCACGATTTTTACCACCGGTCGTTTACTGTCCATGATCAGTTGATTCAGTATTTTCGATTTTTGCTGCTTGTACTGTAAATATTCTTCGCTGCTGACGGCTAGTCGAAGCAACGCTTCCAGCTGTTGTTCGGCGGCAACTCTTCCGGCGTCGAAAGCCTCGTCGAGTTTGGAAAAATCCGAGGTGCCGAGGTGATCGATTGCGGGGCGCAGGAAGATGTCTCCCTTGCCAAGTTTTGCGCGCTCGGCCTTGACGTTGTGAACCGTGAGAAAGCCGGATATCTGCTCCAGTACCGAGATGGCGTTTTTGAGTTGATCGAGATTGTAGAGCGGCGCGCTGATATCGACCGCGATGACAATGTCGGCCCCCATATTTCTCACTTCCGATATCGGCAGGTTTGTCGACATGCCACCGTCGACCAGGTACTTGCCGTCCAGCTTGCTTGGAACCAGTGCGCCTGGCACCGTCGCCGAGGCTTTCATCACCCGCACCAGGTCGCCGCGGTCGAGCACCACTGGTTGGCTGGTGGTGAGGTCGGTGGCGATCGCGCGAAATGGTATCGCCATGTCGTCAAAACTCTGGAAGCTCGAGAGGTTGCCGACCGAGCGTCGATACACCGCGGTCATGGAGTGACCGTAAAGCACACCCCAGGGCAACAGGATTTCACCATCGCCAAAGCCAAGCTCCAGTGCGACATTGAACTTGTCGTGTTGGCGTTTGGTTCGGTAGGGCAGTTTATCTCGATCGATGGCATCGGAAAATCCACTGTCGAAATCGGCCTGGTACATGATGATCTTTATTTCCTCGGCGCTGTAACCGAGTGCGTAAAGGCCACCCACATAGGCGCCGATACTGGTGCCGGCGATGAAATCGACCGGGATATTATTGGCTTCCAGCCATTCGATGATGGCGATGTGGGCGCTGCCCTTGGAACCGCCACCGGACAGGGCCAGGCCAATCTTTGGCCTTTCGGCTTGCGCCGCAAAGATACTAAACAGTAACGTGAGCAGCAGGCAGATTCGTATGTTCTTTATCATGTTGACTACGTGCCTCCCGCTGCAGATTTACCCGAACACCAGTTGGCTGTTACTAGCGCAGATGTTTCCAGATTGATTGTTATCAGCCGATTTTGATCTTAATGCCGGTATCCGTTGGCTCGGACAATCGATGCAGATTGCCAAACTTGGCCGCAAAAGAACAGGTGGAATATTTTCTGTGCCGCAAGCCGATGGTCGGATCATCGATCCGTCAATCGATGACTGATGAGTTTACGCTCGACATGGCTCAGTCGTTCACCGCCATTTTCGGTGACTACAAAAGGTTCCGAGATCGCCGCGCCGAAGTCGTCCAGCCACATGCCGGACTGGAAGTGAAAGCACATGCCGGCCTGCAGCACGGTGTGGTCGCCGGGGCGCAGACTGGCGGTGCGCTCGCCCCAGTCCGGCGGATAGTTCAGACCGATCGAGTAACCGACGCGGCTGTCCTTGCGATAACCGTTGCGTTTCAGTACTGCCTGCCAGACGGCTTCGACGGCTTCGCAGGTGACGCCGGGTTTGGCCATGGCGAGCGCCGCATCGCCGCCTTCGACAATCACCTCGGCCAGGCGGGTGATGACTGCGGGTGGCTTGCCGATGTGCATGGTGCGCGTCAACGGCGCGTGATAGTGACGCCGCGCCGCGCCGATTTCCATGACGACCAGGCCGTTGTCGGGCAGGGGCGCGTCGGTCCAGGTCAGGTGCGGGGTGCTGGTGCCTTCGCCGACCTGGATCAATGGGCACAGGCTGGTGTAATCGCCGAACTTGTTATCGAAACCGGTGACCTGCGCGTGATAGACGTCGGCGATGACTTCGAACTGGCGTACGCCCGGGCGCAGCCGCGAAATGGCCTTGTTCATCGTATCGGTGACGATGCGGCCGGCTTCGCGCATGTAGACGAGTTCGGCTTCGGATTTGACCAGTCGCGCCCAGTTGACGAGTTCGCGGTTGTCGTCAATCTTCGCATTGGGCAGGCCGCTGGTGATGTGATGATGCGCGCGCGCCGTGTAGTAATGCGCGTCGAGTTCGACGCCGATGCGCGCGCTGCCCCAGCCGCGCGCGACTTACCAGTTCGCAGAGTTCGTCGAACGGGTGCTGCGTCGGATGCTGCACCAGCGGCTCGGAGAAGCCGACGATATTGTCCGTCCGGAATATCGGTGGTGATGCGCGCCGATTTCGCGTCCTGCGCGCGGCCGAACCAGATCGGCGCGGCTTCGTCGAGATGCACCAGCACCGCCTGCGGCGTGTAAAACGACCAGCCGTCGAAACCGGTCAACCAGCCCATGCTGGCCGGATCCTGGCAAATCAGCAGATCGAATCCCGCCGCCTGCATGCGCTGTTTGACGTCGGCGACGCGTTGCTCGAATTCGGCTTTCGGGAAGGCTTTGTTGTAACTCATGGGTGTTTCTCAAGTGGAGATAAGGCTGCTGTTGTCATTGTTGGCCGGGTTAATTTCATTTCATCCGGGCAATAGTTGCAATCATTTTATCTGTGAAAGGCTGATGTGGTTAGTATTCCACCCAGGAAATGGCGAGATCGCTTAGCGCTTGCAGATATTCGCGCTTCGATATGAATCCGATGCAAGGGTATGCACCTGTTTTGGTGAGGGTTCCCTCGGCCAGTTTTTTGGCCAGCAAAATAGCGGGTGTACAGGGTATGTAGGGGCCGTCGCCCTGCCGAGCAACCAGTTCAAATGTCACCGTCTTATCATCGCCGTTGTGGGCTTTGCCTGACAGCTCCATATAAAAGCCACTGTTTGCAGTGCCCGCCCAATCAAACAGGAATGAAAGTCGAAGTAGAATCGGTGCCAGGCGTTGCAGATTTTTAATCAAGCCGATGCGAACCAAACCGGACATCGACCAGAGAATAAGATGGATGAAGCTGATTTCCAGTCCCGCATAGAAGCGAATGGTTTTCAAATCAGGGTAGCGATTGGGAAATAACGATAAATCGGGAACATCACAATTTCCCAGCATGCGGGTTCCCAGTTGGCGGTAATTGCGGGTATGCAGGTCTTGCCATCCATAGACCTTTGTCATCGATCCATTCATCATCGTGTCAAAGGATTGACCAACGTAGCCCAGTATCGCTCGGGTTGTTGCCAGCCCACGGTTGGTTTTCTGCGCCGTTGTGATGCCGTAATTCAATGTCTGCAGGGTATCGAAACCGGGCATATAGTCATCGACAAGGGCCGCGGTAAGACACGGCACCGAACTCGCTCCGGATATGACCAGAACCGCATTGGCGCTTGCGGCTTCGTCCAGTTCAACGATTCCCGCGACAAAGTCACGGCCATCTGCCAGGTCGATGTAGTGGCAACCGAGTTCGATACACGCCTTGGCAACCTGGTAACCCTGTGACTGGAAAGGTCCGGAGGTATGAATGACGATATCCGGGTTGATGGTTGTCAGTGATGCGGTGAACTCGCTGTGAATATCGAGTCGGGCAGTCTCAGGAGGGTTTTCAGCGATCAAGCTGGCCGCAAAAGTATTGGCTTTGTCGATGTTGCGTCCGGCAATGATGAGCTGGATATTGGGGTGACTCGATAAACGCCGGGCGATAAAGCTGCCGAAGTTCCCGTAACCGCCGATGATCAGGATTCTTGTCGTCATTCACTATCCAGCGTCTTGAATCTGCCGTGGTATCCATAGATATTGCCCCAGAGTGGATGCGTGATCGCAACCGACATTTCGAAAGACTGTTCGTCGATAGCAATTTCTTCTGCGTTTCCAGCTCCTAGCAGGGCGGTTAAAGGTAGCGGAATGAAGCATCCAAATAGATGCAGAACATATCCTTTGTGTTTTAGCTTTACGCGCCCGTCTTCCCAGGCAACGCTCATTCGCCAACCCAGTTGCGAAGCCATGATTTCGATGACTTCATTGCCCTGGGTTGGTATCATTCTTGAGCGGAATCGATAGGGTTTTCGATCCTGGAAGTGAAAAACCCGGTCAAAATAAAATGCCTTGCTTGAAGAATCACTTTTGAAGTTCACCGTCACGAATACATTTTCTTCATTTCGAGGAGGGATGCCTTTCATCAGCCAGAACAATGGGGCCAACCATTTTATTGGGCCGGCGCAGCGCACATCCAAAAAACCTTCGACTCGGGATGATTGCTCGGAATAGGGATGATTGGCATAGTGCCTGTGCATGACCGATGGAAGGTCATTCCAGGAATCTCCGAACACAGGTTTGAATATCGGGCTGCTTTTTAGATCCAGGTTGTCGATCGGCAGCTTGTTTTTGCGGGCTAGCAGCCAGTTGCGAGTAGCCCGCATTACCGGGTAGGTCGCCCGGGCCAGCGTATCGGACCAGTACAATGACTTTACTGCGGAATTAAACAGGTTTTTCGCGTCCCCGTTTCTTGCCATGAAACGCAGCGCGTCCTTGCCGTGATAAAACTGAATGCCATCGTACAGCACCATGCCTTCGTCCAGATCCAGATTAAGCTCGGTGACCTGTTGCACCAGGGGATGATCCTGGTTTTGCCGCGCATCGATAAGATGCAAGGTCCCGTAAACTTGTTTAATTCGAAGCGCCAGCGCGGCCCTGGTACACAAGGGACACTCACCGTCATAGATGAAGTAAATGCCGTTTACGCCTGCTGATTGCGTCATTGCGGTTTTGCCACCATCAAAAAGAAGATGGCTAGCAGTGACAGGAATGCGGGAATACCAAGCAGGATCCACGCCCTGAACAAACGGTGATAAGCATCGGGTATTTCAGCGTTGTTGCGCTTGCTGTTGGCCAATATTTGTTTCAGTCGTATTTGTATCCAGACGACGGGAATCCAGCACATGCCCGCGACAAAATAGAGTACATAGGTAGCGACTAACCAAAAGTCCAGCCAATTGATGCCCGCTCGATGAACAAGCCAGGCGCCAGTTAATGGCTGGATAATGATTGCGGGCAGGGTGAACAGGTAATCAGCTAACACAGTGGTTCGAATAGCATAGTATTTTCCCTCGAGGCTGGACGTGGCCTGCGAGCGCAACATGAAGAAAGCTATTCCAAGCCCGGTACCAAACAATATGGCCGAACTCATGATGTGTATGGTCTTGACGATTAGATATTCATTCATCGCGCTGGAGATTCAAAGTTCGTTCATTAGTCGGGCTTTATGAAAAGGCTAGCACATACCCTGTCACTGCGACGCCGAGGGACAGCAAACTGTACATCAGCGCCTTTTCCGGGCCCGCCTGAAATGCTTGACAGGGGCTTTTATAAAAAATATCTAGCCTGCATCAGCTATTCTTTGAATAAAGGTAAAAAGCTAGTGAAAATAAGGCTTTAAGCGGGTTGATTAGTTGAGATTCTGCGGTAGAATACCCGGCCTGAATTTTATAGTCGCGTAGCTCAGTTGGTTAGAGCACCACCTTGACATGGTGGGGGTCGGTGGTTCGAATCCACTCGCGACTACCAGATTTAAACCAGTGCAGCTGAATTTAACTTTCTGCTGTATCACAATCACTTGTTACATTTTGGTGTCGGGTAATGAGTGATTTTTTCGTGCTAGCGAGGAAGCATCGCGCGGAGAACCGGAGTGTATATGTGATACATGAGGTTCGAGTGGGCGGCATTCCGTCACGAGGCTGACGAAGCTAGCGCGGAAAAAGCGCCATTAACCGATACCAAAACCTAACAAGTGATTGTGATACAGCGGAGGCGGAAATTCAGCTGCACTGGTTTAAATCTGGTAGTCGCGAGTGGATTCGAACCACCGACCCCCACCATGTCGAGGTCATACCAACTGAGCTACGCGACTATGAAAATTCAGCCGGTCCTTGTACCGCAGAATCTCAAAAAGAGCTATTTTCGCTAGCTTTTACCTTTATTCAAAGAAGATAGCTGATGCAGGCTAGATATTTTCCCCATAAAAGCCCCTGTCAAGCATTTCAGGCGGGCCCGGAAAAGGCGCTGATCTACAGTTTGCCTGTCCCTCGGCGTCGCAGTGACAGGGTATGTGCTAGCCTTTTCATAAAGGCCCAACTAAATAAACAAACTTGAATCTCCAGCGAATGAATATGTAATCATAGCCATTGCGCGTCAATAAGTTCGGCCATATTGTTTGGTTCTTCGGGCTTGGAATAGCTTTCTTCATGTGCGCTCGCAGGCCACGTCGGCCCGACCTCGAGGAAAATATATGTATCGAACACACTGTGTTAGCTGATTACCTGTTCACCCTGCCCGCAATCATTATCCAGCAATTAACTGGCGCCTGGCTTGTTCATCGAGCGGCCGTGGAAACTGGCTGGACTTTCGTTACCTATGCAGTTTGTTTGTCGCGGGCATGTGCTGGATTCCCGTCGTCTGGATACAAATACGACTGAAACAAATATTGGCCGACACAAGACGCAACAACGCTGAAATATCCGATGCTTATCACCGTGTTTCAGGGCGTGGATCCTGTTGGTATTCCCGCATTCCTGTCACTGCTAGCCATCTTCTTTTTGATGGTGGCAAAACCGCAATGGCAATCAGCAGGCGTAAACTGGCATTTACTTCATCTTCTGACGGTGAGTGTCCCTTTGTGTACCAGGGCCGCGCTGGCGCTTCGAATTAAACAAGTTTACGGGACCTTGCATCTTACCAATGCGCCACAAACCAGGATCATCCCCTGGTGCAACAGGTCACCGAGCTTCATCTGGATCTGGACGAAGGCATGGTGCTGTACGATGGCATTCAGTTTTATCACGGCAAGGACGCGCTGCGTTTCATGGCAAGAAAACGGGGACGCGAAAACCTGTTAATTCCGCAGTAAAGTCATTCTATAATTGCAATTTTGTGGGCCACCTACCCGGAGCAATCAGGGCTACTCGCAACTGGCTGCTAGCCCGCAAAAACAAGCTGCCAATCGACGACCTCATCTAAAAAGCAGTCCGAAATATCGAAGTTCCTGTTCGGAGATTCCTGGAATGACCTTCCATCGGTCATGCACAGGCACTATGCCAATCATCCCTCCTCCGAGCAATGATCCCGAGTCGAAGGTTTTTTGGATGTGCGCTGCGCGGCCAATAAAATGGTTGGCCCCATTGTTCCTGGCTGATGAAAGGCATCCCTCCTAAATGTATTCGTGAGCATAAATTCAAAAGTGATTCTTCAAGCAAGGCATTTTATTTTGACCGGGTTTTTCACTTCCAGGATCAAAAATTTCTATCGATTCCGCTCAAGAATGATACCAAACCACGAGGCAATGAAGTCATCGAAATCATGGCTTCCGCGACTCGGTTGGCGAATGGCGAGCTCTCCTGGGAAGACGGGCGCGTAAAGCTGGAATTCAAAGGATATGTTCTGCATCTGTTTGGATGCTTCATTCCGCTACCTTTAACCGCCCTGCTAGGAGCTGAGAAGAAATTGCTAATGCGACAAACAGTCTTCGAAATGTCGGTTGCGATCACGCATCCACTCTGGGGCAATATCTATGGATACCACGAGCAGATTCGAGAAAACGCTGAAATGCTCTGAATGACAGACAAGATCCTGACATCGGCGGTTACGGGAACTTCGGCAGCTTTATCGCCCGGCGTTTTATCGAG
>CAWIHJ010000105.1:0-9965 GCA_963835795.1 uncultured Gammaproteobacteria bacterium
CAGGCCGATGAAACCTGCTAAACCTGGTCCGAACACCTTGTCCATCCCGAACAAGGGCACCGGAGAACTGACTCTTCGAGTGTAGACCTGTGCGCGCATCGGGGAATCACCCAAACGAGCTAAATTCGAGGCAAAACGGCGATCAAATCGGGATATGCAGGATTTTTGTGACCGGGTCGACATTTACTGATCGACAATTACTGATCGACATACTATCGACCCGGTCGATTCCCGAAACGCCAGTGTGGCGTACCGGGAATCATCGATTGACGGAGCTAAAGCGCCTTCAGCAGGGCTTCAAGGCTGTCGCGCGCGTCACCAAACAGCATGCGCGTGTTTTCCTTGACGAACAACGGGTTGTCAACGCCGGCGTAACCGGCGGCCATGCCCCGCTTCAACACCACGGTGGTGTTGCCTTTCCACACTTCGAGTACCGGCATGCCCGCGATCGGGCTGGACGCATCTTCCTGGGCCAGCGGATTCACCGTGTCGTTGGCACCGACGACGATGGATACGTCGACTTCCGGGAAATCCTTGTTGATTTCATCCATCTCGAAGACGATGTCGTAAGGCACCTTGGCCTCGGCCAGCAACACGTTCATGTGTCCGGGCATCCGCCCGGCAACCGGGTGAATACCGAAACGCACCTTGACGCCTTTCTTGATCAGCGTGCGCGCAATTTCGGCAACCGCATGTTGCGCCTGCGCGGTGGCCATTCCATAGCCCGGTACGATCATGACATTTTTGGCATTGCTCAACAGTTGCGCCATACCCAGGGTATCGATGGTCTGCACGTCGCCCTCAATTGCCGGACCCGATGACGAGCCACCGGAGGTACCGAAACCACCGGCAATTACGCTGATGAAATGACGGTTCATGGCGCGGCACATGATGTAGCTCAGGATCGCGCCGCTACTGCCGACCAGCGCACCGGTGACAATCAACAGGTCGTTGGAGAGCATGAACCCTGTGGCTGCGGCGGCCCAACCCGAATAACTGTTCAGCATCGAAATGACCACGGGCATATCGGCGCCACCGATGGCGACCACCATGTGAATGCCAAACAACAGCGCCAACGCCGTCATTGCCAGCAACAACAGGGTCGCCTGGTGATGATTTTCGGCACCGACAAATTTCACCGCGATGACGATCACCGCGATCAACAGCGCCAGGTTGAGCCAGTGGCGTCCCGGCAACAACATCGGCTGACCGCCAATCCTGCCACTCAACTTGCCATAGGCAACCACCGAACCGGTAAAGGTCATCGCGCCAATACCGACACCGATGTAGATTTCAATTTCGTGGATGGTTTTCTCGACACCGACGAACTGAATCGATGCATCCAGAAAATTGGCAATACCGATCAATACCGCGGCCAGTCCCACCAGGCTGTGCAGTATCGCGACCAGCTCGGGCATCTGCGTCATCTGCACGCGGCGCGACAAAATAAAACCGATGACGCCACCGGCGATCATGATGGCGACCAGCCATTCGTAGTGACGCGTGACGAAAGCGATGATGGTGACCACCAGCGCAATCACCATGCCGATGATGCCAAACAGGTTGCCGCGACGCGCACTTTCGTTGCTGCTGAGGCCGCCGAGCGCAAGGATGAACAGCACCGCGGAGGCGAGGTAAGCTACGGTAATCAGGCTAGGTGACATGGCCGCTATCCCCTGAACATCTGCAACATGCGTTGCGTCACGGAAAATCCACCCACGATGTTGATGCAGGTTATAAATACGGCGATGCCGGCGAGAACATAAATCAGCGCGTCGCCACTCGATATCTGCGTCAGCGCTCCCAGTATGATGATGCTACTGATCGCGTTGGTGACGCTCATCAACGGTGTGTGCAGGCTTGGGCTAACTCTCCAGATCACCATGTAACCGATAAAACAGGAGAGGATGAACACGGTGAAATGCGCCATGAAAGACGGCGGTGCGACCTGGCCAAGGCCAAGTAACACAAGCCCGCCGAGAATCATCGGAAACCAGACACTGCGTGCAAAACTCGCCAGGGCCGAGGGTGCGCTGGCAACCACGGGCGCCGCATCAACCGTACTCTGCTGCAGTCGAATCGGGCGCCTGCCCGCCGAAACTGGGCTTGCGCTCGGCACCGACGGCAATCGGCGGCGGTGGCCAGGTGATTTCACCGCGGTTGACGACGGTAGCACCGCGAATCACGTCATCGTCCATATCCACGGTAATCGTGCCGTCCTTGTTCGGGCACATTTCCATGATCAGGTTGTACACGTTGGTCGCGTAGAGCTGGCTGGACTGGGACGCCAGCCGGCTGGGTAAATCGGTATAACCGACAATGTGCACGCCGTGGCGGTGGGCAACTTTTCCGGAACGGTCGCTTCGCAATTGCCCCCCTGTTCGGCGGCCAGGTCGACGATTACGCTGCCGTCGCGCATCGTCTCCACCATGCCCTGGGTAATCAGCTTGGGCGCCGGCTTTCCGGGAATCAGCGCAGTCGTGATGATAATGTCGACCTCGCAGGCCTGGCGCGCAAACAGTTCCAATTCGGCGGCGATGAACGCTTCACTCATGACCTTGGCATAACCACCCTGGCCGGTGCCATCCTCCTCGAAATTCAATTCCAGAAACTCCGCATCCATGCTTTGTATCTGTTCCTTGACCTCGGGGCGAGTATCGAAGGCGCGCACGATCGCGCCCAGCGACTTGGCCGTGCCAATTGCGGCAAGCCCGGCGACACCCGCGCCGATGACCAGAACCTTGGCCGGATCAACTTTCCCTGCTGCAGTTATCTGGCCGGCGAAAAAACGACCAAACTGATGCGACGCTTCGATGACCGCGCGATAACCGGCGATATTGGCCATCGAGCTCAGCGCATCGAGTTTCTGTGCGCGCGAAATTCGCGGAATCGAATCCATCGCCTGAACCGTCGCCTTGCGTCTGCCGAGCTGCGCCAACAACTCTTCATTTTGCGCTGGCCAGATGAAACTGATCAATTGTGCGCCTTCCGACATCAGTTCGATTTCGTGGCGCCCCAGTTCGTTGTTGAACTCCGGTGGGCGCACCTTGAGAATCAATTCACCTGCAGCCCAGGCCGATTCCGTATCACGGGCGATCTCGGCACCCATCTCGCGGAACACATCATCGACAAAATTGGCGCCAGCACCCGCACCCGATTCGACGATCACCTCGAAGCCAGCCGCAATCAGCTTGCCGACAACTTCGGGAGATGTGGCAACACGTTTTTCGCCGCTATGGATTTCAGCAGGAATTGCAATTTTCATTTCAGGCCGCCCTGGTTAATTTAGTGTTATTGGTGCTGCAATCGATGCAGGACCCGATTCAATCGGATACCTGGAATTCAGTTTCCCGGGCAATCGTGTTGCGCCCCCATGCCCGTTCTCATGGACAGCTTTTCGCTATCAGTGCATCATTCTGCATCATTCGCCGCCGCCTAACTACGGGAATTTTTGATTACTATCATGCAAATTCTAGATTCTATCATCGCCAAAGCCCGCAGTAGCAAGCAATCCATCGTGCTCGCCGAAGGTGAAGATGCCCGCGTGATCAGTGCGGCGCATCGTGCCCACAACGATGCCGTGGCTGACTGCATCCTGCTTGGAAATGAGTCTGAGATTCAGCAGCAGGCGGAGGCGCTGGGGCTGGATCTTGGGGGTATTAGAATCGAAAACCCCTCTACTTCGCAATATCACCAGGGGTATAGTCAGCAACTATACCAACTGCGCAAGCACAAGGGCATGACCCCGGAACAGGCGCAGCAACAGGCGCTCGATCCGCTGTGTTTCGCCGACCTGATGTTGCAGGCCGGTGACGCCGACGGCTCGATTGCCGGCGCCATCTACACCACCGGTGACCGCGTGCGTTCGGCATTACAGATTGTCGGCGTCAAAGCGGGCTTCAAGTCGGTTTCGAGTTTCATGCTGATGCTGTTTGAAGCCGAGCACCACGAGCCGAAACAGGCCATGCTGTTTGCCGACTGCGCGCTGATCGTCGATCCCGATGCCGCGCAACTGGCGGAAATCGCGGTGTCGACCGTCCATTCGGCGCGACAATTCATCGCCGCTGAACCGCGCGTGGGCATGCTGTCGTTTTCCACCGACGGCAGCGCGCAGCATCCCCTGGTCGACAAGGTACGCGAAGCCACCCGGCTTGCGCGCGAGCAATTACCGGATGTTGCCATCGAGGGCGAGGTGCAACTGGACGCGGCGGTCGTGCCGCGAGTGGCCAAACAGAAGATTGCCGATTCGAAAATTTGCGGCCGCGCCAACGTATTGATCTTTCCCGATCTCGAAGCGGGCAATATCGGCTATAAACTGGCGCAGCGTTTTGGTGAAGCGAAGGCGATCGGGCCGATTTTGCAGGGTTTGAAACGTCCGGCCAACGACCTGTCGCGCGGCTGTAACAGCGACGACGTCTACAACCTGATCGCACTGACCGCGCTGCAGGCGGCGACCTGACCGAATCTTGCGTCACTCCCGCGTAGGCAGGGTCCGGCGTATCGGAACATTTCAAGAATGGCCACCGTCATAAGATTCCTGCCGGCGCCGGTCCGACGCCTCGGGCGGTCCGACGTATCGGAATGACGGGATTGTTGTCGTGATACGCCGGGGTGGCGCGTCGTGGGATACAAACTAACTACTTACCGAGCAGTTTGCGGATGCGATCGCGCACGTCCACCATGGTTTGCGGGCGTTCTTCGGGATCGACTTTCATCATGGCTTCCACCAACGCGGCCACTTCCGCGGGTAAGCTCGGGTTCACCTCGGCGATCGGTGGCGCATTACCCTTACGGTGTTTCATGATGACTTCCATCGGTGAACCCAGGTAGGGCAGTTTTCCGCTCAGCATGTAATACGCGATGACACCCAGCGAATAGATATCGCTGCGTGCATCGGCAGCGTCGCCCACCGCGCGTTCGGGGGCAAGATAAGCCGGGCTACCAATGATCGAACCGGACTGGGTCAGGGTCGACTCGCTGGAGGCGCTAGCCGAGGCAATTCCGAAATCCACAATTTTAAGATTGCCGGCATTGTTGAGCAGCACATTACTGGGCTTGAGATCACGGTGGATGACCTTCTGCTCGTGCGCCGACGTCATGCCACTGGCGATCTGGTAGAGCAGCTTGAGGCCCTCACGTAATTCGAAAGCCGGGCCTTCCTTCAAAATCATGTCCAGTCCCCGGCTTTCGAAATATTCCA
This sequence comes from uncultured Gammaproteobacteria bacterium, assembly GCA_963835795.1. Classification (GTDB taxonomy): domain Bacteria; phylum Pseudomonadota; class Gammaproteobacteria. Next base: position 5,201 of record CAWIHJ010000105.1, read on the forward strand.
TCGAAATGGCACATACTCCGTCCTTGATCAGCAAGTCATGCACGCGTATCACGTTGCGGTGACTGATGCGGCGCGCGTATTTGACTTCGCGCTTGAAACGTTCGGTCGATTCCTTGTCGATGGTGAGGCCAGGCAGCATGAACTTGATGATCAATTGTTCGTCGACCATGTCGTCTTCGACCAGCATTACCCGGCCCATGGCACCGCGACCAATTTCCTGCTTGATGTGGTAGCGATCCATCCATACCGAACCGGGTGTTAATTTGTCGAGCGGTGATGGCGACGAAGTGGAACTGGATTCACTCGCTTTCGCTCCCAGGAAAATATCGGCGATCGGCTCCTCAAAGCTCACCTGGAAATCAGCCAGGCCGTATTTTTCAGTCAGATCGGTCACCAGCTGGTTGGCATAATCCTTCAGTTCTTCCTTGATTTGCTGCATATTCACAACGATATTATTGCGCCCATCCTCGGCACTGTTTTCATCGACGAGGGCTTCGACGGTTTCCAGCGCCGCTCGCTGAACGTTCGCGTCGCGACTGCGCAGCGCGTCATAGGCAATTTCCAGCCCATGGTCAAATCCGAGTTGCTGCACGCTGCGCAAGGCCAGAACAGTATCTTCGGGCCAGGTGTCTACCAGTTTTTGCAGCATCGAAATGGCGCCACGATTAGCGGACTTGCCCAGTGACTGAATTGCACGTTCGCGCAGCCTGGCATTTTCATTGAGGGCAAATTTCCCCACATTCTCGAGGTCCTTGCCTTCGATCAGGTTGACCACCAGGCGTTGCGCCAGTTCGCGAATCACTTCCAGGTCATGGTGTTTCAGTTCATGCGCCAGCTGCGTCAGGTTCTTGTTGGCGAATTTTTTAATGCAGTCGATTGCCCGCTCCTGTACGGCTGGTTCTTCGAGCATCAGGCGTTTGAGAAATTTCTCAAAGTTTTTGCTGTCGGATTTGGTGGCAACGATTTGAGCGAAGAATTCGTTCAGCTCCTCCGATTTGCCCGCCAGGTAGGCGGACAGGTGGGGCACCAACTCGGCATCGACACGCTTTTCGATGATGGCTATGACCTGATCGTGCTCGATACCTTGCATGGATTCGGCATAGGGCAGCAATACCGACAGATCAAAGCTGATTTCGATCCGGCTCAGGGTTTTCAAGGCTTCGAGAATCACCACCTTGTTGTTATCGTCCAGAAAGCGCGCCACGATCAACGGAATCTTGGGTTCGTTGATGCCACCAAAATAGTTCAACAGCTTGATCCGGTATTCGACGCTTTCAATCTTGTCGAGCTGAAAGCTCAATTTCGACAGGTCGATGGGGATTTCCGAACCATCCACCAGCTGCAACAGAATCAGCGCGTATTCCGCGTCCAGTTTCAGCGATTGATTGATAATGTCCTCGGGTCGCAGATATTGTTTCTGCGCATCGAGCTGTTCAATCACTTCACCAACGTCGGCACCGGACTCCACCAGTCGCTGGTAGAGCTTGCTGGCATCAACCGTTTTCACCGCGCCCGCGCCGCTGGCATCATCCTGATCGAACCCTTCGCTTGCTGAACCGTTCTGAAATCGCTCCGCCGAAAAGCCATCGACGGATTCCAGGCACATTTGCTTGAGCGCGACCTGATGCGGACCATCGACCTGGGCAATGGTCTCCAGTACCTTGTCCAAATTGGCATGGGCCGCTTCGCCCAACTTATCCACCAGCGATAAACCCTTCTTACTGCCGGGATCCTCGCATTCGAGAAACTGGTTAAGCGTGCGGTTGAAAAACATGTTCCCAAGTTTTGCCATATCGAAATAAGGGACCTTGCAGAATCCTGGTTCTGCATAGAATTACGTGGAAATAAAGCCTGACTCACAGTTTGAGTATAGATGAGTCCTCGGAAACGGCTGGTGGAATCGCGGATTTTTTGACCCATTAGAACAGTGTCTCGACAGCGTTAAAAAGCGGATCTAGCGGGCTTCAGGAGCGTGGTCGAGAGGTGAGAAAAGCGCGCAGATGGAAACTGCCCTGTGCTGCGAGGTAACGCAACTCGGGAGCGACTGGACAGGCATATCGCGCCAGGCAGCCCTGCTGATGGCAACCAGCCTCGGGCGTTTCCTGCAGGAAAGTGGCGCAGCGCTCCACCGCGTAACCACTGGCGTCGAAGGCATCGACCGGACAGGTATGCAGACAGGGCTTGTCGACACAACTGAGGCAGGGCGAGGCCGCGTTTTCGGTGGCCGCCTGTTGACCGAGATCCGCACCCAGTAGCGCAAACCGGTAGGAATGCCACAAGCCGATCTGCGGATGCATCATCACGCCGATCGGTGATTGCTCGAGCGCCTCGGCTCGCTTGGCCCATTGCTGGAACGGGAAGTAAGGCGGCCCCTCGAAGGGATACAGCGGCCGCAACGACAATTTCTCTGCAATCGAGGTGGCGATACGCCTGCTCCAGCGATCCAGTGGATCGGGCCCGCCATCACTGAATTCGCCGGATTGACTGAATTGCGACCAGTAGCTCGAACCGACGTTTCCGACCAGCGCCAGTTGTGTTCGGTCGGTGTCCAGCGCGTAAGCTTCGACTTCGTCGTCGGTCATACGCGTAACCCCGCGCACGAACAGGCCGTGCTCGCGCAGTAGTTCGTCCAGCCGCGACCTGGTATCCATGACTAACGCCAGTCGCAGGCGGGTCCGATGGCGGTGGCAATCACCGTCGACTCGAGGAACAGCTCGCCGTCGATATCGTCTTGCACGTGAATGTCATCGAACTTGAGAGTCACCGACGGATCGATGGCGCCGGCTTCCAGCGCCTTGTCCCTGGCCATACCCGACACCAGCGCTTCGGCTTCGGCACGTGCCGCGTCGAGGCTTTCGAACTGGCGCGGTTGATCGCCATGAAACAGGCAGAAAATGCCGTGCTGCGGTTGCGTGACGGTAATCTGTGCGCGCTGAATCACGCTGCCCATCACCGCGCCATAGGCGTTGGCGACATCGGCGTGTTCGGGCAGGTGCAAGCCGATGCGCATGCTGTCGGCGACCGGCTGGTAGTAACTGGCCGCCGGCGCACCGACCGCGATGATCGGGTAGTCGCTGGCGAAATCAAGATCGAACAAGGCCTTGCGCCCCTTGTTCTCGTGCGTGCCGATGACCATGCGCGTGATGGTGTCGACGATCCCGCTGGTCTTGCTGGATTTACCGCCGAGGTCGAATTCATTCAGACCGACCTCGATCAACAACCGGCGGATGGTTGCCGTCACCAGGTCGTAAACCTGGGTGCAGGCCGCCTCGACATCATCTCCGTCCCACTTGCCGTAACCGTAGAGAAAGCGCATCTGGCGCATCCAGATGCGTGCCGACAATTCCGCCGCGCGCTTGTCCCAGTGCGAGTTGATGCCCAGCACATGCACCGCATCGGTGGGCGTAAAACCGCTGTAAATGGCAAGTCCAAGGCGTTTCAGCTTGGCCAGCGCGCGCGCGAACATGCGATCTTCCTGCACCATGGCTTCGAGTTCTATGGGCTTATCCGAGAGCAGTTCCCAGGCTTCGAGCTCCAGCGGCCCAAGCTGGTTGAGCAGCGCCTGGTTATTCTCGAGGCGCATCACGAATCGGTTACTGCGCGCATTGACCATACCGCCGAGCTGGATTTCAAGACGCGGAACAATTTCGGGATACAGATGCGCCAGCAAGCTGGTCGGCACCACGCGTCGCGGCCCCACGGTGAGTCCCACATGGCCACCGAATCGCAGCTCACTGTCGCCGCCGAGACCGATGGAATTAACCCGCACCGCCTCGACCATGGGTTGCCAGTCGCCGATGCGTGCACCGTCTTCGCTGAGTTCCGGCTGGCCATTACTGACGATCGCGATATCGGTGGTGGTGCCACCCATGTCGGCGATGATGGCATTTTCCAGGCCAGACAACTGGCAGGCGCCAATCACGCTCGCCGCGGGGCCGGACAGTACCGTGCCGATCGGTTTCTCGATGGCGTGGGCCAGGCTCGCCAGCGAACCATCGCCCTTCACCAGCATCAGCGGCGCTTCGATGTTGTGGCGCGCGAGGATAGTCTGTACCGAACTCACCAGTTCCTTGATCGCCGGCACCATGCGCGCGTTCAAGGCCGCGGTCAGCGCGCGCCGTGGCGCACCGAGGCTGGAGGCGAGCTCATTTCCGCAGATCACCGGCATTCCGGTCATCTCGGTCACCAATGCCTTCAGGCGGGTTTCGTGACTGCTGTTGCGCGTGCCGAACATGCTGGAGATCGCAAAGGCTGACACCTCGTCGCGTAATTTTTCGATGGCGAGCGCGCGCGCTATCTTCATCCAGTGGATGACGCTCGCGACCGACGGCATCATAACCACCCTGCAGGGTCACCACCATCTGTGCAGGCAAAATGTCGAGCAAGCCACTTTGCTTGACTTGCTCCGGCGTGTATCCGGGCAGCAGCACGCACACCGGCGCACCGAGATCCTCGACCACCGAGTTGGTGGTCAAGGTGGTCGACAAAGACACCATGGAAATATCGGCCAATGCAGCCGCTGGCAACTTGCCGATCACATCACCGATGCCGAGACTGAGGTCGAAGCGGGTGGTCAAACTCTTTTCCGCGTTGATGATCTTTTTCTGATCATCAACCAGCACAGCGTCGGTGAAAGTACCGCCGGTGTCGATTCCGAGACGAAGCGACATGAACTGCTCCTGGCTGAAGTAAAATGATTAGCGGCTGACTATATATTTACCGCTGGTGAACGTCTACGACCGCTAGTTAACCATTTGCGACATGG
>CAWIHJ010000106.1:0-21382 GCA_963835795.1 uncultured Gammaproteobacteria bacterium
TGTTTATGCTGGCGAACAGTTGCGTATTGCTGGCCGTGCCGCCCATGAGCTTCTAGGTGGTGCGGTGCGCAACGAGATTGAATACTTTGGCTTCCCCCAGGGTGAGACAGCTGCAGAAATCGCCGGCCAGGCCAGGCAGATGGCGGAAGCAGGTTGCGAGGTTATCTATGTCAAAGTTGGGCGTGGTGACGCGTTGGACCTTGCCATCGCGAAACAAGTTCGTGCAGCGATCGGGCCTGATAAACGACTCCGCATGGACCCCAATGAGCATTGGAGTCCTGTTCGCGCAAGGCGGATGATCCGGAAAATGAGTGAATTTGATGTTGAGTTCATCGAGCAGCCCACAAATTGCGAAAGCGTTTCAGCCCTGGCCCAGGTGCGCGAGAACAGTCCGATCGCCATCGCCGCGGATCAGCTCGTCTTCACGCCCTATGATGCTTTCAACGTGTGCCGTGAAAAGGCAGCTGACTTAATCGTTTTGGGCTTGCATGAAACCGGCGGGCTACAGCGCTTTAGCAAGTGCGCACATATTGCCGAAGCGGCGGGGATCGATATTTGCATCCATGGGCTGTATGAAACCGGCATTACCACCTGTGCCACGAACCAGGTGGCAGCGACAATCCCCAATCTTGACGACGGCAATCAGTACATGAATCACTTGCTGGCATGGGACATCGTCAAGTCTCCGGGTTTGACCCTGCAAAATGGCAAGTTGCAGGTTTTAAAGGGACCGGGGTTGGGTTTTGAACTTGACTGGGACGCCATAAGGCAGGCCAGCGAGCTGCACAGGAAACTGATGCAAGACATTGGATAAGCCATTCAGCGCGCAGCATGAATTTCGCCGGGCGAACGGCCCTGGTGACAGGCGGCGCCAGTGGCATTGGATTTGCAGTCGCTCGGCAATTGGCAGAACTCGGCGCAAAAATTGCGCTTGCCGATGTGAATCTCGACGGTGCGAAAACTGCGGCAGGCAAACTGGATGGTGCAGAGGTGATGGTTGTCGAGGTTGATGTTCGCGATCCCGAGGATGTCGCCAACATGGTCGATGCGGTCGTAGCGAAGTATGGAAAGCTGGACATCCTGGTTCACAGCGCGGGTGTCGGCATCGAAAAAAGCTTTCTGGAGACAACTGCCGAAGAGTGGCAACGCGTTATCGATATCGACCTGACGGGTACTTTTTACTGTGCCCAGGCCGCCGCGCGCCACATGGTTAAAAACGGTTATGGGCGCATCATTAATCTCGCATCCACGGCCGGTATCCGCGGAGGAACCGGTCGCACCGCCTATGGCGCCGCCAAGGGTGGGGTAATCGCTTTGACCAAGGTTATGGCCGTCGAGCTGGCCGCCCACGGGATCACCGCCAACGCACTGGCCCCGGGTGCTATCGAGACCGAGTTAGTCGCGCGCATGCATTCCGACGAGACCCGCCGCGTATACCGCGCTGGCATCCCGCTAGATCGATACGGAACCCCGGACGAAACAGCTTTTTGCGCGGTATTTCTTGCCAGCGAACAGGGAGGCTATGTCACGGGTCATATTCTAGGTGTCGATGGTGGCTTCCTGGCCGCCGGCATAATGCACAAGACTTGAGTTGGTAACGACAATATCTAAACATCACCAGAGAATTGAAGCTGGGTGGATGTCTCTACATAAATATCTTTCATTGTAATGATCAGGCCCTGCCCATCGGCACCCAGGATTTTAATGCAGTGTGCGACCGCATCCGCGCAGGATTTTATCGCGCCAGGTTATTTCGACACGGCTGTTTAGTTTTTCGCCGCTCAAGCTGTCGCTGCAAGCTTCGCTGGTAACCGCGATGGCGATTCTGTCTTCTCTCACCCTGGCGCTGTAACGAGTCGTTTTTTGCGGGGCGTCGTAGACCGGTTTGACATACGGATAGCGGTGCTTGTTTGCACCGTTATCGGTGACCAGTAAAATTCCCTTGTCGCGGTCGATTTCCAGAACCCAGGGCGGGTCATTGCCGATGGCGCGATAGCTGATCCCACGCAATTTCGCCCCTTCCCAGGCTGCCGCCTGCGGATCGTTTGTGCAGATGAGCGGCGTGCGTTTACCGAGGGTTATTTCCGCAGTTTGACCGGCCGGGAGATTCGCCGCCTGCAACGGCCGGTAGTAGACCCCCTCGCCGACATAATCCCGGCTACCCGGCTTTTGCCGCAGCGACTGGTTGGCCTGACGCGCAAACAGGTGTCCGCCATCCTTGTTCAAGATCACCACGATGGCCTGTTTTTCACCCTCGCATTGGTAACTGTAAGTTGTCGAGCGGGACAAGTCCCGGTGTGGTTTGGCACAACCGACGAACACCACGGCAAGCGACAGGAGCAGCAGACGATACATAAGTCGTTACTCGGGACAGGGGTCTTCGACCCAGGAAACAACACTGGCGTCTGCACAGGCGACACAGGCATTGGAATAGGTTTTCTGGCTGGCGTCGGCGCGCTCGCCACAAACCGGGCGATAGATCATGGTGCAGTTCTGCGGGCGCGGATTCGGGCATAGCTGCGCCATCCCCGCTTGCTCGACGGACGATGTCGCGCAGGCAGCCGGCAACACCAGGCCCGCAAAAAAACAACGCCGCAAAAATGGCTGCAAACTGATTACGGTATTTACTCCAGGTGGAAAAAGAAAACCATTCTCCTCGACTTGAAGGGGCTTGTAAACGCCGCGCCGCAGGCGCATACACCACATTCGCAGTGGCTCGAATCACTGGAGTACGGTCACCGGCTCAATTAGAATGCACCGACTAAACAGAGTAAGTATAGAATCATCAATTACGCTAAATTATTTCGCAGTATCCTTTTAGCGTAAGCTAAGTGGGTACATGCGTGAATTATATGGCCAGGGAGAAAATGTTTAAGGGACCTACTTTTTCGCCTGTTCGCCCGCTTCTTGCCATCCTGGGCCTGATTCTTTTGTCCGGTTGCGCTAATCCACTGGGTATTCGCCCCGCGCCTGAGATTTTTGAGGCGATTGATTTCGAATTTACCCAGGGCATACCCGCGGAGCAAGCGGTAGATGCCATTCGTACCGAGGGCCGCACGGAAGACGAAATCAACACCGCGCGAGTGTACAAAGCGAACTATCGCGCCGTACTCAATGTCATGTCTCTCAACGCCTACCGAACCCGGTTTGGCACCACCTTTCCCGATAGTGGCCTGGGAAGCGGTTTTATCATAAAGCCCGATGGCACCGTGGTGACTAATTACCACGTAGTCGAGGACGCACAACAACTAATCGTAACGCTGTATGATGGAAGCCGTTATCCGGCTAAAATCATCGGTTTCGATGTCGAAATGGACCTGGCGACTATCCGTTTCGATCCGCTCGGCCGCCCATTAACCACCATAGAATTTGGTGATAGTTCATTACTGCAGGTCGGCGAGAAAGTGCTGGCTTTCGGCAATCCCTTCGGATTTGAAGGAACCCTGACAACCGGTATTGTTTCGGCCCTCAAACGGCCGGTTCAAATCCAGTCGGGGTTTATCTTGAGCGACCTGATACAAACGGATGCCGCCATCAATCCGGGCAATTCCGGCGGACCCTTATTGAATTCCCGGGGTAAATTAATTGGCGTTAACACCCTAATCATATCGCCCTCTGGCGGTAGTTCTGGCATTGGTCTGGCAATTTCCTCCAATACCGTAAACCGCATTGTCATGCAGTTATTAGACCTTGGCCGCGTTAACCGCGGTTGGCTCGATATAGAAGGGATTGCACTCAACGCCAGGCTCGCCAAAGCGGGTGGATTCAGTACAACGGAAGGGTTATTAATCACTCACATTATCCCGGGTGGTAATGCCGATGTGGCGGGACTGAAGGACGGCAGCACAGGCCGCCATATACGTTACGGCCTGAACAGAATTCCCGTTGAGGGAGATATTATTGTCGCTTTCAACGGCAACAAAATTACCGGCATCGCTGAATTTTTTTCTCTCCTGGAGATGACCCAGCCAAACGAGGTTGTCACCTTAACCGTTGTCAGAAAAGGTAAATTTCAGGTCATCCAGTTGAGTTTGAGCGATCGACCGAAGTAGAGTTTGCTCTCTGACACGGATTTACCGATGATTCTGGAAGCCACCCATACTCATTTATATCCTGGTTGCGAGGGGAAGATTTCCGGCCTGACGCAATTAGCCGACTTTAAAACGGACCCCGATTGCCTCGTAGTGTTCTCCGACGGATCGGTGGCTTACGCCAGGATTTCGAAGTCCGAAAACGGTTGGCAACTTTGCACAAAACCCTACCGCACCGCTGCCGGAACGGAAATCACGAAAAAGCTCTGGTTAGCCCGTCTGGAAGAACAGGGCGCCCGAGTGGCATTCCGTATCCTCAAAAAAGTGAAAGGCGACTAAAGAGCGCAACTCGACCCTGGACCAGCTCTCAAATGTCACGGACAACGTGCATCAAAAATCGCCATCTGTCCCCTGTTGTTAGCAAGGTCGTGACATAAATCAATATATGGACCGAGAATGGAGGTTTTACTGGAGTCGGGAATGTATAAACTTTTTAACAGTGGAATAGCTCGACATGGAAAAAACTCTAAGTAACGGGGCGAGATTTAACGCCGTGGCAAATCCAGTAGCGACAAGGGTGAAATTGATGCTGGTGGCATTGCTTTGCGCTGGAGTATTGCTGGGTTGCGCCACAATCCGCAAAGCTACCTATCCGCAGGATTATGTTTACCTGGAGCGCAAACAGGTGAGAAGCGAAATGGCGTTGTTGAGTTTGTATCTGCGCCAGATCGACGAGATACTGCTCGACAACACCGTCATCAGTAGCGATCAGCAAGCGCGTGTCGTAAGCCTTCTGTCGTCGATCAACGCCAGTGCCGACAAGCTCGGCGCCAGTAATATCGTGACCAATCACCTGGTGATCGACGAGCATATCGATCGTTTCAAGTCGGATGTCAGCGTTGCATTGAACGATGCACGCGCGGATCCACCGAGTTATTTTGTCCTCGGAAAGCTTTCCGGCAGCTGCGTAGCCTGCCACCAATATCGCTAGGTAAATTTATCGACAGTTTTTTTATTCCATGTGTCGGTGCCGGGCGCGAATCGCCGAGTGCGGATCAGTTGATTGCGCGCGGTTTGCCGAATGAGCTCATCCCTGAACCGCGTCCCCCCGTGCGACCTGCCGCCACGCGGCAGGATTCGCTGCGTTCGCGCTAATTCGCTCCAGGCGATTTCGTTAATTTAGCCAGCACCATCTCGATCGCGCGCACAATCTCTGCGGATTTTTTTGCATCGAGCGCATCGGCATGCGGTGCGGCGAATCGCTTCGCATCATTGTCGAAATACAGGCCTGAAGCTGAGGCAAATTCTTCGGACAATGCTGCACGAATCAGAATGTCTGCGCCGATTCGAATATCGCCGCCATCCACTCCGAAGCCTTCTTTGACCATTTTGCTGCCGAGCATCGAGGCGGGATTAACCGCGATGATTGCCGGGCCCTGGTTGCCCAGGGAAAGTGCCATGCTGCGCGACCACATCGTGATCGCCAGCTTGCTTTGTGCATACGCCCTGGAGTGGTCGGACAACTTGACCACACCGGTCAGTGCTTCGGGGTTGACCGGGGACTGAGCAGCGGAGGACAGATTTACCACCCGCGCGGTGGCTCCGAGCAGCGGCATGAGTCGCTGCGTCAGCAGGTAGGGAGCAATGGTATTCACCGCAAAGCGGACATCGAGGCCGTCGCGGGTGATGTCATCAGGGGCGCGAAAGACGCCAGCGTTGTTGATTAGCACATCGAGTTTAGTGTGGCGCTCGGCCACTGCATCTGCCAGTGCCTCGACCTCGTCCATATGCGACAGATCGGCCCGATAACTTTCAACCTGCCCATCCGGGAACATTTCGCCAAACGACTTTTCTGCCGCTTCCAGTTTTGCGGGATTACGCCCATGCAGCAAAACACGATGGCCTTGCGCGATCAGCATCTCGGCCGTTGCGAGCCCGATACCGTCGGTCGAACCGGTTATCAGAATAATTTTTTGCATGGTCTTGTTCCTGTTAATCAGACTATTCTGGCCGCATTTCGGCGGCCAGATGTTTGAGCGTTGTATCGATGTCCGCCTGGTTAAAACGCAAATTCAGTGCAATATGTTATATGCAGATTGCCTGCAGCGAACATTTAGTTACTCCGTATTATTCTCTCCAACAGATATCATGCGCCTGTCCGAGAATGTGATAAGCTTTTTGTCCTAACCCAGCAAGCTCGATTATACGTTCAGGAGAGCAATGATTCGGATTTCAATAAAGCGTCTGGTGATATCAGCGATAATAATTGGCTTATCTTCCTTTGTGGCCGCGGCTGGCGATCTTATTGGTACGGTTAAAGGAGCGAATGGAGCGGCGAAATTTTTAGTCAAGGTCGTGGTTGCAGGTCAGGTCGCGCACACGAATAAAAGCGGAGAATTCTATATATCAAACTTGCCGAACGGAGCACAACGCGTGCAGATCACCGAGCAAGCCCGCCGCCAGACCTTTGAGGTGACGATTTCGAACTCTCCGACTGAGAGAACCTTTAAGGTCAACTGGTAGAAATCATGGCCTGGCGTCTCCCTGAGGGAAAAAACTGGTTAGATCTGGCCGACATCGTAATCAAGGGATTGGCGACGACACTGGTTACTATTGCCATTACTTATTATGGGATCAGTAGCGAGACCAAGAGAGCCGAGATCGCCGAAGAGAATCGGAATGCGCAGATCGTCATCCAGACCCTGAGCAACCGCGAGTCGGCTGCCTCCGATCTAAAAGCACGGATGTTCGATTCATTGATGAACCATTACTTCGTCAGGGAGGGAAGCGAAGAAAGTATCACCCGGGCGAGGGAATTGCTGCTGCGCCTGATCGCCCTCAATTTTCACGCCAACTTCAACCTGAGGCCATTGTTTGACGACGTTAATTCGCGGCTTGAAGTGTCGGAAAGAGCCGAGCTGCGTAAAGCCGCCAAAGCCATTGCAAAAATCCAGATCAACAGCCTGGTTGCAGCCGGAGGATACGTGTGTAAGTACCGGCTGGTCTCCGGCAAGACAGTTGCATCGATGACGGAGCCGAACTGCCCGCTTCCCATAGAATTGATTTTGATTGAGATAAACGACAACGGGATCCGGGTCAAAACGCCAGGTTCGGGCGATGATGATCTGGGCTTCCAGGTCAGTTACTACGACATGCCGCTGGTTGACAATTCGACGATCGGAAACGTTACCTATTCCCTGATTCTCTCAGACGCTTATCCAAGGCAACAGATGGCCGCAGTCAAGATGGCTGTCTTTCCTGAAAACTATTTCAATGCAAAGAATTCGCTGCGTTTCGATCAGCTCATAGGCAGCTACGTCATTAAAGCATCTGAGCAACCCACTGCAGATTGAAGATGCGCTCGCTGATGCTACGAGGGACACACACTCTTATAGATGACACTGGTTTCATTCTCCGCTAAAGCAAAATAATGAATTGGATGCAACTACTATTTTTGATTTTCGAGAATTAATTGGGATTTCACGAATACCTGTAGCTTAATCATGTGAACCAGCGGTATCATGCGCGCCGTGCCATTTCAATCGTTCAGGTTAAACAGCGCCTGATTCGAAATCAAAGAAACCGGCACCCGTAGAAATAACGGCTTTAAGAACTGTTACACATCCTCAAGGGCTATTTTCGCTCCATCCAAAGCTCCCTTTTTCACTTTATTGACCGACCCTGTGTGGTTGGCTCATAACAATATCAATTACTTTTCGCCAGAGGAAAACATGAAATCAACTAAAAAGGACAAAAATATGTATTTAAAGAAACTGGTCTGTCTGCTAGCGCTGACGGGCATATTCCATGCCCCGCTGCAGGCTCACGACAAAAATTTTGGATATCTGCACGACAAAAATGCCAATTTAATTCTCAATAGCATTGGAGAATGCATAAGAACCACTAGCTGGACGCCCGAAGCCGCGATTCCGGAATGTGAAGGTGGCGAAGAAAAAATGGTTGCCGATGCCGATCAGGACGGCATTGCCGATAGTAGCGATAAATGCCCCGCCACCCCGGCTGGCGTCAAGGTCGATGCGATGGGCTGTGAAAAGGATTCGGATAAAGACGGGATTGCGGATTCAGCGGACAAATGTCCCGGTACAGCATCCGGCGTAATGGTAGACGCTTCAGGTTGTGCAAAGGATTCGGACAAAGATGGCGTTATGGATTCAGCGGACAAGTGTCCTGGAACAGCAGCCGGTGCAGCGGTAGACGCTTCGGGCTGTGTAAAAGTTATGGCGCCTAAAGATACCGACAATGACGGTATTGCAGATAAGGACGATAAGTGTCCCAATTCCAGGCCCGGGGTAACAATTGATGCCAGTGGATGTGAGCTGCAGAAATCATTTGTTCTCGTAGGTGTCGGTTTTTTAACCGGATCGGATGAAATCACCGAAACTTCCAAATCCAGGCTTAACAAGGTTGCCGAAACAATGTCCATAAACCCGGAGCTCAAGATCGAAGTAGCGGGATACACCGACGATCGAGGGGAATCGGACTTTAATCAGAGTCTGTCGCAGAAGCGTGCTGAATCGGTTAAGGCCTACCTGGTGAGCGTCGGGGTGCAGGCTTCGCGTATGACGGCAAAAGGCTACGGCGAAGCTAAACCTGTTGCCGATAATTCGACAGCTGAGGGACGTGCCCGGAACCGTCGTGTCGAGATCAACACTATGTAGGACTGCGTAAAAGCAGATCATTAAAAGGGAAGGGAGAAATCTCTTCCCTTTTTTTGTGCGTTTTTGGGGGTGCTGAGTGTGTCCCATCGATACCATTATTCGATTTCCGGTTGTGAAGACCGGGATGCCTCATCCGCTTTGATTGGTGCACCAGGGGTCACGGCCTGTGGAAATTGAGGGGCAGTATACCGGTGAGTTTTTGACGCCCATCAAACAGGTATATAGTCCCCTCGATTATACTGTTCGCCGTATACTCACTTTGAAACTGCAGCGCGCAGCATGGCGCGCCTGATCACGAACCGGTTGTGGCAAATGAAATTGAATCTGAAAGGAGGGATCGGGCTGTTCATCGCCCTGGCCCTCGGAATCGTTATTGCCGTGGTGCTGGTGAAAAACCGCGCGCCGCTCGAGCATAGCGCCGCCGAGATGCCGAGCCGCGACGTCGAAACCATCGTCGTTCGCCCACTTCCTTTCCGTGCCAGCATCACTGCCTACGGTAATGTACAGCCGGCAATCACGCTCAACAGCACGGCCGAGGTCAGCGGTAAAGTCGGTTATGTGCACCCGAACCTGAAGGCCGGCGAGACCATCCCCGCCGGCACTGTCGTCGTGCGTATCGAGGCCGAGGATTACGCGCTGTCGCTACAGCAGACGCGCGAAGACCTGAAGGGCAGCCGGTCGGCGTTGCAGGAACTCGAGTCCGAAGAAAAATCGACGCGGCGCTCATTCGAGCTGGCGCGGAAAAATCTCGCGGTCGGCGAAGCCGAGTACGCACGCCTTCAGGATATTTACGAAAAACGCCTGATCGCGAAGTCAACGCTCGACGTCGAGGAGCAAAAAGTCATCCAGCTGCGCCAGCAGGTCGAAGACCTGCAGGGCCGACTCGACGGTTTCGACAGTCGCCGTCGTTCGCTAGAGTCGCAGATGGCGCGCGCCGAGCAGGAGGTGCAAAACCGTACCACCATCCTTGGACGTACCGAGATCATCCTGCCGTTCGATGCGCGCATCGGTACGGTCAGTGCCGACACCGGCGAATTCGTAGCGGTGGGTGCGCCGTTGTTCGAGGCGATCGACCTCAAGGGCGTGGAAATCAACGCGCAATTGCCTGTCCAGTCGATGCGCCATCTCGTCAGCCATCTCGAGGACCGTACCGACGTGACGCAGCAATTCGTCCAGACCGGGGGTCACATCAACGACAGTCTCGGTCTCACCGCACGGGTGCGACTAGTCAGCGACATGCCGGACGCGGTTTGGGATGCGCGCGTGCTGCGAATCAGTGAATCGATCGATGCTACGCGCCAGACGCTCGGCGTGGTCGTTGGTGTCGACAATCCGTATGAGAAAATTATCCCTGGCCGCCGGCCGCCGTTGCTCAAGGGCATGTATACCGCGGTCGACCTGTTCGCGCCGGTACGCAACGTGCTGGTGATTCCGCGCAAGGCTATCCACGAGGGCCGTGTATATGTCGCCAATGCCGATGACCGGCTCGAAATCAGGCCGCTCGAAATCCAGCTTACCCAGGGCGATATCGCGATCGTGCGCAGCGGCCTCGATAGCGGCGATCGGGTTATCGTCACCGACCTGATCCCGGTGATCGAGGGCATGCCACTGCGCGTTCAGCAGTCTCGCGCGGCCGAGGAAGCCCTGCAGCGTCGCGCCCTCGGTGATGCCCCATGATTCGCTATTTCGCCGCCCATCCGACGGCCGCGAATATCCTGATGTTCGTAATCGTACTGCTCGGTCTCGCGGCGCTGCCGGAGCTGAGCCGCGAAACCTTTCCGGAAATCAAGCTCTACCAGGTCCAGGTCACTGTCAACTATCCTGGCGCAAGCGCCATCGAGGTCGAGGAGAGCATCTGCAACCCGCTCGAGGACAGCACCGACGGTATCAGTTATCTCAAGGAACGCAGCTGCGAGGCGCGCGATAACGTCGGTATCCTGGTGCTGGAAATGCAGGAGACGGGTAACCTGCAAAAGTTCATCGACGACGTCAATTCGGCGGTCGACGGCATCACCGATTTTCCGGACGACGCCGAGGATCCGCTGATCGATGAACTCGGCCGCACCGCGACGGTGGTCAGTGTCGCAATCAGCGCCACGCTGTCGCAACCTGAGCTAAAGGCCCTGGCCGAGTACTACCGCGATCGCCTGCTGGCGCTGCCGGAAGTCCCCATCGTCGACGTCAGCGGCTTTTCGACGCACGAGTTTAACGTCAAGGTTCAGGCTGAGACGCTGCGCCGCTATCGCCTCAGCGTCCAGGATATCGCCGACCGCATCCGCCAGCAGGCGGTGGACCTGCCGGCGGGCATCCTCGAAGCCGACGAGCGCAACTACCAGATCCGCGTCGAGAACGAGCGCCGCAGCATCGAGGAACTCGCCGACCTGGTCGTGCTCAACGACGTGCTCGGCGGGCAGATTCGCCTCGGTGACATCGCCACGATCAGCGACGATTTCACCGATCGCGAGCTGCGCGTTGAGCTCAACGGCCGGCCGGCGGCGCTGCTGCAGGTGCGCAAGAATAGTGGCGACGACACGCTCAGCGTTTTCAACGCGGTACAGGAGTTCGTCGCGGCCGAGAACGCGCGATTACCCGCCGGCACACGGCTCGTCATCACCCAGGATTCCGCCTCGATCGTCAAGGACCGGTTACGACTGCTGCTCAGCAACGGCATGCAGGGTTTGCTGCTCGCGACGCTCGTGCTGTTCCTGTTTTTCAGCTGGCGCTACACCTTCTGGGTCGCGCTCGGCCTGCCGATATCCTTTATTGGCGGGCTACTGGTGATGAACCTGTTCGGCATCAGCATCAACATGATTTCGATGGTGGCGCTGCTGATGGCGATCGGCATCCTGATGGATGATGCGATCGTGATTTCAGAGAGCATCGAGACCGAGTACCAGCGCGGTATGGAACCACTCGAGGCGACGGTCGCCGGCATCCAAAAGGTTGGACGCGGCGTGCTGTCGTCGTTTGCCACCTCGGCGATGCTGTTCGGCAGCCTGCTGTTTCTGCAGGGCCACATGGGACAGGTCATGGGCGTGCTGCCGGTGGTACTGCTGTCGGTGCTGACCATCAGCCTGGTCGAAGCCTTCCTGATCCTGCCGCATCACCTGACGCATTCGTTACGCCACCATCACCAGCAGGTGAAGTCCGGTTGGCGTCAACAATTCGAGCAGCGCTTCGAGCGTTTGCGCGCCGGCGTTGGTCGTATGGCGGATCAGGCGATTCACTACCGATACCTCACCGTCGGTATCGCGTTCGCAATGCTGATCATTACGCTCAGTCTGTTTCCGGCTGGCCTGATCAAGTTCAAAGCCTTCCCGGATCTCGAGGGCAACCTGCTCGATGCGCGCATCATCATGCCACAGGGCACGCCGTTCGAGCGCACCGAGGCCGTTGTCGCACGCTTGCTCGAGAGTCTCGACGCGGCGCAGCGGCAATTGCCAGCGGAAGACGAGGGCGAGTTGATCCGTCATATCCAGGTTTTTTACAGCTACAATGCCGATGCCGGCGAAAGCGGCGAACACCTGGCCACGATCAGCCTCGACCTGCTCGATTCGGAAAAGCGCAACGCGTCGCTGCACGAGCTGCGACGCCTTTGGCTCGAGTCCACCGGACCGATTGCCGAAGCGGTCTCGATTCAGTTCAAGGAACCGGCCTTCGGCCCGGCCGGGCAGGCTATCTCGATTCGTCTGCAGCACGACGACCTGGAACAGCTCTCCAACGCCTCGTGGGAACTACAGACCTGGCTCAAGGGATATCCGGGGGTTTCCAACGTGATGGACGATCTGCGCCAGGGCAAGCCGCAGTTCAGCGTCAGCCTGCTGCCCGGCGCGCTGGTCTCGGGGCTGAACGCGCAGCAGCTCGCGCAGCAGTTGCGCGCGGCCTACCAGGGGGTCAAGGTCGACGACGTCTATCGCGGGCGCGAGGCTTACGAGATCAATGTCAGGCTCGATACCGATCGCGAACACGCGCTGCGCGATTTCGCCCAGCTCAGCCTGTTCAACAACCAGGGCGTTGACATCCCGCTATCCGCGATCGCGCGCATCGACGAAAAGCGCGGTTACTCGCGCATCCTCCGCGTCGACCACCGGCGCACGGTCACGATCACCGGCGATATCGACGCCGCACTCGCCAACACCAACGAAATCGTCGGCGATACGCGCGCGCGCTTTCTCGATGGTCTGCAGCAGCGTTACCCCGGGATGTTCATCAGCCTCGAGGGCGAGGTCAAGAATTCGGGAGAGACCAATCGCTCGGTGCTGACCGGCTTCGTGCTCGGCATTTTCGGGGTGTATTTCCTGCTGAGCTTCCAGTTTCGCAATTACCGCGAGCCGCTGGTTGTGCTGATGAACATCCCGCTGGCGCTGATCGGTGTGGTCTGGGGGCACAAGCTGATGGGGCTCGATATCACCTTGCCGAGCATGATCGGTTTCGTTTCGCTGGCCGGTGTCGTGGTCAACGACTCGATCCTGCTGGTCGAGTTCGTCAAGCGCCGCAGCCTCGAGGGCATGGTGCTGCACGAAGCCGCCGGGCAAGCGGTACGCGACCGCTTTCGTGCGATCTTTTTGACCTCGATCACGACCATAGCCGGCATGTTGCCGCTGTTATCGGAGACCAGCCTGCAGGCGCAGGTGCTCGTGCCGTTGGTGGCAAGCGTCGTGTTCGGTATGATTTCTTCGACGCTGTTGTTGCTGCTGGTGCTGCCCGCCGCATACGCGATCATGGAGGACCTGGGGATTCGCGAAGTGAACGAGGATGATGCGGCGTTCATCGAGCAGGCGCAGTCTGCCCAAATCCTGACGAGATAACATATGGTCCACCAGGAAATTCACCGATCACACCGCGTAGGCTGGCTTCGCGCAGCCGTATTAGGTGCCAACGACGGTATTGTATCTACCGCCAGTCTTATTATTGGTGTAGCCGCGGCTAATGCTACGCAGGAGAGTATTCTTCTGGCAGGAGTGGCGGGGTTGGTTGCCGGAGCAATGTCAATGGCTGCCGGCGAATACGTGTCCGTAAGCTCGCAGTCAGATACCGAAAATGCTGATATAGCACTTGAAAAGCGTTCGCTAGAGAAAAATTTCGAACTTGAGATAGATGAGCTTGCGCAGATTTACGAAAACAGAGGGCTAGAGCAGGCTTTGGCCAGGCAAGTCGCAGAAAAACTGATGGCGCATGACGCGCTCGGGGCGCACACCCGAGACGAATTAGGATTGTCGGAAACTGCTGCAGCACAACCCGTACAGGCAGCATTTTTCTCAGCAGGAACCTTTACCATTGGTGCCTCTCTTCCCCTGTTGGTGGCATGGGTTGTGCCTGGATCCCAGTTAATCATGACAGTTGCTGGTTCCTCGCTATTATTTTTGGCGTCTCTCGGTGCGCTTGCCGCGCGAGCTGGCGGCGCCGCTATTACTATTGGTGCAATACGTGTAACTTTCTGGGGAGCAATTGCGATGGCGCTAACTGCAGGCGTTGGACGATTATTTGGTGTCGTCGCCTGAAGAAATAAGGTGAAGAAATAAGGTGAAGAAATAAGGTGAAGAAATAAGGTGACCGTTAACTTGTTTCCAATAAAAGAGTCAGATCGCGGATTACTCTAAATAAGCGATTGCCCCTATATCAGGGATGTCTGTGATCTGGCCCCATTTTTCTAGCGCGCTAATATAGAGAAGATACCGTGAGTGAAAAATTTGACCTTGCCAAACTGCTCGGCGCCACCGAAGCCAGTACCTTTCTGGGAATCCCTCACTGTGAAGACCTGGATGGGCTGGATGCGTCATCCGCTTTGATTGGTGCACCAGGGGCCACGGCCTATGGTTCGATGGGCGCCTTCTGCCGCAATGCGCCGAATGCTTTGCGCGCAGCGATCAGCGAAGAAATCCCTTTTTTGGATCGACATAATTTCGATATTGATGGGCCGATATTTCCCGAGGGTTGCAAGCGCGCCGTGGATTGCGGTGACCTCGCGTGGGATGACAGCGACTATGCCAGAAATCGGGCCCTGATTCGGGCCACCGTGGCAAAAGTTGTCGCCAGCGGCGCGATACCCATAGTCGTCGGGGGCGATGACTCGGTTCCGATTCCAATGCTGGATGCATTGGCCGATAGCGGAGAGGCCTACACCGTTTTACAAATCGACGCGCATATCGACTGGCGTGATTCACACATGGGAGAGACTTTCGGCTTGTCATCGAATATGCGTCGCGCGTCTGAAATGAACCATATCGAGCAGATCATCCAGGTGGGTATGCGTGGATTCGGATCGGGACATTCCGACGACTATCGAGATGCGCTGGACTGGGGGGTGACGTTCTTTCCCGCTAACCGGGTTCACCGCGACGGCATCGAGCCAGCGCTCGAATGCATTAACGATGGCGCGAACATCGTGGTGTGTGTCGATGTCGACGGCCTCGATCCATCCATCGTTCCCGGGGTGATCGCACGCACCCCCGGCGGCTTGACCTACACCCAGGTGATCGATCTCGATCACGGGTGCTGCAAAAAAAGGACGCATTGCCGCCATTGATTTCGCCGAGTTCTTGCCCGAAGCCGATGTCGATGGTCTCGGTGCGCTGGCAGTTTCCCGCTTGATCGCGGCAACGATGGGTATCCTGGCGCGCCAGCAAATGGTTACCCGATAGTAAAGCCAATCCCGCCATGGGTAGCGCCACCATCATGTCCGAGGTGTTTTCAATAGTGGGATCGTACTCGTAGCGCGACTTTTAGCGGCAGTAACTACTGGAGATTGCGTAAAAATCGGCATAGGATGGTCGCTGAAAATCAGATTGTGACAATAATAAGCTAAACGTTCGTTGGCCTGGCAACACTGAGTTTAAGAAACCGGGCCTGTCCAGAACCCGGTTTCTGGCCTCGAATATCAACGACCTGCAACATCCTGCGGTAAGCGGCTCAGCTGTATAGCCCCGTACCGATACGGCTTAGTCTTTGAAGCGCCAACCATTCGGCCGCTGCGTGCTGGTTGGCAAAGTGCAACGGGTACAACGGAGGTAGCATGGCAACCCAATCGATCCGTAATGAAACGCCCAGGCGAATTACGCTGGTTGGTGTCGATGACAAGAAGATAACGCTTGCCCCATTGCAGCTCAAAGAAGTGGGCGAGACTGAGGCGTTTGATTTCGATGAACTCGAATATGCGGGCATCCTGACGCAGATTAAAGATACCCCGGACGACTATAAGCAACAGATGTTTACCGCGGTAGTCGGGGTGGGATTCTGGCTGGTTGTAATCGGCTCGATAGTCGTCAATACCGGCCCATATTTTGGGATCAGTGCTGATTACTGGACCGGGGTGGTCTGGCTTTCCATCATTGCATTACTGGCATTGATTGCTGGCGTGCTTTACCTGAATGGAACCAATTCGGTGGAGAGTGCTATTCGCTGGTCGGTTCAGACCGTCTCACTCGCCGGAATACTGGCTATCGGGGTTGGCTTGCCGGGGGCTACGATCTACTACTTTGGTGGTGGCCAGGAATTGCTGGCTGATGTCTGGCCGGCGTCGACCGAGATCGTGCTGACAGGGGAGACGGGCGCGGCAAAATCCGCTGGCGAGGCTACAATTTCAGACGCGGGGAAGAATGCGAACCTGCCCCTTGCCCTGTACGGCCGGCTGATTCAACTCGCGTTTATCTCAATTGCATCTTTATTACCCGTCCTGCTTTTTTTCCTGTTCGATCGATATTGCCTGGCGACGCTGCGCAAACGGCTTTACATCAGCCTGTTTCGGCTCGATCGCTCGCTGCAAACCACGAGTGAAATCTACGCCAAGTACGGCGCCCAGATAGACGAAGCCTACGGTCCGCTGGATCTCGAAAAGGGGCGCCTGAGTCCTGGAAACCGCTGGCCGGTGCTGGTCTGTGCGCTGGTCATCACCATTGGCTGGACGGTCGCGCTTGCGCCGGTAGCCGCGTACAGCCCGACAACCGGCGCTGATGTGATAGCCAGCCTGCTACCCCAGCCCAACGCGCTGGTGTTTGGTTTTCTCGGCGTTTATTTTTACTCGCTGGGTTTGATCGCGTTGCGTTACGCGCGCGGCGATTTGAAACCCAAGGCCTATACCCAGATCATGGTGCGCATTTTTATTGTCGCGGTATTGAGCTGGGTGTTGGAAACCATAAATCCAGGCGACAAGATATCTACCTTGATTCTTGCCTTCCTGTTCGGGATTACGCCGGGTGCATTTTTTCTGTGGCTCAAGGAAATGTTCAGGGGCGTGATTCCGGCCAAGATCATTCCACAGCCCACCTTGCCGCTGCAGGAACTGGAGGGCATCGACCTCTACGATCACGGGCGGCTCGAAAGCGAAGGCATCGTCAACGTCGAAAGCCTGGCGCATCACGAGCTCATTGACCTGGTCATCGAAACGCGCATATCGGTGCCGCGGCTCGTCGACTGGATTGACCAGGCGATCCTGTATCTTCACCTCATCGGTGGCAGCAACAAGAAGGCGCGGGAAATCTTGAGAGACTATGGCATTCGCACCGCAACCGACCTGATGGTGGTCTGGAAACAGGCCTGCGACCGGGGCCCCCAATCGTTTGAAGCGTTGAAGAAATTGCTGGGTGGTGATGCTTCGCTGTACAAGCTTGAGGCGATCCATGATGCCCTGGTCGACGACGAATGGATGAAGGCAGTTACCAATTGGCGTAACGAGGACGCGCGCGAAGCGATCTCCTACCCCGCCATTGTTTCCAACGCCCGGGCGTTGGAGAAACGCGGTGACCAGGAGCTGGCTGACGGTAACGCCGGTAACGCCTTGCATTATTTCCTGCGCTCCATCGAGGCTGAGGATACGGCTACTGCGAGACGAAAAGCCGCTTTGCTGATGGCGAATTCCGACGACGATATTCGCGACCCGGATGCCGCCCGGCAACATGCCGAGCAGGCCTATGCCCTCGCGCCGAACGAATACCAGGGGTATATCGAACTGTTTGAGGTTTTTCTCGCCATTAACGATCCCAAGCGGGCGAACGAGATGCTGAAAATAGCCAGGCTGATTGTCGACGAGTGGGATCACACGAAAAGCCGGCAAAAGGAAATCGAGACTAAGCAGCTAGAGGCGTTGCAGGCGCAATTGGACGCGCCGGCAAGTGGAGCCAAACCGGCGGACCCCCCAGCACAAGATTAACCTCGGCGGAACTGGATCGCTTTGCTGGTGAGAAGATTGATCGGTGCTTAGGTGTTGGCGGTTTCGCAAACGCCGTTTTTAGCATTGATTCGAGCCACTGGAACCGAAGTGTCCGGGTACGGTTTGGTGGTTTTTTTCGACGCCTTGAAAACCTGGATTTTTACGACCTCCCGTATCGCGGAGAATTGCGGGCTGTCATCGGTTGCATCCCCATTGAAGGACGGGCTCGGGTCACATTTCTCGTCGACCAGTTCCACCACAATGTCCCATTTCCCGGTTTTGGCGGGCAATTCAAATTCGCAGGCGACGGCAAGTTCGATCAATCGGCCAGTGGCATCCAGCGCAAAGCCGGGACTTATCGATACCTGTTGCCCGCTGCAGGTGATGTTCAGCCCCTTGATAACGCCCGGCTCGAATTGAGCCCGGTTGTGCTGGCGCAGTTTATCGAGAAAGTAGTTTTGCTCCCGGCGAAAATCGTCCACCGATAACAGCTGGCCATGTACGTAGTTGAGCTCTTTTGAGGCCCGGAATGGACGCGACTTCGACCTGGTTTGCAGCGTTAGTTTTCATGGCGTTTCCGATTGATACCCGCTTCGTATTGTATTCCCCCAGAAGAAAAAGGGGACAGTTTACTTTCTACCCTAAAATCGAAGGAAAAGGGGACAGTTTACTTTTTCACCAGATATCGGAGCAAAAGGGGACAGTTTACTTTTTAACAGATATCGGCTTTCGCAGGGCGTCTAACCTGGTGTGTGCCAGGGTGGAAAAGCGAACATATGGCGCGCCAGGATTGAATCACAGCTTTGCCCAAAGATGCTCTTCATTCGGTTCAAAAACTGCCCATTGCGACTACCTGTAAACAGGATCTTCCAACAAGATGAATGCACGCCGAATCGAGATGTATTTCCACTTGCTGCGTGAATCCTGATCGAACGTCCCAAAACCAACGGTGATCACCCGCGCTTAATTGCCCGTCAGGCGCGCTCGGTTATACCCTCGACGGCAATGAGCACCGGCATGCGCCGCAGCGCGCCGAGGTCGTGGTCATCAAGGATGGCCCATACCGGGTGGGTGGCGTCGAGCTCGCCGATCACGCGCTGGGGCAGGGTGTGACTTCGGGGCGGTATACGCTGTGCCGCTGCGGTGCTTCGAAAAACAAGCCGTTTTGCGACGGCAGCCACTGGAATATCGGCTTCAAGGACGACGCCGAGTAATTGCGGCACCCATTTCGCCTTCCCCTGGCAGCAAGTGTCCGCGCCAACAGGTGCCCGAGAGCACGGTTCGAATGCGTTTTGCACACGCGCGCCAAAAAATCGTGGCGCGGCACTATACTTGAACGACTATGCGTAAATTAATATTGGTAATCGCCATCGGCGTTGGCGTCTGGTTCTGGAACAATGGAGAGTTACCCTTTGTTGAAGAAGCCGGCGCCTTCGATGAAAACAGCAATCCGCTGGTGTGGATATTTACCGTGGATAACTGCGGCAAAGCCTGCGAGTCGGGGCGCAATGACCTGAAGCGGCGTCGCGTCAGCTTCGAAGAAAAACGCATCGATATCAATAACGACAGCGATGCAGACGTCAAGCTGTGGAAGCGTATGCGCAGCGGTAATCGCTTCCCGTTGATCGTCGCCGGTTATGAAAAAATGGTCGGCAGCGACCGCCCCGTAGTGGCCGGAATCCTCGGCATGACCTACGGTGAAAAATACCTGAGCAGGACGGAAAAGCGCTATTTCAAGCAGCACTTCTACGCCGATGGGTCACCCAAAATCGTCATGTACGGCACCGACTGGTGCGGCTACTGCAAAAAGCTGCGCGAGGAATTCGAGGCCAATGACGTCGATTACATCGAGATCGATGTCGAGAAAAGCGGCGAACAACAAAAGATATCCGAAACCATGGGCGTCTATGGATACCCGACCACCTGGGTCGGATACGCGCGGGTCAAGGGCACCAACCTCAGGGCGATTAAAGCAGCGCTGGAGAGCTATTGAAGTTAAAGGGGACGGAGTCCTTAAATTTCCTGCAGGCAGTGTGTCCACTGGTATCGCTCCCCCAATGCTCGCCATCCCCCGCGCCACAACGCCGCCATTCCCGCACAGGCGGGAATCTTATGACGGTGGCGTCATTGTAAGATTCCGATACGTCGGACCGCTGCCTAAGCAGGAATGACGGTTTACTCCCAGGGACACCGGACACCACCCTGGCACATGCCGGACAGCGATGTAAACGATTTAAACAAAGATATTTCCACGCTAATTGCTGCGTTATTGCCTTCGATCAAATTAATCGGCCATCAATCAGGTTAACTGTCACCTCAATACTCGCTGGTTCATCAAGGTTATGTGCCAACTACTCGGCCTGTCTTCATCTAACCCCATTCAATTGACATTTAACTGGGAGTCGTTTGTCATGCGCGGCTCCGAAGAGGGCGGTAATCCGGATGGCTGGGGCGTAGCCTACTTTGAAGGCGTGGATGTCATGCTGCTACGTGAACCCGTGCCGGCGGCCAAAAGCCCGATGGTGCAATTTCTCGCCAGCCACGCTCCTCTCAGTGATTTGATTATTTCACACGTCAGACGAGCCACGCAGGGCGAGCGAAACCTTGCGAACACGCAACCTTTTCAACGTGTGCTCGGTGGGCGCACGCATGTTTTCGCGCACAACGGATTCGTTCCGGCTTCCGAGGCAAGCAATACCTCGCACTGGTTGCAGCCCCTGGGGGACACGGATTCCGAATACTTGTTCTGCCAACTCCTCGGTTACCTGGAGCCTCTATGGAGTCGGGGCGGTATGCCCCCTTTCGAAAAACGCTACGCCGTTGTGCAACGCTTCGCCGAGGAGATCCTTGGGCGCGGAGCTTCAAATTTTCTCTACAGCGACGGTGTAACCCTGTTCGCCCATGGGCATCGTCACACCATTCCAGGGGAAGATGTGAGTGACGAACCTGGTTTATATGTCAAATTGTACGAATCGAAATCGGCGACGGATATGTCAATTCCTTGCGAGGGCCTGCGCAGCAAGGGCGATTGCAGCCATCAGGCTCTAATCGCAACCATGCCATTGAACGATGACAAGTGGGTACCGCTTAAGACAGGAGAGATCGCCTGTTTCCAGCATGGTCTGCGCATAAAATAATCGTCCTCCCAGGGGAATAAATACGGGGCACAATACTCATTTCAAACAGATATTATGCCCCCTAAGTAATCTTGACCGGGCGGTTATTGGCGGTTATTACGCGATTTAGACGTGCACCACCTGCGAGCGCATACTATAGAGTATGAACAGGACCTCCTCCTGCTCGCGTTGACCAACATTGTTGGTATTCAAGGCCGCCAGCGCATCGTCCAGTACCGCCATAAACTCACTGGCTGAAATATTCATTCCCTTGTGTGTCGCCAGCATGTCCTTGCCCTGGTAAACATTCTCACCCCCGGTTCCGGAAATCATGAATGTGGTTGCGGCATGCTTAAGTGCGGGAACATCGGTATCGGCGAAACGAGTGGATATAGTCGCATTTGCCAGGTG
>CAWIHJ010000107.1:0-4919 GCA_963835795.1 uncultured Gammaproteobacteria bacterium
CGATAACCTGAAAGGCATCGTATTCCTGATGCTGGCATCGATCATATTTTCAGTGATGACGCTGATGATCAAACTGCTCGGACAGCATTTGCACATCACCCAGATCCTGCTGGTGCGGCAATTGGGTATGGTCATCATGATTTCGCCGGCAATACTGCGCAACTTTCCCGGTTCCTTGCGCAGCACACGACCTGGCCTGCAGCTGCTGCGCGTGGCTTGTGCGTTGGTGGCGATGCTCTGCGGCTTTACCGCGGTGATCCACATGCCGCTGGCCGATGCCACCGCCATCTCTTTCGCCAAGAGCTTTTTCGTGACCATCTTCGCGGTAATTTTTCTCGCGGAAGTTGTGGGTGTGTATCGCTGGAGCGCGGTGTTGATCGGCTTTGTCGGCGTAGTGATCATGTTGCAGCCCGGTACCGATAATTATTCCATCTATGGCCTCGCGTCGCTGGTGGGTGCGGCGGGTGGGGCAGGCGTCATGATCCTGTTGCGCATACTGACGCGCAGCGACAGCCCGCAGACGATCATGTCTTACGGGGCGCTCGGGGTCGGCGTGATGATGATCTTTCCGGGGATCTATTTCTGGGTGCCGCTGAGCATGACCGAGTGGCTGCTGCTGGCTGTGTTAGCGGTGATTTCCTACTTCGGCCAGAAATGTAACATCTTCGCCTACAAGCACGGCGAAGCGTCGCTACTGGCATCGCTGGATTACGTGCGCCTGCTGTGGGCCACGTTGCTCGGATTCCTGTTTTTCGACCAGCTGCCCGGGCTTTGGACCTGGTTCGGTGCAGCGCTCGTCATCGCTGCGGCGATCTTCATGATCTACCGTGAGACGCGGCGAAAGCAACGCCTGACAACGGCGGTTATTGTGAGCGAGTGATATCCAGGAATTCGGGGGGCGCCTAGCCCTTGGCGAGTGCCTTCAGGTCGGTCGCGGGATCGGCGACGGTTTCCATGCTGGGATTTTTTCCGGTCTCGATAATCTTGCGACCAAATGCGTAGGCTTTGGGGTCGTTCATGGCGTCGATGGCGAGCAATTGATCGCCTGCGTAATACCACACCGACTGCACCTGTTCGCTGTCACCGGGGCGCACCACGCATTGATCGTGGCCCAGGTTGAGGCCGGCGATCTGCAACTTGCAGTCGTATTGATCGGACCAGAACCAGGGTAGCGCCGAGTAAGTCACGTCTTCACCGGCGATCACCCGCGCCACCAGGTCACCCTGGTCGGCGGCGTTTTGCACCGACTCGAGGCGGATTTGCTGGCCGTTGCGGCTGAAATTGCTGCAGTCGCCCGCGGCGAAAATGTGGGCGTCCGAAGTGCGGCAAGTGGCGTCGACGCGAATGCCATTATCGCAGTCGAGCCCAGCCGCCTGTGCCAGCTCGACATTGGGGTAGCCGCCAATGCCAATCAGCACCAGGTCGGCGTCGATGCGCTCGCCCGAGGCGAGCTCGGCGCCACAGACCTTGCCGCCCGTTTCGACCAGCCGAACCATCTTTGCCGATTCGCGGATGTCGACACCGTGGCTGCTGTGCAGGCGCCGAAAATAATCCGATGTTTGTTTCGCGGCAACGCGTTGCATGATGCGCTCGGCCATCTCCAGCACGGTGACTTCCAGTCCGAGCTGGCGTCCGGCCGCGGCGGCTTCGAGGCCGATGTAGCCGCCGCCGACAATTAACAGTTTGCGTCCGGCCTGAAATTTGGACGCCACGCGGTCGATGTCGGCAATGCTGCGCAGGGTGAACACGCCATCGAGTTCACCGCCGATGGCAGCGGGCAGGTTGCGCGCACTCGAGCCAGTGCAAAGGATCAACTTGTCGTATTCCAGGTGCTCGCCGGCTTCGCTGACAATTGTCTTTTCGCCTGGGTTTATTGACGTGATGCGCGTATCGAATCGGGTTTCGATCCCCTGTTCGCCATACCACTCCAGTGGCCGAATGAACAGGCGTTCGCGTTCGAGCTGACCGAGCAGGTATTTTTTTGACAAGGGTGGGCGCTGGTAGGGCGGGTGTGATTCCTCGCCGATCAACAACAGCGGTTGTTCACTGCCGAGCGCGACATGACGCGATACGAAAGAGACCGCTGCCTGCCCGGCCCCTATAATGATGATCGGTGCAGTCATGACTTACTCCGGTTGCGCTCGGTGAAATGTATCTGCGAAATCTATTGATTGTTGATGCCGATGTCCACAAGAAAAAGGGAACAGCAAAAGGGGACAGTTTACTTTTACCGAACGGGACAGTGCGAAAAGGGGACAGTTTACTTTTAACGAATAGTTGGGGACCGTTTATGTGGCTGTTAGGGGACCGTTCACCTGGCTGTTAAAAGTATACTGTCCCCGGTTCAGGGGTGGCTGGCGGCGGAACCGCCGGCCAGGCGGCCGAACACCGAACCGGACATCAGGCCGGTGCCGCCCGGGTAATTGAAGTAAAACACGCCACCAACGAGTTCGCCGGCGGCGTAGAGTCCGGGGATTGGCGCGAGATCGGTATCCAGCACCTGGCCGCTGTCGGCGTCGATGCGCAGGCCGCCAAAGGTGAAGGTGATGCCGCATCCCACCTGGTAGGCCTCGTAGGGCGGCGAGTCGATCGGGTTGGCCCAGTTGGATTTGTTGATCGCAAGGCCCTGCGTGCCGCGCCCATCCTTGATGTTGGGGTCGAAGGCGACGTCACGCATGACGGCCTGGTTGTAGCCTTCGATTTCGGCGAGAAAGCTCCCCTTGTTCACATTTTCCATTTTATCCGCCAGTTCATCGAGCGTATCCGCGGCTACCCGGGTCACGCGGCGAATGCGATATTCGTCGCGTAACAGCTTGCTGACTTGGGCGTCGAAGATCTGCCAGGCGAACTGGTCGGGTTGCTCCAGTATCTTGCGGCCATACTTGGCATAGGTGTAGTTGCGAAAGTCGGCACCTTCATCGACGAAACGCTGTCCGCGGGCGTTCACCATGACACCCCAGGGGTAAGAGTGCTTCTGGAAGCTGTCGCCGACCTCGAGATCGCCGAACTCGGGCGCGTTGTAATCCCAGCCGACGGCGTGGCAGCCCGACCAGTTGCCGAAAGCCGCGGCGCCGACATCGAGCGCCATGCGGATACCGTCGCCGGTGTTGAAGCGCGAGCCACGCACGCGCGCCATTTCCCAGCCCGGGCCGAGGTAGCGCGTGCGCCATTCCGGGTTGGCCTGAAAACCACCGGCGGCCAGAATGACCGATTTAGCGCGCACTTCGAAGATTTCCCCGGCCACCTTGACGCGCACGCCACTGACCAGGTGGCCGTCGAAGAGCAGGTCGATCACGCGACTTTGATAGTGGATATCGATGCCACTGCGGCGCGCGATGTCTGTGTGCGCATCGACCAGCCCCGGTCCGCCTCCCCAGGTTTCCAGCGTGAGCCCTCCCCAGAACTTGAAGCGCCCGTCGACCTTGAAGGCCTGGCGCCCGTAAATCGGCATGAAGCGAATCCCCTTGCCGGCCATCCAGTGCATGGTGTCGCGCGACGAGGTGACCAGACGTTCGCACAGGTCCGGATCCGAACGGTAGCGGGTGAGGCGAAACATGTCGTCGTAAAACTGGCCTTCCGGGTAGCTGCCAAAATCGGTGATGTCGATCTGCGCTTCGGCGAGATCCGGGCACAACGCGCGAATGTCATCGACACCATCGTAGGCGAAGCGCATCGCGCCAGCCGTGAAACGGCTGTTGCCACCGTTTTCGGCCTCGGGCGCGCGTTCCAGCATCACCACACTAGCCCCTTTTTCGACTGCGGCATGCGCCGCGCAAAAAGCCGCGTTGCCGGCACCGACAATAATGACGTCTGTTTCCCGTGTCATTTTGGAAGTCATTTTGCTTTGAATAAATCCTTGCGCAGTGCGGACAGGGCTTCGCGGTCGACCTGCACGTGAATCACCGCGGGGCGTGCGCGTGTCAGCGCCTGTTCGAGTGCGGCTGCGGTTTCACCTGGGCTGGCAGCACGGTAACCGTCGGCGCCGCAGAGTTCGGCCAGCGCCGCGTAATCGGGGCTGGCGATTTCGGCGCCCAGCAGGCGGCCGTCGAAGAATTCTTTCTGGTAAGCCTTTTCCGCACCCCAGGCGCCGTTGTCGATGACCACCGCGATGACCGGCAGCTTATAGGCGACGGCGGTGTTGATCTCGGCCTGGGTAAAGCCGAAACCGCCATCACCCATGATGGCGATCACGGGGCGGCCAGGCGCCGCCGCACTGGCGCCGATGGCGGCAGCATAGGCGAAGCCGACCAGGCCGAAGTCGAGCGGTGCGACCAGGCCGGGGCAGCGATAGTGCGCGAGGCGGTCGGCCGCCTGCAGGCAGGCGTTACCGGTGTCGAGCGTGACAATCGCATCGCGCGGCAGCGTCGCGCGAATTTCACCAAGTATCCGGGTCGGCAACATCGGTTGGGTGCCATTCATCGCCTCGGCCGCGCGCTCGGCCGCGAGCTGCGCCTTGTCAGCAAGGAAACGCGCCTGCCATTCCTGCCAGTTTCCCTGCAACCCGTCGACGGCCGCGAGCAGCGCCAATGCGGTTTCGCGGGCATCGGCCTGGATGCCGAGGGTGACCGGGAAATAGCGACCGATGGCGCGCGCCTCGACATCCACCTGCACGATGTCGGCGCGCGCCGAGACGTAGTCGTGGCTGTGAAAGGTCGAGTTGAACGCGAGACGATTACCGAGCGCGAGGATCAGGTCGGCGTCACGGGTCAGGCCGCTGGCGACTCGATTGCCGCGTGGGCCGGCCTGGCCGGCGTAGAGCGGATGATCGTGCGGCATGATGTCGGCATGGCCGGTCGTTGCCACCACCGGAATGTTCAATGCCTCGGCCAGTTGCCGCAGCGCGTCGCTAGCGTCGGCCCACTTGAATCCGCCGCCGGCGAACAGCACCGGTAGCAAGACCAACGGCTCCAGCAGATAAC
>CAWIHJ010000108.1:0-10310 GCA_963835795.1 uncultured Gammaproteobacteria bacterium
TGTCAATGGGGGTTTGTTGCTCATGGATAACAACATGAACGGATTCTCACTGATTGAACTGATGATCGTGGTGGTTATTGTCGGGATATTGTTGGCCATTGCATTGCCCGCCTACCAGGATTACGTGCTGAGGTCGCATCGTACCGACGCTCATT
Source organism: uncultured Gammaproteobacteria bacterium (assembly GCA_963835795.1). GTDB lineage: Bacteria > Pseudomonadota > Gammaproteobacteria. The sequence continues at coordinate 156 of CAWIHJ010000108.1, forward strand.
CCAGCCTGCTGGACATCGCTGCCCGGCAGGAACGTTTCGTCGCCCAGAACAATACCTATACCACCGAGATATCGGCTGCTACCGGTCTGGGTATCGGCAGCACGACAAGCCGGGAGGGTTACTACGACCTGGCTGTAGCCGCCTGCGCTGCAGGCACCATTGCTAACTGTTACCTGATAACCGCGACCGCTACCGGCACCCAGGTCAACGACACTGATTGTTTGTCGATTACCTACGACAGCACCGGAGTCAAAGCAGGAACCACGGCTGGCGAGTGCTGGTAGGCCGGTTAGCACGCGCCCAACGGGCAGTCAAACGCTTGAATTCGTTAAACGCCTAACGCACAGGACGCTACTCTGCAATGCTGGCAGACATATCATCTTGAGAGGCTATCCAGCGATCTTTCCCTGGCGAGCAGACATGACCCGACGGGCAAATCGGGAAATCAATGCTCCACCCGGGTATCTGATTTGCCGAGCACCCAGCCGAACACCAGCCCGACGACGAAATAATCGTCGGTTTCGACCAACGGACTGTCTTCAAATACGGCGCCACCGAGATAGTCATAACGGGCAAAGGCACCGACCACAAACTCACCGAAATGGCGCACGGCGGATAGCGTAATGCGGCTACCACTATAACCCGAGTCAGCGTGGTACTCCTCGCGCTCGGCCGTCACGAACTCGGTATCCACCTCGTAAAAATAATCGTGGTAACGGCTGGTTGCGAAAATCGGGCCGAAGCTCAGGCTATAGCGCATCAACGCCTGCTCGCTGCGCTGGCGTATCTGATAATGGAGATAAGGAGACAGTGTCAGGCCCTGGTATTCAAACAACGGATCACCGACCGAATACACTGCCCGCAGCGGTACGTTGAAACCAAAGCGATGGTCACGATCCGACGACCGCCAAAGGTTGATCTTCAGTTCGGCACCCACCTCGATCAACAGATCGAGTCCATCCATACCGCTACGCGCACCCTCATCGGTGTCGGATACCGGTACGCTACCCGCCAGGCTCAGGTCAAAGTGAACGTCTTTACCTTTGAACAGTTTGCCGCGAATGCCATCCTCGCGGTCGACCTGCAGAAAGCTGCCGCGATAAACGCCGTAGGGAAACGGCACCAGGTAATCGGCGCGTGATTCTGAGCCGCGATAGTGCGGAGTACTCAACGCGCCAGCGCCGATACCCAGTTCCCATCGCGGCCTGTGTTCGGCATGCAGCGGGAACGCCAGCACCAGCCCGATGGCCGCCAGCAGCGCGGCGCCCGAATTTACCCGCATTGCGCTGAAACGCTTATCCGGCGGCCCTGGTCGCGCCATTTTCGAGATACCAGTCCAGTGTTATCGACAATCCCTCGCGTGGCGAAGGTGCCGGGCGGTACCCCAGACAATCCACTATGCGGGCGATATCACCCACCGAATGTCGAATATCGCCAGGTCTGAAGTCCACGTTCCGCGGAGCGCCCGGCTCGAGTTCTGGTCGCTGCAGCGCAAAATAGCTACGCATCAACTGGTACAACTCCAGGATAGAGATTTGTTCGCCGCTGGCCACGTTGAATATGCGACCGAAACAGTCACTGTCCGCGGTGGTCGCCGCCAACAGGTTCGCCTGCACCACGTTATCCACGAAGCAAAAGTCCCGGCTGGTCAGGCCATCACCGTTTATCTGCACGCGACTACCGCCGACGATATCTCGCACAAAACAGGGGACGACGGCGGCGTAGGCACCGTCTACGGCCTGCCGCGGACCAAATATATTAAAGTAACGCAGCCCGATCGTCGGCAGTTGATAGCAGTCGTAAAAATTTTTGGCGTAGCGTTCCGCGGCTATCTTGCCCACCGCATAAGGTGACATGGGTTCACCGGTGAGTTCTTCGCGATGCGGCAGTGAGGGCAGGTCACCGTAGACGGCGCAACTCGAGGCATAGACAAACCGTTCCACTTCGCTGCGCGCACTGGCCCACATCAGGTTCAAAGTTGCCGTGAGGTTGTTGTCATGCGCTTCCAGTGGAAATTCCAGCGATCGGGAAACCGAACACAAAGCGGCCTGGTGCAAAACATAATCGACGCCCTGGCACAGCTTTTCGCAAACGCTAAAATCTCGCAAGTCGCCTTCCACGAACCGGCAGTTGTCGCGATAGCGCTCGACGCCAACACCCTGGCGCACGGATTCCAGGTTGAGACGCGATCCCGTCGAAAAATTATCGACGGCCACCACGCGTTGGTTGAGCAGCAGCAATTGTTCGAGCAGGTGCGAACCAATAAAACCAGCCGCGCCGGTAATCAGCCAGGTTTTATTCTGCCCTGCGATTCGGGATTGAGCCTGGTTAAGGCTCACGTCGGAATACGTCGATTAAGCATAGCCTCGGCACCGGTACTTCCGCCTGGCACCCACAATATGCAGGATGAAGCGCGGCGTAGCGGTAAGACAATCCTTATCCTAGAGATAGTAGTTGTAGGCGAGGCTAAACATATCAGTACGCACATCGAGATCGAGGCCATCGCCCTTGCCATTCCAGCGATTGCTACGAAAACCAATATTTATGGCATGGCTCCTGGCGACAAAAATATCAGCACCGAACCCAAAATAGATACCGATCCCATCAATTTCATCGAACATGTCAAAATCTTCATCGTCTTCCAGGTCGTCCAGATCACCCATTGCAACAGTGTTCAGTGAGATCCCGACTACCCCGTAAGGGCGGAACTTGTCAGCCCCCACGGAAAACTTGGCACCGCCCAGAATACTGAACTGCACCACGTCATCCTTGAGGCCAGCCTCATCATGCACAGAGAAACCGGCGAGAATCTCGGCCGACATCAAGTCGTCGAATTGATAGCCTCCACTGAAGGTCAGACCCCGGCCACGATCGACTTCTTTCAGGTCGTCCTCGAAACTCACACTGACCAGACCGCCACCGAGAAACCAGCCGCCCGCCTGTGCCGGGAAACTGACTGCAGTGAGCAGCAAGCCGCTGCACAATAAATTAATAATTTGTCTATTCATCTTCATCCCTCGCGATAATAAAGTGCCGTTTAAAAGATGCATCCGTGTGTGGCCTGGTTTGCCGCGTCTGGTCAGCCGGTTAAAAGCAGCAGCCTGATCCGGCCCGCGTCACTTCGGCCCTGCGCAGGATAATACGCGAGCAGCCCGCCCTTGTCAGGCTTGATTACCGATCACCGCCAGCAGGTTCTACAGGCTATTGCGAGTATTTGAGGGCGTATTTCCTGATTTTCTTATAGGGTGTATTCTGCGCCACTGCCTTCAATAGATCCTGGTTTTTACCCAGCGCATTGCGGTACAGCGCCTTGATGTACCAGGCCGCCGTATCCTGGGCCTCGGCGGACAACCCCTCCTGCAGGTAAACGGCTTTCAGATTCGCGGCAATCCTGGCCAATAGATCGGCATCCTGCTGAAGTTCATCGTAGGTTGCGCGCGCCGCCAGGCGCTGCACTGCGGGATCGTCGATATGCAGCATTTTCATATAGGTGGTGACCTCGTAACTCTTGCCGCTGACGCTGAAATCGCTGTTAGCCAGCATCTGGTTCCAGCGGTGAAAGCGACCCAGGTCGGCCTGGGCTTTCTCGGCATGTCCGCGCAGCCTGCGATACCCCCCTTCAGCCTGGATGACTTTGAGCAAGCTTCGATACTTTTCGTTGCCGCTGTAACCCAGCGCACGCACCCGGTGCGACAACAGGTTATATTCGCTCCTGCTCATATCCTCGTTGCGATACTCACTTTCGGGGATATCGGCAATCCGGTCGAACAGGCGTTCATCCGTGAGACCCGACCACTGCAGGCGTTGCAGCATTTCAATCTGGGCAGACTCATCGCTGCCGCTTAAGATCCTGAGCTTGTCGTCGATCATTTCATCGGCGGTTTCAGAAGCCGACACCTGCCCTGGAAGCAGCATCAAGATTAACCAGGCCACTCGGTGCATAAATTTCATTTCAACAACTCCTGACTCAGATCCACCGTTTAAAAATCAGCGAGGTATTTATCCCGCCGAAGGCAAAATTGTTGGTCATCACGTACTCGGTATCAATGGTTCGCCCAACACCCATGATGTAGTCGAGTTCGCCACATTGCGGATCCACGTTGTCGAGATTCACCGTGGCGTGAAACCAGTTTCGGTTCATCATTTCGATTGCCACCCAGGCTTCCAGCGCACCACAGGCGCCAAGGGTGTGCCCGGTAAAACTCTTGAAGGCGCTGATCGGCATCCTGCGCCCAAACAAGCGTGAGGTCGCCTGGCTTTCCGCAATGTCGCCACGATCCGTGGCCGTGCCGTGCGCGCTGACGTAGCCGATTGCCTCGGGCGACAACTGCGCATCCTCGAGCGCCAGGCGCATGACCACTTCCATGGTCTCCGATGACGGCCGGGTAACGTGCGTTCCGTCCGAATTGCTGCCAAACCCAACCAGTTCCGCATGAATTCTGGCGCCGCGGGCCTGCGCATGTGAAAGCTCCTCCAGAATCAGCGTGCCGGCGCCCTCACCAATTACCAGCCCGTCGCGATCACGATCAAATGGGCGCGGCGATAAATGGGCTTCGTCATTGCGCACGCTGGTGGCATACAGCGTATCGAACACTGCGGCCTCAGTCGGGCACAGGGCTTCGCAACCGCCCGCGACCATCATGTCCTGTTGCCCACGCTTGACGGCCTCATAGGCGTAACCGATACCCTGGCTTCCGGAGGTACAGGCACTTGAGGTGGTATAGACGCGCCCGCGCAGGCCGAAATACACGCCGATATTGACCGGCGAGGTATGCGCCATCATCTTGATGTACGAATTGGCATTGAGGCCTCCCTGGGGACCCTGCCACAGCATGCTGGCAAAATCCTGGGTGGCCGGGGTATCGCCGGTCGAGGAACCGAAGGCGACCCCGGTTCGACCATTTTTCAGTTCTTCGGCACCCAACAGGTCGGCATCCTCCAGTGCCCTTTCGGCACTGCGCACAGCGAGTTGCGCTACACGCCCCATACTGCGCAAGTCCTTGCGCCGATAGTGATCGGGCATCACAAAATCAGTCACCGGCCCTGCCAGGCGGGTATTGAGATCTGCGTATTGATCCCAGTCGTCCATGCGCGTAATGCCATTTTTCATTTGCAGAAGGCGCGCGCGGACTGTTTCCCAGTTATCGCCAATCGGCGAAATACCGGCCATGCCCGTGACGACGACACGTGGCATCAAATTATTCCCCCATTCACCGAAATCACCTGGCGCGTAATATAGGCCGCGTCTGCCGACATTAAAAAACTGACAGTGGCCGCCACCTCCTCCACCTTGCCCACGCGTTGCATGGGGATCATCTTGAGGGCTTCGTCCAGCGGCACTTCTGCCGTCATTTCGGTGTCGATCAAACCCGGCGCCACGCAATTGACGGTTATCCTGCGCCTGGCGAGTTCAACCGCCAACGCTTTGCTGGCACCGATTATGCCAGCCTTGGCCGCGCTGTAATTGACCTGCCCACGATTACCCATGATTCCCGAAACCGAAGACAGCGTGACGATACGGCCGGGCTGACGACGACGGATCATTGGCATGATGAGTGGATGCAATACATTGTAAAAGCCATCCAGGTTGGTGCGCAGTACCTCGTCCCATTCTTCACCGGGAATCGCAGGAAAAGCGTTGTCCCTGGCAATCCCGGCGTTGCAAACCACGCCGTAGCAGGCGCCGTATTGCTCGACGTCAGCCTCCAGCACTTCGCGGCACTGCTCACGATCGGAAATATCGAACTGTAATACGCGAGCCTCTCGGCCGAGGCCACGAATCTGCGCCTGCAGCGCTTCTGTCCGCGAACGATTGCCGCGACAGTGCAATACCAGGTCATAGCCATCGTTGGCCAGTCGCCAGGCGATCCCGGCACCGATACCCCGACTGGAACCAGTCACCAGGATGGTCTCGGTCATTGTGCCACTTCGCGTAAAAATGCATCGGCGTCGTCGGGTTGAAACACGTTGACTAACGCGCTGGCACTGACAGCTTCGCCTTGCAGTTCACATTTGAAAACGTTCAGGCCATTATCGCCCAGTATTTCGGGATACACTTTCAAGCGTAATTTCTGTCCAATATGAAAACGCTCAGCATTACACAAATATTTTCGTGATCCCAGCAGAAATCCGATTTTTGGCTTGCCACCGTGGAGGCGCTCCTGCAACCCCGAATAGGCGGCAATCGCCTGGGCCATGTATTCGAGACCGATCCAGGCTGGTACGCCCTGTGCATCGGCAAACATCGACTCGCGGGTAATCTCAACCTCGGCCTGCAACCAGCCATCGCCGTAGGCCAGGATGCCAGTCAACAGGCTCATCTTGCCCGAATGCGGTACCAGTTCGGCAACGCTGTAGCGACTTTTCACGTGACGCGCTCCAGCAGCAGGGCGATATTATTTCCACCAAAGGCAAAGCTGTTGCTGAGCGCACGCCGCACAGCCTTGCCAGGCTGTGCCTGCGGCGCAACCAGGTTGATCGCTGGCAATTGGGGATCGGCAATCCCATCCCAGATCTGTGGCGGCAACCAGCCGTCTGTGGCGACCAGGGTGATCCAGCAGATACCGGCTTCGACAGCGCCTGCGGCGCCGAGCGTATGGCCGGTAAATGGCTTGGTCGAGCTGCAGGCCGTTTCGAGACCGAACACCTGCGCCATCGCCTGCGATTCCATTTTGTCGTTCAATGGTGTCGCGGTTCCATGGAGGTTGACATAATCGACATCGGCGGCGGCAAGGCCAGCATCGTCGAGCGCGCCCTGCATGCAACGGATGGCACCCGCACCACTCGGGTCCGGCGCGGAAAGGTGATGCGCATCCGAGCCCTCACCGACTCCGCATAGGCGCACCGCCTGTGGCTCTTTGGTGACCAGGAACAACGCAGCGCCTTCACCGATGTTGATACCATCGCGATTGCGGCTGAATGGATTGCATTGCCTGTCGCTGACCGCCTCCAGCGAGGAAAAACCCATCACCGTCAGATGGCACAAGCTGTCGACCCCACCGGCGATGACTGCGTCGCACAAACCGGCCTGCAGTAAGCGGCGCGCAGCAGCAAGCGCCTTGGCGCCCGAAGAGCAGGCAGTGGAAACGGCATACACGGGACCGCCAAGCCCGAGCAGTTCGGCGACAAACTGGGCACAGGCGCCCATTTCCTGCACGCCGTAGTCGTAACCGGGCGGCGCCACGCCTTGCTCCACCCACGCAGCTACGGCCGTTTCGCTTTCGGCAATTCCCGATGTGCTAGTGCCAATAATCACGGCAATCCGATCGGCACCGTAACGCTCGATGGCCGCGGCCACCTGGTCATCAATCTGCCGCAATGCAGCCAGCGCGAACTGGTTATTACGGCTTTGCCATTTGGGGTGGGTAAGCGGTAAATCCGGTAGCTCACCGCGATACATACCGAGCGGCACGACACGACCGGCACCGAAGGCATTCATACTCACCAGCGCGGGCTTTGCAGAACGCAAATTACGCTCCACCGCAGCGACCGAATCGCCCGCCGCACAGAGAATACCGAGCGCATTCAGATAGCAGCCCTGGGTCATAATTCGGTTTTCTCGAGCGTTTCAACGATCACGCGATAGTTCTTCTGGTGGTTGTGGATGAGCCATTCCCGCGGTCGGTAGCCAATACTAAGAGCGACACCGGAGTCGGTCAACAAGCGACGCTCGGCGGGGGTCACTTGCACGCGCCAGCCGTCGGCTTCGAGATAATGCCTGCGCAACGATGTTTCCGGCCAGTTGGCAAATTGCATGATGGCCAGGATTTCCCTGCCCGGTAAATCGATGGCCAGGTCCTTTTGCTGCCGCAGTTCTTCGCCATCGTAATCGAGTGTCAGCAGGCGTTGACCGCTGGGCAGCAGCACTACCAATTTGAGGTGCCGGCGATCGAATCGCGCGACCGTGAGAAATTGCTGTTCGCGTTGCCCGGCCAGCATCGTGACTTTTTGCTTTAGCAGCACCTCCGCATTGCCCTCGGCGGGCGGTAACAACCTGAGCTCCCCGGGGGTCGGCAGCATCGCTTGCTGCGCGCTGCAGCTCGAAAGCAGCGACAATGCCAACACGACCGCAGGCAGATTCAGCGCGTGCGACATATCTCGGCGAGCGTGTCGATGCGCGCTCCATTCTTGACATACGGATTGTCCTGGTCCCAGGCATAGCCGGCGAAGATCGAGCAAATCATCCGCTTTACCTTGTCGTTCCTGTTGCTGGCAAAGATGATGTCTTGCAGGCGTCCGTCGTACCAGCTGTCGACAAAACCACGAAAGGTATTAACGCCCTCGCGCAGCGGTGCCGCAAACTCCTGCTCCCAGTCAGGTTGCAGGCCCTTTAACTGTCTATCCAGCGCTGCCGCCGCCAGGCTTGCCGACTTGAGCGCGATGGTAACGCCGGAGGAAAAAATCGGATCCAGAAATTCACCCGCGTTGCCGAGCAGCGCAAAATTATCACCGTACAGGCGTTTGACGTCGGCCGAGTAACCCGCGATGTTGCGCACCTCGGTGTCGTACTCGGCGGCGCGCAAAAACTGCGCCAGCCTGCCACCTTCACCGACCAGAGTTCGCAGACGCTGTGCGTTGTCGCCCGGCATCTGATCAATCAATTCCGTCGGCGCAACCACGCCAATCGACGCGCGCCCGTCGCTGAACGGAATCAGCCAGTACCAGACATCCTGCAGTTGTGGATGTATCGTGATCATGATCTTGTTGCGGTCAAAACCGGGATCGCTGATACGGTCACAAATGTGGGTAAACAATGCGCTACGCGTTTCCATGCGCGAAGGCTCCTCCAGGTCGAGCAAACGCGGTAGCACCCGTCCGAAACCCGAGGCGTCGAGCACGAAACCCGCATCGACCTGGTAACTGCTACCGTTATCCTCCTGTACCGTCAGGCGGGCGCCACCCAGCGTCGATTCGAATGCCGTCAATTGATGGCCAAAACGAATTTCGACACCCTGGACCTGCGCTTCGTCGGCCAGAATCTTGTCAAATCGGGCGCGCTGAACCTGGTAGGTGGTTCCCCAGCCGGAGGTAAACTTCTCGCTGAAATCAAAACACTCGGTGCGTTCACCATGGTAGAAAGCCGCGCCGTTCTTGAACTGAAAATTGCCGGCTTGCACGGCCTCCAGCATCTTCGCCTGTTCGAGGAATGCCATGCATTGCGGCAGCAGGCTCTCACCAATCGAAAAGCGCGGAAAATGCTCGCGCTCCAGTACCAGCACGCGATGCGACTGTTGATTGAGCAATGCCGACGCCACCGTGCCGGAGGGCCCGGCACCTATGACAACGACGTCATACGAATGCAGATTTTCAGACATTAAAACTCAACCCGTGAGATAGACACCGTCAAAATCGCCGCATCAACGGCGCCAGCAACCACACCAGCGACAGACCGAGCGCAACGGTAAGTCCAAAGTGATGCAACACCGGCGTAGCGCTCACCGCCAGCAGGCCAAATGCCAGTAGACTGGTAAATGCGGACAAGGATACGGCAAGCCAGGTATGCGAGGTTTCATTGGTTTCCGCGAGAAAAATTCCCATGTCGAGCCCGATTCCAAGCACCAGGATCAGCGCCATTAAATGAAATAAATTTATGCCCGCCTGCAATTCCACCAGGATCGCCAGTGTAATCAGTGAAGCCGCCAGGGGCGGTAACACTATACGCCACAATTCGCGCCGATAACGAAACAACAACGCACCCAGCACCAGGAGATAGGCGAACATTACCCAGGCGGCAACCTGGACTCGGTATTTGCCCAGCAATGCGGAAATGGTTTGCACGCGATCGATCACGCGCAGGCCCGGGGTGCTTGCGGCCAGTTGTGCCAGGCGCCGCATGCCTTGCGCCGACAATTCGCCGCTGAAGCGAATCGCCGTGGCCGCAGATCCTGCGTCCTCTGCCACCAACAGGTTCTGTCGGGACTCACTCCCCTCCAGTTGCCGCCAGTCGGCGGGATGCAAGCGCTTCGACCCTGCCTGCTCGAACGCCGCCTGCGCTGCGTTGATGCGCGCTTCTGGCAACTGGATGCGGGTGAACATCGCTGCCAGTTGACGGTCGTACAACTGGCCGACCAGGGCAGCGTTTTCAGCCTGACGCGCGAGCGACGGCAGACTGGACGACAGCATTTGAAAACCTTCCACTGATCCTTCCTCCTGCAA